>CACGZG010000005.1 GCA_902577525.1 uncultured Pelagibacteraceae bacterium | reverse complement strand
AAAAAAAGGAAAAATTATTCTTCAAACTGGATACGGGCCTAGTGGGCTTCCTCATATAGGAACATTCGGTGAAGTTGCGAGAACATCTATGATAGTTAACGCTCTTAAACACCTAACTGATCTTCCTACAGAAATTATCACATTTTCAGATGACATGGATGGTTTAAGAAAAGTTCCAGATAATGTACCACAAAAAGATTTATTAGAGAAAAATTTACACAAACCTCTCACTGAAGTTCCAGATCCCTTTAAAAAATTTAACAGTTTTGGTGAACATAATAATCAAATGTTAAAAAATTTTTTAGATAATTTTAATTTTAAATATAATTTTAAAAGCTCAACTGATCTTTATAAATCAGGCTTTTTTAATTCAACTCTGCAAATTATTTTGGAGAATTATGATGGTATCATGAATATAATTTTACCCACTTTAGGAAAGGAACGTCAAAAAACTTATAGTCCCTTTTTACCTATTTGCCCTGAAACTGGTCAAGTTCTCGAAATTCCAGTAAAAGACATCGATAAAAAAAATTTCAAGATTACTTTTAATAATAATGGCAAGGAATTAGAAAAAAGTATTTTAGATGGAAACTGTAAACTTCAATGGAAAGTTGATTGGGCCATGAGATGGTACGCTTTAGATGTAGATTTTGAAATGTATGGAAAAGATTTGATTGAAAGTGCAATTTTATCATCAAAAATCATAAAACTAATGGGTAAAATAAATCCTTCTGGATTCGCTTATGAACTATTCTTAGATGAAAAAGGTGAAAAAATTTCTAAATCAAAAGGAAACGGCATCACAATAGATCAGTGGCTTGAATATGCATCCCCAGAAAGTTTATCTTTATACATGTATCAAAATCCAAAAAGAGCAAAAAAATTGTATAAAGAAATAGTCTCAAAAACTGTTGATGAGTATTTAGAGTTATTAGAAAAAACAAAAAATCAAAATGAATTACAACTTTTAATGAATCCTGTTTGGCACGTTCATAATAGCAATGTACCAAAAGAACAAATGATTATGTCTTTTTCAATGCTTCTAAACTTAGTTGAAACAAGTAATGCTGATAACAAAGATCTTCTTTGGAAATTTGTAAAGAAATATAAAAAAGATATTTCAGAAAAAGACCATCCAATTTTTGATAAATTAGTCGGATATGCAATTAAATATTTTAATGATGTTTTAAAAAAAAACAAAATATACAAAAAACCAAATAGTGATGAAAAAATAGCTCTAGAAGCTTTAATTAAAAAACTTGATAATTGTAATGATGAAATGGCTCCCGAAGATATCCAAACATTAATTTATACAACAGGAAAAGAAAATGGTTATTCAAAAAACTTAAGAGATTGGTTTAGATTAATTTATGAAGTTGTATTTGGTGACGAAAATGGACCGAGAATGGGATTTTTTATAAGTTTTTTTGGTGTTAAAGAGACAAAAGATCTTATAAGAAATAAAATTAAATAATGTTTTCAAATATAAGATCATTAATTTTTAAGTTAGACCCTGAGACAGCTCATAATTTAGCAATAAAGTCATTAAAATTCAATTTCATCCCTAACTTACCAGATGAAAATAAATATGATCCCTTATTTGAAACTAAATTATTTGGAAAAGATATTGAAAATCCTATTGGTATGGCTGCTGGATTTGATAAAAATGCAGAGGTTTATAATTCTTTATTTAAATTAGGATTTGGTTTTGTTGAAGTTGGAACTATTACACCACTAAAACAATATGGAAATCCAAAACCCAGAGTCTTCAGGCTAGTTGAAGATGAGGCACTAATTAATAGACTTGGTTTTAATAATCTTGGCGCGGAAAACATAATCAACAAAATTAAAAAAAATAAAAAAATTGGAATACTTGGAGTCAATATTGGTCCTAATAAAGACTCAGAAAATAGGATAGAAGATTATTTGAAATGTCTTAAAATTTTTCATCAAGTGGCGGATTATATTACAATTAATATTTCATCTCCTAATACAGAAAATTTGAGAAAGTTTCATAATCAAAAACAATTAGATAATTTACTTAAAGATATTAAAAAAGAGAAACAAAACCTTAATTCAAAAATTCCCATTGTTGTAAAAGTATCCCCAGACATTATCGACAGTGAAATTGATGAGATATCACAAGTGCTCTTAGGAAATAATGTGAATGGAATAATAATTTCTAATACATCAGACTCAACAAGAGAAAGCTTAATAAATATTCAAAAACATCAAAAGGGGGGACTATCAGGAAAACCAATTAAGATTAAATCAAATATTTTAATTAGTAAATTTTATAAATTATTAAAAGGTAAAATTAAGATCATAGGAGTAGGTGGAGTTGACTCTGGTGCTAGCGCATATGAAAAATTTTTAGCTGGAGCAAATTACGTACAGTTGTATACTGGTATGGTCTACCGAGGTCCTAATATTGTAAGTATGATTAAAAAGGAGTTAAGAGAATTGTTGTTAAAAGATAGCGTCAAAAATTTTAGTGAAATTGTAGGAAAAAAAACAAATACCTAAATGTATTAAACTTGACGTCATCAATATCTCATCTTATATAGACCCTGTTTTATGTCAAAAAAATGTGAATTAACTGGAAAAATACCTATGAAAGGTCACAATGTTAGTCATGCTAACAATAAGACTAAAAGGAGGTTTCTACCAAACTTAAAAAAAGTGAAGTTTACAAGTGAGCTTTTAAAAAGAAGTTTGAAGCTAACAGTTAGTAACGCAGGTGTTAGATCAGTAGATAAAAAAGGTAGTTTTGATGAATTTTTAAAAAGTGTCAAAAATAAAAATTTATCTCCAAGATTAAAAAAACTAAAAAAAAGTTTATTAATCAAATCTCCATATCAAAAAAAAATAGTTCAATCTAAAACTGTTTAATGAATAAACCTTTTATTTTTCTATCAATTTTGATGGGAGTAATTGTTTTAACTTCAAATTATCTTGTTCAGTTTCCTGTGAATTTTTATGGTTTAAATGAAGTATTAACTTATGGAGCGTTTAGTTATCCGATTGCATTTTTAATTACAGATTTAGCAAATAGATCCTATGGAAAATTTGTTGCAAGGAAAATTGTATATTTTGGTTTTTTATTAGGTATAGGTTTTACAGTTTTATTTTCTACAGATTTTGCAGATTTTATATCGATTAGAATTGCAATTGGATCTGGGGCTGCTTTTTTGACTGCCCAACTTATAGATGTGCAAATATTTGATAATTTGAGAAGAAAAAAATGGTTTATAGCTCCATTAACCTCTTCAATTATAGGATCAACAATTGATACATTTTTATTTTTTTCAATCTCTTTTTATGGAACAAGTATGCCGTGGTTTACACTTGCACTTGGAGATTTAGGAGTTAAAATATTTGTAGCTCTTGTAATGTTAATCCCATTTAGATTGTTATTAAAAACATTTAGACCTATTTAAGTTTAGTATAAATATTTGTAAGTTAAAATCTTATAAGCTAATTTTGCGACCAAGAAATTATAAGAGTTAAACCCTTTTATTGGAGATAACTCATTAATGTCCGCACCTACTATATTTGAATTTTTAGCAGCAATTTTAATTATACTTAAAGTTTCATCCCAAAGTAATCCACCAGGCTCAGGGGTACCAGTAGCTGGCATAATACTTGAGTCTAATCCATCAACATCAAACGTTAAGTAAACAGTTTTATTTTTTATCAATTTTTTAAAATTTTTCATATCCCATTTAGCTTTGTCTTTGGCCCAAAAAATATTTATTCTCGATTTATTCTTCTTTAAAAAAGGAATTTCACTTTCTGAAATATTTCTTATTCCAAATGAAATTATAGATACATTTTTATGATCCAGACATCTTCTAATTGCAGAGGCATGAGAAAATTTTTCTCCATTATAGCTATGTCTTAAGTCTGCGTGTGCATCAAAGTGTAATAAGCAAATTTTTTTAAATCTTTTAACAAAAGGCTCTATACATCCAGGAGTTATTGAATGTTCACCTCCAAATGTCATTGGAAAAAGTTTTTTGTCTAAAATTTCTTTATTAACGGCTGACATCTTTTTTAAAGCTTTATTTATATTTTTATTAATTTTGAAAGGTCTTAAAGTTTTGATACCTATCTTCTTGTAAGGCTCGCAATTCAATTCTTCATCATAAAGCTCTACTTGATGAGAAGCTTTTATTATTTCTTTTGGACCATTTCTGGTACCTCCGCCATAACTCACAGTTTTTTCTAAGCCAAAAGGAACAATAACAACTTTTTCCTTAAATTTAAATTTATTATCAATTCCAAGAAAACCTTTTTTATTTGATAGATATTTCAATTTATTTATCCAAAAATTTTAGAAAAATTTTTTCTATTTCTATTTTTCCATTCACCTTTATGAAAGGCATCACTAGCAATCAGTGGTAGCACACTAGTTGCTTCGGCAAATACCATTTGTTCTTTTGTAATATCAACTTTGCCCCATGAACTTGCCTCCTTTAAAGTTGAACTGCTGCAAGCACCATCTCTTGAATCAGCAACTGTTATTTGTATTGCGTATTTATGCATATCAACTTCTTTTCCTAATAATTCTGCGCAGATCACAGTATCTTGGATAAAATTTTTTGGCACTCCACCTCCAATCATAAAAAGACCTGATCCTTTAGATTGAATTTTAATCTCTGTTAATTCTCGAAATTCTCTTATTGAGTCTATGGTTATATGATTTTTTGGGTTTTTTTCTTGGTGGATAACCAATCCAAAACCAGCACTAGAATCTGTAAAAGCAGGACAAAATATTGGAACATTATTGTCAAATGCTGTTTCTATTAGTGAGTCTTTTTTAACTGAATTTTCTTTTAAGTATCTACCAATTTCATAAATAAATTCTCTAGATGTATAACTTTTAGGTTCTAAATTATCTGCGATTTCACAAATTTTTTTATCACATACTTGTAGTTCATCCTCATCGATATAAGTATCATAAATTCTGTCTATATAATTTTTTCTTAATTCTGTGTCATCTTGAAATTGAGAACCTTGATAGTGTTTGAATCCCAAGGCTTCAAAAAAATCCATATCAATTATAGAGGCTCCAGTTGCTATTATTGCATCAACCATATTATATTTTACTAAATCTTTATAAATATTCATACATCCAGCTGCTGACGTTGATCCAGCTAAAGTTAAAAAAATTGTACAATCTTTATCTTTCAGCATCTCATTATAAATATTTGCTGCATTTGCAGTTTCTCTTGAAACAAAAGACATTTTTTCCATTGAAGAAATTATTTTTCTGGAGTCGAATGAAGTTATATCTATATGCTCAACAGTTTTTTTAAGAAAATCTTTTTTACTATTGTGACCTACTTTTTTTTCAGCCATTAAGCAACTAAAGTAGCTTTATTAATCTCTTTATTATAGAGGCTCATTATAGGACAATCTTCAACCTCATAAATTTCATCAGAAAAGAAACCATTGAATTGTGTTCTAAAAGTTAATCCATAAGCTCCCAATTGTCCAAGTTCGATATAATCATTTTCCCGAATATTGTTTGGAAGAAGAAATGGTCCTTTCATATAATCCATACTGTCACAGGTTGGACCGTAAAAATCAAAAGCTGTAAGTTTTTTTGAAATAATCTTATTTGAACTATTCTTAATCATTTTTGATGGATAAACAATATTAGGAGTTCCAGCGTCAAAAAGTGTACCATAAGTTCCATCGTTAATATAAAGTTTTTGTTTTTTTCTTAAATTAACTCTCACAATAGTTGATCCACTTTCTGCAACTAAAGATCTACCAGGCTCACATATAATTTGAGGTAAATTATCAAGTTTCAAATTATCTAAGCCCTTAATTATTTCATCGAAATAGTTGTCTAAGGATTGAGGAATTAAATCTGGATATATAGTTGGAAAACCTCCCCCTACATTTATATAATTAGGTATTATTTTAGTTTTTTTAATTATATTTCCTATTTCAGTAATTCCTTTCGCGTAAGATATAGGATGCATACATTGAGATCCAACATGAAAGCTTAATCCAATTTTATTAGAATATTGTTTTACAAGTCTTAATAATCCTGCTGCCTCTGTATTCAGTGCTCCAAATTTTTTTGATAAATCAATTTCAGCATGTTCATTTGAAACTGCGACTCTTACAAAAAGTTCAAGGTCTTTAGCTCCACTAGTACTTTCAATAATTTTGATTAACTCGTCTTTTGTATCTAGAGCAAATGTTTTTATGTTATACTTGAAATATGCATCTCTTATACTTTCACGGCTTTTTACAGTATGCATAAATGAGCATTTTGCTTTCTGACTAAATTTTCTTACGGATTTAATTTCTTCAACAGAAGCAACATCAAATTGATTAATCCCACTTTTAATAAGAGTTTTAATCACCTCAGGATTTGGATTAGTTTTCACAGCATAAAGAATTTTACCTGGAAATTTTTTTTGGAAAAATTTTGATGCAGAAAGAATTGAATTCTTTCTAATACAATAAACTGGTTTTTCTGGTTTCAGTTGATTAACTAAATCTTCAACTGACTTAAATTTTTGCATCTAATATGCCCCCCAAAAAAAATTTAATAAAAAAAAAGTCTTTTTAATTAAAAAACTTTAATATTTCGTGCAATTAATTCAATAGTTATCTAATGTAAAGAAAATAATGACCTATTGAATTGTGGAAAAAAATGACCATATTGGAAACATGAAAAATGAAGGAACATTGCAAAATTTAAGTGATTTTGAGAATAAATCCCTCTTAATCGTAGATGATGACAACCCATTTAGGGAAAGACTTGCTAGAGCGATGGAAAAGAAGGGATTTGAAGTTATTCAAGCTGAAGGTGTAAAAAAAGGCATAGATTCTGTTAAAGCCAAAAAACCTGGTTTTGCAGTAGTAGACTTGAGATTAGGAGATGGCAATGGTCTCGAGGTTGTAAAAGAAATTCAATCTAATAATTCATCAAGTAGAATTATTATGTTAACGGGTTATGGAAATATTCCTACGGCGGTAGCTGCTATTAAAGAGGGTGCAATAGATTACTTGGCAAAACCAGCTGATGCAGATGATGTAGAAAAAGCACTATTAGCAGATCCATCCAAAAAAGCTGCCCCACCAGAAAATCCTATGTCAGCTGATAGAGTAAAATGGGAACATATTCACAGAGTATTTGAGTTATGTAATAGAAATGTTTCAGAGACCGCAAGAAGATTAAAAATGCACAGGAGAACTTTACAAAGAATTCTTTCTAAAAGATCACCTAAATAAATTTTCTTAATTTTAATATTTTTTTTGACAAGATTGTCAATAAAGTGATCTTAAAAAACTCAGCTAGTAAAAAGGGCAAAACACCTAATTCAAAGATTGGTTTGTCCCATCCAATTAATGTTGCTAACCAAATAATACCCAAAAGATAAATTGTAGAAACAGATAAAATAATTTTTATGAAAATAATTAAAAAATTATCTTCACTTTTAACAAAGGAAACTAAAAAACAAGCTGAAAGAAAACCAATTAGATATCCCATTGTTGGCCCGGTAAAGTAAGCTAAACCTATTCCTCTTTCAGGGGAATTAGAAAAAACGGGCAATCCCAAGATACCCTCTAGTAAATACAAGCTTATTGTTGCTAGTCCAATTTTAAATCCAAAACTTATACCTAAGAAAAGAACAACAAAAGTTTGCATAGTCATTGGTACTGGATAAAAAGGTATCTTTATTTTTGCGGATATAGCTAAAATTATAGAACCTAAAAAAATTATAATTAATGATTTTATTATTCTTATTTGAGAATTTTGCTTTATTAGTTCCATAAAAAATAATACTCTTATTTTAATCTATAATCTATATTAATTATAATGAGTAAAATTCAAAAAAATGATCATTTTTATTTAATTGATGGATCAGGTTATATTTTTAGAGCGTATTACGCTTTACCGCCACTAACGAGAAAAAGTGATGGATTACCCACTGGGGCTGTAAGTGGTTTTTGTAGCATGTTATTTAAACTACTTGAAGACTCAAAATCAGATAGTAATTTACAAAAACCGACTCATTTTGCAGTTATCTTTGACTCAGCTAGAAAAACTTTTAGAAATGAAATTTATAATGATTATAAAGCCAATCGAGCAGAAGCTCCAGACGATTTAGCTCCTCAATTCGAATACATACGAAAATCTGTACTTGCTTTCAATTTACCTTCTGTCGAACTTCTTAATTATGAGGCAGATGATTTAATTGCAACTTATGTTAATCAAATTTTAGAGAAAGGTGCAAGAGTAACTATTGTATCTTCTGATAAAGATTTAATGCAATTATATAAAAAGAATGTTCGAATTTATGATCCAATGAAAAATAAGTTTATATCGGAAGATGATATAACAAAAAAGTTTGGGGTTAGCTCAAATCAGGTTATAGACGTTCAATCTTTAGCAGGAGATAGCAGTGATAATGTTCCAGGAGTTCCTGGAATAGGAGTTAAGACGGCAGCTGAATTAATCAAGAAGTATGGAACTTTAGAAAAACTTTTGGACTCTGCAGATGAGATCAAACAAAATAAGAGAAGACAAACATTAATTGAGAATAAAGATAAAGCTTTAGTAAGTAAAAGGTTGGTAACTTTAAAAAACGATGCTCCAATTGATAGAAATTTAGATGAATTTAAACTTAAAGAAATTGATAAAGACAAACTTTATAAATTTTTAAGAGAAATGGAATTTAATAGATTGTTGAGTTCAGCGATATCTATTTATGGAGAACCTGATTTTTTAGCTATTAAAGATCAAAATGAAATAAAGGAAAAAAAAAATTCTATAAACAAAAAAGAATATTATTTAATAAATAATATTGATGAAATTGATTCTTGGATTAAAGATGCAGAAGAAGTTGGTGAAGTTGCAGTGGATACTGAGACAAGTTCTCTTGACCCTCATCAAGCAAATTTGATTGGAATTTCGCTGAGTTCTGTTTTGGGTAAAGCTTGTTATATACCAATTGGTCATAAATCAGAAAAATGTTTAGATAAAAACTCTGTTTTAAAAAAATTAAAACCTTTATTAGAGGACCCAAGTATTAAAAAGATAGGACAAAATATAAAATTTGATTTTATAGTTTTTTTTAAACATGGGATTGAACTTAATTCAATAGAAGACACAATGTTAATGTCATATGTTTTAGATGCAGGAAGAAATAGACATAACATGGACACACTAGCTGAAATTCACTTAGATCATAAAACAATTACTTTTAAAGATTTGGTAGGATCAGGTAAGAAAGAGATAAAATTTAGCGAGGTCAATATTGAAAAAGCAAAAGACTATGCAGCCGAAGATGCAGATGTAACCTTTCGATTATATAAAAAATTTAAAAAGAGCCTTCAGATCGAAAAAATATCTCACATTTATGAAATATTTGAAAAACCAATGATTAAGATTTTGGCATTTATGGAAATAGAAGGTATCAAAATAGATAACAAATTTCTTAAAACTTTATCACTTAAATTTCAAAAAAAAATTGAAAAAATACAAAAAGAAGTTTTTAAGTTATCTAAAAAAAAATTTAATATTGCATCTCCAAAACAATTGGGTGAAATAATTTATAATGATTTAAAAATAGCTAATCTTAAAAAAAACTAAAAAGGGAAGTTTTGCTACTAGTGCATCTGTATTAGAGGATCTAGCATTTAAGGGTCACAAATTTCCACAACTAGTTTTGGACTGGAGACAATTATCAAAATTGAAAAATACATATTCTGATACTTTACCTGAGCATATAAATCCCATAACAAAAAGAGTTCATACCTCTTTTTTACTAGCTGCTACTACAACTGGTAGATTGGCTTCCAGTGACCCAAATTTGCAAAATATTCCTATTAAATCAGATGATGGAAAAGATATTAGAAAAGCCTTTATAGCAGAAAAAGATCACATTTTAATATCTGCAGATTACAACCAAATTGAAATGAGAATTTTAGCAGATTTAGCAGATGTAAAAGAACTTAAAAAAGCTTTTAAAAATAACGAAGACATTCACTCGTTAACTGCTAGCCAGATATTTGATGTTGATTTAAAAAAAGTAAGTGAAGATCAGAGAAGAAAAGCAAAAGCGATAAATTTTGGCATAATTTATGGAATTTCTCAATATGGATTAGCAAAACAAATTAATGTAAGTAATTTTGAGGCAGAGGAATTCTTAAATGCATATTTTGGAAAATTTCCAGAAATTAAAGTTTATATGGATGAAACAATAAAATTTTGCAGGAAAAGTGGCTTTGTGAATAATATTTTTGGAAGAAGATCTCATTTTATAAGTATCAACGATAAAAATTATAATGTTAGAAATTTTCAAGAGCGAGCAGCGATAAACGCCCCAATTCAAGGATCAGCATCAGAAATTATGAGACTAGCTATGATTAGATTATCAAAAAAACTTAAAGAACAAAAAATTCAAAATACTAAAATGTTATTACAAATCCATGATGAATTAATTTTTGAAACTCCTAAAAATGAGTCAAAAAGAATCAGTAAAATTATAATCGAAGAAATGACAAGTGTTGCGAAAAGTGATCAACATTCATTTTCGATACCTTTGACAGTTGATATAAATATAGGTGATAATTGGGGCACACTTCAATAATTTAAATACCATTGCCCAAATTAGAACAATTTAGTATTTTTATATAAAAGTATGAATAAACAAACAATTGCTCTTATCGATGACGATAGAAATATTCTCACAAGTTTAAGCATAGCTTTAGAAAAAGAGGGTTTTAAAGTTCAAACTTATATTGATGGAGAAAGTGCTTTAATTGGTTTAACTCGCACGCCACCAGATTTAGCAATTGTAGATATAAAAATGCCTAAAATGGATGGAGAAGAATTATTAAAAAAATTGAGAAAAAAAACCTCTATGCCAGTTATATTTTTAACATCTAAAGATGATGAAATAGATGAATTGCTTGGTTTAAAATTAGGCGCTGATGATTTCGTAAAAAAATCTGGTGGTTTTTCAATTAAGGTTCTCATTGAGAGAATTAGAGTTCAATTAAGAAAGAAAGATACCAAGGAGTCAATCGAGGAAAATAAAAGTATTATTTCTCATGGAAAATTAAAGTTAGATCCTTCACAATTAGAGTGTGAATGGAATGGCAAGCAATTACCTGATAAGTTGACTACAACAGAATTTTTATTAGTTAAAGAATTGGCTAAAAGACCTGGAATCATTAAAGAAAGAGCACAATTGATGGATATAGCTTACAGAGAGGATACAGACATTGAAGATCGCACAATTGACAGTCACGTAAAAAGAATAAGAAAAAAATTTAAGAAAGTTGATCCAGAATTTTCGGCTATAGAAACTAGATATGGAAGTGGATATAGATGGAATGTTAGTTAATGCTTAGTACTTTTTTAAAAGACTTGTCTATTTTAAAAAAATTTTTATTTATCAATTTTATTTTTTTTACAGTTATTGGTTTATTCACATTTATTTATTTAAAAAATGTTCAGCCAAATTTGATTAAGAAAAAATCTTCTAATCATATAGAGATTATAAATAATACAGTTGATAATTTAATAAGATTAGATGTAAAATTTGTTGAAGAAGACATAAGAAAATTTCTATTTTCAACAAGATTTCTTTTTCAAAGTTTAGATAGAGTAATATTTTTTGACAATGAATTGAATTTAGTTGGTGATACAGATACTTTAGATTTAGACCCTAGATCATTTTCAACAAGATTAGATTTTGTAGAATTAGAAATTTTAAATGAAGAAAAAACAAAAGAAATTACTGAGACAAAAAATATTGATATTGGAAATAACAACTCAGTATCCTTAAAAGATATTTTATTTAATTATGCGGCCTCTAAAAATTATGGAATTCATTTCACTTTTACACAAGATGAATTTAATAAGTTTAAATTAACAACAATTAAAAATGTAATTAAAGATGACAAAAATATTGGTTATTTAGCAATTAGCGAAAATGCAAATGATATTAAAGCAGCTATTGAAGAAAGAAAATCTTTCATTATACGAACAGCTATTGCAGTTGGTATAGTGATACTAATTTTCTCGTTTGTTCTTAACAGATATTTTTTAAAACCAATCAAAAACTTGGTTACTTATACAAAAATGATTAAAGAAAAAAATTTAAAAAAAACAAATATAGATCTATTGAAATTAAGAAATGATGAATTAGGATTACTGTCAAAATCTTTAGATGATATGACATTAGAATTACAAAAAAGGATTTCCCTTGCTGAAAATTTCTCAACAGATCTTGTTCATGAAATACGTAATCCATTAGCTTCTCTAAAAAGTGCATCTGAAATTTTACAAGATACAAATGATATTGATCAAAGAATTAAATTAATAAATATTTTAAGTCATGACGTCCAAAGAATTGAGAGACTAATTACCGACTATTCTCAAATGCTTAAAGATGAAGTTGCTTTGAGTAAAGAAAAAGCTAAAAAACTTGATATTGAACCTTTAATAAAATCTGTTGTTGATGATTTTAATAATATTTATAAAGTTAAAAGAGGCATTAATATCACTTATAAAAATGATGGAAAGAGTAAGTATTTTATAAATGGAATTGAAAACAGAATAGAACAAATAATTGCAAATTTGTTAGATAATGCAATTTCTTTTAGTGAAGATAATAAAAATATTATAGTTAATGTTTCGAAATCAAACGACAATAAGATTATCATTGATGTTTTAGATGAGGGTCAAGGATTTAAAGAGAAGGATACTAACAAGATATTTAAAAGATTTTATAGCAATAGACCTGAAAAATTTGGACAACACTCTGGTCTAGGATTGAATATTGTCAAAAACTTAGTTGATTTACACAATGGCTCTATTAAAGCGTTTAATCGTGTTGATAAAAAAGGTGCAAGAATGGAAGTCATATTACCTACGTTATAAAGTTATATTGATTAATTAATTCTTTGTTGTTAGAAGATCTGCACAATGGAAGATTTTAAAGTAAAAGATATATCCGAAGCAGAATTCGGCCGTAAGGAAATTTCAATAGCTGAAAGTGAAATGCCAGGTCTGATGGCACTTAGGGAAGAATATCAGGGTAAGCAACCTCTAAAAGGGGCTAAAATAATTGGATGTTTACATATGACCATTCAGACAGCCGTACTGATTGAAACATTAAAAGTGCTTGGTGCTGATGTTAGGTGGTCCTCATGCAATATTTTTTCAACTCAAGATCACGCCGCAGCAGCTATAGCTAAAGCTGGCATACCAGTTTATGCCTGGAAAGGTGAAACAGAGGAAGAATATCTTTGGTGTATTAAACAGACAATTGTTGGAAAAAAAGATTGGCAACCAAATATGTTATTAGATGATGGTGGAGATTTAACAGCTGTAATGCACAACGAGTATAAAGATTTATTAAAGAATGTTAAAGGAGTTTCAGAGGAGACGACCACAGGTATAAAAGCTCTCAATAAAATGGAAATTAATAAAACTCTTATGATACCCGCAATTAATGTTAATGACTCTGTAACAAAATCTAAATTTGACAATCTTTATGGATGCAGAGAAAGTCTGGTAGATGGAATTAGAAGAGCAACAGATGTTATGATGTCTGGAAAAGTTGCTATTGTAGCAGGTTTTGGTGATGTAGGAAAAGGTAGTGCTGCATCTTTAAGACAGAGTGGAGCAAGAGTTTTAGTGACAGAAGCTGACCCTATTTGTGCATTACAAGCAGCGATGGAGGGTTATGAAGTTGTTCTAATGGATGATGCTATAGATAAAGCTGATATAGTTGTTACAGCAACAGGAAATAAAGATATTGTTACAGCAGATCATATGAGAAATATGAAAGATAGAGCTATATTATGTAACATTGGTCATTTTGATAATGAAATTCAAGTTGAAGCATTAAAAAATTACAAGTGGACTGAAGTAAAACCCCAAGTTCATGAAATTGAGCTGCCAAGTAAAAAAAGAATTATTCTTTTAGCTGAAGGTAGGTTGGTAAATTTAGGTTGTGCAACTGGACATCCAAGTTTTGTTATGAGTGCATCATTCACTAATCAGGTTATCGCTCAAATAGAGTTGTGGAATAATCACAAAAATTATGAAAATAAAGTTTATGTTTTACCAAAACATCTTGATGAAAAAGTTGCGACTTTACATCTTAAAAAAGTTGGCGCAAAACTGACAAAATTGTCAAAAGAACAAGCAGATTATATAAGTGTAGGAGTAGAAGGTCCTTTTAAACCTAATGCCTATCGCTACTAGCAGTGAAAAAATTAATTTATCTTCAGAAAAAAAAACAGAAGAACTAGCAGATAAACTTATAAAAAAAATAAAGCCCGGGGATGTAGTTTATTTGCATGGAGAAATCGGAGTTGGAAAGACTACCTTCATAAAATTTTTTATCAACGGACTTAGAAAAATTAACGATTTGGAATATATAGAGGTAACAAGTCCAACTTTTAATATTCTTAACGAATATCAAATTAATAAGATTAAAATAAATCATTATGATTTATTTAGATTAAAATCACCATCAGAGTTAGATAATTTAGGATTATTTGTAAATAATGAAAATTCAATCACACTAATTGAGTGGCCACAAATAATTACGGAAAAACCAAAAAATTTGATAGAGTTAAAATTTGAATATGGAAAAGATCACGAAACAAGATCTGTACAAATCAAAGGTTTGAGTTTTTGAGTTCCTAAATGAAAAGATATAAAAAAATAGAGGGTGATGCATCATTTAGGAAATTTTTTAGAAAAAAAAATAGTGATTTTACTTCAATCATTGTATTTGCTAAAAAAGAAAAATTTCAAAATCTTCTCGTCTATGATGCAATTAATAAAGTTTTAATAAAAAATAAAATTTTAGCACCTAGTTTGTATGATGAAAGTTATAGTAAAAATTTCATTGAGATTGAGGATTTTGGGAAAGAAACAATTTTTAAAAGATTAAACAAAAAGAAAACAAACAAACTTATTTATTTTAAAAAAATAATAGAATTATTAATTCAAATTCAATCTATCAAAACAAAAAAAATTAAAAATTTTCAGAATAAATTCTACACAATACCTCAGTATAATAAGCAAATACTATCAAGAGAAGCATACTTATTTTGTGATTGGTATGCTAAATTGAAATTAACAAATTTTAAAAAAGATGATTTTTCCAATAAATATAAAAAAATAGTAAATCAGTTAATCTCAGAATTGAAATTAAAAGAAAAAGTTTTTGTTCACAGGGACTTTCATGTTTCAAATTTAATGTTAGTTAATGATCGTATTGGAATAATCGATAGTCAAGATGCTTTAATAGGAAATAAAGCTTACGACTTGGCATCTCTTATAGATGATGTTAGATTTAAAACGTCTAAATCATTTAAAAAGAAGGTATATAATTTTTATATAAAAAAACAAAAAAAATTAGAACTTCATAAGTTTAAAAATGATTTTGAAATATTATCAATTTTAAGAAATTTAAAGATAATTGGTATTTTTACTCGACTTGCTATAAGAGATGGAAAAAAAAGATATTTAAAATTAATACCATATACTTGGAAACTAATAAGTACACGCATAAATGAAAATAAAGTTTTTTTTGATTTAAAAAGTTTACTTAAAAAAAATTTTAAAAAACAATTAAATGAAAATTAATTCAGCATTAATACTATGTGCAGGTCTTGGTAAGAGGTTAAATCCTTTAACACTTCAAATTCCCAAACCACTTTTAGAGTTAAATAATATTACAATTTTGGAAAGATGTATTGAAATGGTTATAAAATGCGGTATTAAAAAAATTTTTATAAATACTTTTCATTTAGGAAATCAAATATCAAAATTTATTGAAAAGAAAAAATTTTTAGCTGATATAAAAGTTATTGAAGATGGAAATAAAATTTTAGATACAGGAGGTGGAATTTTAAATATGATAAGTCATTCACAAGATAAAGATTTTTTAATTTTAAACCCTGATACTCTGTGGCATGAAAGCTATATTAATGAAATAAATAAAATGGCAGATTTATATTTTTCAAATAAATTTGATAATATTCTTTTATTAGTAAATAAAAAATTTAGTTTTGATAAAAACCTAAATGGTGATTTTAACTTAAATAACAACTTAATAAGTAAAAGTGATAATAATGATTTTATTTACATTGGTTGTCAAATTTTGAATAGAGCTCTTTTTGAAAAATTTAAGTTAGATACTTTTTCAATTAAAGAAATCTGGGATCAGCTATTAAAAAATAATAGATTAAATGGTTTTGAAAGTTCTAATAAGTTCTTTCATTTAACAAATTTAGAAACTTTTAAAAAACTAAAAGATCTTTAGATCTTTCCTTGTCTAAGTATTCACATTTTGATATTTCTGAAAATGAATTATATTCAATTAATAAAGGATTACCTGTAGGTATTTCCAAATTAGA
Organism: uncultured Pelagibacteraceae bacterium; assembly: GCA_902577525.1. GTDB lineage: Bacteria > Pseudomonadota > Alphaproteobacteria > Pelagibacterales > Pelagibacteraceae > Pelagibacter. The sequence goes on along the minus strand of CACGZG010000005.1, from coordinate 76,068 downwards.
AATTTGATTATTGTTTAAATTAAAAAGTTTTTTACATAAAGCTCTTATTGAGTTACCGTGAGCTGATATTAATATATTTTTGTCTTTCAATTTTTGACTTATTTCTTTTTGAAAATAATCTATAACTCTTTCATAAGTATCTTTTAAAGATTCTGTATCTGGTATTAAATTTTTTGATAATTTTTCGTATGTTTTAATATTCACAGGATGAAATGGACTTTTTTTTTCAAGAGGTTCAGGTTTGACATCCCAAGATCTACGAAACTCATATATTTTATCCTCACCAATTTTTTTACCCATCTCAATTTTGTTTAAACCTGTAAGTGCACCATAATGTCTCTCATTAAGTTGCCAAGCTCTTGTAAAATCTTTTTCGTCATTTAAAACTTTTTGTATAATTTTAAGAGTATTATTTGCACGCAATTGAAGAGAAGAGTAATAAAAATTAATATTAATATTTTCTTTTTTGATTAATTTTCCTGCCTTTTCAGCCTCAGCCCTCCCTTTTTCTGTAAGATCAATATCGACCCATCCAGTGAATCTTTTCTCAAGATTCCAAATACTTTGGCCATGTCTAACTAATATTAAAAAACTCATATTGTTATTTTATAAATATATTTATAAATAAAACTATATAATTTAATGAAAAATTTTTTTTCTAATTACAAAATAATTTTTTTTTCTATAAATGTTTCTTTAATCTTCCTATATCTTTATCCAGGAAGCGTTATAGGCTGGTTTATTTATGGCAACAAAAATATACAACCTCAAATAACACCTGATTTTATAATATCTTCGAATCACTTTTATGTATTTGTTTTAATATCAATATTAGGTTTTTTAACTTTTCCAAAATTAAATCAGATTAAAATTTTAATACTTTATTTAATTTTGTTATCAATAACACTTGAATTCTGTCATTTATTTGTACCTGAAAGAAGTTTTCAGTGGTCTGATTTATTTGGTAATTTAATTGGAGTAATTATTGTAATTTTAGTATGGCAGATAAAAAATATTTATGAGATTTTTAAAAAATAAACTAACATTTATAATTTTATTATTATTAACAAGTTGTTCGTCAATTCCGTCAAACACAGCAAACAGTTGCACAATTTTTGAAGAGAGATATTTTTGGTACAAACATTCAAAAAAATCAGAACAAAAATGGGGAACTCCTATATATATTCAGTTAGCAATAATAAAAATGGAATCAGGTTTTGATTGGTTGGCTAAACCAAAAAGACAAAAAATCTTCAAAATTATACCATTTAAAAGACCATCAAGCTCATTTGGTTATTCACAAGCAGTCAAAGGAACTTGGGAATTGTATAAAAAAGAAACAGGAAATAAATTAGCTTCAAGAGCAAGATTTAAAGATAGTGTTGATTTTATTGGTTGGTATACAAATAAAACAGAAAATATTTTAAAAATTTCAAAAAAAGATGCTTTTAAACAATATATTGCTTATCACGAAGGTTGGGGAAATTACAAACACTATAAAAAAAATAAAAGAGTGATTGGATTGGCCAATAAAGTTGAAAAACAATCTAATATTTACAAAAAACAACTTACAAAATGTAAACGTTTATTAAATAAAAATAAATATATTATTTTTTAGATAGATCTTTTTTAAGCTCTAAATCAATTATATCAATTCTTTTAGTATTTTTTGCTAAAGTTAAATACATTGTAGGAGTAACATATAAAGTGAAAAAAGTTGAAATAATCATACCGCCTAAAATTGTAGAACCTACAGCTAATCTTGAGCCTTCACCTGCACCAGGACCAATATTTCCTATTACTAATGGTATCATTGCAATCATTGTGCTTAGAGAAGTCATTATAATTGGTCTAAATCTTACAGCGCAAGCTTCCTTCACAGCTAACTCTATATCTTTTCCAGTTGTTCTAATCTGATTAGCATAATCCACAATTAAAATACTATTTTTTGTAGAAATACCTATCAGTATAATCAAGGCAATTTGAGAAAATATATTCACTGAGCTATTTAAAAATAAAATAAAAACCAGTCCACCAAAAATTGCCAATGGCACAGTTAAAATAATTATAAATGGATGAATAAATGAATTAAAAGTTGCTGCCATTACTAAATAAGCTGTAAGTAAAGCTAAAGCAAAAATTATAAATAATTCATTGCTGGTCTCTTTTATTTCCTCAGATTTCCCTTTCCAAGTAATTTGATTCTCAGGTGACAAATCTCTCATTACCTCTTCAAAATATTTTATTGCCTCTGTTAAAGTATAACCTTCATTGATATTTGCTGAAATTGTTATTGCTCTTTGTCTATTATATCTTGAAAGTTCTTTTGCTGAACCTTCTTCTTTAAAACTTACAAGGTTTGCTAAAGAAATTAGTTTCCCATTTGTTTCAGAACGAACAAATATTTTTGAAACACCCTCTTTATTTCGTCTATCAGACAAATATTGCTGAACAATTATAGGATATTCTTTACCTAATTTATTGAAGGTTGTAATTCTTTTGCCTCCATAAAGAGTTTCAAGTGTTTCACCAATTGATTTTGTTGAAACTCCTAAATCTTTAGCTTTATTTTTGTTAATTATTAGTTTTACTTCTGGTTTATTTCGATTGTAATCAGAATCAATTCTCGAAAGATTTTTATTTGACCTAAGTTTTTGAATTACCTTTTTTTGAATGATTTCAAGTTCTTCATAGGTATTTCCGTAAACGACCATTTGTACTGGTTTATTATAATTAGACACTCTTATTGATTGAGGAGATATGGGAAATGCTAGAGCTTGAGGTAAAGTTACTATTTTTCCTATGGCTTCTCTCAAAACAACTTGTTGTCCTTTTTTTCTATTTTTCCAATCATCAAGTAGAGCAATTATTATAAAACTATTGAAGGAATTAGCTGAATTACCAAATCCAGGCACTCTCATTATAAACCGTGAGTATGGACTATTCTCAGCTTGTAAAAGAGGAATAAGTCTTGCTTCCACCTTTTGCGCCTGTTCCTGTGTATATTCAAAAGAGCTTCCCTCATCGGTTGAACCAATAATTAGGTATGCACCACGATCTTCCATAGGTAAGAGTTCTTTTTTAGAAAAGCTAAACAATAATACTGATGCAAAAATAATAAAAATGATAAAAAGACAAACAATTTTAGTTTTGTTAACAATTATACTTAAAGTTTCTTTATAAAAGTTTGAAAAGCTTAAAAAAATCTTTTCAAATTTATTTATAAAAATTTTTTTGGACTTTTTTTTATATAAAAATTTACTAGCAAGCATAGGAGACAGTGTTAATGCTACAAAAGAAGATACAACAATTGAAAAAGATAAAGCAATGGCTGTTTCTCTAAACAATGTTCCAGAAATTCCTTCAATAAAAATTAATGGAAGAAAAACTGCAACCAAAATTAATGTTGTTGCAATTATTGCGAAAGAAATTTGTTTAGATCCTTTATAAGCAGCAACTAATGGTGTTTCACCATTTTCTATTCTTCTATATATCGCATCTGTCATTATAACAGAATCATCAGTTATTATTCCAATTGCTAAAATAAAACTTAAAAGAACAAATATATTTATTGAAAGTCCAAATATATATAAACCTAAAAAAGATGCTATTAAACTGACAGGAAGAGCAATAGCTGGTACTATAACAGCTTTAAGATTACCAAGAAATAGATATATTATTAAGACAACCAAAACAAATGCAATAAGCAACGTTTTATAGACTTCCTCGATTGCTGCTTCTACATAATTTGCTCTATTAAAAGAAACTCTTAAATCTAATTCATTAGGAAGAGTTTTTTTAACATCTATTAATTTTTTCTTAATATCATTTGATAGTTCAACTGTTGATGCTCCACTTCTTGCATAAATACCAATACCTACTGTCTTTAAGTTTATTTGGTCTCTAGTTTGTGCTTTGAAAAGAGTTTTTTCAGAAACAGGACCAAATTCAATGTTTGCAACATCAGATAAGAGAATAACTTTATTACCATTTTTTTTTATAGGTAATTGATTTATAGATTTGATATCATTATATGATTTATCTAAGTTAAGAGTTAAATCAATATTGTCAGCTTCAAGTGTCCCAGCTGGAAGGCTAATATTTTCTCCACGCATTGCAGATTCAACTTCTTTTACTGTAATATCATTTGCTGCAAGTCTTATAGGATCAATCCAAACTCTTATACTTAATTCTCTAAGTCCACCAACTCTTATCCTTCCTACATTTTTTACACTTGAAAACTGATCTACCAAATATCTTTCTGCATAATCTCCTAATTCAAGATCGCTCCAAGTTGAGGAAGATAAAGATAACCACATAGTAGTTGTGAAACCTGCTGCTCTTTTGAGAATTTGCGGAGGATCAGATTCTGAAGGTAAATTATCAACAACTCTTGCAACTCTCTCTCTAATGTCATTAGCTGCATTGTCTAAATTTATACTAGTATCAAATTCGACATTAATAGTGCTTCTGCCGTTTTCAGATTTAGAGTCTATATTTTTTATGCCTTCAGCACCTCCAATAACATCTTCCACAACTTGGGTTACTTCCTGATCTACAATCGATGCTGATGCAGACTTATAATCTACTTGAACTTGTACAACAGGAGGCTGTATTCCATTAGGCAGCTCTCTGACTGGAAGTTTCCAGAAGACAAATAAACCAAAAATAATCAAGATAAGAGACATCACCCATGAAACTGTTGGTCTCTTTATGCTTAGTTCTGTGATAAACATTTATTTATATATGGGTTTTATTTTTCCTTGAGGCCTTACTTTTTTTAATCCCTCGGCAGCAATAACATCTCCTGAATTTAATCCAGAAATTACTTCTACACTTTTGTTTCCCCTTAGACCTGTCTTAATTTCAGTTTTATTTGCAGTATTTTTATCATCTATTAAGTAAACATATGATTTATCTCCCTCAACCATTACACTTGTATCGGGGACACTTAAGGAATTTCTTAAATTAAATTTAACGCTGACTTCTAACAAAGAACCTGAAATTAACTTTAGATCTTTATTTTCAACCTTTATTCTAGATAATAAACTTCTAGTATCAGCATTTATCCTACTAGAAACGAAGTCTATTTCTCCTGAAAATATATTATTTTTATAGCTTGATATTTTTACGTCCACTGGAAGCCCTTTTTTAATAGATGCAGAATAATTTTCTGGAATTTTGATGTCTGAATAAATTGTTGAGTTATCATCAAGAGTAATAACAAATATATTATTTGACACAAGAATGTCCTCTGTAAGTCCCGTATAACCAAGTACTCCACTAAAAGGTGCAATTATACTCCCACTTTTTAACTTAATCAAAACTTCTCCTTTTTTTACGAAACTTTTTAAGTTTAAGTCTTCAAACAAGTCACTTTTTTTAATTTTGAATGTTTCAGATTTTTTTGAAATTGCAGTCCCAAAAGTTTCTATTTTTTCAGAAAATTCCTTTTCAACAACTTTAGTTACAATAATTCCTGGAGGCGGTATTTTACTAAATTTTTTTTTAAAATGATTTCCAATCATTGTTCGTCCAATAACTACAAATGCAATAATTAAAAAAAATACCAATATTATTGAAATGGTTTTTGTTGATCTTTTCATATATATTTTAAATTATGCCGAATTCAGCCCAAGAGCCATCATAAATACATGGGAGATATTTATCATTTATTATACAATAAGCTAGTGCCAAAACACACGCAGTAACTCCAGAACCACAAGAAAAGACTACATTTTGATCGTTTATATTTTTTAAACAAGTTTTAAAAATACTATTCAATTCCTCTTTATTTTTAAACGTTTTATCTTCATTTAAGCATTCGGTAAAAGGAATACATAAGGAATTTTTTATACTTCCACTTCTCAAACCTTTTCTTGGTTCTGGAATTTTACCTTCAAATCTATCTTTACTCCTAGCATCAATAATCTGGAATGATTTTTCATTTATATTTTGATTTATTGACTTTATGTTTTTTACAAGATCTATTTTTTCAAAACTCTTATAATTTGTATTTTGTAATAAAGTTTTATTATTTGTAATTATTTTTTTTTCTTTTATCCATTTTTTTAATCCCCCATTTAAAACGTGGACTAGATTAGGATCATGTCCAAAATAAATAAAATTAAACCAACAACGACAAGAGCTTATTACATCAGAGTTATCATAAATTACTATCTTATCATCATTTTTAATCCCCATGTTTGATACTATTTCATTCCATTCATTGATATCAACCAACATGTGTGGAAGTTTGGTATCTTTTTTTGAGTTTTCATCTAAATCAAAAAAAATTGAATTAGGTATGTGTTGATTTTTATATTCCTCAAAGCCATTTCTTTTAGTTTGAGGCATATGCCATGAACAATCAATTATCTTTACTTGGTTTAAGTTTTTTTGTAGCCAATCCGTTTCTACTAATGACATTTATCTTTTTTCCAAATATTTTTGATGGTATTCTTCGGCAGTGCAATAATTTTTAAGTAATGAAATCTTAGTAACCACTTTTCCAGAAAGTCTCTCATTTATGTCATTTAGTACTTTTTCAGCTATTTTTTTCTGATTTTCATTTAGATAAAAAATTTCACTTCTGTATTGAGTACCAAAATCCGGTCCTTGTGAATTTAAAGTGGTTGGATCATGAATCTCAAAAAAAATTTTTAAGATTTTTTCATATGATATAATTTTTTCGTCAAAATCAAGCTTAACCACTTCTGCATGATTTGTGTTCCCAGTACATACTTCTTTATATGTGGTTGTAGGGCTATTACCTCCGCAATATCCAACTTCAGTTTTAATTATACCATTTATTTTACTAAATTTAATTTCGGGTCCCCAAAAACATCCTAAAGCTAAAACTGCTATTTCCATTGATTATGATTTAAATTAATCTACAAATTATTCATATGCTTAGTAAAAATCAATTAGGTTTTTTGTACATGTTTATGTCCATTTGTGCATTTTCTTTAATGGATGTTATCGTAAAATGGTCAGTTGATTATCCTATTGGACAAGTATTATTTTTTAGAGGTTTTTTTGGAATAATCTTTTATTTCTTTGTTATCCCAAAAGAGAGACTTCATAATTTTTACCAAACAAAAAGAGCTGGTTTGCATTTTTTAAGATGTTCATCAGGACTTATTGCTTTAGTATCAATCTTTATTGCTTTAAGAGAATTACCTTTAGCAACTGTTGTAAGTATATCTTTCGCTGCTCCAATATTCACAACTATTCTTTCAATATTTTTATTAAGTGAAAAAGTTGGAATTTTTAGATGGTTAGCAGTTTTAGTTGGATTTGCGGGCATCCTTATAATAACGGAACCTGGCATTAGTGAATTGAATATTTATTACTTATTTCCAATTGTTTTTTGTTTAGGCCTATCTTATGTAGCAATTACCATCAGACAATTGTCTTCGACGGAGCCAGTATGGTTAATTTCATTTTATTTTTCTTTATCAATTACATTATTAAGTTTGTTTACAATTCCCCAAGGCTGGGTGATGCCAAGTTTAAATCATCTTTTATTATTATCATTAATTGGAATTTTTGGAGGGGTTGCAAACTTATGGCTTAGCCAATCTTATAAATATTCAGAAGTTTCTTTGGTAACACCTTTAAAATATTTGGCTTTAGTTTTTGCAATAATTTTTGGATATTTTATATGGGGAGAAATACCTACAATAAAAACTTTAATTGGAGCTTTTTTAGTAATTATTTCAACTTTAATTATTTTCAGAAGAGAAATTTATAAAAAAAAAATTATTACCTCTAAAGCAATTAATGACTAAGATTCCAAAATATTGGAATAAGGCAAAAAAATACTTATCAAAAAAGGACAAAGTAATGTCTAAATTGATAAAAAATTATCAAAGTCCTACGGAAACAATTTTAACATCTAGAAAGGATATTTTTTTTTCTTTATGTAAAAGTATTATTGGCCAACAAATTAGTGTTGCAGCAGCAAACTCAGTTTTTCTTAAATTTAAAAGAGCATGTAATGGTAAAATCAATGCAAAGACAGTTTCTAAATTAACACACTCACAACTTAAGAAATGTGGTCTAAGTCGTCAAAAAGTAATTGGAATAAAAAGTTTATCTAAAGAAATATTAGATAAATCATTTAAACCAAAATTAATTATTAACATGAATGATGAAGATGCAATCAATTATTTATCAAGCTTAAAACAGATTGGCAGATGGTCTGCAGAAATGATATTACTTTTTACTTACAATAGATCTAATATTTGGCCTATACAAGATATTGGTTTATTGAGAGCAATTTCAAAAAATTATAAAAAGAAATACCTGCCTCCTGAAAAATTTGTAAGTCTATTAAAAAAGAGATTTTCACCTTATTGTTCAGTCGCAACATGGTACTTATGGCGTAGTATAGATCCAGAACCTATTCAATATTAAATCCTTCAACTATCTGCATATGTCTTACAGTAGTATTTTTTGCTAATCCCCAACCAGCTTGATATTCTTTTGAGTTATGACACTCTATTGCTTTTTCGTAACTAGGAAATTCCCACACTACAGTTCTTATAAAATTATCACCATCGAATGTCTGATATTTTCCACCCCTTACCAGGGGTTTTCCACCATAACTTTTTACAATTGGAGTTATAGTGTCAGCATATTTTTTTAAATTTTCTTGATTACCTACTTTTAAATATAAGCTTATCCAATAACCTTTTTTCATATTATGCAATCCAATCTTTATAAAAATCTTTATTATCTTTAATGTATTTTGGTAATAAATTTAAATCCAATTTGATTAAATCATTTCCCTCAGAAAATTTATTAGATTTTGTATCTACTTTTAAATTATATATAGTTTTTTTATTTTTTATAAGATCGCTTATTTTATTTGTTCCTAAAGGATTAAGCTCATATTCAGTATGATGTAAATATGATTTTAATTTTTTTTCAATATTCTTTGGAGTTTTAATATAAGAAAAATGCCATCCACCATTGTCAAAAATTTTTATGTTTGAATATTTGTTTTTGGATAATAAAGTATCAATTCTCCAAAAAGGGTATACTCTATCTTTTATATTTCTTAACCATTGAGGTGAGATTAAATCTTTTTTTTTACAAGCCTTAGACCCTATCCAAGGAAAATCATTAAGAAATAAGTTGAATTTATAATAAATCATCAATTGTTTAAAAAGCACAATCTTATTTTTTGTTGTTTTAAGGTTGTTTAATTCAAGATTTGGTATTTCATCTATGTCTGAAATAATTATCCAATCCTCGCTTGCTGCTTTTTTTAAACCATTTTCAATACAATTACGTTGATAATTCTCTCGCTTTAATGCATTTAAGATTTCTTTGTCCTTTTCATCATTAAAAGTATCATTTTCATAAATGTTAACAATATTTTTAGCATCATCTTCTAGAAGAATATAATTAATCTTATCCTTAAATTTCTTAAATTTTTCAATATCAAACCGAGGTTTCTTTTTCTCGCCATTATGATTAAAGACCGACTCAACGATTATAAAATGATCAACAAATTGATTGAGATAATTTAATCTTAGATCAAGAACTAAATCTTCATCAAAGTACATAAAACAATCAAATATTTTCATATATTATCTTTTAATAAAATTATTATTATTTATATCATTTATAAATTACATATATTAATAATAAATAAATATGAGTGAAAAATTAATAATCAATTGGACAGATTACAACCATACTGTTGAAAAATTAGCGATCCAAATAGATGAAAGTGGTTATAAACCAACAATCTTAATTGGTATCATGCGAGGAGCTGCTCCTATGATTGATGTTTTAAGTAGAATTTTTAAATTAAAATGTGCTTATCTTGCTGTTGAGTCTTATAGTGGTAAGGGAGTTGAAGACGAACAGGGCGATATAGTTTTCTCAAGAGAAATGAGTTCTATTTCACCAAATATGGGAGGAAGGATTCTCTTATGTGATGATTTATCAGATACAGGTATTACTTTTAATAAAAGTATTGATTGGTTAAGAAAATATGAACCAATTCGTGGTAAGATTGATGATATCAAAACAGCTACCCTATGGAAAAAAAAAAAATCAACTTTTGAACCTGACTTTTGCGCAACAAAATTAGATAGTAATCCCTGGATAGTTCAACCTTTTGAAATTTTTGAAGAAATTAGAATTGAGGAAATTAAAAAAAGACATAAAAAATTAAAAAAGGTGATCTCTTAATTAAAGACCACCTTTTTTATTAAATTAAAGCTTATGCTACAATAAAACTTACAACACTTAATATAGCAATTACCCATATGGCTGGTGAAGTTTTTGAAAACTTGCCAGTAAATATTTTGATCAAGGCGTAAGATACAAATGCTAAAGCAATTCCATTACTTATACTATAGGTTAAAGGCATAGAAATCATTGCAAGAATTGCAGGAGCGGACTCTCCTATATCATTCCACTCAATGTCAGTTATATTTCTAATGAATAACACTGAAACAAATAACAAAGCTGCACCATCTATTTGTTTTGGTAAGCTTGTAGCAAGTGGAGCAAAAAATATACATGCTAGAAATAACAAGCCTATTACTAAAGATGTCATTCCAGTTTTTCCTCCAGCTTTTACACCAGCACCAGATTCAACATAACTTGTAACTGTTGTAGTTCCCATCATAGCACCAGCTACAGTACTAACACTATCTGATAACATAGCTTTATTGATATCTTGAACTTTGCCATCTTTACTTACTTTTCCGGCCACATTTGCTACTGAGGTTAGAGTTCCAGCTGTATCAAAAAAATCAATGAACAACAAAGTAAATATTACTGTGGACATACCTGCTGTCATTGCAGCAGATAAATCAAATTCAAATAAGTATGTCATTGATGGAGGAGCGCTAGCTATCCCATTAAACTTTGCAAGACCTGTTGCCCATGAGATAATACTAAACAATAAAATACCTATTATAATGTTACCTTTTACATTCATTTTTTCTAAAACTATGATTGCAATAAATGTTGCGCATCCCAATAGGACTAATGGGTCACTAAGATCACCAAGCTGAACTAAAGTTACAGGATTATCAACGACCACTTCCATTATTTGCAATCCTATAATCGCTAAAAACAAACCTATACCAGCACCTATACCTAATTTTAAACTCCTAGGTATTGAATTAATAAGCCAAGCCCTAATCGGTGTTAATGAAATTATTAAAAACAACACTCCTGCAACTAATACAGCCCCTAATGCTTCTTGTGGCGAATATCCCATTCCAGCACAAACACCAAAAGCAACAAAAGCATTAATACCCATTCCTGGAGCTAAACCAATTGGCCATGTTTTACCGTAAAATGCCATTATAAAACATGCTAAAGCAGTTGCTAAAATTGTTGCAGTATATACAGCTCCAAAATCAAAAAAGCCTTTTTCTGGTCCTGCAAATTCACCAGATAAAATAAACGGATTTAAAAACATAATATATGCCATTGTTAAAAAAGTAGTTACACCGGCTATTACTTCAGTTTTAAAATCTGTTTTATGTTTTTTATAATTAAAATATTTATTAAGCATTTTTCCTCCTATATAGATTACAAATATTAGATTCTTTTAAATTATACTCTCTATATGTGAAGGTTATTCACACGATTCAACCTAAAAGTTTATATTTATGCCATAATTAAGTTGTTATTTATAATAATGTTTAAAATTAATTATACTTTAATTGTTTTTTTAACTTTTCTTTTTTTGACAAACTGTCAAACAGTTAAAAATAAAACTGACAAAATTATAGAAAAAGAAAATAATAAGCTTAGCAAATTTATTGGAAGGCCATCAAGTGAATTAAATAAAAATTTAGGTGAGCCAGATGAGAGTTTTAAAAATGAGATAGGAAATTTTATATTTATCTATAACACAAAAAAATACGGTATTTCATGTAAACGAAGTTTTGAAGTGAATTCTAATTCAATTGTAATTGGATTTGTTTCGAAAGGATGTTTTTAATTTACCTGCGGAGAAAAATTCTCCGCAAGTAAGGTTAAGACTTTATTTAATTTCAATAAGCCTCTTTTTTTTGTGGTCTGGTAAAATTCTTTCACAAGCTATTGTTAAAAGCCCATCTTTTAATTGAGCTCCATTTACTTTCACATCATCAGCAATTGTAAATGATCTTGCAAATTGTCTTTGCGAGATACCTCTGTGAATTACTTCACCATCATCATTTTTGTTTTCCGATTTATTAACTTGTTTTGTTTTGACAGTTAATAAATTATCTTCAAACTCCACTTCAACGTCATCTTTATTAAAACCAGCTAAAGCAACTTCAATAGCGTAGTTGTCTTTACCGGTTTTTCTTATGTTATACGGTGGGTAATTTGACTGCATAGTCAAACCTCCATTGCCTAACATATTTTCAAATTGATCAAACATGTCGTCAAAACCAATTGAAAATGGTCTTAATGAGTTGAATATAGATAGATCCTTACTTGTCATATATATCCTCCTTTTTTAAGCAAGTTTATTTATGTATTTCCCATTAGGCGAAATACGTAATTTATATGGGGATAATTTAAATTTTTTCAATACTAAATTAAATTTTTTTTGTGATTTTTAATATGAAAGCGTAGTCAAGAGCAATTTCTTCGATTGCCCCATCTCTACCTGATTTACCACCATGACCAGCATTCATTTCAGTTTTTAAAAGTAATAAATTATTATCAGTTTTAAGATCTCTTAATTTAGCTGTGAACTTAGTTGGCTCATCAAATAAAACTCTATTATCACTTAAACTTGTGGTAATTAGTATGTGAGGATAGTCAATTTTTTTTATATTGTGATAAGGAGCATAAGAGTAAATATAATCAAAATGTTCTTTATTTTCTTTTGCATTCCCAAATTCATCAAATTCACCAACTGTCAGTGGCAAAGAGTGATCAAGATTAGTTGTTAAAGAGTCTACAAATGGAACTGCCATAATAATACCTAAAAATAACTCTGGTGATCTGTTTACTACCGCTCCCATTAATAATCCTCCCGCTGATCCACCCATACCAATTATCTTTCCTTCAGAAGTATATTTATTTTTAATTAAGTATTTTGCGACATAGATGTAATCTTCAAAAGTATTTTTTTTATTTAAAAGCTTTCCTTCTTTCCACCATTTCATTCCTCGTTCCATTCCACCTCTTATATGAGCAGTTACCCAAATAATATCTCTATTAATTAAACTAAACTTGGTTGAGGAAAAGTCGGGTGACATTGAGCTTCCATAAGAACCATAACCATACAAGAGTAAGTTAGCCGATCCATCAATTTTGGTTTTTTTATGTCTTGTAATTGTAATTGGAACTAATCTTCCATCATGTGAAGGACACTCTAATCTTTCAACAATATAATCATTTGGATTATGACCAGATGGTATCTCTTGTTCCTTAACTAATTTTTTTTCTTTTGTATTTAAATTGTATAAATATGTTTTACTAGGTGTTTTTGGAGATGAATAAGAAAGATAAATCAAATCTGTATTTCTATCTCTCTGAGTCAGTGAAACACTTGGAACAATCACTTTTTCATTAGTAAAATTTAGTTCTTCTTCGTCTCCTGATTTAACATTTTTTACAAATAATTTCCCCAAAGCATTTGATTTTTCCCCCCTAATGACCCAATTGTTTAAAAAGATAAGACCACCAATAAGGACTTCATCTTTTGGCGCTATATATTCTTCCCAATTTTGTTTTAGTAAATTGTCACATTTTTCAATTTTAAAATCTTCTGCATTTTCATTTGTATGACAATAAAAACAATTATTCCAGGAATTCACCGAATAAATTATGCCTCTTTTTCTTTTTTTTATTAATTTTGGCTCTGGTTTGTCTTCATCTATACTAAAATAGTATTGCTCAGAAGTATTATGATCAGAAGTTGTTATAAAAAAAAATTTTTCATCTGAACTTAAACTTATTCCAACAGTAAAAGCATCACTTTTTTCTTCAAAAATAAGCTCATCTTTTTTAGGAGATGTTCCAATTTTATGTCTGAAAATTTTTCTAGGTCTATGAAATTCATCAAGTTTTGAATAAAAAAGATATTTATCATCTAAACTAAAAGTAATACTTCCACTTGTATTCTCTATTTTTTGAGTAATTAATTTTTCGGATAAAATATCTCTTATGTAAATTGTATAATATTCCGAGCCTTTTAGATCTAGAGAATAACCTAAATACTTGTCATTATAACTTACCTCTAGATCACCTACACCAAAATACTCAGTTTTAAGTTTTTCTTTTTCTTTATCTCCATTCCAAACTTCCTCAATTTTATTCGAACCAATTTTTTTTCTAAGTTTTATCGAATAATTTCCTTCAGTTGTTGTTTTTGTCCAATACTCGTACTCTGTATCCTTAAACTTAAGAGACTCATCATCTAATTTTATTCTACCTTTAATTTCGTGAAATAATTTTTTTTGAGAATCTTTAGTATCTTTCAAGTTATACTCTGTATAGTTATTTTCTTGCTCAAGATATTCTTTTACTTCTGGAAGCAATTTTGAGCTATCTTTTAAAACTTCAAGAATATTTTCTTGGTGTACCCAACTATAATCATCTTCCCAATCTACATTGTGACAAGATTTTATCTCTGGTTTTTTTTTGAGTTGTGGTATTTTCATTAACTGAAAAATATATGAATATAGTAATTTATACAGTGGTAATATTAACCATTTTTTATTTCCTATTGAAATTCATTAGTAGTATTTCATCAAAAAAGATATCAAAAACTCTCAGAGTCCTTTTGATAATTGGTTTGATTGTGTTAGCAGTTTTATTTGCGATAGCTGGCAGATACATTCTAACTTTACCCCTTACACTTGCAAGTCTTGCTTTACTAAAATTAAAAGGTCTATCAATTTTTCAATTGATATCACTTTTTAGATTAATTCAAACATTAAGAAGATCTGGAAGATTTTCTTTTAATCAAACAAATTTGAACAATCAATCATCCATATCTGTATCTGAAGCTTATAAGATTTTAAATTTAGATATAAGTAAAAAAATTACCAAAGAAGATGTAAATAAAGCATATATTAAAATTCAAAAAAAAATTCATCCAGATATTTCTCCTGAAACTTCCAGACTATCTTCAATAGTTAATGAAGCAAAAGATATTGTTTTAAACGATATTTCTTAATTGCAAATCTCAATTATTTTATCAAAAATTTTTTGAGAATTTATTTTATCTTTTCCTAAAGTATTATGATTAACTGTTTCTTCACCGTCAGGAATTATAGGGAACATATTTGAGCTGTAGTTACCATAAATTAATGGAGTGTCAGCCATTAATGTGATTGTTTTAACACCTAAAGCTGCTGATAAATGACTAAAACTTGAGTCATTACATACAGATAAATTACAAAACTTAATAATAGGCAAAGTTTCTTTGATTGAAAAGTTGTCTAGAGGCACACAAAAATTTTTAAATTTAGAATTTAATATTTCATTAAGAATTTCTTGTTCTTCATTATTTTTACCAGTTGCAAGAAAAAACTTACATTTTTTTTCTTTCAAAATTTTATCAATAACATTTATAAATATTTTTGACGGAATTCTTTTTGTGGGTCCAGAGCCTCCTATACCTAAAAGAATATTTAATTCATCATTTTTAATTTGAAATTTTTTTATAGCATTTAATTTCAATTCATCATTGATTTGAATTTTTGGATCTTCATCAATATCAATATTTAACTTATCTTTGATAAATTTTTTTGGTGTATCAGTAATATGCTGTTTATTTTTATTTAACAAAGGATATTGATAAATTTCTGGAATATTTGAAAATCGAGCAATTAAATAAAATCTTAAAGAAGAATTAAAAATGAAAACTTTATCAAAATTATGTTTTTTTAAATCTTTGATTAAATTTAAACTCCCTAAAAAACCACTGTGTCTGCTATTATTATCATTGTCTCTTTCCAAAATAAGAATTTTATCTATGTAATTAGTTTGGAACAAAAATTGATCTGCTTTAGAACTTTCCTTAACAAGTAAACTAATAGGCGAATTAAATTTTTTATATAAAGCCTTTATAAAAGGTAAAAAAATAACCGTATCCCCAATACCCATTCTATTTTGGATTGCTAATATTTTCATATAGTATTTATAATCTTTACTAGGTATATTTTTTATATAAATTTTTATTATGACAAAAATAAGTGGAATTTACGCGGCTTCAATGTCTATTCTCAACTCCGATTTAAGCTTAAATGTTGAAAAAACAATACATCATGCAGAAAAATTAATTGATCAAGGTTGCCATGGAACAGCAATTTTTGGAAGTACAGGTCAAGCACAATTAATTTCGATTCATGAAAAAATAAAATTACTTAATAGCCTTTCAAAAAGTAAATATAAAGACAAACATATAATTGGAACAGGTTTAAACTCATTAAATGAAACAATCAATCTAATGAGGATATCTGTTACTTTAAATTTTAAAAAATTTTTGATAATGCCACCAGCTTATTATAAATATCAGGATAAAGATGTCATAAATTTTTATTCAAAAATTATAAATGTTATCCCAGAGTCTAAAATCATATTATATAATTTTGAAAAATTATGTGGATATAAATTTAGTATTGAGTGTGTAGAAAATCTTGTAAAAAAATTTCCAGATCAAATTGTAGGAGTTAAGGATAGTTCTTATAATTTATTTGAAAAATTAAATTTAAAAAATTTTTCAGTAATGGTTGGATCAGAAGCAAAATTGTTAAAGGGATTGGAAAATGGTTGCTCAGGTGTTATAACGGCAACTTGTAATGCCACTTCTCAACTTGCAAGAAAAGTTTATGATGATTTCAAAGACAATAAAGATCAACTATTCAATCAAAAATTAATTAATGTAAGAGAAAGTTTTGAAAAATATAATTTAATTTCTGGTCTTCATACCTTATTTTCATTAGAGGATAAGATTTATGAAAATCTTTTACCACCTTTAAGTCTTTTAAATGAAGCTGATAAGAAAAATCTTTTACAAAATTTAAAAGATCTTAATTTCGAAAAAAAATCCCAACTGGCAGCATGAAATGTATTTAGCTAGATTTCTTAATAAAGTTTTTAAAAAAGGGGGGTTTATTTTAACCGATGCTTATTCAAAAGATTATATTATTGGTCAACCAAATGAAAACCCAATAAAATTAAAGATTCTTAACAAAAAACTTCACTATAAATTACTATTTCATCCTGATCTTTATTTTGGTGAAGCTTATACTGATGGAGATATAATTATTGAAAATGGCACATTAACAGATTTTCTTAATTTAGCTTTAATGAATATTGGAAGAGGAGAATTAAATATATTTAGTTATGTAATTAATAGATTGAGAGGTTCATATAGATACTTAACAAATTTTAACTTTATAAAAAAATCAAAAATGAATGTCTCTCATCACTATGATATAAAAGATGATCTTTATGATTTATTTTTAGATCCTAAAAGACAATACTCATGTGCTTATTTTAAAAATGAAGATGATAGTCTTGCAGTTGCTCAAAACAATAAAATTCAACATATAATTAAAAAATTAAATATAAAACCTGATCAAAAGGTTTTAGATATAGGTTGTGGCTGGGGATCGTTAGCAATTGATATTGCTAAAAATGCCAAGTGTGAAGTTACAGGAATAACCCTATCAAAAAATCAACTAAACTATTGTAATCAAAAAGCGAAAGAAATGAATTTACAGAACCAAGTAAAATTTAAACTGATGGATTATAGAGAGTTGGATGAGAAATTTGATAGAATAGTGAGTGTCGGCATGTTTGAACACGTTGGAAGGAAATTTTATAAAAAGTTTTTTAAACAAATTGAAAAATTATTAAAAGATGACGGAGTTTCATTAATTCATACTATTGGGTCTGTTAACCCACCAAGAGATCCTCATCCTTGGATAACTAAATATATTTTTCCTGGTGGTTATACACCAAGCTTAAGTGAAGTAACGAATCCTATTGAAAAAGCAGGCTTAATTGTAACCGATATTGAAGTTTTAAGACTTCATTATGCTCATACTTTAAGACACTGGAAAGAAAACTGTTTAAAAAATAAAGATAAAATAATCCAAATGTTTGATGAAAAATTTTTTAGAATGTGGGAATTTTATCTTGCTGGTTGTGAAATGGCATTCAAATGGGGTGATCAAGTAGTTTATCAATTTCAACTCACTAAAAATTATAGATCAACCCCTGTGACTAGAGACTATATTTATCAATAAATTATTGATAGGATCATTTCTTCTCAGAAATGAAAAAAAAACAAAAAAAATCAAAAAAAAAAAGAAAAATATTAAAAAAAGCCAAATCCTATAAGCTTCGAAAAAAAGGTAAAAAAACTAAAAAGGTTGTTAAAAGATTTAAAAAAAAAAGAGTTATCAAAAAAAGGAAAAATAAAGTTAAAAAATTAAAAAAAACTAATTATTTAAAACAAATTAATAAAACCCAAAACGAAAGTATAATTTTAAAATTAGTCAAATTACAGCTATCCCTGAAACCTCAATTCAATTTTAAATTCAATTTTAGTTTAGAAAAATATATTCAAGGTTTTTTTGACAAAATTTCAGAGACAATTTCAAGTTATAAAGTTTTAAAACGTGATGAAAAAAGAAGAATTAAGATAGAAAAAATTGAAAGAGAGAGGGAAGAAAAAATTGAGTTGGCTAAACAAAAAGAGGAAGAAAAAGCTCTCAGAATTAAACTAAAAGAACAAACACTTAAAGAAGAAGCTAGATTAGAAAAACAACGAGTAAAAGATATAAAATTATTCTTAAGAAAAGAGCAAGCACTTTTGAGAATTGAGCAAGCAGAAAAACAAAAACAGTTTTTAAAACAATTAAGACTAGATAAACAAATTGAAAAATTCAGAATTAGAGAAGTCAAGGAACTAGAAAAACTTGAGAAAATTTCTTTAAAAGAAAAAAGGGAAGACTATGCAGGTTTACAAGAAAGAATTGATAAACTTAAGGAAAAATATCGATTACTTCGAGATCAAAAAATTAAAGAGAGGGTTGAAGCATTAGGAGTTAAACTTCAAGGTGATGAAGATAGAGAAACCTTATTAGAAAAAGAAAAAGAATATACTTTAGCAAGACAAAAAATTGAATTTGCATTAGAAAGTTTTTACAGAAGTGCAAGTAGCCTAGTATTTCAGTTAAATAAAAGACATATCACCCGTGACATGTCTATTTTTCGTTGTATAGACAGAAGATTTGAAACAGGTGAAGTTTTTATTAAATGGGATGAGTCACAAGATGATGACTGGTTATTATTGATTTATATTAAAAATAATTCTCCAGATGAAGGAATTGTTATTGAAGATAAAACTAATCCTGAAAAAAATCTTTCTCATGAGTTTAGAAATGTAGATATCTTCAAAGCCTCAGATACAATGGTAGACTCTTTAACGCAACTCATTGCAAGGAAAAGAGCCAAAAATAATAATTAAACATTTATATTAAATTAGGTATTATCTGTAATGATTTTAGGATCTGCCTTTTTAATAATTTTATATTTAATTTTCAGATACATTATTGCATGGATCACATATTTTAATAGTTTAGACCCAAGACTTGGTGATAGTACATGGCGGTTTACGTATGATTATCCAGTAGTCGGTGAGAGAGATATCTCTGATTTAGATGATAAGGAATTTGTTAGATTAAGAAGAAAAAAGAATAAAATTATTTTATTAATGTACTCAATAGTCTTAGTGATGTTTGTATCTTCTATGTCTCTATTAAGTAAATTTTTATTATTTTTTACAAGTTAGATTTTTTAAGTTGCTTTTTATTTTTTAAGTAAAGAAAAAAAGCCACTATCTCATATATAATTGTAAATATATTGAAGATGATTGGTAATTTAAAAAATTTATAAAGAAATTTATATTTTGGCATTTTTTTCCATAATAATAAAAAAGCTTCTGCACCTCCAATAACTTTTTCACCATCTTTGACATGCAGTCTTCTCAAAAGTTGTTTTCTATCTTTAGAGGTTTCTTGTTCAGCTAGTTCATTATCTGTAATATCAACCCAATCAATTTCCTCTATTTTTTCCTTCTTATAGAGATCAATTTCTGCCTTACAAATTTTACAAGAATTATTAAAATAAACTTTCATAATTAGATGTTTTATTACTAATTTATATAATATATGTACATGCGTAAAATACTCTAGTTGAAAAATCTTTGAAACAATTTATTTAGTGTCTTCTATGAGTAGTTTCTTTAAAAAATCTGACCTATCAAGAAGTGAGGCTGAAAATATTATTTCGGATACTCTTCAAAAATGTGACGATGGTGAGTTGTACTTAGAAAATTCAAAATCTGAGTCAATTTTACTAGATGATAATAAGATAAAAAATTCTAGTTATAATTCAGATTTAGGATTTGGGTTTAGAGCTATCTCCGATGAAGTAGTTGCTTATTCTCACTCTAACGAAATTTCAAAAAACTCATTAAAGCAATCTTCAGAAAATTTAAAATCGACACTTAAATCTGTCAAAGGTACCTATAATCATGAAATTCCTAAATCTAATAAGAAATATTATGAAAACATTAACCCTATTGAACAAAAATCTCTTAATGAAAAAATTAAAATACTTAATGAAGTAAATGATTATTTACGATCAAAAGATGACAACATTAAACAAGTTACAGCTAATTTTTTGGGAGAACAAAAATCGGTTGAAATAATTAGATCTGGTGGAGAAACTTTAACTGATGTTCGTCCTTTAATAAGATTCAATGTATCCGTTATGCTTGAGAAAAATGGGAGAAAAGAGACGGGTGTGTATGGTGTTGGGGGAAGACAATCTTATGACTCTTATTTAAAAGGTGATAATTGGAAAAGTGTTTGTGACGAGGCTTTGAGAATAGCTTTGGTAAATTTAGAGAGTAAACCTGCACCAGCTGGTGAAATGAAAGTTGTGCTAGGACCTGGTTGGCCAGCAATATTAATTCATGAGGCTGTTGGTCATGGTTTAGAAGGGGATTTTAACAGAAAAAAAACCTCAGCTTTTCATAATTTAATGGGCCAAAAAGTTGCAAGTGAGGGAGTTACAATTGTTGATGATGGTACTATTGATAACAGGAGAGGTAGTCTTACGATTGATGATGAGGGAACCCCGACAGAAAAAACTGTTTTAATTGAGAATGGGATTTTAAAAAATTTTATGCAAGATCGTCTAAACGCTCGTTTAATGAAAACCAAATCTACTGGTAGTGGAAGAAGAGAAAACTATAGACATATCGTTCTTCCAAGAATGAGAAATACGATGATGCTGAGTGGAAATCAGACTCAAGACGAGATGATTAAAGCTGTCGATAAAGGTATTTTTGCTGTGAGTTTTGGTGGCGGACAGGTTGATATTACCTCTGGAAAATTTGTATTTAATTGTACTGAAGCTTATGAGATTGTTAATGGCAAAATTGGATCTCCAATTAAAGGTGCAACACTTATTGGAGATGGACCTTCAATTTTAAAAGAAGTTTCTATGGTTGGGAATGACATGATGATGGATCCTGGTATTGGAACATGCGGAAAAGCTGGCCAAGGTGTTCCTGTAGGTGTTGCTCAACCATCTATACTAATTAATAAGATGACTGTTGGGGGCACAAAACTTTAAATGGTTAAAGATCAAGAATTTCTAGAGAAAAAAGCATCGTATTGTTTAGGTTTGGCTAAGAAATTAGGCGCAACCGAGTCTAGTGTGATTGTTAATAACTCTGTATCTGAAACTGTTAATTTTAGAAATAAAAAACTAGACGAGTCTAATAGATCAGATGATCTTGGAATAAACATTACCACTTACATTGGAAAAAAAAAGTCATCAATATCTTCTTCTAATTTACTTGATGAAAACCTAAAAATTTTGATTGAAAAGTGTGTTGAGACAACAAAAAATACTCCTGAAGATGAATTTAATTCTTTACCAGATAAAGATTTGTTGGCCAAAGAGGTTAAGGATTTGAGTCTTTATGACGATACCCATATAGAAAATGATCAAAAAATAGACTATTTAAAAAAATTAGAATCTGCTGCTTCCAATGATAAAAAGATTGTTAATACAGAATCTAGTTTTACTCAAAATAAATCAAATTTTATTTTAGCTAATAGTGAAGATTTTTGTGCTGGCTACAAAACATCTTCATTTACAGCTTCGAGCGTCACAGTTGCAAAAGATGAAAAAAGCATGGAGAGAGATTATGAGTATTCTAGTAAATGTTTTCTTAAAGACTTGGATGACGCAGAAGATTTAGGTAAACAAGCTGCTGATCAAACAATTAGAAAATTAAGCCCTAAAAAAATAGGTAGTGAAAAAATTGCTATAATTTTTGATAAAAGAATAGCTAAGGGAATACTAAGTACCTTTGCAAGTGCGATTTCATCATTAGCGATATCAAGAGGAACCTCTTTTTTAAAAGATAAAGTTAACCAAAAAATATTTTCTGATACAATTAATGTCTTAGATAAACCAGATATACCCAAAGGTTTAGGCTCAAGAAATTTTGATAGCGAGGGGGTTAAAACTGATACTCTTAAATTAGTAGACCAGGGAATTTTAAAACATTATTTGATTGATACTTACAATGGAAAAAAATTAAACCTTAAATCAAATGGAAGATGTGGAGGGACAAGTAATCTTTATTTTGAAAATGGAAATATTAGTTTTAAAGATTTATTGTGTTCAAAATCAAAAAGCCTTTATATTACAGAAACTATAGGACACGGAAGTAATATTGTAACTGGTGATTATTCTGTAGGTGCAACAGGGTTTTTAGTAGAAAACGGAGAGTTTAAGTATCCTATAAATGAAATTACTATTGCAGGTAATTTTAAAGACATGTTTAAAAATATTACCCTCGCAAATGATTTAGAGTTCAAATATGCAACCAATTCACCTACCATTATGATTGAGGGTATGGTTGTTGCTGGTAAATGAGTGAATTTTGTGTAATTGGCTCAGGTATTTCTGGAGCTACGATTGCGAATCTTCTTAATAAAAAAAATTCAGTAATCCTATTTGACAAAGCGAGAGGTCCAGGAGGACGTGCATCTTTCAAAAGAATGAAAGGCAATATAGGCTTTGATCATGGCACTCAATACTTTTCGCCAAAAACCCCGGAATTTAAAAAATTTACTAAAGATTTAATTAAAAAAAGAATTTTAAAGGTTTGGGGTGGTAAACACGTTTTTCTTAACTCCAAAAAAAAAAAAAATAAAAAACATCTGAAAATTATAGGTAAAAACGGAAACAATGATATTTGCAAGTACTTATTAAAAAAAATTAATTGCAACTATCAAAGTGAATTAAAAAAAATTCATTATAAAAACAAACTTTGGCATTTATCATTTGCTGATGGAAAATTGAAATCTTTTAAAAGCATTATTTTGACCTGTCCTTTTCCACAATTAAAAAAACTCTCTAAAAGATTCATAAATAATTCTTTTTTAAAAAAATCAATAAAAATGGATGCAAATATCACTACTATGATTGCAATAAAAAAAAACAAGAAATCAAATAGTAGCTATCTTTTCGAAGATCCAATTCTTGGTTGGGCAGGCAATGAAAACTCGAAAAAAAGGTTTAAATCAAAATATGATTTATGGACCCTTCAGAGTACATTTAAGTGGGCAAATAAAAAAATTAATAATAACAAAAATAATAAAAAAGAGAATTCAAAAATTATGATTGATAAATTTTTTAAACTTTCAAACATAAAAAAAACAAAAATTTATTATTCACTTAATCATGGCTGGAAATACTCTTCAAATTCGAAATCGTTTAAGATAAAAAGTTATTGGGACTCAAAGAAAAAAATAGGTGTTTGTGCTGATTGGTTTGTAGGACCTAGACTAGAGTCAGGATGGATAAGTGCAAATGACCTATTTAAAAAAATTTCAAGATAATCTAATCAAAATTTTTTAATTTGTATTCCCAGTTTCCCATTCTTGAATAGGATACTTTTAATATTATTAAATTTTCACGATCATACCAAATATTAAAATCTAATCTTTTATCTTTCGGTATGCTCATATCTTTTGATTTTAAAGTAAAATGATCAACATCATAAATTTTTCCATAAAGATTTATTTTTTCTTTACCTAAAAAGGTTACCACTTGTTCCTTAATGCTACCCGAGATAGGACTTATTTGAGAACTTGCTTGTAAAATTTTATGATTCCACCAATTTCCAATTACGTTATCAGTTGATGCCTCTCCATTATACGAAGAGCCTTTAATATCAAATTTTTTATTCTTTTGATTAAATTTTAAATTTACAAATTTTTTTTTATTATTTTGTAAAGTTTTAGAACTATAAGAAACTAATTGATTTTTCAGATATTTTTCCTCGCTATAGCCTTCAATTTGGAAAATTGTTGCTCCCAATAGTTTAACAACAAACTTAATTTGATTAGTAACAATAGTTTCTTCTCCATTTTTATTAAAAAAATAATGATTATAGCCAATAAGTTCTCCATTTCGAAAAATCTCCATCTCAATTTTCTTGTATTTAATATAATGTCCAATATGAGAGATTGAATTTGTTGGATAAATCAAGAGAAATAAAATGACTATAATTTTTTTCATTTAACAACTAGTTTAATAGACTTTATTAACAATAGAAATAATTTATTAAAATGTTTTTAAAAATTAAGAAAATACCAAGGGTAAATTGGAGTTCTAATAAGCCTTATAATTTTAAACCAAAATTCTCTACATTCTTTTTTTTATGTTTTGGTCTCATGTTATTTGGTCTTGGAGAAGGTTTATTAATTGTATCTTTTACTGGTGCCTCTCCATGGAGTGTTTTAGCACAAGGTATTTCTTTAAATGTTAGCTTGAGTATAGGAACAATAACATTTTTGATCAGTGTTGCAGTTTTAATTTTGTGGATACCGCTTGAACAAAAACCAGGGATGGGAACAATACTAAATGCAATCATTATTGCATTAATGATTGACTTTTGTATAAAATTTATTCCAACCCCATCTAACTTCCTGTATCAATTAATTTTGGCAATAATTTCAGTTATTATGGTTGGGATTGGTGGAGGTATTTATTTAGTATCCAATCTAGGGCCAGGACCAAGAGATGGTTTGATGATCGGTCTACAAAAAATTACAAACTTACCAGTTGCTGCTGTAAGAGCATTTTTGGAGATTTCTGTTGTAAGTATTGGATGGTACTTGGGTGGAACTGTGGGAGTGGGAACCTTATTGTTTGCTTTTGGAATAGGTCCTTGTATTGCTTTAGGTTTATATTTAGTTGATAAAATTTTCGATTAGGCTGCAGCACCTGATTTTTCACTTCTCTTCCTTTCATGTGGATCGAGAATTGCTTTTCTTAATCTACAAGACTCTGGAGTAATTTCTAAAGCCTCATCAGTATTTAGCATACTTAATTGTTCTGCAATGGACATTTTTCTTACCGGTGTGAGAACAACGTTTTCGTCAGTTCCTTGTGTTCTCATATTAGTTAATTTTTTACCCTTCATAACATTGATGATCATATCTCCTGGTTTAGGAGATAAGCCCACAATCATACCTGGATAAACAGGATCATTATGAGTTACAAACATCTCACCTCTAGCCTGTAAATTAAATATTGCAAATGCTACAGCTTTTCCTTGTTCCATTGAAATAAGTGCACCATTTCTTCTGCCTTCCATTTCACCCTCAAATGTTCCATAAGCATGAAAAATTCTATTTATTACACCATTACCTTTGGTGAGTGTTAAAAACCTGCTTGTATATCCCATCAATCCTCTTGTTGGTGCATGAAATATTAATCTTTTTTTATTTTTACCAGTATCTTTTAATTCTATCAATTTACCTTTTCTTCTATTCATTGAGTCAATTATCTTAGATGAATGTTCCTCATCTAAATCCATCGTTATTTCCTCGATTGGTTCAAGCTTGTTACCATTTTCATCTTTCTTATAGAGAACTTTTGGTGGACTTACAGTCATTTCAAAACCTTCTCTTCTCATTTGAGTAAGTAAAATTTCTAACATTAGTTCACCTCGCCCGCTTACAACAAAAGAATCATTACCCTCATTTTCTGTAAAAGTAATTCCAACATTATTTTGAGCCTCTTGAACTAACCTATCTCTAATTTGAGTACTGGTAAGCTTTTTACCCTCAGTTCCTGCAAGAGGAGATGTGTTAACAGTAATTGTGATTGACATTGTTGGTGGATCGATTGGAGTAGCTTTAATAGGATGGTTTACCTCAAGATCGCAAATCGTATCCGCAACATTTGCTTTTTCTAGACCAGCTACAACTACAATATCCCCAGCTTCACCAATTTCTATTGGTACTTTTTTTGTACCCTCATATCTAAAAATTTTAGTAAGTCTTCCTTCATCTATTTTTTCACCTTTTAAATTAATTGCTTTTATTGTTTGGTTAGCTTTTGCTGTTCCTTGTGAAATTTTACCAACTAAACTTCTTCCTAAAAAACTATCTGCATAAAGCAAAGTAGATAGCATAGCAAATGGCTTAGATTTATCCAATTTAGCAGGATTAACGTGTTCAATGATTTTATCTAATAATGGATTAAGATTTTTTCTTGGACCGTCTACATCCACATCAGCCCATCCAGATCTTCCACTTGCGTATAAAACTGGAAAATCTAATTGATCTTCATTCGCATCTAAACTAACAAATAAGTCAAAAGTTTCATCTAAGACTTCATTAGCTCTCTGGTCAGATTTATCAAGTTTATTAATTACAACAATTGGTTTTAAACCTTGCTTAAGTGCTTTTGCTAAAACGAATTTTGTTTGAGGCATCACACCTTCAGCAGAGTCTATTAGTAATAATGCTCCATCAGCCATACTAAGTACTCTTTCAACTTCAGCAGCAAAATCTCTGTGGCCGGGGGTATCAATTATATTTATTCTAGAATCTTTCCAATTTATCGAAGCAGGCTTAGCTAAAATAGTAATACCTCTTTCTTTCTCAAGTTCTCCAGAGTCCATAAGTCTTTCATCTACAATTTCATTTTCTCTAAAAGACCCGCTCTGTTTCATTAGATTGTCTATTAAAGTTGTTTTGCCGTGATCAACGTGTGCAATGATTGTAATGTTTCTAATATTATTTGTCATATTTTTGGCTCTTATACACATTAAAATTGATTTGAAAACTCAAAAAAACTCACATTTAACATGCAATATTTGTTGAAATTATAGTTGATTTATTTTTTTTTGCTTTTCTCTCTTAATTTTTCTTTTTTGTTTAAGACTAAATTTTGGTTTTTTTTTTACACTCGAGTCTTTAAATGATTTTCCACTATATCTTTTAGACATACTTACCTAAATATATTTAGTATTTTCTTATTAGGATTTATCATTTCTAAAATGGAAGTTTTTAAAAATAATATATCTATTTGAACCAATGCTTTATCTACGTGATGTATTTCGCAAATTTCATAAGGTGAATATCCAATTTTTTTCATGTAACTAGTATACTCTGAAAAACTAGGAGCACCTAAATTATATTCCATTATCGGGCACTCAAGATATATTATTGAACAATTTTTTAAAATCGTATTTCCACCTTTTAGAATATCTATTTCACTTCCTTGTGTATCTATTTTGATAAAATCAGGAAAAGGAATGTCATTTTTTTTTACAATTTGATCTAAGGTAGTAGTATTAACTTCTTTTATATCTAAATTTTTATTATAAAAATTTGTATTTTCTAAATAATAAGAGTCACCACCCAAAATCTTTGAATAGAATTTGACTTTTTTTTCTTTGTCTGAAAGGATTGATATGAAATATTTAAAATTTAAATTTTTAAGAAATTTTTCATTTTCTGAGTTTGCCTCAAATAAATAAAATTTGCTTTTTTTAAGGGAGGTTTTATTTAAAAAAGTGCTCCAGTGTCCTTTATAAGCACCAATATCATAAACTGTATTAATTTTTATCTTATTTTTTTTAAGATATTTTAGTGCATGGTTTAATTTCTGTCTGTGCAAAGCATTAATCAGGTTTATGAAAATTCTTGGAAAAATTTCAATTAATTTAAAAGTTAAGTAATATTTAATTTTCATAGAGGTATTATTAATATTTTAAATATTGTTAGTTAAAACAAAAAAAAAGGGCAGTAAAAACTGCCCTTTTTGAATTTTTATTTGGGATTAATAGGTATTACATTCCCATGCCACCCATTCCGCCCATGCCACCCATTCCGCCCATTCCTCCAGGCATTCCTGCAGGAGCAGCATCTTTTTCCTCAGGTTTGTCAGCTATCATTGCTTCAGTTGTTACTAATAATCCAGATATAGAAGCTGCATCTTGAAGAGCAGTTCTAACTACTTTGACAGGATCGATTATACCTTTAGCGAACATATCACAGTATTCCTCATTTTGTGCGTCGTAACCGTGAGTTTTTTTGTTCTGATCTAATAATTTACCAACTACAACTGAACCATCAACTCCAGCGTTTTTAGTAATTTGTCTGATAGGAGCTTCCAATGCTTTTCTAACTAAGTCAACACCAGCTTTTTGATCTTCACCTTTTGCTTTTACTTTATCAAGCTCTTGAGCAGCATACAATAATGCGCATCCACCACCAGTAACGATACCTTCTTCAACAGCAGCTCTAGTTGCATTTAGGGCATCCTCAACTCTATCTTTTCTCTCTTTAACCTCAACTTCAGTAGCTCCACCGACTTTAATAACTGCAACACCACCAGCTAATTTTGCTAATCTTTCCTGCAGTTTTTCTTTGTCATAGTCAGAAGTTGTTTCGTCAATTTGTTGTTTAATAGATGAACACCTTGCTTCAATATCAGATTTTTTACCACTACCGTTTACAATGGTACTGTTGTCTTTATCGACTTTAATTTTCTTACAAGATCCAAGATCATCAAGTTTTACATTTTCAAGTTTAATTCCTAAATCCTCAGAAATAACCTGACCACCTGTTAAAATTGCAATATCTTCAAGCATTGCTTTTCTTCTATCTCCAAATCCAGGTGCTTTGACAGCAACAACTTTTAAACCACCTCTTAATTTATTAACTACTAAAGTTGCTAAAGCTTCACCTTCAACATCTTCTGAGATTATCATTAATGGTCTACCAGCTTGAACTACAGCTTCAAGAAGTGGCACCATCGGTTGTAAGTTAGTAAGTTTCTTTTCGTGTAAAAGAATAAATGGATTTTCTAACTCTGTGGTCATTTTATCACTATTAGTTATAAAGTATGGTGAGAGATATCCTCTATCAAATTGCATACCCTCAACCACATCTAACTCAGTTTCAATACCCTTATTTTCTTCAACTGTGATAACTCCCTCATTACCAACTTTTTGCATTGCTTTTGAAATCATTGTACCGATTTCTTTATCACCATTTGCGGAAATTGTTCCCACTTGAGCAATTTCATCACTGTCTTTTACTTTTTTAGCAGATGAGACAAGATTTTGTTTTACAACATCTACTGCTGCATCAATTCCACGTTTAACATCCATAGGGTTCATTCCTGCAGTAACATATTTTACACCTTCTCTTACAATAGCTTGTGCTAAAATAGTTGCTGTAGTTGTACCATCGCCAGCCTCATCGTTTGTTTTGCTAGCAACTTCTTTTACCATTTGAGCGCCCATATTTTCAAATTTATCTTCTAAATCGATTTCTTTCGCAACTGAAACTCCATCTTTAGTAATTCTAGGAGCACCATATGATTTATCCATTACCACATTTCTTCCTTTAGGTCCTAGAGTAACCTTAACCGTATCAGCTAAGATATTTACACCTCTTATCATTGCTGCTCTTGCTTCAGCATCAAATTTAACAATCTTTGCCATTTTATTTTCTCCTTTAAATTAATTACTTACTTGAAATACCCATAATGTCAGACTCTTTCATTATGCTATATTCTTTTCCATCAATCTTGACTTCAGTTCCTGACCATTTGCCAAATAAGACTTTATCACCAACTTTTACATCCATTGGAATTTTTTTTCCATCATCTGTTTTTGCACCACCTCCAACAGCTACCACTTTACCTTCTTGAGGTTTTTCTTGAGCTGTATCTGGTATGATTATTCCACCAGCAGTTTTCTCACTGCTATCTAAGACTTCTATAAGAACACGATCATGTAACGGTCTAAATTTCATAAATACTCCTTTATAAATATGAACTTCATATAGAGATTGACCAAAGTTTTTCAAGATATAGTTAGAAATAAGTTCGTTAAAAAATAAAGGAATTTGTGGATTTTTTGGGTTATAGATTATTTTAATGACAAAAAATTTAGATAAAGAAGGGCTCAGCTCTATCGCTGATAACTATCAGTTATTTTATATAGACTTATGGGGGGTTGTCCACAATGGTATAAACTTACATAATGAGGCCATTAACGCTTTAAAGCAAATATCAAAAAAAAAAAAAGATTATGTTCTTCTTACGAACGCGCCTAGACCAAATAGCTCAGTAAAAAACTTTTTAGAAAAAATGGGAATGGAGAAGGAAATTAGGGATCATGTTTTCACTTCAGGAGAGGCTGCATTAAATTACTTGAAAAAAAATTTTTTAAATAAATTTTTTTTTCATATTGGCCCACCAAGAGATTTCGACTTATTTAAGGATTTAGAAAAAAACAAGTCAAACAATATTGATGAGAGCGATTATATATTATGCACTGGATTATTCGATGATCACGATAAAGATTTGAATTATTATAAAGATTTATTAAATCCTCATTTAAAAAAGAAAATGATTTGCACAAATCCTGATTTAATTGTTGATAGAGGTAATTTAAGAGAATTTTGCGCTGGCTCAGTGGCAATGGTTTTTGAAAAAATGGGAGGAGATGTTCTATATTTTGGAAAACCTTACCCTGAAGTTTATAATCAATCGATTAATAATAAGGAAAAAAAAGTACTCTCAATAGGTGATAACTTAAATACTGACATTAAAGGAGCAAATTTGCTAAACTATGATTCATTGATTATATCAAATGGAATTCATAAATTTGAAATAGAAAAAAATGGAATAAAAGAAACAGCTAAATCCTATGAAGCAATTTGTAATTATATTCAATCAGAGCTTAAATGGTAAATTCAATAAAAATTTATAAAAATTTTAATGTTAATAGGACACATAGAGGTTCAATAATTCTTATAGGTAATTTTGATGGATTGCATTTAGGACATCAAAAATTATTTAAACTAGCAAAAAATTTTAAGAAAAAATTTGCTTTAAAAGTTGGTGTTTTAACTTTCGAACCAATGCCTAAAATGTTTTTTTATAAGGATCTTAAAAATTTTAGAATATCAAATCAAAAACAAAAAATCAGTCTCTTACAAAGATTTGATGTTGATTTTGTAGTTATTAAAAAATTTGATAAAAAATTTTCAAAAACAAAATCAACGAGCTTTATTAAAAATGTTCTAAGTTCAAAATTAAATGCTAAGTTTATATTTGTTAGTAATAATTTTAGATTTGGGAATAAAAGGGAAGGTAACTTAAAGCAATTAATAAGATATGAACATTTATATAAATACAAAATTATTAAACCAAAGCCTCTATATAAATATAAAAAAATTATATCATCATCCTTAATTCGTCGTTTACTTCAAAATGGCAAATTAAATCAAGCAAATAAATTTTTAAATAGAGAATGGTCTATTGAGGGTAAAGTTCAGAAAGGTAGACAATTAGGGAAAAAAATAGGTTTCCCAACTGCAAATATTGATATTAAGGATTATATTTTGGCAAAGCCTGGAGTTTATGCGGTTAAAGTGAAAAAACAAAATGATAAAAAGTTTATAAAGGGAATAGCAAATTTAGGATATAGACCTACTTTTAATCAAAAAAAAATATTATTGGAAGTTCATCTATTTAATTTTTCTGGAAATTTATATAATAAGTATTTAACAATTAATTTTCTTAAATTTATAAGAAAAGAAAAAAAATTTAAAAATATAAATCAATTAAAAAAACAAATTAGAATTGATTTATTGAAAGCAAAGAAAATATAATGAGCAAATTTGAGATTAATTTACCTAAAACTGCTTTTCCTATGAAAGCAAATTTACCGATAAGGGAACCTGAATTTTTAAAATTTTGGGAAAAGATAAACCTTTATCAAGAGCTGAGAAATTCGAGGAAGGGTAAAGAAAAGTTTGTTCTACATGACGGCCCGCCTTATGCAAATGGCAACATACACATGGGGACAGCACTTAATAAAATTTTAAAAGATATAATTGTTAAATTCCATCAAATGGATGGTAAGGATTCTGTATATGTCCCTGGCTGGGATTGTCATGGATTGCCCATAGAATGGAAAATTGAGGAACAATATAAAAAAAATAAAAAAAATAAAAATGAAGTGCCTATAGTTGAATTTAGAAAAGAATGTAGAGCTTTTGCAGAAAAATGGATAGAGGTACACAAAGACCAATTTAAAAGATTAGGAGTTGTTGGTGATTGGGAGAATTATTATTCCACAATGAGTTATGATGCTGAAGCTCAAATTGTAAGAGAACTGGGAAAATTTTTAAAGGAAGGAAGTCTTTACAGAGGATACAAGCCAGTTCTTTGGTCTACGGTAGAAAAAACTGCATTAGCTGATGCAGAAGTTGAATATCAAGATCATAAATCTGATACTATTTATGCATTGTTTGAGGTACTAACATCAAAGCTTAAAGAATTAGATAATAGCGAGATAGTTATTTGGACCACCACTCCTTGGACAATACCTGCTAATAAAGCTTTGGCATATAACGAAAATTTGGATTATTTAGTTGTTAAAATTACTGATGAAAATCACTTCAAGAATAAAAAAATTGTTATTGCAGAAGCTTTATTAGAATCTGTTATTGAAAATTGCAGTATAAAAAATTATAAAACTTTAAAAAAATTTAAGGGAAAAGAATTAAAAGGTACAATTTGTAAACATCCGTTTTTTGAGCTAGGTTATGATTATAATATACCCCTTTTAGATGCAGGTTTTGTAACTACGGAGCAAGGAACAGGTATAGTGCATTGTGCTCCAAGCCATGGTCCTGATGATTTTAATCTTTGTTTAAAAAATGGTATTAAAGCTGTTGAGACTGTAGATGGAGATGGAAAGTATACAAAAAATGTAATTTTATTTGAAGGGACTCATATTTTTAAGGCTAATCCTATAGTAATTGAAAAACTAAAAAATCAAAAAAAACTTCTTGCCAATGGTGAGCTAGTACATTCTTACCCACATTCCTGGCGTTCAAAAGCGCCCTTAGTTCATAGAGCAACTCCACAATGGTTTATTTCAATGGAAAGTCACAAATTGAGAAGCAAAGCTTTAAAGGCAATTAATGATACAATTTTTTATCCGAGGAAAGGTAAGGAAAGATTAAAATCAATGATTGAAACGAGACCGGATTGGTGCGTTTCTAGACAGAGAGTTTGGGGAGTTCCACTGCCTATCTTTGTAAATAAAAAAGATAACAAAATTTTAGTAGATGATGATGTATTTGAAAATATTGCAAAAATTTATGAAAAGGAAGGATCTGATTGTTGGTTTTCTGATGATCCTCAAAAATTTTTAGGAAGCAAATATAAAGCAAGTGATTACCATAAATTAAGTGATATTGTTGAAGTATGGTTTGATAGTGGTTCTACACACTCATTTGTTTTGGAAAAAAGAGATGATCTGAAATGGCCCGCGTCGATGTATCTTGAAGGATCAGATCAGCATAGGGGATGGTTCCATTCGTCATTATTACAGTCTTGTGGCACCAGGGGCAAAGCACCATTCGAGTCAATTTTATCTCATGGATTTGTAGTTGACGGCAAAGGTTTAAAAATGTCAAAATCTCTTGGCAACGTAATAGCTCCAGAGGATATTTTAAAAAAATATGGAGCAGATATCCTTAGAATTTGGGTAGCTTCGTCTAATTATGCTGAAGATTTAAGAATAGATTACTCTATATTAGATCAACATTCAGACTCTTATAGAAAAATAAGAAATACTTTTAGATATTTATTAGGAAATCTAAATGATAAATTTGATGATATCGATTTAGAAAGCTTAGACTTAGCAATTTTACCTGAGTTAGAAAGATTTATATTAAATAGAGTTTATTCTTTAAATGAAAAATTTATTAAATATTTTAAAAACTACGATTTTCATAATCTTTATAAAGAATTATTAAATTTTTGTACTGTAGACTTATCAGCATTTTATTTTGATATTAGAAAAGACACCCTTTATTGTGACTCTTTAAATTCAAACAAAAGAAAGTCATGTATCATTATTTTAAAAATATTATTAGATTCTCTACTTAAATGGTTTGCACCTATTCTTTCTTTTACCACTGAAGAAATATATCAGTTAATTTCAAAACAAAATAAAAGTATTCATATGGAAAAATTTATGAATTATCCTATAAAATTTAAAAATGAAGATTTAGAAAAAAAAATGGACAGAGTTAATTAAAATTAGAAATATTTGCAATATAAGTATTGAGGAAAAGAGGGCAAATAAAGAAATTGGTTCAAGTTTAGAAGCTGAAATTAGTATTCAATTAAATAATAATTATAAAAAGATTTTTACTAATGTTGATTTATCTGAATTATGTATAACATCTAAAGCAGAAATTATTTATGATGATAAAGTAGATATTGTGGTAAACAGTAAAAAAGCTAAAGGTGATAAGTGTCCTGTGTGTTGGAAAATAAGCCCAGATCCTTGTACTAGACATCCGCAAAATGCTTAATTATCTTAAAAAAAATATTTTTATCTTTTTATCAATATCCTTTATTTTCTTGATAGATAGAATTTCTAAAATATTAATTATCAATAAGTCCAAAGAACTTGATCAACTTGAAATTTTTTCCTCAAATTTTATAAATTTCCATTTAATATGGAATGAAGGTATTGCTTTTGGCTTGTTTTCATTTGGTAGCTCAAATATTTATCAAATTATTACCTTAATTATAATATTAGTTATTTTTGTATTAATAATTTATATGCTTAAATCTGAAAATTTTAACGAAAAATTTGCATTTATATTCATTATTGGAGGTGCATTTGGAAATTTATTCGATAGACTTTATTACAAAGCGGTTCCAGATTTTATAGATTTTCATGTTGGAAATTTTCATTGGTTTATATTCAATGTTGCAGATATATTTATCACATCAGGAGTTGTGCTTTTAATAATAAAAGAACTATGGATCAAGAATTATGAAAATAATTAAATTTTGTTTACCAATATTGTCTCTTCTTTTAATTTCAGCTTGTTCAGGCATTAAGGAATCGTTAAGTATGAAAAAAAAAGCTACTACTGACGAATTTTTGATTGAGAAAAAAAATCCTCTAGTATTACCACCTGATTATTCTGAATTACCAGTACCTAGAAAAGAAAAGAATAAAATCAAAAAAGAAAAAGAGACTATAGATTTGTCTAAAATATTAAGTGAGACTGAAACTGATAAAAATATTAT
The DNA here is from genome assembly GCA_902577525.1 of uncultured Pelagibacteraceae bacterium. Lineage (GTDB taxonomy): Bacteria > Pseudomonadota > Alphaproteobacteria > Pelagibacterales > Pelagibacteraceae > Pelagibacter. Next base: position 40,587 of record CACGZG010000005.1, on the reverse strand, counting down.
TTCAAAAGATAATTTAGAGAAATCAATTATTGATAAAATTGAAAAAAAATGAATTTAACAAAAAATATTTTTTTTATAAATTTCAATAGGAATAAAAAATCTAATATTTTAAAAAAAAATTTTTATGAAATAATTGAAAATAAAAATGAAGTTTTGAATTCACTTAAACCAAATTACAATTATTCTTATTCCAATAATTTTATCAAAAAAATAAAAAATAAACTTGATTGTAGAATAATAGGAATGGGTGGCTCGATACTTGGAACAAAAGCAATATATAAATTTTTAAAACATAAAATAAAAAAAAAAGTGTATTTTGTAGATAATTTAGAGTCTTATAAAAAGAGTACTAATTCTAAAAATTTTTTTAATATAATTGTTTCTAAGTCAGGTAACACTCTTGAAACGATTTCTAATGTTAATATTTTATTAAAAAAAAGTGATAAAAATTTATTTATCACACAAAATGATGAAAATTATCTGAGAGCTCTAGCAAAAAAACTTAAATCTGAAATTATAGATCATAATAATTTTATTGGTGGAAGATATTCCGTTTTATCAGAAGTGGGCATGTTACCTGCCAGTCTGTTTGGTTTAAAAGAAAAAAAGTTTAAACAATTTAACAATTTAATCAAAAATAAAAATTTTGTTAATTCGCTTATAAGAAATGCTGCAAATATAATATTTTATATAAATAATAAAAAATATAATTCGATAATTATTAATTATGATAAAGATTCACAAGAATTATTTGAGTGGTATCAACAATTAGTTGCTGAAAGTTTAGGAAAAAATGATACTGGGATATATCCAAATATATCTTTGATGCCTAAGGATAATCATAGTTTGATGCAATTATATTTAGATGGGCCAAAAAAAAGTTTTTATACTTTTTTTAATTTTATTAATAAAGATTCAACAAAATTAAGTGATAAATTTTTATTAAATAGTCATAAATATTTAAAGAATATAAGTACAAATGATATTTTGTCATTTCAGAAAAAAGCAACAGAAAAAGTTTTCAAAAAAAAAAATATACCGTTCAGGAGCTTCCAAATTTTTAAAAAAAATGAAGAGGCTCTTGGAGAGTTATTCACTTTTTTTATTTTAGAAACAATTTTAGTTGCAAAGGCTTTGAAAATTAACCCATATGATCAGCCAGCAGTAGAATTAATTAAAAAAGAAACTAAAAACTATCTAGTCAATAAATAAACCAAAAATAATTTTTGAAATACCATATTTTTTTTCCTCTATAATTTTGAATTTTTTTGGGTGTAGATCGACCTCTTTTTTATGCCTATGAATAATTAATATACCGTCTGACTTTAAACATTTTTGTTCATAAATATTTTTTAATATTTTTGACAGTTCTTTTAATTTATATGGTGGATCTAAAAAAATTATATCAAATTTTTTTTTAAAATTTATAAATTGTAAATCCTGAATTATATCTTTTTGCAAAATTTCATAGTTATTAATATTGCTTAGACTACTAAGATTTTTTTTTAAAACTTCTGTAACATCACTGTAATTGTCAACGAAAGTTACGTATTTTGCGCCTCGAGATAAGCATTCTATACCAAAAGAACCAACCCCTGAAAATAAATCAAGCACAGTTGATTTTTGAATATCTATGGAAAACTTATTTGAATGATTAATGATATTGAATATCGACTCCTTTGTTAAATCTTTTAGAGGCCTAGTAATTAAATCTTTTGGTTTAAGAATTTTTTTACCTTTAAAATTGCCTGATATAATTCTCATTAATTTGTAACTTTGTAACCTATGTCTCTTCTGCAAAATCCACCAGTCCAATTAAGTTCATCAAGCTTTGAATATACTTTTTTTTTAGTATCTTCAAAAGTATCGGAAATTGATACAAAATTTAAAACCCTCCCACCTGATGAAAAAACTTTATCATTTTTATTGATAGTACCTGCATGAAATAAAAAATTATTTTCATCTAACTTAATTTTATCTAAATTTTTAATTTCAATATTTTTTTTAAATTTTTCAGGATACCCATTTGAACATAACACTACACACATACTTTTTTTATTTTGCCATTCAATATTTGTTTTACTTAGACTTTTATTACAACATGCTAAAAGTATTTCTAATAAATCAGTTTTTAATTTTGGAAGAATTGTCTGACACTCGGGATCACCCATACGAACGTTATACTCAATTAGAAATGGTTCATCATTTACAATCATTAATCCAGCGTATAAAAATCCTTTATATTTAGTATTTAAATCTAACAATGCTTTAAGAGTAGGTTGAATAATTTTTTTTATCACCTTGTTTTCCAATTCATTTGACATAAGTCTTGATGGTGAATAAGCACCCATACCTCCTGTATTTTTGCCTTTATCTCCATCAAGTACACGTTTATGGTCTTGAGCCGTACCAAAATTTCTTATTGAGACACCATCACTTATTACAAAAAAACTCATTTCCTCACCTTTTAAAAATTCTTCGATTAAAACATTCTTAGCTTGTCCAAATTTTCCATTAAATATTTCAAAAACAGCTAATTTTGATTCTTCAATATTTTCACAAATATAAACTCCTTTTCCTGAAGCTAAATTATCCGCCTTTATTACAATTGGATGGTTCGATTTTTTTAAAAATTCCAATGCATTTTTTTCATTTTCAAAAATTCCAAATTTAGCTGTAGGAATATTAAATTTTTGACAAATTTTTTTAGTAAAAATTTTTGAGCCCTCTAGTTTTGAAGCTAATTTATTAGGCCCAAAAACTTTTATTCCATATCTTTCTAGATAATCTACAATACCTTCCACTAGAGGTTTTTCAGGTCCAACTACAACTAGTTCAATTTTATTATTTAGTACAAAGTTTTTAATTTCATCAAAATTTTCTAAATTTAAGTTTATATTTTCTGCGATTAATGAAGTGCCAGCATTTCCTGGTATACAGAATATTTTTTCTAATTTTTCAGAACGATTGAGAATTTTACAGATTGCATGTTCTCTTCCTCCACTACCAATAATTGCTATTTTCATATATATATATTTATATATAAACTAAAAATGTTTAAAAAATTAGCAAAATTAAAATATTTACCTAATAATTTTCAAGTTGTTGAGGATGGAGATCATGTTGAGTGTGCAATAAGTCAAAAAAAAATACCTCTAGAAAAATTAAATTATTGGAATGTTGAACTTCAAGAAGCTTATTATTCTCCTGTTGAAGCACAACTCAAAAGAGACTCACTGGAGAAAAAATAATTATTTCCATCGATTATGTGTCCAGATCCATTGACTTGGATTGTGATTTATTTTTTTTTCAAGCCAATTATTTAATTCTTGAGTAATTTGATTTACCGATAATTTTTCATCAAATTTTAAAGGTTCATCTATTTTGACTTTAAAATAATATTTATCTACTCTTTCAATATAAACTGGAACAATTAAACACTTAAATTTTTTAACAAATTGAGCAGGTATAGTCGTAGTTAAAGCTTTATGATTAAAAAAATTAACAGACTCACCTTCACTTACTCTTTGATCAATCATTAAAGCAAGAGATGATCCATTTTTGAAAAAGTTTAATGATTTTTTTAATCCCGATAAGCCTTTAGGAATTTGAGATTTGCAAATATATTTAGTTCTTATATTCATCATAATTTTATTTAAAAAAAAATTATTTAATGGTCTATAAATTGCAGAGAGATTAATACCCAACATTTCAATTTTCATTGCAAGTAATTCAAAGTTATTGAAATGGCCAGAAATAAAAACAACAGGTTTATCAAATGATTTGATTTTTTTTATGATTTCCTCATTTTCTAATTTAATATAATTATCTAAATTTAACTTTCTGAAATCTTTTATAAATACGTAATCAGATAGAATTCTTCCATAATTTTTCCACATATTATTTGTGATGATATCAATCTCATTATTTGAAATTTTTGGATAAGCTAATTTTAGATTTTTTGTTATTATTTTTTTTGATCTAAACAAAGGTCCAAAAAATTTTCCAATAAATGATCCAAAGTCTGATGATTTTTTATATCCCAAAATTTTACAGAATAAAAAAAATATATAAATTATAATAAATTGAAAAAAATATTTTAAATTTTTCATATTCTTTTTAAGATTTTAACAAATTTCTTGCTATCATCAATTTTTAGTTTGATACAAATTTTTTGAACATTTTTTTTTTGATTTTTTTTAAGCCTTAAAAAGTCCTTTTCCGTTGTCAGTATTTTAAGTTTATTTTTTTTTGCTGTATATTTTATTTCTTTTATTTCTTTATCACTAAAATCATAATGATCTGGAAATTCAAATTTTTTAAGAATTTTGAATTTATTTTTTCTTAGGAGAAATTCAAAATTTTGCGGGTTGCCAATTCCTGAAAAAATTAAATAATTATTTTGTCTATTAATCTTTGTATTTTTTAATATTTTAGGGTTAGTCTCAAAAATTTTAATATTATTATTCATTCTTTTTAGAAGAAATTTGATTTCCTTTTTACATTTATTAGGACCATTAAAAAAAACTACATCAAAATTTTTGATATTACTTAAGCTTTCTCTTAATGGTCCAGCAGGAATTAACTTTCCATTACCAATAAAATTTTCTTTATCAAAGCAAACAATTTTAAGATCATAATTTATTGTTTTGTCTTGAAGTCCATCATCAATAATTGCAAAATCATATTTTTTTGACTCAGCAATTTCTAATGATTTTTGCCTTGAGCTGAGACTAATTACAGGACCAATTTTAGACAATAATCTTAATTCATCCTTAAAGTTTGAATGAAATTTTTTAATAAATACTACTTTGAATTTTAATTTTTTTAAAATATTGAATATTTCTATTGATAATGGTGTTTTTCCAGTTCCTCCCAAGTATATATTTCCTACACAAATTGTTTTTATATTAAATTTTTTCTCTTTATAAAAATTTTTAACTATATTCGAAAAATAAATTACAATTGTAAACGGTAGTAAAAAAAAACTTATCAAATTTGCTTTTTTTTCGTCCCAAAATTTTGGTTTTTTAAAAAACATTTTATAGATATTGCCTTATTTCATTAAAATTATTATTCAAAATTTTAGATCCTAAAAGATTAATTTGTTTTTTAGCTTTAGAATTTTTTTTTGTATTTCTCAGTAAGTCTTTAATTTTTTTGTATAACTGATTAGAGTTACTAATTTTAAAAGCTATTTTGCTTTTATTCAAATTATAATAAATTTCTTTAAAATTTGATACTTTGGGTCCATGAATTATCAAGCAGTTATCTCTTGCTGGTTCCAAAGGATTTTGACCACCTTCAACAGTTAGAGATTTTCCTAAAAAAACAATTTTACATTTTTTAAAAAAAAGACCAGTTTCCCCGTAAGTATCAACTATATATAATTTTGTTTCTTTGTTGATAGATCTGTTATCACTATGAATATGATATTTTAAGTTATATTTGACAAGATTTCTTCTCAAATCATTAATTCTTTCAACGTGTCTTGGGATTAATATAAGTAACAAATTAGGATATCTTTTAATTAGTTTTAAATGAATTTCTAAACAAAGTTCCTCTTCTCCAGGGTGAGTGCTAGCAGCACACCATATCTTTTTTGATTTAATTAACTTATTAAAATTCTTGTTTGATTTATAAGTATTAAAATTATTTTGGGAAAACTTTAAATTGCCAAGATTTTTAATATTATTTACACCAATCTTTTGAAGATGATGTTTTGACTCTGAATTTTGAGGATATGTATAATTAAAAATTTGAAATATTGAATTTGAAAATTTCCCTAACTTTTTCCATTTTTTAAATGATCTTTTTGAAATTCTTGCATTCAATAAGATTCGTTTTATAGAACGTTCTTTTAAATTTAAAAGTGTATTAGGCCAAATTTCAGAATCAACAAATATTGCTAAATCAGGTTTCCAAAAATTTAAAAATCTTCTAGAAACAATATTTGCATCTATTGGAAAAAATTGATGTATTGTTTTTTTAAATTTAAATTTTGCAAAAAGTTTTGATGATGTTAAGGTTGATGTGGTCAATAATATTTGGGAAATTTTTTTATTTGATTCTAATTTTTTAATTAAAGAAACAATACTTAAAAATTCACCTACACTTGCTGCATGAAACCAAATTAATTTTCCTTTTTTTCTTTCTTTTGAAGCAAAAGAAAATTTTTCTTTAAATCTTTTTATATCTTCTTTTTTATTAATTAGTCTTACTAAAATTATTAATGGTGAAAATATTAAAATTATATTTATTATTAATCTATAAATATAAATCATTAGTCTTTTCTTAATTGTTTTTCATAAAAATTTTTATAAGTTTGAGAATTTTTTAAAAGATCATCATGGGTTCCATGTTCTAAAATTTTTCCACTCTCAATGACATAAATTTTATTAGCATTTAAAATAGTTGATAATCTGTGAGCAATTACAATTGTGGTTTTATTTTTTGTCAATTCATTAATAGCTTTTTGAATTTTGTTTTCAGTGTCTGCATCTAATGATGATGTAGCTTCATCCAAAAGTATAATTGGACTTTTTTTTAACATTGCTCTAGCAATTGATATTCTTTGTTTTTCTCCACCAGAAAGTCTTACTCCGTTTTCCCCAATCAAAGTGTCATATTTATCTGGTAACTCTTGAATAAAGTCATGAGCATAAGAGTTTTTTGCTGCTATATAAATTTCTTCGTCATCTGCAAGTAAATTTGCATATTTTATATTATTTTTAATTGTATCATCGAAGAGAGTGGTATCTTGACTAACTAATGAAATATTTTCTCTTAATGAAAAAAGATTAACTTGATAAATAGATTGGTCATCTATTGAAATATCACCAGTTTCTCTATCATAAAACCTTGGTATAAGGTTTAATATGGTGGATTTTCCAGCACCACTTAAACCTATTAACGCAGTCATCTTTCCTCCATCCATTGTGAGACTTGCTTCTTTTAATGCTGTTTTATCTTTATTGTCATAAGAAAAATTTACATTATTAAAATGAATACCTGCTTTATTTATCTTTAGGTTTGGTAATTGTTTATTGTCTGTAATATCTGACTTTCTATCAACAATTGGTAACACTCTGCTTGCAGCACTTAATCCTTGGTTCACTGCAATATTTAAACCAGCTAGTGAGCGCACAGGTTGGTAAGCTAACATCATTGCTGCTAAAAAAGAGAAAAAATTATTAATTCCCAATTCACCATTTTTAATTAATACTCCAGAATAAAATATTAATAATGCAATCATGATTCCTGTTAAACACTCCATTATTGGTGTGTTTCTTGTAAAAATTTCTGTCATTTTGATTGCTTTTTCTTTCAAGTCACTTATGTCTCTTGAAGATCTTTCTTGCTCAAAATTTTCCGCTTGAAAGCTTTTAATTATTCTGTGGTTTTTAAAAATTTCTACTAATCTTTTTGTGAATAATGCAGATGTATCCATAGTTTGCCGGGTAGCTTTATTAACTCTTTTTCCGAGAGATCTTGCAACTATAGTAGCTAAAGGTATCATAATTATCGCAATTAGAGAAAGTTTCCAATTTTGAAAGAACATTACCGCTAAAAGTCCAATTAAACTTAAACTATCTTTAAAAAGATTGAGTAAAGCTGTGCTAATAAGGTTAACCAATAAAGTTGTATCTAAAGTTAAGTTAGAAATAAACTTTCCAGTATGAGCACTATCGATAAATTTAGTATCAGTCGATATAAGTGTCTTCATCATATCTTTTTGGACATCTGCTTTAAGTTCTTGAGATACTCTAATCATCAAAATTTTTGCAAGATATAAAGATATCCCTTTGGTAAAAAAGGCCACAACTATTACAAAAGGAATTACATACATTAATGTTTCGTCTTGATTGATAAAGATTTTTTCAATCGCAGGGTCTAACAAATAAGCAATACCAGAAGTGCTTCCGGCTACTAAAATTGAAAAAAAAACTGCAAGGAAAATTTTTTTTATATGTTTTCTTGTATAATCATTGAATAATCGTTTCATTGTTTCATAGTTATTATTCATCATATTAATTTCCCTAATAAAATATTTATGTATACGGCAAAACCTAAAAAATTATTACTTTTAAATATTTTAAAACAAGTATCAGGAATTTCCTTATTAAATTTTTTAATTTGAAAAAAAAAATAATTGATAAGAAATTAATGCTAAAAAAATAAAATATAGAAAATTAAATTTCATCAAAGTGCCCACTGATATTAATGCAATAATAAAAATTGAATAAACCATGTATAAAAATTTTTTTGGATTTTCTTTAAATCTTATTGATGTTGATTTAACTCCTATTATTTCGTCATCTTTAATGTCTTGGTATCCATAAATGGTGTCATAACCTAGTGTCCAAAATATGGCTCCTAAGTAAAAAATTATTGGCACAAGGTTTACTTCGTTGTTTACTGAGGTCCAACCTAAAATTAGACCATAATTAAAAGTAATTCCCAAAAAAAGCTGAGGCCAATATGTAAATCGTTTCATCAAAGGATAGGTAAAAGCCAAAGGCATAGAACCTAATGCTAGTAAAATTGTAAATAAGTTAAAATTTATTAAAACTAATAATGCTAAAAAAACACAAAAGAATAGAGTAAAAAAATCCAAGTTTAATAGAAACATTTCCTGATGCAATAGGTCTATGTTTTGTTCTAAACACTTTTTTGTCGAAATTTCTATCTACAATATCGTTTACTATACATCCTGCTGATCTCATCAGAACTGCTCCCAAAAAAAATAAAATTAAATAAAAAAAATAATTATTTTTATCACTAGAAAAATCATAACCGAGTGTTAGCCCCCACACACATGGCCAAAATAACAGCATATAACCTATTGGTTTTTTTAGTCTCGTTAGATCAATAAATAAATTTAGTTGGTTCATAAAAATTTTTCTTGTAAATAACAAAGGCAAGATTGATAATCAAACTGATTCGTATGAATATTGATTACACTGTGACAGCCTTGATGTTTCCGGCAATTCCTTTGATAATGGGAGTGTATAGTAATAGATTTCATTCATTGAGTGCTTTGATAAGAGAACTTCATGATGAACATGTTTATGAAAAACACGTTCCTCCTGAATGGAAAAAGCAGTTTATAAATTTAAGTGGAAGAATAACATTATTAAGATGGTCAATTATGTTTGGAGCATTTGGTTTTTTATTTAATATGCTTACAGTCTTGGGTCTTTACCTAAATGAGGTTTTTATAGCAAGATTAATCTTTGGATCTTGTTGTCTATCAATGATGATTTCAATAATTTTTTTTATAAGAGAAATTCATGTTTCAACAAATGCCCTTAGATTACATATGTCAGATATGGATGTGAAGGTTGATTAAGGAATTATTACTGCAGGGCCAGTTATTACTCTTGCCTCTAAATCTTTGTGTGCTTGAGCAGCGTCTTGAAGAGAATATTTTTTTGAGATATCAACTTTGAATTTAGCTGATAAAATAGCATCAAAAACTTTTTTTGCTGACTCAACTAATTCTTCTCTAGTAACAGTGTAATGCGCGATAGACGGTCGAGTAAAAAATAATCCTTTGGCATTTATATCTTTTTTAACATCAATTGTATCTACATACCCTGAAGCATTTCCGAATGCTACCATCATTCCTCTAATCTTTAATGTTTCAATTGATCCTTTGAATGTTTTGATACCAACACCATCATAGACTACGTCAATACTATTTTTACCTACAATTTTTTCTACTTCTTCTACAAAATTTTTTTCAGTATAATTAATTACATGATGGCAACCATTTTTTTTCGCTATTTCCTCTTTAGCTTTTGAACCTACAGTGCCAATCACTTGTGCACCTAAGGCATTTGCCCATTGGCATAAAATTTGACCAAGTCCACCTGCAGCAGCATGATACAAAACTTTGTCACCTTTTTTTAATGGATATGCCCTATGTAGTAAATATTCTGCAGTAATTCCTTTTAAAGTAATACAAGACGCTACCTCATCAGAAACACCATCAGGGACGGATACTAATTTTTCTTCAGGCATTATTTGTTTTTCTGAATATGCTCCAATTGGCATTGATGCATGAGTAACTCTATCACCAACGTTAAATAAATTCACCTCAGATCCAACTTCTTCGATAACACCACAGGCTTCAAGACCAATACCACTAGGTAGTGGAATAGGGTAAAGACCTGTTCGATGATAAACGTCTATAAAATTTAAACCGATTGATAAATTTTTAATTAAAACCTCTTTTGGTCCTGGTTTTCTAATTTCTTCATCCTTATAAACAAGAACCTCAGGTCCACCAAATTTTTCAATTTGTATTGATTTCATATCTATTTTACAAACGTACCATTATGATAATCTTGAACAGCTTGCAAGATCTCCGCTTTAGTATTCATTACAAAAGGACCACCTCTGGCTATTTCCTCATTAATAGGTTTTCCTGAAATAACAAGAAATTTTGCATTAGTTTGTGCTGCAACTTTTAAAGCTTCTCCTTTTGATAATAAGATTAAAGTACTATCTTTAACTTTTTTGTGTTTCTTTTCACCAATTTTTATTTCACCATTAATTAAATAGATAAAAGTATTGTGAGTAGAAAGTAAGTTGTACTTAAATTTTTTTTCTTTTTTTAATTCAACGTCAAAATAAGTTGGTTCTAAATTATGTCCCTTAACAGGACCTTCAGCTTTTTCAAATTTACCAGCTATAACTTTTACTTGCTTATCATCATCTTTATGAACACTCATTTTATTCGCATCGATATAAATGTACTCTGGTTTACTCATCTTTAATTTAGCTGGCATGTTAATCCATAATTGAAATCCGTGAAGCTTTCCCTCTTTCATAGCTGGCATTTCAGAGTGTATTATTCCACTGCCTGTTTTCATCCATTGAACATCTCCTGCTGTCATTCTACCTTCACCACCTGTGCTATCTTTATGTTCAAAATCTCCTGCAAGCATATAAGTCACGGTTTCAATACCTCTATGAGGGTGGGGTGGAAAACCAGCAATATAGTCTTCACTATTTTCTGATCCAAATTCATCTAACATTAAAAAAGGATCAAAATAATTTGGTTCTACACCAATGCTTCTCTTTAATTTTACTCCTGCACCATCAGATGCTAGAATTGGATCGATAATTTTATCTACTTCAATTGTCATATGTCTTTACAGTAATTGTTAAATCTAAATTTTCAATGATACTTTTTGTTATGTGAAACGTCACAAAAGAGCTATTTATTAGTTTGTTTATAAGCACAAAAAAACACTTTTTTTGTTGCTTCAGCTTAATAAACAATCAGACTAAGTTAATAAGTCCACTCAAATTTTTTATTTGATTTTGAGGTTCATAATCAAGGTTATCAAAAATATTATTATTTCTGTTTACCCATATAGCGTTATATCCATAATTTCCTGCACCAGAAACATCCCAAGTGTTGGCACTTAAGAAGGCGATTTCATTTTTTTCAATTTGATATTTTTTAATTGGTATATCGTAAACTTTTGAACTTGGTTTATAAATACCAACTTGTTCAATTGAAAATAAATCATCAAACAGATTATTTAAATTATTACTTTTAACTAATTCATTTAACAATGAAGGAGTTCCATTTGAAAGTATAGCTAATTTAAATTTTTTTTCTTTTAAAGTTTTTAAAGTTTCTGGAACTTCTTGAAATGGGGAGAGGACTTTATATAAATTTAATAATTCACCTTTCATTTTAGGATCTATATTAAAAGCTATCATAGATTTATCTAAGCTATTTTCAGTAATTTGCCAAAAATCTTTATGTCTTTTCATTAAACTTCTAAGCCAGGTATATTCTAGCTGAGTAGTTCTCCAAAAATTTGCAAAAGGCTCCCACTTGTCTCCAATTTTATCTTTACACTTTTCAGCAGCAGAATTGACATCAAACAATGTGCCATAAGCATCAAAAATTATTGCTTTAATATTTTTCATAAACTAACTTAACACAAATGAGTAATATTAGATTATTTTTTTCAAAATCATTATCAGCTAATCTGACTGATAAATTAGATAAATCTCAATCACACTATTTAACAAGAGTAATGAGAGTTAAGGAAAATGAAGTTTTTTCTTTATTCAATAAGGAAGGAGAATGGGAAGCAAAAATTTTAGGAATATCAAAAAGCATCGTTGAGTTTAAAACTTTAAAACAATTAAGACAAAAAGAAAATATCAAAGAACTATGGTTAGCATTTTCTCCAATCAAATCAAACTATCAGAATTTTATGATACAAAAAGCAACAGAGCTAGGAGTAACAAAGTTTTTACCAATTATTTTTGATAGAACAGTTGTAAGAAAGATTAATAAAGAACGTTTAGAAAAAATAGTTATCGATGCAAGCGAACAATCAAATCGGATTAATGTACCTTTAATTGAAAGCCCACAAACTTTAGATGGTTTTTTAAAAAATAACTCAATGGATTTAATATTCACAGATTTAAACTCAAATAATATTAAAGTTGATAAATTAAAACTCACAGATAAACCAGTTTGTATAATCATAGGCCCAGAAGGTGATTTTTCAGAACCTGAGAGAGACAAGATTCTCTCTTTTAAAGGCGTTCAATCAGTCAAAATTAATGAGAATATTTTAAGATCAGAAACAGCTGTCATATCTGCGATTTCAATCGTAAATTATGTGATTAATTGATAAATTGTCGCGAAAACTAAAGTGTAATTTTTTTAAAAGAGCTTTATATAGCTATTAAAAATGAAAAAAATTTTATTTATATTTTCTACCTTTTTTGTGTCTCAGGAAGCTTTTGCAAATCAACCTGTCGATTGGCAATTAGGTTTTCAAAAAGCTGCATCAGAGTCGATGAGAGATATAGTAGCTTTTCATGATAAACTTTTGTTACCAATCATAATAGCTATAAGTGTATTTGTTTTATTTTTAATGCTCTACGCTTGTGTCAGATTTAGAGCTTCAGCAAATCCAAACCCATCAAAAAGAACACATAATGTGACTGTTGAAGTTTTATGGACATTAATTCCATGTTTAATTTTAATTGTGATGGCAGTTCCATCATTTAAAATTTTATATAAACAAGATGCAATCCCAAAAGCAGATTTAACAATTAAAGCAATAGGATATCAATGGTACTGGGGATATGAATATCCAGATGAAAATATAATTTTTGACTCATACATGATTGAAGAAAAAGATTTGAAGTCAGATCAACCAAGATTGTTAGCAGTAGATAACGAAGTTGTTGTCCCTGTTAACAAGGTTGTTAAAGTTTTGATAACTGCAAATGACGTACTACATGCCTGGGCTTTACCATCCTTTGGGGTGAAAAGAGATGCGGTTCCAGGAAGAATTAATGAAACTTGGTTCAAAGCAGAAAAAATTGGTACTTATTATGGTCAATGTTCAGAGCTTTGTGGAATTAAACATGCATTTATGCCAATTACGGTTAAAGTAGTAAGTGATGAGGAATATAAAGAATGGTTATCTGAAGCAAGAGTAAAATTTGCAAAAGAAGAAATTGAAAGTGATAAATTAAAAATAGCGAGCAAATAACATGTACACAAAAACAGCATCACACGAAGATAATCATACGCCAACAGGATGGAAACGTTGGGCATATTCTACAAATCATAAAGACATAGGTACAATGTATTTAATTTTTGCGATAGTTGCAGGAGTTATTGGTACAGCTTTTTCAGTTTTAATGAGAATGGAATTAATGCATCCAGGCGATGGTATTTTAGGTGGTAATTATCATTTGTATAATGTTTTAGTTACTGGTCACGGATTGATAATGATTTTTTTCATGGTTATGCCAGCTATGATTGGTGGTTTTGGCAATTGGTTTGTACCGATTATGATTGGTGCTCCAGATATGGCATTTCCAAGAATGAATAATATTTCATTTTGGTTGTTACCAGTGTCATTAACTTTATTAATTTTATCAATTTTTGCTGATGGCCCTCCAGGTCAAACAGGGGTTGGTGGTGGATGGACTATATACCCACCTTTATCATCAAAAGCAGGTCAGCCAGGTCCAGCAATGGATTTAGCAATCTTAAGTTTACACTTAGCTGGAGCTTCATCAATTTTAGGAGCAGTAAATTTTATTACTACAATTTTGAATATGAGAACACCAGGTATGACATTACATAAGATGCCTTTATTCGCATGGTCAATTTTAGTAACAGCTTTTTTATTATTATTATCTTTACCAGTTTTAGCTGGAGCAATCACAATGTTGTTAACCGATAGAAATTTTGGTACTGCATTTTTTGAGGCACAAACAGGAGGGGATCCGGTATTATTCCAACATTTATTTTGGTTCTTCGGTCATCCAGAAGTTTATATATTAATCCTTCCTGGTTTTGGAATGATTAGTCATATAGTTTCAACATTTTCAAGAAAACCTGTTTTTGGCTATTTGGGAATGGCTTATGCGATGGTTGCGATTGGAATAGTAGGATTTGTAGTCTGGGCTCATCACATGTACACCGTAGGATTAAGCACCGATACAAAAGCTTATTTCTTAGCAGCTACAATGATTATAGCAGTCCCGACAGGGATTAAAATATTCTCATGGATTGCCACTATGTGGGGTGGATCAATTTCATTTAAAACACCCATGATGTGGGCATTGGGTTTTATATTCATGTTTACAGTTGGTGGAGTTACTGGTGTTGTTTTAGCTAACGCAGGTGTGGACACTGCAATGCACGATACTTATTATGTTGTTGCTCACTTTCATTATGTATTATCTTTAGGTGCAGTTTTTGCAATTTTTGCAGGTTTTTACTATTGGTTTTCAAAAATGTCTGGTTACGAATATTCTGAATGGATGGGTCATTTACATTTCTGGTTAACATTTATAGGGGTAAATTTAATTTTCTTTCCTCAACATTTTTTAGGTTTAGCTGGAATGCCCAGAAGATACGCAGATTATCCTGATGCTTTTGCAGGTTGGAATTATATTTCTTCGATTGGTTCTTATGTAGCTGTCGCAGGATTAGCGGTATTTTTTATTAATCTTATTTATGCCTTTGCTAAAAAGAAGGCGGCGGCACAAAATCCTTGGGGAGAAGGAGCAACGACTTTAGAGTGGACTGTACCATCTCCACCAAATTTCCATACTTTTGAAGAATTGCCAAAGTTTGTTGATGATCAAGAGACAGGAAAATCGCACGGTTAAAATAAAAGTTAAAAAAAACTGATGGATAATTTAAAGCTAAAAAAAAAAGTTTTATCTCAAGAAGACTTATTTAATTTTTCAGAATTATTTAAATTGATGAAGCCAAGGGTAATGTCTTTAGTAATCTTTACTTGTGCTGTTGGATTATTAACTGCACCAAACTTAGTTTCTACTAAAGATGCTATAATCGGCATCTTGTTAGTTTCTCTTGGGGCTGGAGCAGCTGGGGCATTAAATATGTGGTATGAATCTGATCTTGATGCTCTAATGACAAGAACTTGTTTAAGACCGATACCGACTGGAAAAATAAATAGAAATCAAGCTTTAATTTTTGGTGTCACATTGTCAATAGTTTCAGTAATAGCTTTAGATTATTTTACAAATAGAATTTCCGCATCAATATTACTTATAACAATTTTATTTTATGTTTTTGTATATACAATTTGGTTAAAAAGAAGAACACCACAAAATATTGTTATAGGTGGAGCGGCTGGCGCATTCCCCCCAGTTATTGGATGGACGATTTCTACTGGCTCGCTTTCAATGGAACCCTTAGCTTTTTTTTTGATTATATTTTTTTGGACTCCATCTCATTTTTGGGCTTTGAGTTTGTATAAATCTGATGATTATAAAAAAGCAAATATACCAATGCTTCCTTTAACTAACGGTGTTGAAAGTACAAAAGTAAATATATTTGTTTACTCTTTATTAATGTTACCAGTTATTATTTTTCCATATTTAATAAATTTTGTCGGATTAATTTATTTAATTCCATCATTATTACTTACTTTTTATTATAATTTTTTATGTTATGAGCTCTATAAATTTAAAAAGAATAAGTTTGAACCAAAAAAAGCAAAATCTATATTTGGGTATTCAATTCTTTATTTATTTTTAGTTTTTGTTTTATTTTTAATAGATAAGATTTTATGATGGTACCTGACAAAAAAACCAAGAAAAAAAATATTCTTACAGCATTAGCAATTATTGCTTTTATGATTTTCCTTTTCTTTTTTACTTTATATAATACAGGAGTGTTTGATAGAGCAATATGATTGAAAAAAAAAAATTAACTCCTCTAATACTTGCAGGAATTTTTATTTTAATGTTAGGATTATCCTATGCTGCAGTACCTTTATATGATCTTTTTTGCAGAGTGACTGGTTTTGGAGGGACCACTCAAGTTGCAAATAAAGCACCAAAAATAGTTCTAGACAAAGTAGTTAGTGTAAGATTTGATACCAATGTAAATAACTTACCATGGGATTTTGAGGCAAAATCAAATGTTATTGATGTTAAAGTTGGACAAGTAAATAAGATAGAGTTTGAGGTAACAAATTATAGTGACGAACCTACAGCAGGGGTGGCAAGTTTCAACGTCTCACCTTCAAGTTTTGGAAAATATTATAGTAAATTGGGATGTTTTTGTTTTGAAAAACAAGAACTTAAAGCAGGTGAAAAAGCTACATATGTAATGACTTTTTATTTAGATCCTGAAATGGTCAATGATCCAACAGTTAAAAACTTACAAGATGTAACTATGTCGTATACTTTTTTCTCGACAGATTACTATAAACAATCATAATTTAAAAATGTCAGTCGAAAAAAAACATGATTATCATCTAGTAGACCCAAGTCCTTGGCCTATTTATGTTTCATTTTCATGCTTAGTATTAGCATTGGGAGCGGTTTATTTTATGCATTCAGAAGTATCATGGGGAATGTATTTAGGTTTTGCTTTATTAATCTATGGAGCCTATATGTGGTTTAGAGATGTTGTTATAGAGGCTGAGCATCAGGGTCACCATACTCCAGTTGTACAAATTCATCATCGATATGGAATGACATTATTCATCGCATCTGAGGTAATGTTTTTTGTTGCATGGTTCTGGGCTTATTTTGATATAAGTCTTTTTCCAAACGAATTTGTCGGAAATGTATGGCCTCCAAAAGATATTGAGACTTTTGATCCTTGGGATATTCCATTAATCAATACACTAGTATTATTACTATCAGGCACTACAGTAACCTGGTCGCATCATGCTCTACTTGAGGATGATAGAAAAAGTTTTATTAATGGCTTAATTTTGACAGTGATCTTAGGAGTTTGTTTTACAGCTCTACAGGCATACGAGTATCATCATGCAACTTTTACTTTTTCAGATCATATTTATGGTTCAGTATTTTACATGGCAACAGGTTTCCATGGTTTTCATGTGATAGTTGGAACTATATTTTTAGCAGTATGTTTGTGGCGTGGGAAACTAGGTCATTTTAATAAAGAACATCATTTTGGTTTTGAGGCTGCAGCTTGGTATTGGCATTTTGTTGATGTAGTATGGTTATTCTTATTTGCTGCTATATATATTTGGGGAAGCTAATTTTGAATCTTGAAACATAAATCTTTATTTTCAGTTTTTATAATTTTTTTTATATTTGTTTTTATTGCATTAGGAACTTGGCAAATAATTCGCTTGAATTGGAAGAATAATCTAATTTTAGAAATTGAAAATTCATTGAAAAATTCCCCAGTCGAACTAACGCAATCAAATAAACAAAATTATCTTAAGATTAAAACATCAGGAAATATAGATTTTGAAAAACAAATTTACCTATATAATTTGAATGATGCTGGAACACCTGGTTTTGAAGTCTTAAATCCAATCTTTATTGATGGTGAAAACTATTTACTCAATAGAGGATGGATACCCTTTGAAAAAAAAGATACGCCTGAGATTAACATGTTTGACTCAAATAATATAGTAGGCACTCTCAAAATTCAGGGAAGAAATAATATATTTAAACCAGATAATGATATAAAAGAAAATTATTGGTTTAGTTTAAATAGAAAAGATATCTCAAATTTTACTGGTAAAAAATTTTCTAAGTACATAATATATTTAGACGGGGACTACCAATTTCCAAGACCAAAAAAAATCACTGCTAATATTTCTAATAATCATAAAAAATATGCAATGACATGGTTTTCATTAGCGATTTCAATTCTTTTGTTATATCTATATTTTAGAAAAAAGAACTATTAAATGAATTATATAAGTACAAGAAATAGTCAGAAAAACTTTACTTTTAAAGATGTTTTCCTCAAAGGTTTGGCAGACGATGGGGGGCTATTTGTACCAAAATTAATTAAACCATTTAAAGAGGAAGAATTAGATAATTTAAAAAATCTTACTTACAATGATTTAGCAGCTGAAATAATTTATCCATTCATAGGAGATTTCATGTCTAAAGATGACCTAAGCTACATGATCTCAAAATCATATTTAAATTTCAGATCTAATGAAGTTGTTAAAATTTCAGATCTAGGAAATTTAAAAGTATTAGAACTATTTCATGGACCTACACTTGCTTTTAAAGATATTGCAATGCAACTAATAGGTAATTTTTATCAATACCATTTAGGCCGTGACCAAAAAAAAATTAACATAATAGTAGCAACTTCAGGTGATACAGGTGCAGCTGCCATAGACGCTTTAAAGGGAAAGAATAATTTAAATGTTTTTGTCTTACACCCTAATAATAAAATTTCACCTGTGCAAAGAAGACTAATGACAATACATAAAGAGAGCAATGTATTTAATATTGCGGTAGAGGGTAATTTTGATGATTGCCAAAATTTAGTAAAAGCGATGTTTAATGACAAAAAATTTTCTAAAGAAATTAACATGTCAGGAGTAAATTCAATTAATTGGGCAAGAATAGTTGCTCAATCGGTGTATTATTTTTATGCTCACTTTAAAGTTGGAAATGGTCAACCTTTATCCTTTTCTGTCCCAACAGGAAATTTTGGTGATATTTATGCTGGTTACTTAGCGAAAAAACTTGGTCTTCCAATTGATAAACTTATCGTAGCTACAAATAAAAATGACATACTTCATAGAGCCATATCTGGTGGTGACTACTCACAAAAAAAAGTTGAGGAAACAAATACACCAAGTATGGATATACAGATAGCAAGTAATTTTGAAAGGCTTTTATACGACGTGAAAGATTGTAACTCGGAATTAACAAAAAGTCTAATGGCTGAAATAAAAAATAATACTTATAAAATTGATAAAAATGATCTAGAAAAAATTAAAAAGAATTTTATATCTGAAATGCTCGATGAAAATGAAACTATTGAAATAATAAAAACCATTAATGATGAATATCAGATGGTAGTAGATCCACATACTGCAGTGGGCATTGGTGCTGTGAGAAAATTAGGATTAGAAAAAAATTGTGTTGTATTGTCAACTGCACACCCATGTAAATTTCCAAAAGCAATAGAAGATGCAATTTCAAAAACTGAAAATTTACCAGAAAGTCTTAAATATGTTAATGACAGAAAAGAAAAATTTGAAATTCTATCAAATGATATTGAAAAAGTTAAAAAATATGTAATTAATTCGATATGAAACTTAAAATAAAAGACCAATTACCAGACACAGAGATTTTTCAACTTGTTGATGGAGAACCTAAAAAAAGCAAATTAAGAGAAACTATTGGTAATGGTAAAATTGTTTTATTTGGTTTACCAGGGGCATTTACATCAACTTGCTCCAAACTTCATCTACCAGGTTTTGTATCAAATGCAGATAAGATTAAAGCAAAAGGAATAGAAAATATTTTTTGTTTATCAGTAAATGATCCTTATGTAATGAAAGGTTGGGGAGACATTAATAAAACTGAGGATAAAATAAAAATGTTATCTGATCCATATTTATTATTTACGAGAGCAATTGGAGCAGAAGTTGATCGTAATGCAAAAGGAATGGGAATTAGATCAAATCGTTATTTAATGGTGATTGAAAATTTCACAGTTGTTAACATTCATGAAGAACAAGAAACTAAAGAATGCGGATTAACCTCTGCGGAAAATTTATTAAATAATTTACTATAAACAATGCGCTTTACAAGCGTGCGCTTCAATTTTCAGCTGCTGATCTTGCAAGTAAATCTACTTCATTATTTAATCCATCCGTTGAATGGGCTTTTACCCAGTTCCAACTTATTTCAAACTCATTATTTAGAAGATCTAATTCTGTCCAAAGTGCTTTATTACTCACCTCTTTTTTGTTTGCAGTTTTCCAACCATTTTTTTTCCAATTGTATATCCACTCTGTTATTCCAGACTTTACGTATTTAGAGTCTGTAAAAATTTGAACTTTGCTTCCTTTTGGAATTTTTTTAAGAGCTTCAATAGGTGCTAATAATTCCATCTGATTATTAGTAGTATCTTTTTTACTTCCCTTGATTTTCATTTTTTTTCCTTTATTTAATATTATTGCTGCCCAACCACCTTTGCCTGGATTACCAAGACACGAACCATCGGTATAAATTTTAATCATTAAACTAGATAATCCTTATAGTTTTTTAAATTATTATGAATTATTAGTTTTTGATAATATTCTCTTGGATCTTTAATTTTTATCAAAGCAGTTTTTGGAGTATTTGTGTAATCGTAAAGTCTCGTAAGAAAATACCTCAGCGCAGCAGCTCGGCATAAAATATTCAATGATTTTTTTTCAATTCCAGAGATCTTTTTAATACTTTCATATCCTCTAATTAAATTTTTAACCTTTTTTTTATTTAATTTAAATTGTGTTTTTTTTTTATCAAAACAAAGAGCGTTGATACATATCGCTATTTCATACATAAAATAATCGTTTGCGGCAAAATAAAAATCAATAATTCCAGAGATCTTATTTTTTTTGAAAAATATATTATCTATAAAAAGATCACCATGTATTATTCCATTTGGTAATTTTTTTGGCCATTTATTTTTAATTTCTCTATAATTGCTCTTGAGAAATTTTTCTAAATTAACAAATTTTTTTGATTTAAACTTAATACTTTTTAATAATGGATTTAAATTTTTGATATTCATTGAGTTTTTTCTAAATAATTTTATTTTTTTTGAGGATGAGTGCATTTGAGCAACAGTTTTTCCAATATCATAACAATTCTTCAAACTAAGATTTTTTTTGTCTTTTCCATCAAGAAATGAAACAACACAAGCAACCTTATCTTTTATTTTAAATAGATATTTTCCATCACGATTTTTTAATGGTTTTGGACATCTTATCTTAAGGTCATTAAGTTGATCCATCAATTTCATAAAAAAAGGTATTTCACTTTTTTGAACTCTTTTTTCGAAAATAGTTAATATAAATTTATTGTCTTTTGATTTTAATAGATAATTAGTATTTTCAATTCCTTGTTTTATACCCTTAAAACTTAAAAATTTTTGGTCTTCAAATTTTTTATTAAAATATAAAATGTCTTTCTTATTTATCTTTGTATAAACAGCCATTTAATTTAATTTTTTTGGAACACGAAAAACAACGTTTTCCTTTATAATTTCTACTTCTTCTATAGTGACTGTAAATTTATTTTTCAATTCTTTAATAAAATTTTCAACAAGTATTTCAGGGGCAGAAGCACCGGATGAAATTCCTATTATATTTGAATTTTCAATTAAGTTGAATGGAATTTCACTTTGTGAGTGGATCAGTACTGAGTTCTCACACCCTGATTTTTTAGCAACCTCAACAAGTCTTACTGAGTTAGATGAATTTCGGCTACCAATAACAAAAAATAGATCACACTTTTTTGCAATGTTTTTAACAGCCATTTGTCTATTAGTTGTCGCGTAACAAATATCTTCTTTTGCAGGTTCTTTAATATTCGAAAATTTTTCTTTAATTATTGATATTATTTCTTTCGTGTCATCCACTGATAAAGTTGTTTGAGTAACATAGGCAATTTTTTCAAAATTTTTTATATCATAATTCCTTGCTTCATCCTCATTTTGAATAAGGTCGATAGATCCTTTAGGCAATTGTCCCATTGTTCCAATTACCTCAGGATGATTTTCATGTCCTATTAAGATTAAATGGTATCCAGCTTTATGAAGATTTTCAGCCTCTCTATGAACTTTAGAAACTAAGGGACATGTTGCATCAATATAAGTCATGTTATAATTTTTTGCATCTTGAGGAATTTTTTTTGGAACACCATGGGCAGAAAAAATAACCGGTCTTGATTTATCTTCAATTTCTTCAAGCTCTTCTACAAATATTGCACCTTTATTTTTTAAGTCATCAACAACAAATTTATTATGTACTATTTCATGTCTAACATAAACTGGGGAACCGTACTTTTGAATTGACTTTTCAACAATTTCAATGGCTCTTTCAACACCAGCACAAAATCCTCTGGGAGCAGATAACAATATTTTAAGTTCTTTGTTTTTCATTTTTATCTAAAAGATACTCGAGTAATATATGTGGAAATGTTAAAGACGCCAAACCTATAAATATGACTTTAACAATTGAGTTATTAAATTCATATTTTAAATTGAGTAAATAAATACCAATAAAACAAATAGCTGCAGTTAATACAGTAAGTGGCATAGCTTTTTTAATAAAAATCAACAAACCATTTTTTATATTATCGTTATCTAATTCATAAATTAATGTCATACTATGTCTTACTGAATGTAAAAAGCAAAAATAAGCAGTAAATGCAATCAAAGGAGAGAGATAGTAATTTAAAATTAATATAGAAAAATAATCAAAAAAAATAGAAAAATTTCTTAAATTAAATTTTTTAATAAACAAAATAATACTTGAAATGGAGCTTAAAATTATCATCAAATCTATTAATCTATTATTTTCAATAAAACTTAAACTTGAATTAAAATTCTCATTATCAATTAATAATAATTTAAATATTGCTATGGTTTCATTAAAATGAAAATACAATGGTGCCAAAATAACAAGAGATCCTTTTAGGAAATATAATATTCCCATAAAGTGTGAATTATAATCATGCAAGAATTGTGTATCCTCTTTACCAAAATGATATGAAGCAACCAGAAGAAATATTATTAACAAGATAGACGGCATTAAAATCCAAAGTGATATTACAATTACAGCTATTAAGATATATGAAATATAAAATAGAGCTATATTTTCAATTTTAAAAATCTTTAGAAGTTTCCCACCTTTAACATGATCCAAAGATCCATGTGATACACCAATGATTAAAATCAAAAATAAACAAAATAATGGTGACAATATAAAGTTGTTAAATTTGAACAGTATTAAAGAAAAAATATTACAGAATAAAAAAAAAATAAAAGAATGATTTAGATTTATTTTTTTTAGATTGATATTCATTTAGGTTTAATAAAATAAAGCTTTAATAAAAATCCATTTTGGCATTTTTAAAATTATAGTCAAATCTTCAAGAAAATTACTTTTATTGGAAAGAAATTTGATAATTGTTTTGGGTGAACTTTGAAACATTTTAAAAAAAATTTCTGGCATTTTTTTTGGGTGTTTTTTAAGAACACGTAAAAATATTTCATCCAAAAATTGATATTTTTTATTAATTTCAAATTTTTTAGTATGATGAATATTTTCAATATTTTTACTAATAAATTTACTATGTTCTTGAATATTTAAAAAAGTATATCCAGTGCTTAGTCTTGTCATACCACCAGCAGTTCCAATATTTATTCTATTTTTTTCTTTTTCGTAGGATGGATAGAATAGGGGAATAGCACCTTCTTCTCTGTATGTGATTTCGTAATCTTTAATTTTAAGATGTTTATCAATGTAATCTTTAATTTGCTTATTATAGTCCTTTTGAGAGTTGTCATTCATTCTTGATAGCCAAGTTGTTTCAACTAGAGCCTTATTTTTTGAATAGGGAAGTGTATAAAAAAAATGAACACTATCCCTTTGTTCGCAATCAAAGTCCATTAGATTAAAAATTTCATCATCAAAATAATTAGTTTTAGTCTCAATTTCTACACCACAAAAATGTTGCCAAAGATTAAGATGATTTTTTTTTATATTTGGTACACTATTGAAGGTAAATGAATTTCTTGTATTGATTTCTTTTAAATCTTTATAGAAATAAATATTTTTATTTTTTTTTAGTTCATTATTTATTTTTGCATAAAATAAACTACTATCAATACTTTGGTATGGATAATCTTTACATTCTAGATAATTGGTTTTACCTGGAATGTTGATTGAAAAATTTTGCCAGTTTTTTTTAACACAATCTTCAAAATTGTGGGGCACTACTTTCCAGAAAGACCATGTTTTATCTCTTTTATATTCTAGTCTTGGTTCAACAATGGCTAAAGTTTTATCCTTTAATTTTTCGTTGATTTCTAATTCATATGCAAGTGATAAACCGGCACAACCACCACCAATAATAATAAAATCAAATTCTTTCATCTAAATTAATTTCTTCATTTATCAAATTATGATCGTGTTTTATTTGCTCATCTTTTTTATAAACGAATGATAGTTTAATTAAGTCAATAATTGAAAAGAAAGTCTCCAAGATCTTTTCTGCATTAGAAACATATATTTTTCCTGAATTTTGATAGTTATTTAAGTTTTTTTTATTAAGAATTTTATGTCCTATTTTTCTATAAACTCTTCTTGCAACTAAAATTGAAAAACGAAAACTTATTGGTATATCTTTTATTGAATAAAAAGAACTTTCATAGAAAGTTTCAGCCAAATTGACAGTTGATGAAATTTTTTCAAAATTTTTGTCTATGTAAGAACGGTTATTTTTAAAGTCCTCTACCACATCTCTTGATATATTGGTAAGTTGCATTGCTATACCAAGATCGATAGCTGATTTAAGTGAACTTTTTTTACTTACTCTTAAAATTTTTGCCATCATAAGCCCAACTGTCCCAGCCACTCTGTATGAATAAATTAGCAAATCTTTTTTTGAATTTAATTTAACACTTTCTTTTATGTCTGATTTTATCCCAATCAATAAATCGTGAACAATCTTCAAAGATATATTAAATTCCTCAATGAGATCCCACATATTTTTGATAATAGGATTATTAAAGTTTTTTTGATTAAAATCCTTCTCGAATTGATTAAATTTTTTTTCTTTGTTTCCAATCTTTTCTTCATCATCTGCTAAGTTGTCTACAACTCTGCAAAAATCATATAAGTTTGAACATTTATTGAGTGTTTTTTTTGGTAAAAAAAAACCAGCCCAACTAAATGATTTAGCATAAACAGACAAGTAACTTTTATTTGACATTATAAAATTTTATCTAATACTTTTGCTGATGAAAGAACGCCAGGCACACCAGCACCTGGATGAGTACCTGCTCCTACAAAATAAAGCCCCTTATAAATTTCAGATTTGTTATGGAATCTAAAATAAGCTGATTGAGAAAATTTTGGTTGAATTGAAAAACCAGAACCATATTTGGTGTTTAAATCTTTTTCAAAGTAATCTGGGGTTAAATAAAAATCCTCAACAATATTATTTTTAAGATTAGGCATTAAATCATTTTGCATTTTACTGATTACTAAATTTTTCATTTTTTCTCCCTCTACAGTCCAATCAATTTTTGATTGATTATTTGGAACAGGCACAAGTACATAAAAACAATCATTTCCTTCAGGTGCCATAGATTTATCAGTTGAAGATGGTCTGTGTAGATAATAACTAATATCATTATTTAACTTTTTATTATCAAATATATCATCTAAATGTTCTTTATATTTGTTGCCAAACTTAATTGTATGATGTTCTACATTTTCATATTTTACTTTAGTGCCAAAGTAATAAACAAATAAACCCATTGAATATTCCATTCGATTTTTTTTCCATTTAAAAAGAAAAGAATTATTTGTGCTTCCATTCAACATTTTTTCATAAACATCAGGTGGATCTGCATTACAAATGACATAATTAGACTGTAATATAGTTTGATCGTTAAGTTGAACACCAGTTATTTTTTTTTTATCTGAAATTATTTTTGTTACTTCATGACCTCTGATTATCTTTATTCCCTCCTCGTCCATTAATCTTTCAAAGCCTTTTATAATATTTCCAGTTCCTCCCATCGAATAATGTATTCCCCATTTTTTTTCTAAATATAAAATTAATCCATAAATTGATGTTGTTGTAAAAGGATTACCCCCAACAAGCAATGGGTGCATACTTAAAATTCTTCTCAATTTTTCATTTTTTATATATGATGAAACTAATGAATAAACTGACTTGTAGCTTTTAAGTTTTAAAAGAGCAGGCAATTGTTGTGCCATCACTAATGGTCTATCAAATGGTACATCAGCTAATTC
The DNA here is from genome assembly GCA_902577525.1 of uncultured Pelagibacteraceae bacterium. Classification (GTDB taxonomy): domain Bacteria; phylum Pseudomonadota; class Alphaproteobacteria; order Pelagibacterales; family Pelagibacteraceae; genus Pelagibacter. The sequence goes on along the minus strand of CACGZG010000005.1, from coordinate 14,254 downwards.
AGTAAAACCTTTATCGAAAATTTTTTTAGTAAAATTTACTAATTTTACGTAGCCTTCAACATCATTCTTATTTAATTTCTCAATTTGTCTTTTCATTTCATTCTCATCCCCTGAGTAATTAAATTTTGTTTTATCTTCAAAAATAAACTGATACCAAATCTTAAGAGGAGAAAGCTTAATGTAATCTTTAGGATCTTTCTTAAATAATTCGAATAACTCATTAATTAAGTAGGGAGCAGTAATTACAGTTGGCCCACCATCATAAATAAAACCATTTTTCTTAAATACTCTAGCTCTACCACCAAGATCTGGATGTTTTTCTATCAAAGTTACATCATGTCCTTTTGCTTTAAGACGTAGAGCAGCAGCAATACCTCCAAAACCAGAACCAATTACTATAGAATTCATTAGGTTAATTTATAGTTTTTTTGAATAATTGTAAGAGGATTATGAGTTAATTTTTTTTAACTCTTCTTTAGTTTCCTCTAAATTTTTCTGGAACAATGTATCTAATTTAGATTTATCTACTGAGGTTGTAATAATTTTTTTAACAGATTCTATGGCAATTTTGACCGAAGTATTTTTTATTTCTTTTATTGCTGTATCTTTCATTTGTGTAATTTTAGTTTGCGCTGAATTCTTTTTAATTTCTGATGATTTGTGAAATTTATCATTTAACTCAATAATTAATCTATCACTATCTTTTTTTGCCTGCTTTAAAATTTCGTTGCTAACTGATTGTGCAGTATTTAGTTTTTTTTGAGCATTTTCCAATAGCATCTTAGCCTCGGTTCTTAATTTTTCACTTTCGTCTATTTCATTTTTAATATCTAAAATAAGTTTATTAAGTAATTCATTTATTTTTTGAGGTACTTTTAAATAAACTAGTCCACCAAAAAAAATGAAAAATGAAACTGCTACCCAAAAAGTTGAATCAAGAGCCATAGTTCTCGTCCCCATTCTTTTTTGAAAGGTCAGCAACGATTGTAGATATACTACTATTGTTTATCTCTGTTCCAATTATTTTTTTTATGAGATCCGAAGATGTCTCAATAGCAATTTTATTTATTTTTTCTGAAGCACTTTTTTTTAAAGTTTCTATTTCCATTTCAGCAATATTAATTTCTTCATTAATTTGTTTATCTAATATTTCTTTTTTAGAATTTATATCTTTAAGCACTTTCTCTCTCGCATCTTTAAAAATATTTTTTGCCTCTAATTTACTTTTAAGAATTATTTCATCATATTCTTTGAGCTTTGACTCGCTACTTTCTCTTTGTTTTTCTGCTGCTTCAATATTCTCTTGGATTTGAGATTTTCTTAGCTCTAAATTAGCACTAATTTTTGGGAGTATAAGTTTTGATAAAACAACATATAAAATACCAAATGTTAGCGTAAGCCAAAATATTTGGGAAACCCAAAACTCAGGATTTAATTGAGGCATGCCTCCACTTTCAGCTGCAAAAACTTCTCTTATAAAAAAGAAATTAAAAAATATCGTCTGAAAAAATATTTTTTTAATCATTAATTTAAAATGCGAAAAGAATGATTAACGCAACTACCAGTCCGAACAATCCTGTCGCCTCAGCTAGAGCAAATCCTAAAAGCAAGTTTGGAAATTGTTTTTGTGCCGCAGAAGGATTTCTCATCGCTCCTGACAAATAGTTTCCAAAGATTATTCCTATTCCTACACCAGCACCTGCTAGCGCAATAGCCGCCAAACCTGCACCGATCATTTTTGCTGCTTCTAATTCCATTATATCCTCCTTTGTTTATTAATGGTGTAAATTTAATGCATCATTCAAATAGATGCATGTTAAGATTGCAAAAACATAGGCTTGGAGAAAAGCAACTAATATTTCCAAACCAGTTAAAGCAACCGAAAAGCTCAGTGGAAGCCAACCACCAACTATTCCAAGACTTATAACAAAGCCTCCGAAAACCTTCATCATAGTGTGACCAGCCATCATATTAGCAAAAAGTCTCACAGATAAGCTTATAGGTCTACTCAAATATGAAATAATTTCTATAACAACTATCAATGGAAGTAAAACAATCGGCACCCCGCTAGGTACAAATAATTTTAAATAGCCTAATCCATGTTTTATAAAACCAATGACAGTTACTCCAATAAAAATAAATGCTGCAAGAACAAACGTTACAATTATATGACTTGTAACAGTGAAGGTATATGGGATCATCCCAAACATGTTGCAGAAAAGTACAAACATAAATAATGAAAAGATAAAAGCAAAATATGGTTTTGCCTTTGATCCTGCAGTATCATTAATCATTTTTGATACAAAAGAATAACTAAGTTCAGCCAAAAGTTGAATCTTATTTGGTAACATTGAATTTTTTTTAGAACCAAGATTAAAAATTATTAAAATTGCTAATGAGCTTATTACCATGAACAAACTCGCGTTTGTAAATGATAAATCAAAACTACCTATCTTTATTTCCGGACCAATTCGATAAACTTCAAATTGTGTCATTGGATTTGCTGCCATAATTTTTTATCTATTTTTGCATATTTTTTGCAGATTTAATTACATTTAATATTCCGGCAATTACACCTACAAAAAAAAATATTAAAATTAACCAAGGTTTAGTACCAAAGGTCTTGTCTAAAATAAACCCAATAATTGTCCCTACCACCACAGCTGAAACTAGCTCTGTACTTAGCTTAAAAGCATTGCCAATTGGGGATGGATTATAATTTTTGTTGGATAAGTCTCTTTTTTTAACTTTTTTTTTTGCAATCTCCAAGCGAGTTTTAAATGGATCTTTTGACATATGATTAAAACTTTTTAAGCAACCATACTTTCTGCTTTTTGTAAATCAACAGCTACAAGTTGACTGATGCCTTTTTCAGGCATTGTAACACCATATAATCTATTCATTTTAGACATTGTTAAAGCATGGTGTGTAACGATTATAAATTTTGTATTGGTAATTTTGGTTAGTTCCTCAAGCAAGTTACAAAATCTTGTAACATTAGCATCATCTAAAGGAGCATCTACTTCATCTAAAACACAAATAGGGGATGGATTAGTTAAAAAAACTGCAAAAATTAATGAAAGAGCCGTTAAAGCTTGTTCGCCTCCGGATAGTAATGTTATAGATTGAAGTCTTTTTCCAGGAGGACTTACAAGCATTTCCAATCCAGCTTCAAGCGGATCGTCAGAATCAACCAATTCAAGTTTTGCATTTCCTCCATTAAACAATCTAGTATAAACTTCATTAAATTTTCTATTAACTTTGTCAAAAGCTTCAATTAATCTTTCTCTTCCTTTTTGATTCAGCTCATTAATACTTTCTTTTAATTTCAATATTGCAGTAACTAAATCTTCTCTATCTTGTTCCATTTTTTTAATTTCAGCCTCATATTTGTTTGTTTCCTCATCAGCTTTAAGATTTACTGAACCCAACTTTTCTCTTTCTTGTTTCTTTTTATCTAATAGATCCTCTTGATTAACAGCATCGGGAAGCTCATCTTTACCATATAAATTGGAATTTTCTAAAATATTTTCTTCGTTTAAGTTAAGCTCTGAAGTTATCCTATCTACTAGATCATTTTTTCTTTTTTTAAGACCTTCTATTGTAGCACCCGAACTGGCTTTACGTTCTCGAATTTGGATTGATTGTTCCTGTATCTCATTTAGTTTATTTCTTAAAGTTTCAATTTTTTCATCAGTTATGCTGATAATTGACTCATTCTCTTTTTTTTCTTCTTCAGAAATTCTTAAATTTTCAGAAATTTGTCCTTTTTTTTCTGCTTGTATTTTTGGTTGATTATCTAATTTATCTAACTGTAAATTAAGTTTACTTTTTCTCTCATTTAATTCGATTAACATTTTTTCAGAATTTGATAATAAATTTTTCCAGCTTTCAATTTCTTTATCTATTACACTTATTCTTTCATTTCTTTTAACTGACTCTTTTTTGATATTTTGATTTTTGCTATAACTATCCGCATATTCCTCAATTAAGACTGTACAGTTATTTAGAATTGATATTGCTTCTTCATTTTTTTTAGAGGCGATTAATTTTTTTATATTATCTATCTCTGAATTAAGTCTATTTTTTGCATTGTCTAAATCGTCTTTAGATTGTTTTTCAGTTTGATAATATTTTGAATCAATTTCTATTAGTTCATTTTTTTCTTCTTTAAGTCTTTTTTCATTTGAGTTAGCATCAATTACTATTCCTTTTTCTCTAATGATATCGTCATCAAAAGTTTGAAGAGAGTCTTTTATATTCTTAATTTCATCTTGAATTCTATTGTTTTCTTCATCAAGATTTTGAAGCTCTAAGTTTAGCCTTTGTATTTTTGATAAATTTTCAATATTTTTCTCTCGCAAAGGTGTGACTTTATCAGTTTCTAATTTTATTAGATTTTCTAACTCATTAATTCTATTATTAAAACCACTCACCTCTGTCTCAGCTTCAGTATTTATTTCATTTTCAATTCTAATTTCTTTATCAATCTCTAATAATTTTAAATAATACAATCCCGCTTCTATTTTTTTAATTTCATCAGTGATATTTTTATATTTTGTAGCCTCTTCTGCTTGTTTTTGCAGATTTGCTAATTGCTTTTCTTGTTGTTTTCTAAGCTCATCAGCTCTTTTTAAATTATTTTCTGCAGCATTTAATCTCAATTCTGCTTCATGTCTTCTCACATGAAGACCAGAAATACCAGCTGCCTCTTCTAAAATTGCTCTTCTATCAGTAGGTTTTGCAGTAACAAGTGCTCCAATCCGACCTTGACTAATCATAGATGGTGAGTGAGCACCTGTAGATAAATCAGCAAAGAACATTTGAGCATCTCTTGATCTTACTTCTTTGTCATTTATATAAAATTTTGATCCTTTGTCTTTTTCTATTTTTCTTCTCACATTAATTTCATTCAGTTCTCTAAACTGTATCGGACCCTCATTATCATCATTGGAAACAGTTACAGAAACCTCAGCAATGTTTTTGGAAGGTTTGTTTGAAGTTCCTGAAAATATTACATCTTCCATCCCAGACCCTCTCATACTTTTTGCAGATGTTTCTCCCATTACCCATCTTAAAGATTCAACTATATTGGATTTCCCACAACCATTTGGGCCAACTATCCCTGTTAAACCATCTTCAATCAAGAAGTTAGTTTTATCAGCAAAAGATTTAAATCCATTTAATTGGATTTTTTTAAACTCCATAGATTAACTTATATCAGTTTTTCTATAGTTTTTTTTAAATTTTTGTAATTTAAGGATTTTTCGAACTTTTCATTATTAATTATTATCGTAGGAGTAGCATTTACTTTAAATTTCTTTGTTCCCTCGATTCGATCATTCAAAATGAAGTCCTCTATTTCTTTATCATTGATGCATTTTTCAAAATCAATATCAAAAGCTTCATCTTTAAGAAATTTTTTTAAATTTTCATTTACCTCTTCAAATGAACTTCCTTTTACCCATCCCTGTTGATTTGAATAAAGTCGTTCTAAAATTTCTAAACTTTTATCTTGTCTACACTGAGAAATTTTAGCCGCATTTAAAGCAGCAATATCTAGTGGAAAATGTCTAAACTCAATTTTAACCAAACCAGTGTCAATATAATCATTTTTAAGCTTTGGATAAATTTCTTTATGAAAATTTGCACAGTGGCTACATGTAAGCGACTCATATGCAATTATAGTAATCTTAGCATTCTCGTTTCCAGAGATTATTCTTTTTACCTCTGCATTAATATTAGATATTGAACTTAAAAAAAATATTAAGAATATAAAAATTTTCTTCATTTTTCTTTAAAGACTTTCGTTAATTCTAAAAGTGATTTTTTAATTTTTTCATTTTTAACATCATTAATCTTATATTTGTATTTATTATTTGTCACATTAGGATTTAGCATTTTCATCTTCTCATCATTTCTAGACTCATCATTAAAACTTATAAATTTTACTCGTTTAACAACTTCAGTTTTAAAAAAAAAATTCATTTTATCTAATATTTTCTTTTTTGAATATTCAAGTTCAGTTTCATGACCTCTTTGCACCATAATCACAAGCGTACCAACATTAAACTTATTTGAATTTTTAAAAGATTTTGGGTAACAGACTTTAAATAAATCTTCACCAACAATATGCTTCCAATTATTTAGTGTTTCAGAATAAATCTGGCCTCTTTTATAAATAACTTTTTTGATATTTTTTGGCAATGTGTCCTTAAAGGACCTTAATCCTTGAATGCTAACAGATCTCTGCTTAATATATTTTTTATATTGCATATGAGAGAACAATTTGTAACAAAAAAAATTCTAAATTGGTATGATTTAAATAAAAGATCACTACCATGGCGAAAAAATGTTTCACCCGTCAAAAAACAATATTTTACATTAGTAAGTGAGTTTATGTTACAACAAACTCAGGTTGCAACAGTCATTCCTTATTTTAATCATTTCATTAAAAATATCCCAAATCTCAATTCACTTGCTAAAACTAATGACAAAAAACTTTATAAACTCTGGGAAGGTCTTGGATATTATTCTAGAGTAAAAAATTTAAAAAGAACTGCTCAAGTTGTTAAAAAAAACTTTCGAGGAAAATTACCAGATACTTTTGATGATTTAATTTCTTTGCCAGGAATTGGAAATTATACTGCAAGTGCAATTTTAGCTATTGCATTTAATAAGCCTTTTATACCTCTTGATGGAAACGTTGAAAGAGTTTTAAAGAGATATCTATTTCTTAAAAAAGATAAAGAAATTTCTAAGGAAAATTTGCACAAAAAAAAATCTATATTAGGTACATCCCAAAGATCTAGCGATTATGCACAAGCTTTAATGGAATTAGGGGCTTTGATTTGCAAACCTACAAGTCCCAACTGTTTTAAATGTCCAATCTCAAAAAAATGTAAATCATTTATTAAAAAAGATTTCAAACTTACAAAGAATAGTAAAAAAAATATAGATAAGTATTTTGTTTTAAATGTTTATAAAAAAGATAAAAAATATCTATTGGTTAAAAATACAAAATTTAACTTTCTCAAAAACTTAAGAATTTTTCCAATGCAAGAATTATCTAAACCAAAAAAATTTAATAAAACTATAAATTTTAAAATGTCTAACATGAATATGAATATCAAAATTCAATATCCAAAAAATATTAAAGATGTACCTTCTTATTATTGGGTTGATCAAAAAAAAATTAGTAATTCTATGTTGCCTACATTTACAAAAAAGGTTGTTAAATATTTAGAGGGTAACCTATGAAAAAAATAGCAATTATAGGAGCAGGTATTTCAGGACTATTTATTGCTAATTTATTCAAAAAAAAATTAGATTATCAAGTTGTAATTTATGAAAAAAAAAACTCAATAAATCTAGAAGAAGGTTATGGAATCCAATTATCTGTTAACAGCATCAAACTATTAAATGAAATTCAGTTCGATAAATTAGAAAATGACAAGAAATTTAATCCAGATAAAATCAATTTTTACTCAGTTAAAAATTCTAATAAAATATGTGAGTTAAATATATCAGATTTTAATACTGAAAATTGTAAATATACTACTCTTAAACGATCATCACTTATTAATTTTTTAAAAAAGGATTTAGAAAAAGAAATAAAATTTGACCACACAATTTCGAAGATAGAACAACAAGACCAAATTGTTAAAATTACTTTTGAAAATAATGAAATTTGTGAATTTGATTATTTAATTATTTCAGATGGAGTTTTTTCAAAGAGTAAAAATCTGTTATCAAAAAATCAAATCGAACCAAAATTTAATGATACGTTAGCTATTAGAGGAATAATACCAAGCTCCTCAAACAAGGCTGATAAAAAAAACATCTCATTGTTTTTAGGTTCAAATTTCCATTATGTTATTTATCCAGTATCTCCCGATGGAGATTTAAACTTTATAGCTATAATGAAATATAATCTTTCAGATGATGAGCAAAAAGATTTTTCGTTGTTTAAAGACAATAATTTTATTAAAAAGATTTTAGAAAAAGTTCCGCACTTAAACAAGGAATTTTTTGATAGTATTAATGATTTAAAGATATACCCAGTATTTGTGAGTAATGATTTTTTTGAGGTTAATAATAATAATATTCATCTAATAGGAGATGCTTTTTTTGCTTTTTCACCATCATTTGCTCAAGGTGCATCACAATCAATAGAAGGCGCATACGAATTATTTGAAAATATAGAAAATAATACTGAAAGTAATTTTTTTAGAAATAGAGTTGATAAAATAAAGATGGTAAATAATCGCTCAAAAATTAATCAATTTGCTTTTCATTTATCTAATCCCTTAAATATATTTGTTAGAAACTTCTTTTTGAAAAGATTAGTAAAAAGCAAAAAGTTTTTAGAGGGCTATTTGGGCAAAATATATAAAAACTAACTATTAGAAATTAATCTTTGTCTTAAATGATCGATAGGAACTGCGTTTCCATTCAAGTTATAATGCCAATAGGTCCATCCATTACAGCTTTCAGCACCTAAAATTGTAGCTGCTACTTTATGAATTGAGCCTTCAGTTTGAGCATGTTTGATACTGCCATCAGCCATAATTTTTGCACTGATTTTCTTTTTATTATCAAAAATAGTAGTGCCTGGTTTAATTATTCCTAATTCAACCAATGATCCAAAAGGTATTCTCGGCTTAGATCTACCATTTTGCAAAGTATCTAAATAATCATCTTCTATAGGTTTTGTTTTTTTTAATCTTTGTTCAGCAGCTTTAAAATATAATTTTTTTTTTTCAATACCGTAATAGTTTCTTCCTAATTTTTTTGCGACAGTAGCTGTTGTTCCCGATCCTAAGAAAGGATCTAAAATTAGATCATTTTTATTTGATGTTGCTAATAAAATTCTGTGCAGTAAAGACTCAGGTTTTTGAGTAGAATGTAGTTTTTTACCATTCTTTTTTAATCTCTCTAAACCGTTACAAATAGGTAATTCCCAGTTAGACCTCATTTGAAGATCATCATTTAAACACTTTAAAGATTGATAATTAAATGTATATTTTGATTTTTCAGTTTTTGATGCCCATATTAAAGTTTCATGAGCATTTGTAAAACGTGTTCCTCTAAAATTTGGCATTGGATTTTTTTTATTCCAAATAACATCATTTAAAATCCAAAAACCTAAATTTTGAATTGCTGTTCCAACTCTAAAAATATTGTGATAACTTCCAATTACCCAAATTGCTCCATTCTTTTTTAAAATCCTTTTGCATTCTCTTAACCATGAATAAGTGAAGTCATCATATTTTTTGAAATTTTCAAATTTATCCCATTTGTCATTTACTGCACTAACTTTAGATCTATCTGGTCTTGTAAGCTCATTTTTTAATTGAAGATTATAAGGAGGGTCTGCAAAAATTAAATCAAAAGTCTCATCAGGAATTTTTCTTAGTTCATCTAAGCTATCGCCATTAATTAATTTATTTTTAAAATCTAAACTCATTTTTAAGAAATTTAATTAGACTCCAAAAAGATTCACAGGTCAACCTGTGATTGAAATATATGGGTTTAATTAGTGTAAGTTTTTTTTGAGAAAACTATATGTAGTGTTTCTACGTGAAACCTATTTAATTTTATTAATTGGAGAAAAAGTTTTCCTATGGTGGGATGTTATTCCTAAATTTTTAATGGCTTTTAAATGCTTTTTAGTTCCATAACCGTAATTTTTATCCCAATCGTAACCCTTAAATTTTTTTCCTAATGTAGATATCATTTTATCACGCGAAACTTTAGCAATAATTGAAGCCGCTGAAATAGAGGCTATTTTTTGATCACCTTTAATTATTGATTTTAATTTATAATTTTTAATTTCAGGTATTTTATTTCCATCAATTAAAACTAGCTTTGGTTTTTTTTTTAGTTTTATAATTGACCTTTTCATTGCAAGTAGACTTGCTTGTAGAATATTCATTTTTTCAATTTCTTTGACAGATGCTTTGCCTACTGCCCATACTGAGTTTTTCTTGATATATTTTGCTAAAAATTCTCTTTTATTTTTACTCAAACTTTTTGAGTCTTTTAATAATTTTTTTTTTATAGATGTGTTAAGTATAACTGCAGCTGCATATACTGGTCCAATTAAACTTCCTCTACCAACTTCATCAACTCCCGCTATTAATTTCATTAAGTTTTGATGTTGAGATCTTGAATTTTTTTTCTAATTTTTTTTAAGTCTTCCCAGGAATATTTCTTATTTTCTGGAAACCTCATCAAATAAGATGGACTTAACGTAACCATCAAAGGTACACTCTTACTTCCTAAAATAATTTCCTTCCATTTACCTCTTTCTTTGGAAATTTTATCTTTTGAACCTGTTACAGACTCCATTGCCGTGCTCCCTAGAAGCACAATAATTTTTGGATCAATTATTGAGATATGTTCCTTTAAAAATGGGGAGTATCTTTTAATCTCTTGGCTTGATGGTTTTCTGTCTTCAGGAGTTCTATAGTTTATAGAGTATGTTAAATAAACTTTTTTTGGATTAAGATTTATGGCTATAAGCATTTTATTTAAAAGAGTCCCTACATCTCCTTGAAAAGGTAAACCAGATTTATCCTCTAACTCCCCTGGAGTCTCCCCAACTAACATAATGGGGCTATTGATACTTCCACTACTCAAAACCATATTTTTTGAATTTTGTTTTAAATTACAATTTTCAATTGAATTAATCTTTGATTTTAATTCAATCAATCTTTTCGATTTATCTTGCTCAACACTTTTTTCATATTTAATTTTATTGAGTCTATTAATGGGTTTATTTTCAAATACAAAATTAGGCTCTATAATATTTATGAGTTCTTGAACATATTTAGCATTTTGATTTAAGGACTTTTTAGTCATAAAGTACAATAATGTTTTATAAAAAAATAAAATTTATTTTATATATATTTTTATTTTATCAAATTCCTGTATTTTCTCAAAGCGCTAGTTTTGACAATTTTGACTCTAAAAATCTATCAAGGTATTTTTCAGGAATTGTTGCTCATCAAAATAAGGATAATACAAAAGCTTTAAGTTTTTTTAATACTTCAAAAGTTTTAATCAATAAACATGATCCATATTTTAAAAGATATATCTATTCTCTAGTGTTAGAGAATAAAATTAATCAAGCAATTTATTTGATTAAAAATAATAAGAGCGAAGATAATTTAAATTTTTTTGATGCCCATTTTCTATTAATAATAGATAGCATAAAAAAAAATGACCTAGATTATGCTTATAATCAAATAATAAAAATTTCAGAACTTTTTAAAAATGATAAGTTTAATTTAGCAATTTTAGAGAGTTTAAAACAGTATATTTATGTATTTAAGGAAAAGAAATTTTTAAGAAATAAAAAAAACTTTGGGACTCTCTCAATTATTTCAGAGACATTTCAATTATGTTATTTGAATGACGAAAAAACTGAAAATTATTTTTTAAATTTGATTAATGATATCGATGGTGATTATACTAGATATAATTTTTTTTATTTAAGTTATTTAATAGAAAATAATGAATTCGCAAAAGTAAAACAATTAATAAATGATATAGAGTATATAAATACTACACTTCTACTATCGCAAGCTAAAAGCTGGATTGAAAATGGAGACCACCAAAAGTTTAAAAGTGTTTTTTCATGCAAGAGTCATAATGATATAATAAGTGAATTTATTTTTTTAATTTCAAATCTTTACTCCTCTGATGATAATTTTGATAAATCAAATTTTTATCTCAATCTTGCGAATTTTTTAAATCCTAGATTTATTTTTAACCTATCTTTAGTGGCTGAAAATCAATTTTTGAATAATGAATTTATAAAAGCTAAACAAACTTTAAAAAATTTTAAAAAAGAGGATAAGTTTTATTTTTGGTATCGTATTAAAAAAGAAGCTCAGATTATTGCTAAAGAAAGAAATAAGAAAGAGTCAGTCAATTACATTACTTCACACTTCAAAAAAATTGATAAACTTAATGATAAAATTTTATTTGATCTTGCTAATTTTTTAAGAAACTCAAAAGAGTATAAAAAAGCAATAAATTACTACACAGAAATCTTAAATTCTTCAACTCATAGTGCTGAAATTAAATCAGAGATTTATTATAGAAGAGGTAGTTCATATGAGCGTATAGGCAATTATGAAAAAGCTGATAAAGATTTAATTGAGTCTTTAAAAATTAATCCAGATGATGCATATGTTTTAAATTATTTAGCATACTCTTGGCTAGAGAGAGATTATAAGATTGATGAAGCACTGGAGATGTTAATAAAGGCTTACAACATGGAAAGTGATGATCCTTATATCATAGATTCTATTGGTTGGGCCTATTACTTAATTAAAGATTATTTAAATGCTGAAAGGTTCTTAAAAAGGGCAGTTGAACTAATGCCTGATGATCCAACTGTGAATGATCATTACGGTGATATACTTTGGAAACTTGATAGAAAAATTCAGGCAAGGTATTTTTGGAACAATGTTCTTGAAATGAAAGATCTAGAAGAAGCTATGAGAAAAAATATTCATAAAAAAATGGTAAATGGCCTCATTAGCTCCTGATATGGGTTTTGATAAGATTAAATCATTCGCCAAAATAAATTTAGCTTTAAATATTATAAGTAAGTCAACAAAACTACATAGAATAGAAAGCTTAGTCTCTTTTATTGACTTACATGACAAAATATTAATCAAGAAAATTAAATCTAATAAACATATAATTATTTTTAAAGGAAAGTTTTCAAAAAAAATTAAAACAGATAATACTGTTTTAAAGTTACTAAAAATTCTGGATCAAAAAAAATTGATAAATCATAAGTTTTTAATACAGATTGATAAAAGAATACCTCAAAAATCTGGTTTAGGTGGTGGCTCAATGAACGCAGCAAATATTTTAAAATATTTTATTAAAAAAAAAATAATTAATACGAATAAGAAACAAATAATTGAGATTTCTAACCTTGTTGGATCAGATGTGATTTTAGGTCTAGAGTCTACTCATTCAGTTCTTACTTCGAAAAATAAGATTAAAAGATTCAAAAATTGTCCAAAGTTATATACTTTAATTGTTATGCCCAAAATTGGTTGTTCTTCTAAATATATCTATTCTAAGGTAAAACAATTTGACAAAATCAAATTTGCTATACCAAAAAAAAAAATGTTTAATCCAGAATTTTTGAAAAAAATGAGTAATTCACTGGAGCCAATTGTGCTTCGTAAATACCCAGATCTCAAGAAAATAAAAAATTATTTAATTAATTTGAGAAGTCCAATATTTGTGAGGATGACTGGCTCTGGATCTGCTTTTGTTTCTTATTATTTTTCAAAAAATCGATGTGACAAAGCACACGAAGAGTTTATTAGAGACAATAAAAAATATTGGAGTATTAGTTCAAAAACTATATAAATTTTAATTTTTATGTTATACGATTTTTATAATTGGGGCGTAGCCAAGCGGTAAGGCACGGGTTTTTGGTACCTGCATCCTAGGTTCGAATCCTAGCGCCCCAGCCAAATATGAGAAACTTATTAGATAGACTTTTTTCAAGAATAAATAATTTAGATAATGTAAGTCAAAATTTAAAAAAATTATTTCATCAAACTCAAGTATCAAAAATTTTTGAGGCAATTAATTCTTATTCAACTAAAAGTGAAATTAGATATGTAGGTGGATGTGTTAGAAAGATATTAAAAAATGAAGATGTTGATGATATAGATTTAGCAACTAATTTAGAACCAAAAGAAATTTGTGAAGCACTAAAAAAATACAAGATAAATTATCACGAAAGCGGAATTGAACATGGAACTATCACTGCACTGATTGAGAAACATAAATTTGAAATCACCAGTTTAAGAGAGGATATTTTAACAGATGGAAGACATGCTAAAGTAAAATTTTCAAAGGATTGGAAAAAAGATGCATTGAGAAGAGATTTTACGATAAATTCAATTTATTCAGATAAGGATGGAAATTTGTTTGATCCATTTAATGGAATTGAAGATTTAAAAAATGGTGAAATTAATTTCATAGGAGATCCAGAAAAAAGAATTAAAGAAGATTATTTAAGAATATTAAGATATCTAAGATTTTTTTTAATTTACTCAAAAAAAAAACATAAGGATGAAACAAAAAGCTTTATTAAAAAAAACCTCGTTGGTATTTCAAAACTATCAAAGGAAAGACTTTTAGATGAGTTAAAAAAAATACTAAATACACAAATTTTGTTGAATTTATCAAAAGATAAATTTTGTTT
>CACGZG010000004.1 GCA_902577525.1 uncultured Pelagibacteraceae bacterium | reverse complement strand
GAAATCCATTTAATTCTCAAATAAAAATTTTTAAAGATAAAATTTTTACTATTGATATGAATAATATTTTAAGATGTTTTTCATTAATAAATGGTGCTGAATTGTGGAATTTTAAAAGTGAAAATACTTTTTTAAAATCCAATAAAAGAAATTCTATTGTGATTATTAATAACAATGTTTATTTTAATAATTCAGTGGGGGATGTAATTGCATTAAATACCAGTGATGGAGATGTCCTTTGGCAAATGCCAACTCAAAGCAGTGATATTTACGAAAATTCATTTAGTCTAATCAATTCAGATTTAGTTGCAAAAGATAATGATTTGTTTTTTTCAAACAATAGAAATGAATTTTATTCAATGAATTTGTCTAATGGTCTTATTAATTGGAAACAAGAAATAAATTCTATAGTTAGACCCATAATTTATAACAATCTAATTCTCACTTTTTCAAATGAAGGATATTTTTTTGTCATTGATAAAAATAATGGAAATATCATAAGAATTACTGATGTGTTTGATGTTTTTGAAAATAATAAGCGAAAAAAAATAAATCCAATTGGTTTTATTGCTGGAACAAAGAAGATTGTTCTTTCTTTGAATAACGGAAGACTTTTAATAATAGACATACCAACAGGAAAAACTGAGAAAATAACGAAAATTGACAATGAAAAAATATCAAGGCCATTCATTTTTGATAAAAAAATTATGCTAGTTAAAAATAATTCAATTATTAGATTAAATTAATGTTCTTAAAGTTTCTTGAAAAAATTGGAAGAAAAAAAGTCGTATTAGATAGAGGTCCTTCACACCCAAAGTATCATGAGGCCAAACCATGGATGAATAGGTACTATGTTCTTTTGAGACATAGACCTAAATGGTTTCCATTCAACATTTTAATACATGAAATGTTAGCTGATGATCATGGAGACGGTGTTCACAATCATACTTTTCCCTATATAACAATAATACTCAGAGGAGGATACTGGGAAACATTAAGCACTGGAAAATTTTGGAGACCTCCTGGTTACATAGGTTTTAGATCTGCAAATAATTTACATAGAGTGGATTTGAAACCTGGTACAAAACCTTTAACTTTATTTTTATCAGGACCATTTGGATTAAGAAAAGGACCAAGATCAGAATATGGAATTGATTTTAAAACAAAAAAAAATTGATGTTTAAAAATCTTGAGGAAAAATTTAGAATCCATTGTAATACAAAAAATTTAGAATTAAATCCAAACCAAATTAATACCATTCAGAAATTAAAAATTTATTACAAAAAAAATTTTGAATTTTATCCTTTAAATTTCTTCTCAAAAAAAATTTCAAAGAAAGGGTTTTATCTTTATGGAGATGTTGGTGTGGGAAAAACAATGATTTTAGAGTTTTTTTTTAATCTAATTAATAAAAAAAAACAACGAATTCATTTTAATGAATTTATGTTAAATTTTCATAACTTTGTTCACAATAACAAAGAAAAAAATGAGGAAAATATAGTTAGAAAGTTTGTTAAGAATCTAAGATCTAAATATTCATTAATTTTTTTTGATGAGTTTCAAGTAACAAATATTGTAGATGCAATGATATTGGGTAAGTTGTTTCAAGAAATATTTAATCAGAATATGAAAATTATTATCACATCAAATACTAAAATATCAGAATTATATAAAGATGGACTTCAAAGAGATCAATTCAAGCCTTTTATCAAAATTATGTTGGAAAAAATCTATAGAGCATGAACTTATAATTGAAGATGATTATAGAAAAAATAAAGAAAATCAAAAACAAAGATATTTTTTTCCATTGAATCAAGAAACAAACTTTAGGATTAATAAGTTTTCAAGAACAATCACAAGAAATAAAAAATTATCATTAAAAGTATTAAATATAAAAGGAAGAGATTTTGAAATAAAAAATTTTCATGAGGGAATTTCAAGATTTAATTTTAAAGAATTGTGTGATCAAAACTTAGGAGCTGAAGATTATTTAAAAGTTGCTGAAAATTCAAATTTTATTACAATTGAAAAAATACCAGAATTTAATGATATTAATTCAAATCAACAACAAAGGTTTATCACATTGATAGATATTTTATATGATAAGAATATTCCTATTGCAGTGACAGCTGAACAAAGCTTGGAAAGATTGACTTCTTCTAGATCATTAGAGAAACCATTTAAACGTACGATCAGTCGTTTATATGAATTAACATCTAAAAATTTTACTTTATGATACAAGAATTTTATAATCTTGAAATAAATACTGAAGGGCAAAAGTTATATGAATTTACGAGCCAAACAATAAGATGGATAAAAAAAAATAATTTTAAAAATGGAATTTTAAATTTAAGTGTTCAACACACAAGTGCCTCAATCATTGTTCAAGAAAACGCAGATCCTGATGTCCAAACTGATTTGATAAATTATTTTGATAAATTAGTTCCTATGGATAATAATTTATATGTTCACACTACGGAGGGCAAAGATGATATGCCTGCGCACATCAAATCATCTTTGACAAATAATCAGATTTCTTTGAGTATAAAAAATAGCAAATTATTACTTGGGACATGGCAAGGCATATATCTTTTTGAACATAGAACAAGCCCTCATAAAAGAATTATAATTCATCACTTTTTAGGAGAGAGTTAATTTTTTAAACTTTGGAAAGCTTTTAAAGCAGCATTACGAGCTTCTTCGTGTACTACAATTGGTTTTGGGTAACTTTTACCTATTATTGTGTTGATTGCTTCTTGATATTTAGTTTCCATCTCCCAGGGTTTATGAATAAATTTTTTTGGAACCTTGGCTAATTCAGGAACCCATTTTTTAACATATACCCCATCTTTATCAAATTTCTCTCCCTGAAGGATGGGATTAAATATTCTAAAATAAGGTGCTGCATCTGCACCGCAACCTGCAACCCATTGCCATTGAGCTACATTATTAGCTTTGTTAAAATCAAGTAAACAATTTCTAAAATGCTTCTCTCCTTCAGTCCAATTGATTCTTAAATGTTTTACTAAAAAGGAACCAACGACCATTCTTATTCTATTATGCATCCAACCTGTTTCATAAAGTTCTCTCATTCCAGCATCAACTATTGGATAACCTGTCATTCCAGTCTTCCACGCTTTTAAAAATTTTTCATTTTTTACCCAAGGAAATTTATCAAATTCTCTTCTATAATTACCTTTTAAAAATTCCGGGAAATAGTTAATTAAGCTATGTGAAAATTCCCGCCAGCCTAATTCGTTTATATATTTTCTATAACCAACTCCTTTAGATTTTATTTCTCTACATCTATTCCAAATTGTGTTTACGTGGATTTGTCCATGTTTTATATAGGGTGATAATTTTGATGTACCTTCAATTGATGGATAATCTCTAGCAGTTCCATAATCTTTAATTTTATTTTCAATTAAATTGTTGAGGATTTTTTTAGATTCGCTTTCAGATACTTTCCAATAATTTTCAAATTTTTTGTACCAATTTTTTTTTGGTAAAATTTTTTTTGGTTCAATTGAATTTTTAAACAAAGTTATTGATTTTGACTTTTTTTTGACAATATAATTTTTACTTGGAGGTTGACCTAAAAATTTTTGTTCAGCATTTCTCCAAAAGGGAGTAAATACTTTAAACGGAGTTCCATCGTTTTTGGTTACTTCCTGAAATTCATTTAAAATATTTCCTTTAAAATATTTAAATTCAATACCATTTTTAATAAAAATATCTCTAATCTTCTTTCCTTTAGAAATTACATCTGGTTCATAAATCTTATTCCAATATATTGATACATTATCTTTTTTTTTTATTTTAGAAAAAACTTCTAATTCATCTCCTTCTAATATCTGAAGATTAATTTTGTATTTAGATAATTCTGATTTGAATGTTTCAAGTGATTTAAATAGCCACCATTTTTGTGCTTCTCTTTTACTATCAAAATCAGATTTGTTATAAACATATAAAGCAATAACGTTTTCATGATTTTGAGTTGCATAAGTAAGAGCAGGATTGTGCTCAATTCTAAAATCTTCTCTAATCCAAGTAATTGCGTTTTTCGTCATCGAAATTCTTTATTTTCTACCCTTAGATAACAGTTGTTTGTATAGTTTTACATCTGCATTTCCTTCGCATCCAATCACTAAAATATTTGAATTTTTGTTAATATTGAGGAATTTTTTGGTTTTAACATTGTTACAAATTCCAATCAAAGCGATAACTCCTGGTGCAGCACATTCACCACCTATAATAGAAGTTTTGCTGAATTTTTTATCTCTTAATCCAGCTACAGTCTTAGCTATATTTTTATCTGAAATTGAAACACAGCAATTAGTTGATTTTTTTAGTACTTGCCATGGCACCAGGGACATTTCATTACACGACATTCCGCCCATAAGGCTTTCTTTTATAATCTTAATTTTTTTTAACTTTTTAACTTTTATACTTTGAAGTACACAATCTGCTCTGTCTGGTTCGACTACAATTATTTTAGGTATCCTTTTAAAATATTTTGCAACTCCAGCTACCATTCCAGCAGCTAAACCTCCAACACCAGCTTGAAGAAATATATGAGTTATATATTGGTTAGTTTGATTGACAATTTCTTTTATCATAATTGAGTATCCCGCCATAGTGAGTTGAGGTATATATTTGTAATTTTTTGTTGATACGTCTTGAATAATTTGCCAATTATTTTTTTTGGATAATCTTTGGCATTCTTTTAAAGAATCTTCATAATTTCCTTTAACTCTTATTACCTCAGCACCAAATTTTTTAATTTCACTTACCCTAGTTTCACTGACAAATTGACTTACAAAAATTTTACATCTTAATTTTAGTCTTTGAGCACCCCACGCAACTGATCTACCATGATTTCCTGCTGTCGCAGAAGAGATAGTAATATTTTTTTTTACTTTAGATATTTTTTCGACAGCATAAGCACCACCTAAAGCTTTAAAAGATTTCAAATGGAACCTCTTTGATTCATCTTTATAAAAAATATTATTAAGATTTAGATTTGTTTGTAATTTATCGAGTTTTAAAAGAGGGGTAACATTGTAATTTTTCCAATTAGAAATCGTTTTATAAGCATCTCTAAGCATATTTGAGGGGATATCACTTAAAATATTATTTCTATTAAATTTAAAACTTTTGTTAATTAAAAATTTGGTAAACTTCCAATTATAAATCTTTTTTGAATGATTCACTTTAGCAATCTAAAGTATTTTGACTTTCCCACTTAGTAATGGGTTTTGATTTATCAAATTTTTCTTTAGTATCAAATTCTTTTATTTCAAAACTTCTAAGTTTTATATAACTATTTATTGTTTGTCTTCCAAATCTTTTATTCATTTCTTTGTTATTTCTTAATTGTTCAAGTGATTGCTTTAATTCGTTTGGGAGTTTTGGGAGATTAGGGTATTTTTTATAGTCTGTATACATATTACAATAGAGTGGTTTTCCAGGATTAATTTTATTTTTTAAACCATGTAATCCTGCAGCTAAAACTCCCGCTTGTAACAAATAAGGATTTGCAGATCCATCCATTAATCTTAACTCAAATCTACCAGGATCTGGAATTCTTATCATGTGAGTCCTGTTATTTCCTGTGTAAGAAATGCTACTTGGAGACCATGATGCCCCTGATTTTGTTGGTGGAGCATTTATTCTTCTATAGCTATTGATTGTTGGATTAAAGAAGGCAGATAATGAGGAAGCATTCTTAATTACTCCTCCTAAAAAATTATATGCAATCTTACTTAAACCAAGTTTATCTTTTTGATCTAAAAATTTATTCTTTTTTCCTTGCCAAAGTGAAATATGCGCATGACAACCATTGCCTGTTAAATTTACAAATGGTTTTGGCATAAAAGTTGCTCTTAACCCGTGCTTCTCAGCAATAGTTTTAACCATATATTTAAAAAAAGTATGTCTATCAGCTGTTATTAAGCAATCTGCATAATCCCAATTCATTTCAAATTGTCCATTAGCATCTTCATGGTCATTTTGATAAGGACCCCATCCCATTTCAATCATGCAATCACAAATTTCTTTTATTAGATCATACCTTCTCATCAATGCGGATTGATCATAACAAGGTTTTGATTGTGTATCTCTAAGATCAGCTATAGATGATCCATTTGGAGAAATTAAAAAATATTCACACTCAACCCCAGATTTCATTGTTAATCCTTGTTTTGAAAGCTCTTTTATTTGTTTCTTAAGCATGACTCTTGGTGATGCTTCCACTGGTTTTCCATCCATCCAAAGATCAGATGCTAACCATCCAACTTCTTTGTTCCAGGGTAATTGAATAAGACTATCAGGATCAGGTATGCCAAACATATCGGAGTCAGCTGGTGTCATGTCTAACCATGCAGCAAATCCAGCAAATCCTGCTCCAGTAATTTGCATTTCTTTAATTGCATGTACTGGAACCAATTTCGATCTTAAGACCCCAAATAGATCAACAAAACTTATTAAAAAATATTTAATTTTTTTTTGTTTAGCAATTTTGAATAAATTTTTTGGCATTTATTCGATTATAATAGTCATTTAAAAAAAGAGAAAATTGTTTCTTTATAAAAAATAAAATTAACAACAATAATTACAATTACTGCTAATATTACACCATACTTCGCTTTTGGAAAAGCTACACCTCTCATTTTACTTGGTCTTAATTCTTCGTTGTTATTTTCTTCTGACATTTTAGATAAAGAATTAAAATGGGCGCTATAATTTTATAGCGCCCAAATTTTATTTAAAATTACCACTCAGCCATATTGCTTCTATGGTCATTAGCCCCATGTCTTTTTCTCGCTAATCTTTCAAGCTCTTCACTTTCAGATTTTGAGGTTAAAACATGCCAACCAATCCATATAATGATAGCAAGTATCACTAGTAGACCTTCACTAGATCCAGCACCAGGATAAACAGCTCCTGCAACTTGTTCAGCAGGTTTGTTTAGGTGATCGATCCAATTTGTAACTGTAGCCATATTGTTTCTCCTTTACCTGGTTGCAGACGAAACAGCTCTTTCGTCTTTTTTAGCAGTTTCCATTATTTCATAGTCTAGTCCAGCTATCTCAACTTCACGTGGGATTCTTAATTT
This sequence comes from uncultured Pelagibacteraceae bacterium, assembly GCA_902577525.1. Lineage (GTDB taxonomy): Bacteria > Pseudomonadota > Alphaproteobacteria > Pelagibacterales > Pelagibacteraceae > Pelagibacter. The sequence goes on along the minus strand of CACGZG010000004.1, from coordinate 103,657 downwards.
ACCCATTCCATGAAGTACTTTAGCTATGACATAGCCTGGTATAAGTCCAAGAACAACAAACATTATGAGTGCTCCGATGAACATTCCTAATGGATTTATAGCTGCATATGTTGTTCCATCCCACATAGCACCAACACTGTAACCAGATGATGGATAACCATTTAAAACGAAACCACAAATTACTAGACCAATAAATCCAGCATAACCATGAACCGCTACAGCGCCAACCGCATCATCAATTTTGAACTTACGTTCAACCCAATAATGTAGTTTGTATGAAAGTACCACCCCGATCATACCTATAATCATAGATTGAATTGGGTGATATAAATCATTTCCAGCTGAAGCACATATGATACCTGCTAGTCCACTAGAGTATGTCCAGAATGGATCACCTTTAGCAATCCAATATCCTGCTAGTAAGCCTCCTGATAATGACATCAAGAAGTTAAAAGTAATACCACTAAGAGTAGTAGGAGTTACATAAATGTTAGTAGCTGTCCAATAAGATATACCTTCCATACCATACTCTGGTCCAAGATCAAATATTGGAATATTACAAGCCGCATAAAATCCCCAGAAGCCAGTATAAATTAAAAATAACCCAATTGTTACTAGCCAAGGATTTCTAGGACCAATATTTCTTGGTTCACCACTTGATGAGAATTTTCCAATTCTCGGTCCTAGAACCATTAGAACTCCTAAAGCAAATCCACCCGCAATCGCATGAATTACTCCTGATGCATATGCATCGTGGTATCCTAAAAGTTTAAGCATCCAACCATCAAAGTGCCATCCCCAAGCAGCATCAATTGTCCAGAAAACAGAGCCAATTGCAATTGCTAAAATACCAAATGCAAAAGTTGTAATTCTTTCAATTATTGCTCCTGAAACGATAGACGCAGCAGTCCAAGAAAATAATAAAAAAGCAGCCCAGAAAACACCATTAATGTGATCTCCAAGGTTAACTGCCATTATACTGCTTGTTGCCACCTGAAATTTTGCACTAAACAAACTATCATCAGTGATTAAAGCTGTACTTTCGTTCATAATTGAAGGAGCTAATCCCGGTCCTGTTGGGAAAGCCCAGTAAATCCACCAACCAAATAAAAACCAAGTCACTGTTACCAAAGGTATCAGCATTGTATTTTTCATAAGAGTATGTTGGTGATGTTTGTATCGAGAAGCTCCAACTTCATACATACAGAAACCGACGTGAATTAAAAACATCAGTACTACTGTTACCCAGTAATAAAACTCTGTAAATATGGTAGTAAGAGCTGTCAACTGATCAGTCATATTCTCTCTCCATATTAGTTTTTAAAACCCTATAAAATTTACTAACTTGTGACAAATGAAACAGTTAAATAAAACCTAATATTGACAATAGGTTTTAAAAAATAATCAACTTAAGATTGTGTAATTAGAATTTAAGGTATGCTTTTTTCAAATCAACAAGAGGATGTTTTGGCGACATTTGAAATTTTACTAAAAGTTCTCTTGCTATCATATCTCTGTCTTGTTGATTATTTGGTAATTTAATTGATTTTGGAATAGTTACCCAACCGTTAGCGTTTCTACAAAATACTGCTGGTCTTCCTTCTTCATAACCCATATGCACATCCTCCAACCAATTTAAATCATCCCATCCCATGGCCTCAACATACTTTTTGAGAAAAGGCGTAATTTTATTATAGTCTGGAAGAAGATTAACATCATATCTATAACCGATCGATTGACCAATCATTTTTTCTCTAGCTGTTTCTTTTTTCTTACCTAACTGTTGATCTTTAACAACTACTGATTTTGTAACTTTCTTTTTATTTTTTTTCTTAGCCATAATTAACTCTAAATTTTATGAAAGTTATCTACTCCAACAGTATAGTTTGTTCCTGCTAAAGGCACTTTTGCTAAAGCTGATGCTTCAGAAGTTAGTGCTGCTAAATCTTCAGGTTCTAGAGAATGAATATTTGTTTTTCCACACGCTCTAGCTAGCAACTGAGCCTCTAGAGTCATTGAGTGAAGATAATTATAAACTCTTAATGCTGCATCATCAGGATTTAATCTAGCTCTAAGTTTTGGATCCTGTGTTGCAACCCCAACCGGACATCTTCCAGTATGACAATGGTAACATTCACCTGCTTTTACTCCCATTTCTTTTTCAAAATTTGCTTCTGGAATATCTTTGTTGCAGTTAAGTGCAATCATAGATCCAGTACCTATTGCAATCGCATCAGCACCTAAAGCTAAAGCTTTTGCCATATCGGCACCATCTCTTACACCACCAGCATAAATTAAAGTTACTTTTCCAGTTTTACCAACATCGTCTAAAGCTCGTCTAGCTTCTCTTATAGCTGCGATACCAGGGATACCTGTATTTGCTGCTGCGATGTGTGGTCCAGCTCCTGTTGATCCTTCCATACCATCTAGATAAATAGAATCAGGATCACATTTTGCTGCCATACGCACATCATCATAAACTTTTGACGCACCTAATTTTAATTGAATAGGTACTTTATTTTTTGTCAATTGTCTTAACTCTTCAACTTTTAAAGCTAAATCGTCAGGACCTAACCAATCAGGATGTCTTGCTGGAGATCTTTGATCAATTCCAGACGGCAATGATCTCATCTCTGCAACTTGGTCAGTTACTTTTTGACCCATTAAGTGACCACCCATACCAACTTTCTGTCCTTGTCCGATAAAAACTTCTATCCCATCAGCTAGTTGAGCATGATGTGGGTTAAATCCATATCTTGATTGAATACATTGATAAAACCATTTTTCAGAATATCTTCTTTCATCAGGTATCATTCCACCTTCACCTGAACATGTTGCACTACCTGCCATAGTAGCTCCTCTTGCAAGAGCAGTTTTTGCTTCATAAGACAAGGCACCAAAACTCATACCAGTAATGTATACGGGTATATCTAATTCAATTGGATTTTCACATCTAGGCCCTATAACTGTTTTTGTTTCACATTTTTCTCTATAACCTTCGATTACAAATCTAGTAAGAGTACCCGGTAAGAAAACCAAATCATCAAATGTTGGAATTTTTTTCATTAATGCCATTCCACGCATTCTGTATCTTCCTAATTGAGATTTTATGTGAATGTCATCAATAACTTCAGGTGTAAAAATAGCATTGTGGCCCAACAAGCTTTTATTTCTTCCACCATTTGAACTTAAATGAACGTCTGCTTTTCCACCAACATTTCCGTTAGTTTTTAATTTACCATTTTTTTTCTTTTTTTTCTTAGCCATTAAATCGCTCCTTTTTTCTCAGTAGGTTCTAAATTATCATAATTCCAAAGTTTTTTACCTGCTACAATTTTTTTCATTTTACTTACGTCAAAATTTTCTCCAATTTCAGCTACTTTTAATTTCCTTTTAAGCCAATCTTGATCACTTTTTGTTAATTCTGCGTCCACTGCATCACTACCATATGAACCAATTTCTCCACCTACGAAAATTGTCCCATCGTACATAGAATCACCTAAGTTTATTCCAACATCTCCTAATATTATTATTCTGCCCCTTTGCATCATAAAACCTGTAAAAGCACCAGCATCTCCACCAATAATTATTGTACCACCTTTCATATCAATACCAGTTCTGGCACCAACACTGCCTTTGCAGATTAAATCTCCACCTCTGATCGCTGCTCCAAAACAAGACCCGGCATTTTTTTCTATAACTACTTTACCAGCCATCAAGTTTTCAGCACAAGACCAGCCAACTCTTCCGTTGATTCGAACAATAGGTCCATCACAAGAGCCCATTCCAAAATACCCCAAACTACCCTCAAAAATCAAATTTAGTTTATTTAAAATTCCAACACCCAAACTATGTTTACCTTGTGGGTTTTTAATCACTATAGTTCCAAATCCTTGACTCATTAATTGATCAATTTCTTTATTTGCCTCTGCTGCAGACATATTTTTAACATCAAGATCTGTTCTTTTATTAAAATCAACATCATAAGTTCCAAAGTAGTAAAAGTTTTCTGCTTCGTCAGGATTAAAAAATTTTTGTTGAGTTCTACCGGTTAAAACCTCAGTATGCATACCCATAGCTTGGGCTTTAGTTTTTTTTGTAACGTTTTTTAAATTTGCCATACTTTTACCTCCCCATCAAATGGATCGTATGTATCAATCTCTTGTGGTAAGATTGATCTAATTGCTATCTCTTCTGAACCCATTGCTACTAAATCATCTGACTCATATAAAACTAATGGTTTTGCAGCCATCGTATCCTTTGCCATACCCAAAGAATCTTTTGTTGCAACAAAATAAGTAAATACACCATCTAAACCTGTAAGAGATTCTTTCATACCTTCCTCTAGTGAAGCTCCATCCCTCATTTTTTCTGCCAAATAAACTGCTATCAGTTCTGAATCACATTCTGACATAAACCTCATTCCTTTATTTTCTAAAGCGCGTCTATTATTCCAATAATTAGTTAATTGACCATTATGAACAACAGACACATCACTAAAAGGGTAGCCCCAAAAAGGATGAGCTGATTTTATATCCACCCCAGACTCTGTTGCCATTCTTGCATGTCCAATAGCATGAGTGCCAACGAGTTTATCAAGATTATATCTGTCACAAACCATTTTAGCATTTCCAAGATCTTTAATTACTTCTAAAGATTTACCCATAGAAAGAATTTCAACACCTGGAATACTTTCAATTTTTTGTGAGAATTCTAACAAATCTTTTTTATCGTATTGAAGTTCATATCTTAAAGAATAAGGAAGAATTCTTTCTTCTTTAATAATTTTTGCTCCAATTTCAGAAAGATAGCTATCAACAATTTTTTTTCTTTCATCATAAACTGAAACGTCTTCTGCAACAGAGGTGCTTCCTTCCCCAACATTTTCACCTACTTTGAATCTCATAATAAAATTTTTTCCGTCCGTCTCTCCATACAAAGCATAACCTGTAGAATCTTCACCTCTATGCTTTAAAGCTTGCAACATTCCTTGCAATTCATGACCAACATTTGAAGATTTTCCTCTATGAATTAATCCCGCAATTCCGCACATATACTTTTCCTCTCAGTGTATTTATTATGGTAAGCAATCTAAATATGTATCTAAATCCCATTGAGTTGTTGCACCTAAAAATCTTTCCCACTCATCATTTTTATACCAATGAAAAACTTTATACATTTCATCAGGCATTGCTGATTTAATTACTTCATCTTCTGATAGTCTTTCTAAAGCTTCACCTAAACTTAATGGAAGTTTTTTAACATCTTTACCTGCTTTTTGAGCTTCATAAATATTTCTAGACTCTGGATCTGCTGGCTTCATCTTATTACTTATTCCATGGTCACAAGCTTTTAACAAAGCTGCACCTAATAAATATGGATTGTGCATAGAGTCCACAGACCTATATTCAAATCTTCCAGGAGCAGAAACTCTTAATCCACAAGTTCTATTCTGGTATCCCCAGTCAGCATAAACAGGTGCCCAAAAACCTTGATCCCACAATCTTCTGTATGAATTTACAGTTGATGACCCTAACGCAGTTAAAGCTGGTAAATGCTCCATTATACCAGCGATAGATTGTAACCCTATTTTACCTGGTAATTGCATATCTTTTGTGTCAGGCATAAAAGTATTCGTTCCACCTTCAACATAACCAAATACCTCTTCAACAGCTGGTAAACTCTTATGACCAAGTTTATTTGTTTTTACTTTTCCACCTTTCCATAAAGACATATTAGTATGACAACCACTTGCTGATACGCCCATGAAAGGCTTAGTCATAAAACAAGCAATTAAATTATGTTCTCTAGCAACTTGTGCACAAATTTGTCTATAAGTTGATAATCTGTCAGCATTTCTTAAAACATTATCATAAGTCCAGTTTAGCTCTAATTGACCTGGAGCGTCTTCATGGTCACCCTGAATCATATCTAAACCCATGGCTTTTGAGTACTCAATCACTTTCATGAACACTGGTCTTAAAGACTCAAACTGATCAATATGATAACAGAATGGTTTAGAAAAACCTTTTCCAGTAGGTGTTCCATCCTCATTTTTTGTGAGCCACATCATTTCAGGCTCTGTTCCAACTCTTAATTCAAGTCCATGTTTCTTTTCAAATTCCTCCATGAAAATTCTCAAATTACCTCTGCAGTCTGAAGTTAAATGTCCACCTGGATTTTGTCTTTCTTCTCTATTTCTAAAACATGTTACAAAAACTCTACCGACTCTTTTATCCCAAGGTAATTGACAGAATGTTTCAGGATCAGGTATGCCAACCAATTCCATCGCTTCTGGTCCATAGCCGATATAATTATTATGACGATCTAAAAATAAATTTGCAGTTGCTCCATATACTAATTGAAAACCTTTTTCAGCTGTTCTTTCCCAATGATCAGCAGGTATACCTTTACCAACAACTCTTCCTGTTACAGAAATAAATTGATAGTAAATATAAGTTATTCCTAACTCGTTAATTTTTTCTCTTACTTTTTTAACTTGCTTATCTCTACCTGTTCGGTTTACATGTTTTTCTAGATCCGTCATTTTCCCCTCAATGAATTATATTTTTTCAAGCGTAGCTGAAAAATTTATTAGTGTCTAGGCTAAGAGTTTAGCTCCAAGGAAACGGACTGTTCGAAGTAGGGTGAAGTTCTCCCTTCTCGTAACGGTTGAATCTAAATGGTTTTAATAAATCACTTTCAGTACCAAGAATTTCTTTAGCAACAAGTTCTCCAACACCAATCATTTTATATCCATGATTAGCATCTGCGATCATATAAACATTTTCAAAAAATCTATCGAAGATTGGAAAAGAATCTGGTGTCATGCATCCAAGTCCTCCTGAAGGACCTTTTCTATATAAATCAGATTTTCCTTCAAATCTTTTTTGACAATGTGCTAATGCTGAACACCACATTTCACTAAATGCATCTGTAGTCTGATACTCTGGAGACTCAATTCCATATGGATCAACATTCACTTTATCGAAATGTTTTTTAACAATATAAGGTGATGTTCCACCTTGAACACCAAGACCCTCAATATCCGGTTTATAATAAATTCCCCAAATCTTATCTGTAATTAATTTTTTTGTTTTATCTGAATATAACGGAGCTGTTGAGTCAACGTGAACCACTGGTGGCTGTTTTCCATCATTTGTTTTTAAAAAATCTGGTTCAACTCCAATAACACCCTCTTGTAACATCCAGTATGTCCACATATCAGTGACATGCATTTTTCCATCTTTACCTTTTATATTTGCAGTTTTAGGTAACTCTAACATATTCCAGAAATCCCTTGCCCATGGACCAGCACCAATGACCACTTGTTCACAGTCAATTGTACCTTTATCAGTTTCTACTCCTGTTACTGCTTTACTATTACTTCCTCTTTTAAAGCCTGTAACTTTTACTCCTTTCATAACTTGAACACCATTTGATGTAGATTTCTTTTCAAGCGCTTTAATTGAATCTTTATTAAAAGCATATCCACCCTTTTTTTCATGAAGAATTGAAGTTATTCCTTGAGCTTGCCAATCATCAAAAATACCCTTCATGTAATTCATACAATCTTTTTCACCCTCTATAAATGTAGACTCATATCCAATCGCTTTTTGTTGCTTATAAATACTAGCAACATCCTCATGCATTACTTCAGGTGATATTTGTAAATAACCAACTGGATTATATTTAAATGCTTTTGGGTCACTCTCCCAAACTGAGACCGAGTGAGCCATTAATTCTCTCATTGCTGGTTGAAAATAATTATTTCTTACAACTCCACAAGCTATTCCACTTGCCCCAGCTGCTGTGTCTTTTTTTTCTAAAACTACAATGTCTCCAGGATTTTTATAAGTTTCTGATAATTTCCAAGCAGTGCTTAAACCGTGGATACCTCCACCGATTATTACTACTTTTGCTTTTGTCGGTAATGACATACTCATATCTTTATTTTTCATGCGACGTAAATATATAATTTTTTATATATATAAAAAATATAAGTAAAAATTATTAAGCTTCAAAAACTTAAATGTTTAAGCGTTTCAATGTATTTATTGAATTCTTCAATAAAAGACGCACTTGGTTTTATGTGTTTTTTTCGTTGATCTCCTGAGGTTTTTTCTAAGAAAAAAAAACCTTTTTCACATGCTTCATTTATCATTAAAGCTGATTTAGGACGTGAGGTTTTAAATAGTTTTGTCTTCAATTCCTCAACTGTTAAATCCTCTTTATATTTGTATGCATGCATTACTAAAAGCATCATATGATAATGAGAAGGAGATTTTCTAAAAAAATAATTACTAGACATGTGGGAAAGTTTCATCTGATCTTCCCAAAATTCTAATAAATCTTTTGCTGTTTTTGGCATTAAGATCTAACTCTAGTTTTCTTAGGATCAAAGTGTGGAAAAGCAACTACCTTGGCAGAAATTCTTTTTTGATGTCCATCAATTTTACCAACCTCAACTTCTGTACCTATTTCAGAATATTGATTATCAATTCTACATAAAGCTATATTTTTATTAAGAGTAGTGGATAAACAACCACTCGTAATTACACCCACTTGGGATCTTCCAACGTGGACACAATCACCATGAGCTGTCGGTTCTTTACCAATCAGCTCAAGACCAACGAGTTTTTTTTGTGGATTTGCTTTTCTTTCTTTCAAAATACTTTTGCCGATAAAATCCTCCTCCTTAGATTTAAGCGGCACCGCAAAACCAATCCCAGCTTCAAAAGGATCCTGTTGACCATCAAATTCATTTCCAAACAATATTAAGCCAGCTTCAATTCTCAGCTTGTCTAAAGCAGCAAAACCAGCAGGAATTAGATTATCTTTTTTACCAAACTCCATAAGTTTATCCCATACTTTTGGAGCATCTTTTGGATGACACCATATTTCATAACCAAGTTCACCGGTATAACCAGTTCTAGAAATAATTAATGGTATACCTTGAAGCTCTTCGACTCTACATATCGTAAATCTAAACCACTCGAGTTCGTCTATTGAAGGTTGAGTAGGAGGTGTAAAAATCATTTTTTTTAAAATTTCTCGACTTTTTGGACCTTGAATAGAAACGTTACTAATTTGGTCTGTTGAGTTTTTTATATTTACTTTAAATTTTTTCTTTTGAGCAACTTCTTTAAGCCACTCACCCGCATATTCATCTCCACAAATCCATCTAAAACCAGTTTCACTCAATTTAAATAAAGTACCATCATCGAACATCATTCCATTTTCATAACACATTGCAGAGTAAACAATTTGACCAACTGAGAGTTTCTTAATGTTTCTTGTTAAAGTATAATTCATCAATTCTTCAGCGTCGGGTCCAATAATTTCAAATTTTCTTAATGAAGATAAATCAATTAAAACAGCATTTTCTCTACACGCATTGTATTCTTCTATCACACCATGTTTTGTGTAATCATTTGGAAGCCAAAACCCTCTTGCATCAATAAAATTTCTTGTTAGTTTTGATGTCCTTTCATAAAAACCGGAATTTCTTGTAAGTTTTTTTTCAGAGTCTGTTTTCATTCTAAAAGCAAATGATTTTGAAAATTCTTTTTTTTTGTCATATGTTCTAACAAAAATATCGGTTGGATTCCATGAATTACATGCATCTATATCACTTGGACATGCTGTAGTTCCTATCGTTAAATCTTTTAAGGCTCTAAACATTACATAATCACCTGGTCTTGCAAATGATTCATCTGAGGTTACTGAATTTAATCCTGTAGCTGAGGTATTAAAAAATAAATTGATTGCATGCCAACCTTTTTGTTTTTGAACCCCATATTTACTCATAGAATTAGTCAAATTGTCAGAGCAGTTTGGATGTCCGAAATAACCTGCATCCTCGTAGTATTTTGAGGTACATGCCAAGTTAAAAGTATCATGTTTTCCGACTGTATCTCTTATTACCTCTATTAATGGTTCGTGATCAGTATCGTAAAATTTAGAAAATAAACCTGGTCCAGGAAAAGTATTACCCATGAAAGTTCTTGTGGTTTGCCAGTCTAAACCTTTTTCAATTCCTTTATCTAGCTTTCTTGTATCAAAAGCAACAAAATCTGAACATTGTCTTCCCGCTGGGCTAATTATTTGGACATAATCACCTTCCTTAACTTCATAAGAAATAGACGTTAGTCTATCAATATTTTTTTCATAATTTGGTTCAAATACTGGATCAGGAATTATAGACAATTCTTTATCATTAACGATTTTAGCTCTTTTAATAAATATTGTTAAATCACTTGATGGATTTTGTTCACTCACCAACATATCATTTTGAGGTGCTGAAAAAATAACATAACATTTATCTTTTGATTTTATTTTGATTATTTCTCCGCTTGGAGTTTTATCGTCAAAAAGAATTGAAGATTTAGATTTATTTATATCTAAATTTCGTTTCTTTAATTGGAGATTTGTAATTAATGAACCTTCATCTTTTTTTTTAAGAATTTCTCTAGTAAAGTTTTTTTTGCTATTTTCTTTTTGATTTAAAATTCCAAGCTCGGATTTTCCGTCTTTATCAAAACAAATTATTTCACAGATTTGATTTCCTTCGTCATTGATTATTTCTATTTCATCATCAGGAAAAATCTGTAAACCAGTTAAACCACCGGCGTTAACAACGTGTCTTTCAACTCCAGGTGGTAGCACATTAAGACCAGGCTCTTTAATATCTAAAGTAGTTTGCGACATTTTATATAATCTATTGTTATATTATATAAATATCTAGTAGTTGACTATCATTTTACTTAAGCACATACTAAAGCTACTTAATATTAAGAAAGGGGAATAAATGCGAAAAATAATATCATTAATTTCTGCAGTTGTAATCTCGGTAGCAAGTTTTGCTGGTTTATCAAATGCAGATAGCAAAAAGCCCATCGTTATCCCAACTCATAACTGGTCAAGTCAAATTGTAATGGCTTATGTTATCGGTGGAATAATGGAAAGCATGGGTAATAACGTTAAATACGTGAATGCTGACTCACAGGCAGTTTACGAGTCAATTAGAATTGGTGACGTAACTATATCTCACGAGGTATGGGAATCTGCTTTTGGTAAATCTTTCACAACCGCATTAGATAAAGGTGGATTGCTTGATTGGGGTGACCATGAAGCAAGAACACTCGAGGATATGGGTTATCCTAACTGGGTTGCTGAAAAAGGACTATGTCCAGGATTACCTGATTGGACAGCTCTAAAAAATCCAGATTGTGCAAAAAACTTTACAACACCTGACTCTCCAAACGGAAAAGGAAGAATGTTGGAAGGTCCACAAACTTGGCATGGTGACTTAATTCCACAAAGGGTTGACGCTTTAGGTTTAGGAGATCTTTGGTGGGTTAAATTTGCTGGAAGTGCTGATGCACTCTGGGCGGAGTTAGCAGCAGCTGAAAAAGAGGGAAGAGGAACAATTATATTTAACTGGACACCTAATTTTACTGATGGTGCTGGTTTTACATTTATCGACTTTCCTCCGTACACAGCTGGTTGCAGACCAGAAGATGGTGGAGATGGAAAATGTGGTTCTCCAGATGGTTATTTGAAGAAAGCAGTTAATGCTGATTTTCCAAAAACTCATCCAGATGCAGCTAAAATGTTTAAAAAACTTTCTTTCTCAACAAGTCAAATTGGTGCAATGGCAGCTTTAGTTGACATCGACAAAATGACTCACGAGGATGCAGCTAAAAAATGGCTGAAAGATAACGAGAAAGTTTGGAAAGCTTTTACTAAATAAGGTAAAGAGCTATTTAATCTTTAAATCTCTCCCAACAATGTTGGGGGAGATTTTTTTTTGAAGCAAAATAAAATGATAAAATATTTTTTAGTTATATTCCTTAGTTTATTGTTTTTTAATCAAACATTAGCAAAAGATGTGAGTATAAATGAAAATATTGATCTAGAGTTTATTTGTAATTTAGAGAAAAAAATAATTAAAAATTCGGAATTTAATTTTCAAACTTTTTTAGCTAAAGATTTAAATGAAAAGAGTTTAGATAAATTCAAAATTTCATCAAAAAAACCTGATACACTTTTAATCAAAGGATTATCCTTATTTCTTTCACAGTCAGCTAAATTAAATGTGAAAGTTGTAAACAAAGATGTAGTTTTGTTTAAATCAATTGATCGAGAAAAAAATTATTCTGAGTCAGGTATTATAACCAGAAAAACAGGAGAATTAATCCACGAAATTACAAAAAATATAAAAAGCGAAAATACAGAAAAATATATTTCTATATATTCATGTATCAAACTTGACCAAAAAGTCTGATTTTTTTTTAGTAAATTTTGTGTAAAATATTATTATGAAAAAATATCTCTTCAGCATAATTTTAAGTTTATTAATTTCATCAATTGCATTAGCACGAAGCACTGGTTGTAAAGAAGGAAATTGTGAAAATGGTTATGGCAAATGGGTTTATACAGATAAAACTACTTATGAAGGAGAATGGGTGGGTACAAAAAAAAACGGTCAAGGTGTTGAAACTTGGCCCAATGGATACATTTATAAAGGTGAGTTCAAAAATAGTGAATGGAGTGGACTAGGTGTTCTGACCTTTCCTGATGGTTCAACTTATGAAGGTGAATGGGCAAAAGGATTCATGAATGGAAAAGGAACTTTTACTTGGTCAGATGGCACTCAAAAAACTGGCTTATGGAAAAATGGAAAGTTACAAAAATAAATGTCAAAAGAAAATTATTTAGACAAAATTAAATATTTACCAGATACTATAAAACAATTTTTAGGGTTAGTGTTAATAGTTCTTATCATATTTCTTTCTTTTTCTGTTTTGAATATTATGTTTGGTGGCGGTGATGAACTTGTTAGAAAAATGAAACTTGAAGAAGAGAGGATCGCTAAAGAAAAGAAACTAAGTGAATTAATTTCTAAACTTCCTTCAGGAATATTAGTAACTTTTGATGGCACAGATCATTACAGGTTAACAGATGAAGTTTATGAACAAGTTTGTAAAGCCACAAAGTTAATTCCTCAACGCGCAATAATGGGAGCAAATTTTCTTAATTTTAGAGCACATGAAATTTATACAATAAATGGAAATAAAATTGATGAAACATTTGTAAAATGGGATGAAGAAAAAAATAAGTGTTTCGCAGGTTTTTCTGTAAGTGGAGATAATGTTGGGGTAAACGAGTCTGTGAGTGTTAGTGGAGAAGTATTAAGTTTTTTAAGTACTGGAATTGATACTAGAGTTTACTTTATTAAAAATTTTTAGGGGGGGGGGAGTAACAATATTATAGATTTAATTTTATCTGAATTTCATATAACTTAATTAAATTTTATGTCTGAGCCAGTAATCAAATGTGAAAACGTATATAAAATTTTTGGAGCGAATGCGCAAAAAATGCTACAAGAGTCTAATGGCAATGTTGATGCAAAAACTTTTCAAGAAAATGGATGTATCGTTGGTGTGAACAATGCTTCTTTTGAAGTTTCAAAAGGAGAGATGTTAGTTGTTATGGGTTTATCTGGTTCAGGAAAGTCAACTTTATTAAGGTGTATCTCAAGATTAACAGACGCAACAGGTGGAAAAATTTTTATAGAAGGTCAAGATTTATTAAAGTTAAACAACAAAGACCTCATAGATCTAAGAAGAAATAAAATGGGAATGGTTTTTCAAAGCTTTGCTTTACTCCCACACAAAACTGTCGTTGAAAATATTGCTTTTCCACTTCAAATTAAAGGGGTGAAAACTGAAGAAAGCATTAGTAAAGCAATGAATATGGTTAAACTAGTCGGTCTAGATGGCAGAGAAAACTATTTTCCAAGAGAACTTTCTGGAGGACAGCAACAAAGAGTAGGTATCGCAAGATCTTTAGCTGTTGAGCCTGATATTTGGTTTTTGGATGAGCCTTTCTCAGCTTTGGATCCATTAATTAGAAAAGAAATGCAAGATGAGTTTTTGAGACTTCAAGACAAGTTACAAAAAACAATTATGTTTATCACACACGATTTTGATGAGGCCTTAAAACTTGCTGACCGGATTGCAATTATGAAAGATGGGATAATTGAACAGCTAGATACACCTGCCAATATAGTTTTAAACCCAGCTACGGAATATGTAAGGAAGTTTACAGAGGAAGTCCCTAGAGAAAAAGTCTTATTAATTGAAGATGTAATGGACAAATCTAAAGACAACCTTGGTGATTTAAAAGTTTCAAAAGATGAAATAATAGAGAATGTTGCTGAAAAAATTCTCACCCAAGAAAAATCTGTCGCTGTAGTTAATAGTAATAATGAAATTATTGGCTCTATTAATCCAACTAAAATAATCAACACCGTTTTTGGAGCAAGGAAAAATAGTAATTAAATTATGGAACTCTTAAAGAAATATCCAAAAACATTTCAATGGTTATTTTTATTAGTTGTATTTTTTTCCTTATGTTTTGCAATCGAAGTTCCCGAAACATATAAATTCATTCGAGGTCAAGCAGAATTCGTCAAAGATCCAAATCAAAGTAGTTACGTATTTTTAGGTAAAGAGGTTAGATATTATGCTTTTGATGTCTTCTGGAGGTTACCTCCATTGCTTGGATGGTTACCAATTTGGATTAATGACTCTTTATTTTTCTTGATGAATGAGTGGATGCCAATTGAAGTTTGGAATGAAGATACACAAGAATTTAAAAGTCGTCCTATAGTTTTACAAATTAGTAGAAATTTGACTGCCTTTATGACTTTTTTAATAGAATTAATAAGAGAGATTTTATTAGGTGGTCTTGAAACTATTGTTGCTTTTACTAGTTGGGACTGGATAGATAAAAACCCTTGGGCTGAATTACCAGGATTACCTTGGACTATTGTTGCAGCCGGTGCAGCATTACTTTCTTATAAGCTAAGTGGCAAAGGTCTAGCCTTGTTTGCTGGGCTTACAATGGTTTACATTTCTGTATTTGGTCAATGGAAGCCTTCTATGCAAACTTTATCTTTCATATTGGTTGCTGCTCCATTATCCTTTATTTTTGGTTTAGGTTTAGGAATAGCAGCCTTTAAAAGTAAACGTGTAGAGAAAGCTTTATATCCAATATTGCTTGTGATGCAAACAATGCCACAATATGCAGTATTGGTTCCAGCACTAGTTTTGTTTGGAGTGGGTGATCATGCTGCTGTAATTATTACAATGGTTGTAGCAATTCCACCGATGATATTATTAACTCTATTGGGCTTAAGGGCAGTGCCCCCAGAAGTTATTGAAGCAGGAAGGATGAGTGGCTGCAATAATTTTCAATTAATGTTTAAGGTATTAATTCCAACTGCTAGGCGAGATATTTTAATTGGAGTAAATCAAGTCATTATGGTGTGCTTTTCGATGGCAGTTATTTCAGCCTTTATTGGTGCAAAAGGTTTAGGTTTTAATTTATTATTAGCATTAAACCAATTGAATATTGGATTAGCTTTAGAGGCAGGCTTGTGTATTAGTTTAATTGCAATTCTACTAGACAAGATGTCTCTAGCATGGGCTAATAAGCAAACAGACTATTTTGGTAATCTTACATTCTATCAAAAAAACAAAAATCTTATATTTTTTGGTGTTATATTTGTTGTTGGAATAATACTTTCTTATGTTGGAACTTTCTTATTCAAAGGTACTTTTAATTATTTATTTGAAATTCCACATAACAAAGGAATATCAACTGCAGATTTTTGGAATAAAGGCGTAGATTGGATTTTTGATACTTTTTTTGTTTATATAAAAGCATTCAATACTTGGTTAATTAAAGAGGTTCTTCAACCAATGAGAGCACTGTATTTAAGGATGCCAGCAATAGCTACAATAGTTTTAGTGGTTGGTGCAGGATATTTAATTGGCGGGATACGTTCTGCTTTGGTGGTTTGTGCTTTAACTTTATTTATCGCGTTAAGTCCATGGTGGGATAGAGCTTTAGTTACAGCATATATGGCAACTTTTGGTGTAATTGTCTCTTGTATTATTGGATTTACGGTAGGAACATTATGTTTTCAAAATAAACATTCAGCAAATTTTATGTTAGGTGTTTGTGATATATTTCAAACATTCCCATCATTTGTATATTTAATTCCAGTAATGATGTTATTTGGTATTACTGACACATCAGTGCTTATTGCAGTAATAGTTTATGCGACAATACCTGCAACAAGATACACAATTGAGGGATTACGAAGTGTCCCAGCTGGTTTACATGATGCAGCAACTATGTCTGGCGTAAATAAATTTCAAAGATTGACTAAAATAGAATTTCCTTTGGCATTCCCACACATGATGCTTGGTATAAACCAAACTATTGTATTTGCATTGTTTATGGTAATTATTGGAGCATTTATAGGTACAGAAGATTTAGGTCAATATATTTTAAAAGCATTATCAGATAAAAAAGGTGCGGGTATTGGATTAACACTTGGTATTTGCGTAGCTTTTATAGCTTTAATATTTGATAATTTAATTAGAGCTTACGTTCAAAAAAGAAAAAAACACCTTGGTATTGATTAATTCTAATTTATTTATCTAAGAAAGATTTCAATGAGTCATCCATAGCATTTGCCCATGGAGTATGATGAATTGGTGCAACAGATCCTGTTACAGGTGAAGAGAAAGATTTGTTTCTATAAGTAAGTATATCTTCGACTTTGTGATGTTCCCATTCTTTAAAATGTTTTCTTATCAATTCAAAATCTATTTTTGGATAATCTGACATTTCATGAAGCTCTTTTGTATATTCAGTTTGAAAATCAATCATTTGATCTGGATTTTCTAATTTTTCTTCTAAAGTAACCCATTTATTAATATCACTCTCAATTTCTTTCTCATTAGGTATTTTAATTTTATTCATTATTACATCTCTTGCGTACCAAGCCTGACAATCAAACATATTAAATGTATGAAATTGATCTTGCATGCCAAGATATAAAAGTTTGTGATTATTCTGCCAAACAACTCCTTTGTATAGTTTTGGTGGGTATAATCTATTTCTAGTTTTTAATTGTAAACTCTCTTCTAAAAAAGGAAAATGATGAAGATAACCAGTACATAAAATTACAACATCTGCTTCTTGTTCTGTACCATCTTTAAAAATTGCTTTTTTACCTTCTAATTTATCAAGGTAATGAACTTCTTTCATTCCTTTTGGCCATTTAAATCCCATAGGATTATGTCTGTATCCTATTGTTACACTTTTGGCCCCGTACTTGTTGCATTGGAGCGCAACATCTTCTGCAGAATAACTACTCCCTAAAACAATTACATTTTTATTTCTAAATTCCTCAGCATCTCTAAAATCATGAGAGTGCATAATTCTCCCTGGAAATGAATTCATTCCTTTATATTCTGGAATAAATGGAACTGAAAAATGACCAGTTGATACAACTACATAGTCAAAATTATCTTTCAAAATTTTATCATTTACTTTATCTTGATAACTAATTTCAAATTTATCATTTTTAAATATTGTCCCTACTACCCTAGTATTGAATTTAATTTTACTTTTCATCTTTCCCTTGTTTAATCTACCAATGATATAGTCATATAAAACTGCTCTGGGTGGAAAAGAAGGGATGGGTTTTCCAAAGTGTTCATCAAATGAATAATCTGCAAACTCTAAACATTCTTTTGGTCCATTTGACCAAAGATATCTGTACATACTATTATGTATGGGATCTCCATATTGATCAGAACCAGTTCTCCAATTATAGTTCCATAATCCTCCCCAATCTTCTTGTTTTTCAAAACAAACTATTTCAGGAATTTTCTCACCATTTTTTTCAGCTAACTCAAATGCTCTGAGCATCGACAGTCCACATGGTCCAGCTCCTATAATTGCTACTTTAGTCATTAGATGCGTTGTAATTTTAGAATTTATTTTACTAACAAATTACTTAAATTTAAAATAAAATATTGCATTATAATTAAGATTATTTGAGATTACTTTCTCTCGTATGTGTTGTATTAAACATGTAATTTTTAAGCTAAGTATATGAAAAAAATTTTGATAATTGGTGGTGGAGCAATGGGATCAGCCTTTACGATCCCGTGTCTAGAAAATAAAAATGATGTGACAATTACTGAACCTTATTCAAAAAGATTTATAAAAGACTTATCCTCAAAAAGAAAGTTTCATTCAGCATTAAAGATTAAACTACCTAAAAAATTGAAATTTAGAAAATTTTCAAATGATCTATTAAATGAAAAATTTGATTTATTGGTAATTGCTTTAAGTTTACCAGGAATTGATTTTATTTGTAAAAAATTAAAAGATAAAAAAATAAAGACACCTGTTTTAGTGCTCACTAAAGGACTAAAATATTTAAATAAAAGCAAAAAAATTTTAACAATTTCAGAAAATCTAAGAAGAAATTCTGGTATCAGGAATGTATCAGTTTTAAAAGGCCCTTGTTTAGCAAAAGAATTAGCAAGAAAAAATCAAACAAGCGTAGTTATTGCAAATAAAAATATTAATTTTGCTAAAAAAATTGGAAAAAGAATTTCAACAAATTATTATCTTACAGAATTCTCAAAAGATATTATTGGGGTCGAGGTTTGTTCAGCAATAAAAAATATATATTCAATGATAATTGGTGCCGGTCAAAGCTTAAATGCTTCATCAAATCTATTTCAGAAATCAATTTTAGAAATGAAATATTTAACAAAATATTTTAAAGGCAAAGAAGAAACTACTTTAGGACTTGCTGGAGCAGGAGACCTATATGTTAGTGCAGCTGGAGGTAGAAATAGTAAAATGGGAGAATATCTCGGTATGGGATATACATTCAAAACTGCCAAAAAAAAATTTATGCCAAATGATACTGTTGAGGGTGAGCAATTAGCAAGAGAGATTGCACCTTTTATTCTAAAAAAAATAAATAAAAAAAAAATACCTTTGATGATAAATTTAATAAGGACTATTCAGGGTAATAAAAAACTTAAAATCAAAGTTTAGAATAGACCCTCAATATCACCTTTATCATTGAGTTTAATTGAGTCGGCTGCTGGAACTCTTGGTAAACCAGGCATAGTCATTATCTCACCACAAACAACTACAATAAATTCAGCACCAGATGACAATCTAACTTCTCTAACTGGTAAAACATGTCCTGTAGGCGCACCTTTTAAATTTGGATCTGTTGAAAAACTATATTGAGTTTTTGCAATACAAACTGGAAGCTTACCGTAACCTTTCTCCTCAAAATCCTTTAATTGTTGTCTTACTTTTGTATCAGCTACAACTTCACTTGCATGATAAATTTCTTGTGCAATTTTTTCTATTTTTTTAAATAATGGAAGACTATCTTCATATAAATATTTAAATGTATTTTTTTTATCTTCACATATTTCAGCAACATTTTTTGCTAATTCTTTTGTACCTTCACTTCCATTAGACCAGTGAGTGCATTTTGATGCTTTAACTCCCTGAGTTTTACAAAAATCAAGTAAAGTTTTCATTTCTTCCTCAGTGTCAGTTATAAAGTGATTTACAGCAATAGTAACTGGTAAACCAAACTTTCTAGTGTTGTTAATATGTCTTTCTAAATTTACTAATCCCTTTTTTAGAGCTTTAACATCTTCTTTTTTTAATTCTTCTTTTGATAAACCGCCGTGCATTTTTAAGGCTCTAATAGTAGCAACTATAACTACACAATCAGGTTTAATTCCTGATTTTCTACATTTTATATCTAAAAATTTTTCAGCTCCAAGATCTGCACCAAAGCCAGCCTCTGTTACAACATAATCAGCTAATTTAAGACCTGCTTTCGTTGCAATTACAGAATTACAACCATGTGCAATATTTGCAAAAGGTCCTCCATGAATAATTGCAGGATTATTTTCTAAAGTTTGAGTCACATTTGGTCTAATTGCTTCTTTCAAAAGAACAGTCATTGGACCTTGAGCATTTAAATCTTTTGCATAAATTGCTTTCCTGTCTCTTGTATAAGCAATTGTAATATTACCAATTCTATTTTCTAAATCTTTCAAATCAGTTGCCAAACAAAAGATTGCCATGATCTCAGAAGCAACTGTAATATCAAAACCGTCTTGTCTAGGGTATCCATTTGCAACCCCACCAAGATCAACCACTATAGATCTCAAAGATCTATCATTCATATCCATAACTCTTTTCCAAACAACTCTTCTGACATCAATATTAAGTTTATTGCCCCAGTAAATATGGTTATCAATTAATGCAGATAAAAGATTGTGAGCCGAAGTTATTGCATGAAAATCGCCAGTAAAATGTAAATTTATTTGCTCCATTGGCACTACTTGTGCATACCCACCCCCAGCAGCTCCGCCTTTCATACCAAATGATGGTCCAAGACTTGGCTCTCTCAAACAAACAATAGATTTTTTTCCAATTTTATTTAATCCATCATTTAGCCCAACCGAAGTTGTAGTCTTACCTTCTCCAGCAGGAGTTGGTGTAATTGCAGTTACTAAAATTAAGTTTCCGTCCTTTTTTTTTAAAGTATTTAAATAGTCTAAATTTATTTTGGCTATATGTCTGCCCATTGGGCTAAATGCTGAACTTTCATCTGGTACATTGATTTTAGCCAAAATATCTTTGATTGGCTGCATTTTTGCTTCTCTTGCTATTTGGATATCCGACTTTACTCCACTCATATAATATCTTTTAAAATATATAAAATTGGTTGATTAGTATCTCTTTTTAGAGCCTTTGGAAATATCTAAAAATTATATATAAAAAAAATATGAACTATTTATATTCATTATTATAAAATTCAATTATGCAAAAATATTCAATATTTAGCTTAATCAAGAACGCTTTTTCAAATCATGAAAAATGGGACTTAGCTTGGAAAGATCCTAATCCCAAGAGTGAGTATGATGCAGTTATTATTGGAGGAGGAGGTCATGGTTTAGCAACAGCGTATTATTTAGCAAAAGAACATAAAATTACAAATATAGCTGTGATTGAAAAGGGATGGATCGGTGGAGGAAATATTGGAAGAAATACAACAATAATTAGATCTAACTTTATGTACGATGATAATGCGAGGTTTAACGAATTTGGAATGAATTTATGGAGAAACATGTCCCAGGAATTAAATTTCAATGTAATGTTTTCGCCAAGGGGGATTATAAACTTAGCTCACTCGGATGCACAAATGAATGCATATGCTCGTAGAGGAAACTCGATGAGATTAAACGGGATAGATGCAGTCTTGTTGAATAGAGATGAAGTTAAAAAGATAATTCCAATGGCAGATTTTTCAGAGGATGTAAGATACCCAATCTTTGGAGGTCTTGCTCAACCAAGTGCAGGTACAGCTAGACATGATGCTGTTGCGTGGGGTTATGCTCGTCAAGCTGACTCTATGGGGGTAGATATTATACAAAATTGTGAGGTAACTGGATTTGATGTCTCGGGAGGAAAAATTTTAGGAGTTAGAACATCCAGAGGCGATATAAAAACAAAAAAAATAGGACTTTGTGTTGCAGGTAGTACAAATATTTTAGCAGAAAAATTAAATATGACATTGCCAATAGAAACTCATTTACTTCAAGCTTGTGTCTCTGAACCAGTTAAACCAGTATTAGATGGAGTTGTAACTTTTGGTGCTGGACATTTTTATATTAGTCAATCTGATAAAGGTGAAATGGTTATGGGCGGAGATCTCGATGGTTATAATAGCTATGCTCAAAAAGGTAATTTACCAACTATTCAACATGTATTAACTGGAGGGATAGCATTGTTTCCTTTTTTAAGCAGATTAAAAATGCTCAGAACTTGGGGTGGTATTATGGATATGTCAATGGATGGTTCACCAATAATTGACAAGACACATATAGAGGGATTATATTTAAATTGTGGTTGGTGTTATGGTGGTTTTAAATCTGTACCATCTTCTGGCTGGACTTTTGCTCACACTATCGCTCAGGATAGAGTTCATGAATTAAATGAGGGTTTTAGTCTTGATAGATTTTCAAAAGGATATTTGTTGGACGAAAAAGGTCTAGGAACAAAAACTTGGATTTCATAAATGCTTAATATCAAGTGTCCATATTGTGGAGATCGATCACAAAAAGAATTTGCCTATGGTGGAGATGGAACAGTTGTGAGACCACAATTAAATCAAGAAGTAACTGATGAAAAATGGGACGAGTTTGTTTATTTAAGAAAAAGCCCGAGAGGAAAACATATAGAGTTATGGCATCATATCGCTGGCTGTAGACAATGGTTTAGAGTTCAAAGAGATACTGTTACTCACGAAATTTTTAAAACTGCTAAAATTAATGAAGAAATCAAATGAGTCAATCACATCGTTTAAATAATGAGGGGTTAATTAATAGAAACAAAGAAATTGTTTTTAAGTTTAATGGTAAAAAATATATCGGTTATGAAGGTGACACATTGGCTTCAGCCTTGCTTGCTAATGGTGTTCATTTAGTTGGTAGAAGTTTTAAATATCATAGACCAAGAGGTTTTTTTGGTGCAGGTGTAGATGAACCTAATGCAAAATTACAAGTTAAATTAAATAATCATTCAGAGCCTAATGTAAATGCAACTGAAATTGAATTAGTTGAGGGTATTGAAGCCACAAGTCAAAATTGTTGGCCCTCTGTAGAATTTGATATTGGAGCTATAAATAATTTTTTGAATAAGTTTTTTCCAGCAGGTTTTTATTATAAAACTTTTATGTGGCCAAAAAGTTTTTGGTACAAGGTTTATGAACCATTTATAAGAAAGGCAGCTGGTCTTGGTATTGCATCAATAGAAAAGGATAGAGAAAGATACGAACATAAATATGAATATTGTGATTTACTTGTAACTGGATCTGGACCTGCTGGCTTATCTAGTGCTTATTCAGCAGCAAAGAATGGTGCAAAAGTTATTCTTGCTGAAGATAAACCTAGGTTTGGTGGGTCTTTGTTAATAGACGATGTTACTATAGATAATTTATCAGGTAAGGAATGGGCAGATAAAATCATAACTGAGTTAAAAGAGATGCCAAATGTGATTGTAAAAAATAGATCACAAGTTTTTGGATATTATGATCACAACATGATGGTTATGTTTGAGAGAACTGGTGATCACTTAAAAGATAAGCCTAAGCATACTCCGAGACAAAGATTGTGGTATATTAGAGCTAAAGAAGTTTTATTGTCTACAGGTTCAATAGAAAGACCAATAGTTTTTGGTAACAATGATACTCCAGGTGTATTTTTGTCAGCTGCTGCAAAAGAGTATATTAAAGTGTATGGAGTATTAGTTGGCAAGAAACCTTTAATATTTACAAATAATGATAGCGCATATGAAACAGCTTTAGAATTTAAAAAACAAGGAATTGATCCAATTATTCTAGACACAAGAGAAGAACAATCATCTGAACTAATTGATGCTGCTAAAAATCAAAATATTAAAATTAAATTTTCTCACGCTGTAATTGCTGCAAATGGATACAAAAAAGTAAAATCAGCACAAATCGGAAAATTAAATAAAGATAAAACTGGGTTTGAAAATAATGAGAAAATTGATTGTGACTGTATATGTGTATCTGGTTTTTGGACACCTACTGTTCATTTAGCATCACAGTCTGGCAATAAACTTAAGTTTAATGATCAAATAGATGCTTTCATTCCAGACAAATCGAAACAACATGAAATATCCATTGGAGCCTCTAAGGGGACTTTTACTTTAAAAGATACTTTAGAAGAGGGTTTTAAAATTGGATTTGAAGTCTCAAAAAATATCACTAAAAAAAATAACTCCACTTCAACTCCTAATTCAAACGAATCTAAAAAAAATTCACATGACAAATTTTGGTGTTCTCCTATGCCAAAGGGTAAGAATTTTAAACGTTTTGTAGATTTTCAAAATGATGTTGCTGTTTCAGACATTGAAGTTGCTTTACGTGAAGGTTACAGATCAATTGAACACGTGAAAAGATACACAACCTTAGGAATGGCAACCGACCAAGGTCGTACAAGCAATCTTAACGGTCTTCAATTAGTTGCTGATGTTGAAAAAAAAATAGTTCCTCAGGTCGGTCACACCACTTTTAGACCTCCGTTTACTCCAATCACAATTGGTACAATTGTTGGAAGAGAGGTTGATATGGAGTATATGCCTACAAGAAAAACTCCAATGCATACATGGCATGAAAAAAATAATGCAGTCTTTGTTGACGCTGGAGCTTGGAAAAGACCAAGATATTACAAACAAGGAAAAGAAAATTTGTTTGAAGCTTCAAAAAGAGAGGCAAAAAATGTAAGAGAGCATGTAGGTATTTGTGATGTAACCACACTAGGAAAAATTGACATCAAAGGACCAGATGCTGCAGAATTTTTAAACAGAGTATATACGAATGCTTGGTTAAAACTTCCTGTTGGTAAAGCAAGGTACGGCGTGATGTTAAGAGAAGATGGAATAGTAATGGATGACGGAACAACTACCAGAATTTCTGAAAATCATTATCATATGACCACAACGACTGCTCAAGCTGCAAATGTTTTGTCTCATCTAGAATATTATTTACAAATTGTTTGGCCAGAATTAAACGTGAATGTTGTTTCAACAACAGAACAATGGGCTGGAGCTGCACTTGCAGGTCCAAAATCAAGAGATGTGTTGGCAAAATTATTTCCTAATATTAATGTAAGTAATGAAGCCCTTCCTTTTATGGGTTACATAGAAGGTGATTTATTTGGAGTAAAAGCCAAAATATTCAGAATTTCTTTTTCTGGCGAACTTGCATATGAGATAAACGTTGAGTCAGATCATGGTCTTTTTATGTGGGAAAAGATGATGGAAATTGGAAAAGATTTTAATATTCAACCATACGGGACCGAGGCTCTATCAACTTTAAGAATTGAAATGGGACATGTGGCAGGGCCAGAGTTAGATGGTAGAACGGTTCCTTATGATGTTTCATTAGAGGGCTTAGTATCAAAGAAAAAAGATTTTATTGGTAAACGATCTCTTCAAAAAGAAGCATTTAACAAAGCAGATAGACAAAAAATTGTTGGTCTCGTTCCAACAGATAAAAAATCCACTATTCCAGAAGGATCTCATTTAGTTGTTGATAAAAATGCAAAACTTCCTAATCCAAAACTAGGACATGTATCCTCATCTTGTTGGAGTGTTGAAAATAATAATCCATTCTCATTAGCAATAGTAAAAGATGGTAAAAATATGATTGGAAAAAAATTATTTGCAGTTTCTCCATTAAAAAAAACTGCAATTGAGGTTGAAATAATCTCATCTCATTATGTTGATCGTGAGGGAAAGAGAGTGAGATCATAATGCATATTTCACCGTTAAATTTTGTTCACAAAACTGGAAAGTTTGGAGATTATAGTGGTAAAAATGATAATGATTTACTGAAGGTTTCTGAAGTAAATAAATTATTAATATTTCAAATAGCAAAATTTAAAAATTCGAATTTCGATATTTCAAATATACATGTAGATGAATTAAATTTACCATCTTCACTTAAATCATCTTCAAATTCAAATACTAGAATATTATGGTTAGGACCAAATAATTGGTTAGTTTTTTCCTCTAACTTAAATTTAATTGAAAAAGAAAAAAAAAAATTTAATGAATTAGACTTTGCAATAACAGATATCTCACATTCCAGAACAATAATTGAGTTAGAGGGAAACTTAGTTAATGAAATACTTAAAAAAGGTTGTCCACTAGATATAAGTTCTTTTAAGTCTGGTGATTGTGCAAATTCAGTTTATAACGGGATTAATATCACAATTGATTTTATTTCAGATAATCCAAAAAAAGCAAGAATATCTGGTCTTAGAAGTTTTGGTGAGTCATTATATCACTCTATTACAGACTCTTGTTTGGAATTTGGATACAAGGCAATATAAATTTATTTTCTAGTAGCAATATACACACCGATAGTTGCAATAATAAAACCAATAACATCAATTTTGGTTAATATTTCGTCGAGAAAAAACCAACCCATTATAGCTGAAACAGCTGGTATTAAAAAAAATATTGAAACCGTTTTGCTTGCTGAATTTTTTTTTATTAAAAACATTAAAATTGTAAATGCTCCAAATGAAACTAGAAAAATTTGATGACTCATCGCTATTAAAAAAGTTGATGAAAAATTTATGGATGCTTTTGCAAAAAAAATCACAATTATTACATGGAATAAACATCCACCAACAGCTTGATAAAAATTACTTACCGATAAGGGTAAATTATTACTTAATTTCTTTTGCCAAATAGTGGACGCTGTAATTGAAATTAAAGCAACTAAAGTGGCCACTAAACCTAAAAAAGGTATTTTCGAACCTATATCTAATCCTAAAACTAATGAAGCACCAATGAAACCTAAAAAAGCACCAATCCATTGTTTTAATGTTACTTTTTCATTTAAAATTGGACCACTTAGTAAATTTGTTAAAATTGGTTGCAATGTAACTATCAAAGCAGCTATTCCCGCTGGCATCCCAATTGAAATTGAAAAAAAAACGCCTCCCAAATAAAATCCATGAAATAAAACACCACTTAAAACTGACTCGATAACATTTTTTCTTTTAACTAGCACTGACTGATTTAAAAAAATTGAAAATGAATAAAATCCTATTGCCACAATAAAAAATCGAAATGTTAGAGCTGCAAAAGGATCACTATTATCAACGATTGGCTTTGTTGTAATGAAAGCAGATGACCATAACAAAATAAAAATAAATGGATAAATTCTGATCATTTTAGGCTTTATAAATAAATTGAGCTTACATTCGTTTCCCAAATTTAGTTAAATTTATCAATGAAAATTAATCACTTAATTCAACATTTAAATTCTACCTTGAGTTGTATATTGAAATGCTTAAGCTTCCTTGGAGTGATTCATAAAAAGATAATTATAATCTCGTTAGCTGCAAGTTTTATTTCTGGATGTACATCACCTTCTGCAATGTTAGGTCCTGCTTATACTTTATCTTCAACTGGAAATACTTTTCAAGCAGCATTGTCATATGGATCTAACGAGATGATAACAGCCTATACAGGAAAAACGCCTATAGAAAATGTCAAAGAAGTTACACTGAGTGAAAAAAACATTCAAAAACAAACTTTGGAAAGTGAAGATTTCTATATTCTTGTGAAAAATAAAATAGACCAAACAGGAGCAATTTTAAAAAGATCTAATCAATAATATTTAGATTTACCAATTCAGGTTGTTTAGTTTCTTTACACCACAACTCGTAACTTTCACACATTCTCCATAAATGATCAAAGGCTCTTTGAGAAATTTCTAATGGGTAATGACTTTTTGCATAATATAAGTTAGGAAATTGAATTAGTTGTTTTATCATCATATCTTTTTGAACTTGAAGAAGTCTTAATGTTTCTTCTGGAATTTTCTTTTTTGTTTTTTTGTCTATAAAGTTATTTTTTGAAAGTTCATCGAACCATTTATCATGAAATTTACCACTACTTATTTCATTATAGATTTCTGAGCCAATAAAGTTATCTATCGCATCAATATTTGAAAATTCTGGATTTTTTTTTTTAATTGTAAATATTTGCGAATAGATAATTTCTGCAACATATAAAACATATGGACGTTCTTTAGATTGTTTCATTTAATTTTTATATTTTTTCATAGCCGCATTAGCTAGAATTAAATTAGGGTCCAGGAAAATTTTTGACGATTTGACTGCATTGATGGATTTAAAAGCAAAAATAGCAATTGGCAATTCTGTGCATCCTAAAATAATCTTTTTACATTTTTTTTTTATTAAATAATTAATTGCGGGTTGAATTTTTTTCGCAGCTCTTTTTACATTGCCCATTTTTACATCCTTAATTGTTTTATTTACACTTTGTTTTTGTAGTTTTGTATTAGGAAAACATAATTCATAATTCTTATTAAAAATTTTATCATAAACTTTTGTTTTTAAAGTTCCTTCAGTTGCTAATAAACCTATCTTTGAATTTTTTTTACATTTTCTTTTTGTATAGTTAAATACTTCTTTTGGCATATTAATAATTGGAATTTTAATTTTCTTTTGTAGATCTTCGTACCAATAATGAGCAGTATTACATGGAATTACAATAAATTTGCAACTTGCTTTCTCTAATTTTTTACATCCTTCCACTAAACTTTTTAAAACTTTTTTATATTTTTTTTTTGATGAGATATTTCCAAATCTATTAGAAAGTTTTCCTGTTGATTTCCCGATTGATTCTGGTCTTCCAGGAATATTAGATTTGTTATATAAAAAAAATAAAGGATAATCTTGGTCAATTTTTCCTCTGTATTGAATTGCTAGTTTATTACAGAAATCAAGCCCAGCTTGTGTTCCCATTCCTCCAAGAATACCAATCATAATTTAAAAATTTTTTTGTTAAGAATAGATTATTGGCCATAAAATTTAAACTGTTCTTTAAATAAAATTATTACAGCCAATAAATAGTGTTATGAAAATTATGCAGTTTTTAAGTTAACTGCTGAAGGACCTTTTGGACCATCTTCAACATCGAAAGTCAAAGCTTGACCCTCATCTAAACCGTTCATACCAGCATCTCTTACTGCTGAAACATGTACAAACACATCTTTTTCTTTATCTTCTCTTTCAATAAAACCATAACCTTTGGTTGGATTGAACCATTTTACTTTACCTTGTAGACTCATATATTTACTTTTTGTTACGTTAATTTAATACTTATTATTTAAGTATTTTAGCTTTGTTTAGAATTTTGAGACATTTGTCAACAAAATTGATCTTTTAAATCATTATTAATTTTAATTGTTGTTAATGTGTTTTGTTAAATAAAGAGAATTTACATCTTCTTTGTAGTGTGCAAATGGTTTACAGGGCTTAAAATCACACTTTTTAAATAATTTTCTTGCTGGTTTGAAAAATTCACCTGCGCCTGTTTCTACACTTATTTTCTTAATCTTTAATTTTATAGCTTCATTAATTAAATGATTAATAACCTTAATACCATAACCTTTATTTCTAAAATTGTCGTGTACCCTTATAGATTTAAATTCCCCATGTTCGTTATCTAAAAATTTTAATGCTCCACTACCAACTAATTTTTGATTTTCCCAAAGACTCCAAAATTTAATAGAAGGCACTTTTAAACCAGGAATATCTAAAACATGAGCACTTCCCTCTGGCGAAGCTGCCCTAAGTTCAATAAAGTGTTTTGTAAGAAGTTCAAAAACTTCTGGATTTTCAAAGTTTCCCTCGATTGATTTTAGCATTAGGTTAATACTGTTATATGACCCATTTTTCTTTTGTCTTTTATCTCTTTTTTTAAATAATCAAAGAAAAATTCATTGTCATTCAATTTTAAATTTTCTCTGTAAGGTTTAATCTGGTTCCCTATTAAGTTAATCATTTTTGCATTTGACAATTTTTTAATTGGGATTTTTTCAAGTGAGCACACTGCACGAATATGATTTTCAAACTGACTTATATTAAATGCATTAATGGTTAAATGACCTGAATTATGAACTCTTGGAGCAATCTCATTAACATACAAGTTATCATTTCTATCAATAAAAAATTCTATACATAAAGTTCCAATGTATCTTAACTCTTCAGCAATCATGATTGCCCATTCTTTTGATTGATTAAATATATTTTCACTAATTTCTGCTGGAATTTTTGAATACTTTAAAATTTGATCCTCATGAATATTTTCTATTGGTTCATAAATTTCATAATTATTATTTCCAAATCTAGTTATAATGACTGAAATCTCCTTTTTAAGCTTTACAAGTTTTTCAATGATATATTCTTTTGAAAAATCAATATTTATTTTTTCAATATCTTCAATATTTCTTAAAGGATATTGTCCTTTACCATCATAACCCATTGTGGATGTCTTTAAAATTCCAGGTATAAACTCTTTTAAAGTTTCTAAGTCTGACTTTTTTTCTACAGAAGCATATCGAGTAGTTCGAATATTTAGATTATTGATGAAATCTTTTTCTGATAACCTATGTTGTATAATTCTATTGATTGAAGGTTTAGGTAATACCAATTTTTTTTTACTTATTTCGTTTAGTGTCTCATAAGGAATATTTTCAAATTCAAACGTAATTACATTTACTTTATTAATGAACTCATCTATTTTTTCCTTATTGTTATATTCTCCTAATATAAATTCGTCACAAAAATTTTGGGCAGGTGCATCAATATCATCACAATAAATTATTGTTTTGATATTTAATTTTTTAGCAGCTGTTGAAAGCATGCTGCCAAGTTGACCCCCGCCAATAATGCCCAAATTTACCTTTGACATATTCTATTTAGGTTTTTTCTTTACTGATCGTGTTTGAGACAGTCTCCAATTCTCTAATTTTTTTTTGATAGTTGGATTATTGTTTGCAATGATAGAAGCTGCTAATAAAGCAGCATTCATTGCACCATCTTCTCCAATTGCTAAAGTTCCTACAGGAACTCCTTTAGGCATTTGAGCTATTGACAGTAAGCTATCTATACCTTTAAGTTTTTTACTTTCAATTGGTACACCTAAAACTGGTATTGTTGTTAAAGCTGAGACCATACCTGGTAAATGAGCTGATCCACCAGCACCCGCAATTATAACTCCAAATTTATCTTTAGCGGAACTAGCAAATTCGTACATCCTTTTTGGAGTTCGATGTGCTGAAATAATTTTAGTCTCATACTTTAAACCTATATTTTTTAAGATTTTAACAGTCATTTTCATTGTTTTATAGTCAGATTGACTACCCATAATAACTGCAACTTTATGGTTTTTATTTTTTTTCATGAGATTTTAAGTTTAAACTTTATTTCAAAATTAAATTAAAATTTCAATAAAATAAATAGTATTTAAAAAAACATATTGATATGGTTGAAATAAATTTATTAAAATGAATTTTAGGATTGATAATCTCCAATATTGTAATTGGTCTCGAGAGGTATTTGAAATTAATAGAAAAGCAGGTTTAGATGCTGTTCATGCAACTGTTGTTTATCACGAAGATTTTAAAGAATTTTGCGAAAAAATAAAAAAGTGGGAAAAATTACTTAAAGATAATTCAGATTTAATTTTTTTAGGAAGAGATTTTAAGGATATTGAAAAAGCTAATAAAGAAAAAAAAACGGCTATTTTTTTTGGTTTTCAAAATTGTTCACCTATAGAAGATGATATTAATTTAGTTGAAAAAGTTCATGAACTTGGTTGTAGATTTATGCAATTAACTTACAACAATCAATCATTACTAGCCACAGGTTGTTATGAAAAAATTGACAGCGGTGTAACAAATTTTGGTAAAGAAGTAATCAGAGAAATGAATAGAATTGGTGTTGTTATTGACATGTCTCATTCAGCTGAAAAAAGTACTTTTGATGCAATTGAATTAAGTGAAAAACCTATTGCAATTACCCATGCCAATCCTTCATTTTGGCATCCAGCTAAAAGAAATAAGTCTTCAGATTTGTTAAAAGCATTAAGTGACAGCGGTGGAATTCTAGGATTGTCTCTTTATCCTCATCATCTTAAAGATAACACAAATTGTACGATTGAAAGCTTTTGTGAAATGATAGCAAGAACGGTTGAAATTATGAATATAAAAAATATAGGAATTGGGTCAGATCTTTGTCTAAACCAGCCAGATGAAGTTGTAGAATGGATGAGAAATGGAACGTGGTCAAAGAATAGAAACTATGGAGAGGGTTCTAAAAATAAACCTGGTTTTCCAAGACAACCAGACTGGTTCAGGGATGCCACAGGATTTTTAAACATAGAAAATGGATTAAAAAAAATTGGATTTTCCGAAATAGAAATTAAAGATATATTGGGTAACAATTGGTATAATTTTTACAAAATGATTTAAAAATGAAAGTAGAATTAAGAGATCCAAATATAATAATGAAGCTATCAAGACTAGGGTCTTTTCATCAATCAAAACTATCTTTTTTGAGAAGTTTTTTGAATGAATTTAAAGATTGGGATTTTAAAAGAGATTTATTTGATTTAGATAAGGAAGGTTTTGGTGTTGCAGTGTATTCATTCCAAAAAAAAGATAGGATTTACTCTTTAGTATGTTTTGCAAATAAAATATTTGATGATGAAAGATCTGATAGGGTTATAGCCACAAAATGGGATGCTGCTTTTACTCTGTTTGACGGAGTTCCAAAAAAAAAAGATATTGAAAGATTAAAAAATGAAGTTCCAAAACAAGAAGTTGGAAGATTGTCTTATAAAGAATTAACTTTATCAAGAGCAAATAAATCAATAAGAGTTTTTAACCATGTCGTAGAAAGTTTAAGTAATGGCAAACAACCTAATTTAGATTTACTTAAAAAAGTTGGTTATTTATATAGAACAACAGCTGTATATGGCTCTGGAAAATTTGGACTTGCAGATCGATTTAGAATAAAGAATAGAGATGAAATAAATGGTCCATTTAGACTAGAAATGATGTTGGTCTATTTAGTAAGACAATTTACATTTGATCAAGTTAACCATGTTGCAAAAAATAAAAATCCAAAGAAAGCCATTAAACTTGATCCTAAAATTTGTAAAAATCTTGGAATTGGAAATTCTACTGGTCTTGGAATGGCACCTTTTATCGTTAATCATCCAACCTTACTAAATAATTGGATATTGTGTAGAGAACAAGCATTAAAAAAAATAAGAGAAATAAAAAAAGGTGAGTTTAAAAGAAAGTAATTTATTTAAACAATGTCTAAAAAGCTCAATACAAAACTTAATTAATTGGAGCACTGAAAGTGAATATCAACAAAAAAAAATTAAAGACCTTTTTAAAGATGTTCAAAAATTTATTGATTATGTTGAAAATAGATTCGATTTTAAGACAAATTATCCTTTTAACAAATTATATTTATGGTTAGAAAAACAAAGTTGTGAAGAGTGTATAGAATATGTCGTTTCAATTATGATGGAGCCATATGGCAAAATTACTGAGCCTTTAGTTAACCAAATGAGTTCAGATGAAGATAAATATTTTAATATTCCCACTAATCGAAAAGTTGACGATTTAAGATCTATAATTAAAAAAAAATATAAAGATATCTTATTAATTAATTTTGACAAAAAAGAGAATAATAAAAAATTTTGGTTTATTTCGAAAAACAAAGAGGAGCCAAGAATTGCTGATAGGTTTGAGGAAAAAGGCTCTGAATTAGAGCAACCTCTTGCAATCGCAAGAGATATAAAAAAATTATATAGTAAATTATTAGAAAGTAAAAAAAATATGACAATAGATAGATTCTTGATTAATAATTCAGATTTAAGACACGTTGTTAGAAGAGCATTTATAATTGAAAAATTTCCATATTCAGAGATACAAGACAACACCATTAGCAAAAATATAGTTCCAATTGATATGCTCAGATTAAAACTTTCATTTTTTGGAGCTTTAAAATTTGATCCAAGGTCAGATAAATGGCTAAGAATATGCATGTTTCAAGGGGCACCTCTTCCAGGGCAACTTAAAAATTATGATGATCAGTGGGTTTATAATTCCCATTCTTAAAGTTATGAAATCTTTTAGTGAAATTGAAACGACTTCTAAGAGAGCTAGTCGAGCCGCTGGATTTTCTTGGGGTATTTCAGAAGAGATAGCTAAATCAATAAAGTTATTAGAACTTTTTGGATTACCGGGTATTAAAAATTTAAGTGAGTACTTAAACGATGAAAATTTAAAAAAATTTAAAAATCTTAAACAAATAGTTAAAAATAATAAATCAGACAAAAATATATTTTGCCCAATAAACCTTGGTGTAAATTTTTTGGATCAAGTCAGAACATTAGAAAAATTTAAAAAATGTACATTTGAAAAAGTAGGATACCCTTTATTATTTTTACCTTTTTTAAGTAGAGCCTCTGAGGTAGTTGGAAAAAAAATTTTATTTAAATTTAATGATAATCAATTTTTATTGAATTTTAATATGAGCGTTTTCTCAACAAAAATTGATGATGAGTACCCAGTAGAATCTAAAAATATTGAAATTAGTTTTAGGGAAAACAAAGATAATTTTAGTGAAACAGAGTGGAAAAATCTTTATAAACTCTCAGAAGAAACTTTTGTTGAAGAAACTGATAGTTTAAAACAAAGTGCAGCAGGAGCGGGCTTGACTGATAATGATTGAATTTGAAAATTTAAAAGATGATGATCTAAATGAATTAGATGATATTTGTGACGAGTGTAAGGAAAAACATGAAAGTGTCTCTCAAAACTTAATTTTAACTGGTTTTAAAATATGTAAATCTTGCAGAGTATCTAAAACAATATTCCCGATTTAAATATGATTAATTGGCAAAGCATTCATTCTACTCATAACAAATGCAATTGATAAAAAAGCAATTATTAAGAATGATAAAAATACTATCCCAAAAGATTTAATATTTGATTTAAGGTTCAAAATTTCTTTTGTAGAAATTATAAGAGAAGCGAAAATCCAAAATTGTGTTAAAAAAATTATTGGTATCATCAACTCCGGCGTTAAGGCAAAAAATCTCAATAAACCTGGCGCATGAGCAAAACCTACAGCGGTTAAAACTTTTTTAAATGAGACTTTAGTTTGTTTTTCTGGAAAAAGTTTTACTCCAATTACAAAAATAAATATTGCCCAAATGAACCAAGTTAAAATAGCAGTAAGTCCTGACATGGCCACTGCAGTTTTTATAACTGTATTTGCTGCAACTGCACCAGCAATACCATCTAAAATCATTATTATACCTGAAAAATATATAGAGGCCTCACCAAAATTTTTATTATCTCTATAAAGAGATTTGTCTAATTTGATTGATTTAAAAACGATATCTAAAAATTCACCTAGCATTTATTTTTTTTTATTTTTTTGATCTTTGTAAGAAACTATCAATGGAAAGATTATTAATACAATAGCAAATATAATGCAAACAACAATTAAGAGGATTCTTGACACGAAAATATGGAGGAGTTTATAACTCCTCCACCAATAAAATTAAATTAACCTTTTACAACTTCTCTAGTATTAGCATTGAAAGATTCTTTAAAAGGAATATCAACTATAGTTGCATCGACTGGCTTTCCTGGAGTATCTGAATATTTTTCAGGCAAATGAACTTTATATTTAGTTCCAACTTTATTTTTTGGAAATCCATTGGGATTTAAAGTTCCATCAAACGGAACGTATCCCATAGCAATATTAGTTTTCTTTTCTGGATGCCACCATGGTGAAGTAATAAATCCAACTGGATCTCCACCATCTTCCGGTGATACTAACCAAAAGTCAGGTGCGTAATCATCAATTGGTTTACCACCTAACTCCATTCCAACTAATTGAAGTTTATATGGTTTTTTTCCTGCTTTTAAATCTGCGCCCATTTTCTCTAAGACTGCTTTACCAACATAATCAGCTTTTTTATTCCATTCACCTTTACCAGATAATGAAACTTGATAACCTAAATTACATTGAAATGGATTATGTTGCTGATCCATATCTTGTCCCCAAGATAGAATTCCTGCTTGTATTCTTCTATGGTGAGCTGGTGCAATTACCATTAGACTATGTTTTTTACCTGCATCAAGGACCGCGTTCCACATTTCATCTGCGTACAAAGTTGCATCTCTTAAATATATTTCATAACCTGCTTCTCCGGAAAAACCAGATTGAGAGATTACACAACTTCTTCCAGCAACCTTAACCTCTGCCAAACCATAGAATGGCATATTTTCTAAATCCACTTGATCACCCAATAAATCTTTCATTAGTGCTTTTGATTTGGGCCCTTGAATTTGAACAGGACAAGCATCAATTTCTTCAATGGAACAATTAAATCTTCCATCTGCATTTACACCTTGCAAATACAAACCAATATCAGAGTCTGATAGTGAAAACCAAAACTCATCTTTAGAAATTCTTAAAAGAATCGGATCATTTAAAACTCCACCATATGCGTTACATAAAATTACGTATCTTGCTCGCATTGGTGAAATTTTTGTTGCATCTCTTGTAATAACATAATCAACAAATTTTTCTGCATCCGGACCTTTGACTTGTATTTGTCTTTCAACTGCAACATTCCACATAGTAACATGATTAACAATTGCATCATATTCAACCATTGCTCCACCATCCTCTGGTTTTACATAACCTCTTGGATGATAAATACGATTGTAAACTGTCGCTCTCCAACAACCCGCTTGCATAGATAAATGCCAATAAGGGGATTTTCTTACTCTTGTTGAAATTAACATTTCAACTTTTGTTGGTCCACTCTGTCTTAAATTATAAGGCACCTTTCGATCTGATTGATCTACTGATGTAAAATGTTTTAGTTTCGTATAGTCAAATTCTTTAGACATAACCATTCTCCTTCAACCACTTGTTAGTTTCCTTCAAGCCGCCGAATGTATAAATGTGGAAGAAATCAGTATGCGATTTAACTTTCCCAATTAAATCATTAGGGTCTTTAGGTTTCAATAAATCTAACGCCTTAGTAAAATTAGATTTAAGAAAGTTAATGGAATTTTTTGCTCCTACAATATTAGCAAATTTAATTAAGCTTGATATCTTAAGAGGCCCAGTAATTCCTACATGCACTGGCACGCTTTGTTTAGAGATAAAATCTATAATTGGCTGGTGATCTAATAACCATTGAGTTACTATATAGTCAGCATAAGGCTTTTTATCAATCATAGCTTTTTCTAAATCTGAGTCGGATATATCAGGACTCCCCTCTGGGTGTCCAGCAATTCCTATTGTCATCCTCTCAAAATAACCAGTCTCTAAAAGTTGAAAAGAACTATCAAATTTTCCCATTGGTTCTCTTCCACCACCGATTATTAAAACTTGTTTAACACCTCCGTCTTTACATCTAGAAACATAATCTTTAAGCTGTTTTTCATCCTGCATTGATCTTGCTGGAAAATGAGGCACTGGGTTGAACCCCTTTTTAACTAACTCAACTGCCTGTTGAGCGGTCTCTTTATAATCTCCACCTGGCAGCATTGTGATATATACATCACTTACCGGTGGGACTGTATCAAGATCAGTTTGTGGCCCAATTTCTAAAGAAAATTTCATATCTTTATCATTATATTTTTTAAAAAAGCTGTCAAAGAAATTCATATATCTATGCGGCGAAATTAGTTGCCAAAATATATGCCCATGATAATTTTTTTTGTGAACCAGAATCGTAAAAATTTACCCTTATCGGAAATACTTAATATTGAAAAACTTCATAATGTAGACAAGCCAATAGAAATGGCCAATGGTCTACCAAATGAATGTTATAATAATAAAGATTATTTTATCTTTGAGAGAGAGAAGATTTTTTTTAATAAATGGACTGTTATTGGTGTCGGGAGTTCAATACCAAATCCTGGAGATGCTAAACCTTACAATCTACTAGGAATTCCTTTGATAATGATTAGGGACAAGAAAAAAAAAATTCGGGTTTTTCACAATGTATGCAGCCACAGAGGATTTAAACTATTAGATAATAGCTGCAATTTGAAAAATGTTATCAGATGTCCATATCATTCCTGGTCTTATGATTTTACAGGTAATCTTGTGGCAACTCCTCATATCGGAGGACTAAACAAACATCAATCTGAAAAATTTGATAAAACAAAAAGTAATTTAAAAGAAGTGAGAACTAGAATTTGGATGGATGTTATATTTGTGAATATCAACTCAAATGAAATTAATTTTGATGATTACATAAAACCACTTAAGCAAAGATGGGAAAAATTTATTACTGATGATGATCAAAACTCTATCATTCACTCAAATGATTATGGTTATTTTGATTTAGATGTAAAATGTAATTGGAAATTTGCTATAGAAAATTATTGTGAAAGTTATCATTTACCTACAATACATCCAGAGCTTAATAAGGTTTCAAATATAGATGATCATTATCATATACAAAGTTTACCTAATAGATTTGCTGGCCAAGGAAGTAAAAAATATGAACAATTAATTAAAGGTAACAAAAAATTTAAAAATTTTCCTAACTGGGATAAAAATATGCTTAAAAATTCAGAATATATAGCTTTATTTCCTAATGTGATGATAGGTTTGCACATAGATCATTTTTATATTTTTTGGTTGGAACCAATTACGATTGATAAAACTAAAGAACACATGCAAATGTATTATGTTGGTAATGAAAGCGCTAATGGTGAAGAATTCAAAGAATTGAGAAAAGAAAATGCAAGATTTTGGAAAGATGTTATGTTGGAAGATGTCAGTGCTATAGAAGGAATGCAAGAAGGGAGAAATTCACCTGTTTATAATGGTGGAAATTTTTCACCAGTCATGGATCAACCAACTCATCAATTTCACAAATGGATAGCAAATAGTTTATTATGAAAATAATTTTAATAATGGGACTACCTGGATCAGGTAAAACTACTCTTGCAAATGAATTAGGTCCAATGCTGAAAGCAAAAAGATTAAATGCTGATGAAGTAAGAAAAGAAGCGAATGATTGGGATTTTTCTGAGGAGGGAAGAAAAAGACAAGCAAAAAGGATGGCAGATTTCGCTTTAAACATGAGAGAGGATGGAAGTTATGTTGTTGCAGATTTTATCTGCCCAACACCAGAGGCGAGAAGTTTGTTTCCGGCAGATTATGTAGTTTGGATGGACACAATAAAAGAAGGAAGGTTTGATGATACAAATAAGATGTTTGTTAAACCTGATAACTATGACTTTCATGTTACAACACAAGATGCTAAAAACTGGGCACCCAAAATATACAAGGAGATAAAATAATGGCTTATAAATGGGACAATAAAAAACCAACTGCACAAATGTTAGGAAGATGGCAACCATTTCATGATGGTCATTATACTTTATTTAAAGAGATAATAAAAAAAACAGGCCAAGTTTGTATTCAAATAAGAGATGTCCAAGGAGTAGATGATAATCCTTTTGACTTTGAAACTGTTAAGAAGAATATTGAGGAAAGACTTAACCCAGATTTTGAAGGTCGCTTTAAAATTATATTAGTTCCTAACATTACAAATATTTGTTATGGAAGAGGAGTAGGGTACAAAATCGAAGAGATAGTATTGTCTGATGAAATACAGAAAATTTCAGCTACTAAAATCAGAGCCAAGATGAGAGAAGAAGGTAAGCTTAAATAAAACTTTCGATGAATATTAAAGTTAAAAATTTACAAAGTGGGGTTTCAATTGTCACAATCAATGAACCCAAAACCTACAATTCTTTATCTTATAAAAATTTAAATGATTTGATTAGAGTTTTTCAAAAGCTTGATAAAGAAAAAAGAACAAAAGTGATTATTCTGGAAGGAGCTGGCAAAGGTTTTAGTGCTGGACATAATTTGAGAGAAGTAAAAAAATTGAAAGTAAAGAACAGGTATCAAAAATTGTTTAATTTATGCTCTAAATTGATGATACAAATTGTTGAAGGAAAAAAACCAGTTATTGCGAAAGTTCATGGAGCAGCATATGCAGCTGGTTGTCAGTTAGTTGCAAGTTGTGATTTGGCATTTAGCACAAAAGATGCATTGTTTGCTACACCAGGAGTAAATATTGGATTATTCTGCAGTACACCAATGGTAGCAGTAAGTAGAAAAATTAATAGAAAACCTATGATGAAAATGTTGTTAACGGGAGAACCAATTAAAGCTAATTATGCAAAAGAAATTGGATTGATTAATGATTGTTTTTCGAAATCAAAATTAAACACAGAAGTTTTAAAAGTTGCAAAGAAAATTGCTTCAAAATCTAATCTTACAATTAAAATTGGTAAGCAGACTTTTTATAAACAGCTAGAGATGCCTTTGAAAAAAGCTTACTCGTATACCAGTAAAATGATGACAATAAATATGATGGCAATGGATGCAAAAGAGGGCATTTCAGCATTTTTAGAAAAAAGAAAACCTAAATGGAAAAATAAATAATGAAAAAAAATATAATAATTATAATCTTTATAATTATTGGATTACTTATTATTTATAATTTTAGGGATCATAATCAAAAAAGAGCAATAGATGCATGCATTGCGGGTAGTCAAAAACTTGATAAACCTATGTCATTAGAGGAAGCTAAAATTTTCTGTGAGAATAAAATTAAGAATAAACAATGAGTGATATTAAAGAAATTCTATCTAAATATAAATCGATCGCAATGATAGGAGTTAGTAACAATCCAACTAAAGCATCAACTATTGTTATGAAATATATGCAGAAATATGGTTTTAAAGTTTATCCTGTTAATCCAAAAGCCAAGGGTCAAAAAATTTTAGGTGAGGAAATTTACGAAAAAATAACAGATATAAAAGATGGGGTAGATATTGTTGATGTTTTTAGACCATCTAATGAAGCTTTAGAGATTGCAAAAGACACAGTTACAATAAATGCTAAAGTTTTGTGGTTACAATTAGGTATTAAAAATGAAGAAGCAAAAAAATTAGTAAAAGAAAATAACATAGAATATGTTGAGGATAGATGTACTAAAATGGAATATCAGAAACATTTTTTAAAAATAAGACAGGCATTTCCAGTTTTACAAGATTAGATGAAAAAAATATTTCTTATATATGGACACTATGATGACAAATCATTTAATGCAGCAATAAGAGACACATTCATAAAGACCTCTAAAGAAAAAGGGAATGAAGTTGATATTGTTGATCTTTATAAAGAAAAATTCGACCCAGTTTTTGCAGGAGAAGAGCCAGATGCAGTTGTTTTAAATCATAGAAAAAGAATTGAAGCTTCTGATATCATAGTTCTAATTGCACCTATTTGGAATTTTAGAATGCCTGCAATAGTGGAAGGCTGGATAGACAAAGTTTTAGCTCCACCCTGGGCTTTTAGGTTTAAACAATTATGGGGTAACTATGGTTATCCAATTGGAAATCTTAGAGATAAAAAAGCAATTATCTTTTGTACCTATGGTTCTCCTAGGTTGGCAATTACAACGTTCTTTTTGAATTTACCAATAAGAAGATTAAAAAGGGGAGTTTTCCATATGTGCGGCATTTATAATATCAATTACAGAAGATATTTTGCTGTACCATTTGTGAGTAATGAAAAAAGAAAACATTTTCTCAATGACGTTAAAAAAACTGCTCTTAACGTTTAGTTTAATCTTATTTTATTTTTTATATTCTACCGCATTAAAGGCTGATTTAATTAAACCGAGTAATTCAATTAAACCAAAAGAGGTTGTCCAAATCCAACTTACTGGATTGATGAATAATGATGATCAGTTTAAAGATAGAGGGATTGAGCAAACATGGAGTTTTGCGCATCCTGATAATAAAAAAAACACAGGTCCATTACCAAATTTCAAGATGATGATAAAAGGAAGATCTTATCAAATGCTTTTAAACCATTTAAGTCATACAATTACTGAAATAGGAAGTAGTGACAAATGGGCTCAATTTGAGGTTATTATTTTAGATAAAGAAAAAATTTATCATAAATTTAACTGGCAGGTGGAAAAATATACTATGGACGGGCCTTTAAAAGACTGCTGGTTAACGACAATGGTCTCTAGTCCAATTCCATTGGGAAGTTCAATCTGATCATTCATAATACAATTTTGTTTCGCAATGAATAAAAATTTAGTAGGAATCATTTAATGAAAACTAAAACAAAAGTAGTAGTTGTTGGTGGTGGTGTAGTTGGTGTAAGTGCGCTTTATCACTTAGCAAAAAAAGGATGGTCAGATGTTGTTTTAGTTGAAAGAAAAGAATTAACCTCTGGTTCAACCTGGCATGCTGCTGGACTATTACCACTCTTTAATATGAGTTATTCTGTGGGGCAACTTCATAAGTATGCAGTTAATCTTTATAAAAAACTAGAAGAGGAAACAGGAAAAAATGTAGGCTTTAGTGTTGTATCAAATATTCGTCTAGCAAGTACTAAAGATAGAATGGATGAGTATCATCAATATGCAGGAGTGGCAAAAACTATTGGTGTTGATGTGAAATTTTTAACTCCACAACAAGTAAAAGAAATTTGGCCACTCTGTCATACTGATGATTTAGTTGGTGCAATTCAACATCCTGAAGATGGGTATATTCAACCTGCTGATTTAACACAAGCTCTTGCAACAGGTGCAAGAAATAGAGGAGCTGAGATTTATAGAAATACTACTGTTTTATCAATGAGACAAACTAAAGAAGGCTGGATAGTTGAAACCGACAAAGGTTCAATAGAGTGTGAACATATCATTTCTTGTTCAGGAAATTTTGCTAGACAGACTGGGGAAATGGTTGGGTTGGATATTCCAGTTATACCTGTTGAGCATCAGTACATTGTAACTGAGCCACATCCTGAAATTCAAAAAAGAAAAAAAGAAGGACTTCCTGAGATGGGTGTGCTTAGAGATAGTGATAGCAGATGGTATATGAGAGAGGAAGCAGGAGGTTTAATTTTAGGTCCAT
The DNA here is from genome assembly GCA_902577525.1 of uncultured Pelagibacteraceae bacterium. Classification (GTDB taxonomy): domain Bacteria; phylum Pseudomonadota; class Alphaproteobacteria; order Pelagibacterales; family Pelagibacteraceae; genus Pelagibacter. The sequence continues at coordinate 61,287 of CACGZG010000004.1, read as the reverse complement.
ATGAGGATGGGGCCCCAGCTTGTTATGTTGAGGGACCGTCAAAAGATTCTGAATATGAACTATTTCAAGAGGATCTAGATCGTTTAGCACCACATATTGAAGGAGCAATTCATAGAGTCCCAGCTTTCGGCGAAGTCGGAGTTAAAAAAGTTTACAATGGAGCGATTTGTTATACTCCAGATGGAAATCCAATTGTTGGACCTGCATGGGGACTAAAAAATTTTTGGATTAACGAAGGACATAGTTTTGGTATTACTGCTGCTGGAGGAGCAGGTTGGCAATTAGCAGAGTGGATTGTTGATGGGGAACCAACAATTGATATGCTTGGTGTAGAACCAAGACGTTATGGAAATTATGCTACAAAATCTTATTTAAAAGCTAAAAACGAGGAGGCTTATAGCCATGTTTTTATTGTTCATTATCCCGACGAAGAAAGACCAGCTGCAAGACCATTAAGAACATCTCCTTGTTATGAAAGAATGAAAGATTTAGGCGCAGTGTTTGGTCAAAAGTTTGGCTGGGAAAGACCAAACTTTTTTGCAACAGATGGCATGGAACAAAAAGATGATTGGTCATTCAGAAGATCAAAGTGGTTTGATGCAATTAAAAAGGAGTGTCAAAATGTAAAAGAAAATGTTGGTTTGCTTGATATGACTGCATTTGCAAAATGTAGAATTAAAGGTCCTAAAGCTGAAGAATTTTTAGACTATCTTGTAGCTAACAAACTTCCAAAAAAGGTTGGCAGAATAAACCTATGTCATGCGTTAAATACAAAAGGTGGAGTTCACTCAGAATTTACAATTATGAAAGAGGCTGAAAATAGTTATTACTTAGTATCTGCGGGTGCGAATTTAAGATTAGACCATGATTGGATCCAAAAATGGATGCCCACTGATGGATCTGTTATTTTTGAAGATTTAACTAACAGTACAGGAGTACTTGTAGTAGCTGGTCCTAAAGCAAGACAATTAATGCAAAAAGTGTCAACAGATGATTTTTCAAATGAAAACTTTAAATGGTTAACGGCTAAAAATGTCAATGTAGGGTATGCACCTGTAAATGCAATGAGAGTAAATTTTGTTGGAGAACTTGGTTGGGAATTACATCATCCGATCGAATATCAAAATCATATTTTTGATAAATTAATGGAGGCAGGAAAAGATTTAGGATTAAAACCTTTTGGAATAAGAGCTATGAATAGTTTAAGAATTGAAAAGTCTTACAAATTAGTAGGAACAGAACTTTCGATTGAATACTCCCCATACGAGTCAGGCTTAGATAGATTTGTTCATCCTAATAAAGGTAATTTCATAGGTCTTGAGGCATTAAATAAGTGGAGAGAAAAAGGTTTCGATAACAAATTAGTCACTCTTGAAGTTCATAACACAACTGACTCGGATGTATTAGGGAATAATCCAATTTATAAAGATGATAAAGTTGTTGGAAGAGCCACAGGCGGTGAATACGGTTTTAGATTAGATAAGTCCATTGCGCTTGCGATGGTAAAACCAGATTTAGCTAATGTAGGAGAAAAACTTAAGGTTGATATTTTAGGCAAGATGTATGAAGCTACAATATTGGACGAAAGTCCTTATGATGCTGAAAATAAATTATTGAGAGCTTGATGAAAATTTTAGTCGCAGTAAAAAGAGTAATTGATTACAATGTTCAAATAAGAGTCAAAGAAGATAATTCTGGTGTAGTTACTGAAAATGTAAAAATGTCTACTAATCCACCAGATGATAATGCAATTGAAGAGGCAGTTAAAATTAAAGAATCTGGTAAAGCAACTGAAGTAATCGCAGTAAGTATTGGTGAGGAGAAAGCACAAGAAACCGTTCGAAAAGCTTTAGCGGTTGGGGCAGACAGGGGGATACTTGTTAAAACAGATGGTATTATCGAACCACTTGCAGTCTCAAAATTATTACAGAAAATTGTTGAAAAAGAAAAACCAGACTTAGTTTTTATGGGTAAACAAGCAATTGATGATGACTGTAATCAAACAGGTCAAATGTTAAGTGCACTACTTGATTGGCCTCAAGCTACTTTTGCTTCAAAAATTGAAATTAAAGATGGTAAGTTAGAAGTTACTAGAGAAATAGATGAAGGATTGGAAACAATTGAAATTAACGTTCCAGCAATAGTCACCTGTGATTTGAGATTAAATGAACCGAGATATGCTTCCTTACCAAATATAATGAAAGCTAAGAAAAAACCTATTGAACAATTAAATGCGTCAGATTTAGGAGTAGATATATCGTCAAGAATCGAACAAATTAAAGTTGAAGAACCACCTAAAAGAAAAGCTGGAATTAAAGTTTCAAGTGTTGCTGAGTTGGTTCAAAAATTAAAAAATGAGGCTAAAGTAATATAATGTCAGTTTTATTGATTGCAGAACATAACAATAAAGAGTTAAAGCCATTTACACTTAATGCAAGCACAGCAGCCTCTAAAATTGATACTGATGTACATGGGGTAATAATTGGACACAATTGTGATGAAGCTGCAAAAGCGCTTTCAGAATTGCCTTTAATTAAAAAAGTTATTCAAGTTGATGCTGCTCATTATGAAAATTTTGTAGCTGAAAATTTTGCACCAGTGATTGTAAAATTAGCTGCTAACTATTCTCATATTATAAGCTCAGCGAACACTTTTGGTAAAAATCTTATGCCTAGAGTTGCTGCTGCTTTAGATACATCTCAAATTAGTGATATAATTAAAGTTATTACAACTGATACTTTTTTGAGACCAATTTATGCTGGAAATGCTTTTGCTACTGTAAAAAGTAAAGATGCAAAAAAATGTGTAACTATAAGACCTACATCTTTTGAAGCTTGTGAAAGCTCAGGAGGATCAGCGCCTATTGAAAAAGTTTCGCCGAGTGAGGAGTTTGCTAAAACAAAATTTATTAAAAGAGAGGAAGTGAAATCAGATAGACCAGAACTTGGTACTGCTAGGGTAGTAGTCTCAGGTGGAAGAGGAATGCAAAGTGGTGATAATTTTAAATTGATTACTTCTTTAGCTGATAAATTAAATGCCGCAATTGGGGCATCAAGAGCAGCAGTTGATGCTGGATATATAAGTAATGATCATCAAGTTGGTCAAACGGGTAAAGTTGTTGTTCCTGATTTATACATTGCTGTTGGTATCTCAGGAGCTATTCAACATTTGGCTGGAATGAAAGAAAGTAAAGTTATAGTTGCAATCAATAAGGACGGTGAGGCTCCAATCTTCAGTGTAGCAGATTATGGTCTTGAAGCTGACCTTTTTGAAGCAGTTCCTCAGTTCTTAGACGAATTGAACAAATTAAACACTATACAAAAATAATATAATCTGTAAAAAATTAAGATATGTCCAGAGAGACAATGGAATATGATGTTGTTATTGTAGGTGGAGGTCCATCAGGATTATCTACAGCAATTAAACTTAAACAATTAAATTCTGAATTAAATATTTGTTTGTTAGAAAAGGCATCTGAAATAGGTGCTCATATTTTGAGTGGAAACGTATTTGAAACAAGAGCACTAGATGAATTAATTCCAGGTTGGAAGGAATTAAAACCACCAATCAAAACTAAAGTTTCTAAAGAAAAATTTTTATTTTTGGGAAAAAATAAATCATTAAGTTGGCCAACTTGGTTATTACCAGCTGTTCAAAAAAATCATAAGAATTATATTATAAGCCTTGCAAACTTATGTAGATGGCTTGCTGAACAAGCTGAAGCGCTTGGTGTTGAAATTTTTCCAGGATTTCCTGCAAGTGAAATATTATACAATGAAGACGGCTCTGTTAAAGGAGTTTCAACTCAAGACATGGGTTTAGACAAAGAAGGAAATAAAAAAGATAGTTATGAGCCTGGTATTGATCTTTTAGGTAAGGTAACTGTTTTTGCAGAAGGCTGCAGGGGTCATTTAGGTAAACAATTAATAAATAAGTTTGAATTAGATAAAGGTAAAGATCCTCAACAATATGGTATTGGTTTTAAAGAAATTTGGGAAATAGATGAGAAAAATCATGAGGAAGGTTTGGTTATGCATACAGCTGGCTGGCCATTAGATAACAACACTTATGGCGGAAGTTTTATATATCATGCTGAAAATAAACAAGTTTTCTTAGGTTACGTCATAGGATTAGATTACAAAAACCCTCACTTATCTCCTTTTGATGAATTTCAAAGATTTAAAACTCATCCTGCAATTAAAAAAATTATTGAGGGAGGAAAAAGAATTTCTTATGGTGCGCGAGCTTTAATTGAAGGTGGTTTTCAGAGTTTACCAAAAATGTATATGCCTGGTGCATTACTTATTGGATGTGATGCTGGTACACTTAATATGCCTAAAATAAAGGGTTCACACACAGCTATGAAAAGTGGCATGATAGCTGCAGAAACTATTGATGAACATTTTAAATTGAACAAAGATTTATCAATTTTTGGGGAAAAGTTCAAAAATAGCTGGATTTATGAAGAACTTTATAAGGCAAGAAATGTCAAACCAAGTTTTAGCTGGGGCCTTATTTTAGGTATTATTTTTACTGGAATAGATCAAATTTTATTCAGAGGCAGATTGCCTTTTACTTTAAAACATAAGCACGCAGATCATGAGACTCTAAAGCCAGCTGATGAAATGCCAAAAATTGATTATCCTAAGCCCGATAATATCATAACTTTTGATAAAACAAGCTCAGTGTATTTAACTGGTACAAATCATGCTGATAATCAACCTGTACATTTAAAATTGAAAGATTCAAATTTGCCAATTAGTTATACTCTAAAAAAATTCGATGAACCTGCTCAAAGATATTGTCCAGTTGGAGTTTATGAGATTCAAAATGAAAACAATGTCCAAAAGTTTGTGATTAACTCACAAAATTGTATTCATTGTAAAACTTGTGACATTAAAGAGCCATCACAAAATATTACTTGGGTTACCCCAGAAGGTGGAGGTGGACCAAAGTATGGTAATATGTAATTAAGATATATCTATTGCGAATTTCTTTAAAGTTTCGATTGGTAAAATTTTAAGTGTATTCTCGTGGGTGCTCTTTAAAAAAATTGGACAACCTTTACCAGCTTCTACTGCGCGAGCATACCAAGTAGCACAAACACACCATCCATCACCATCTTTTAAACCAGGAAAACCAAATTCAGGATGTGGAGTTATTAAATCGTTCCCAGCTTCTTTGCACCATTCTAAAAATTCTGTTGTAACTTTCGCACACACTGTATGTAAACCGTGATCATTTTCATCAGTATTACAACAACCATCTCTGTACCAACCGGTCAAGGGATCTAGAGAACAATCTTCTAGTTTTTCTCCAAGAACATTTTTTTGAACTTTATCCATAGAAAACGTTAAATGTTTTTTTATCAATATCTAAATTAAAAGAAAAAGATCTTCTTTCACCCTCTCTTTTAAATGGATAAGCAGTATGCATCAAATAATTTGGGAATATAATCATATCTCCAACTTTAGGATTGTGATTATATAAACTATTACTTAAAAAAGATTTTGAACCATGAATGAAATCTATAGTTCCATTTGTCTTCAGTCTTTTCTTTCCTTTAGTAATATTTTTCGGAATTTTTAAATAACCAACTCCTGAAATATTACCATTATGAAAATGAACAGGATTATATTCATTCTTATATTGTCTTACTATCCAGAAACTTTTTAAACTTATTTTTTTTACACTTTTATTAGTACATTTCTTAATATATTTTTTTACATTTAATTTTATAAATTTAAAAATATATTTATTTACAAATTTATTAGACAGTCTTATCTCTTGTTTTACTTGACCAACGAGTTGTTTAGAGTAATCACTTTTTTTCGATCTTGTTTTATTTTTTATTATAAGATCAACTTCTCTATTTATTTGATTTATAATTTTATTTGGAATTTTAAGTATAGCAATCTTAGGACCAAAAGGATTTACCACTTTCATAAAAAATTAAATTTTAGTTGGATTTGGTTGACCTTTATAAATCTTCTTAGGGTCAAATTTTTTTTGTTTTTCAGTAAATTTCATTTCTATTTTTCTTCCATTTTCAATTGGTCCAAGTGGAATAGATCTATAAAAACAAGATCGATAACCAACATGACAGCTAGCGCCATCACCAATATCAACAGTTAGCCAAATAGAATCTTGGTCATCATCAATTTTGATTTCAGTTACTTTTTGTATGAAACCACTTGTTTTACCTTTATGCCAGATAGCTTTTCTTGATCTACTGTAATAGTGAGCTTCTTTTGTTTCGATAGTTTTTTTTAATGCTTCAATATTCATATAACCATGCATTAAAATTTCTTTTGTTTGAGAACACATTGTAATAACAGGTATTAAACCATCATTATCAAATTTTGGTGAAAGTAGATTCCCTTCTTCAATTTCCAGCACATTTTCTCTTTTTTTGAACATATTTGGTGATTATGTAGCACATATCTAGATATATTAAATATTTTAAAAATTCGCATTTATAGGTATAAATCCCACCATGAAATTAGTTAAAGATATAGATAATAATCAAAATTCTAAAAAGATCTCCGATAAGGAAGCTGAGGAGGCTTTTAAAACTATTTTAGCTTGGATGGGTGAAGATCCAAGTAGAGAGGGTTTATTGGAAACACCAAAAAGAGTGGTAAAGGCATTCAAAGAGTATTTTAAAGGTTACAAAGAAGATCCTATCCAAGTTTTAGATAAAACTTTTGGTGATGTGGATGGTTATGATGACATGGTAATTCAAAAAAATATTTCTGTTCAAAGTCATTGTGAACACCATATGGCACCAATTATTGGTAAAGCGCATGTAGCTTATATACCCAATGAAAGAGTTGTTGGATTAAGTAAATTAGCTAGAGTTGTTGAGGTTTTTTCTAAAAGATTGCAAACTCAGGAGAGATTAACTATGCAAATTGCGAATACACTAATGGGGGCTTTGGATGCTAAAGGAGTAGCAGTAACTATAGACTCTACACACCAGTGTATGACAATGAGAGGAATTAAAAAAGAGCAAGCAACAACAGTAACAAATTATTATTTAGGTCAGTTTAAAGAAGATCTAAGTTACCAAAATAGATATTTAAGGTTAATTAGCAATTCAAAAGATTAAAAGTGTCTGATCAATTTAAAGCATTAGTTTTAAATCAAGAAGGTGACAGCTTTACTAGAGAAGTAAAATCAATAGATAAAAGTTTTTTAAAACATGGTGATGTAACCATCAAAGTCGATTATTCAGATCTTAATTTTAAGGATGGGATGATTTTAAAGAATGGTGGGAGATTAGTAAAAGAATTTCCTCATATTCCTGGAATTGATTTTTCAGGAACTGTAGTTGAAAGTGAAAATTCAAAATTTAAGTCAGGCGATCAAGTTATTTTGACTGGGTTTAGAGTTGGAGAAATATTTTATGGTGGTTATTCACAAATGGCTAAAGTTAATGGTGATTTTTTAGTTAAGAAACCAAACGACCTTACAAGTAAGCAAGCAATGATTTTAGGAACTGCGGGCTTTACGTCTTTGATGGCTGCATTCGCGATAAAAGCTAGAGAAGAAATATTACTTGGTGCAAGAGTAAATGATGTTTTGGTCACTGGAGCATCAGGGGGAGTAGGAAGTATTGCAGTAATGATACTTAACAAGATGGGATATAATGTGACAGCTGTATCGGGCAAAGACTCAAAAGCAGATTATCTAAAATCGTTAGGCGCTAAAAATGTTTTAAAACGTAGTGAATTTGATAAAGATCCTAAGCTCATAGACAAGGGTTTATGGGATGGGGTAGTTGATACTGTTGGTGGAAAAATTTTAGCAAATGCAATTGTTCAAACTAATTCAAATGGGATTATTGCAGTTTGTGGTAATGCTAGTACTAATGAACTTAATACTAATGTGATACCATTTATGTTGCGAGGGATAAAACTTTGGGGAATGGACTCTGCGAATTGTAGTATTAAAAGAAGAGATTTTATTTGGGGCGAAGCTGCGAAACTAATTGACTTTAGCTTGTTAGAAGAATCTGTTCAAACAGTAAGCTTGGAGGAATTAATTGAAACATATTCTAAAATATTAAAGGGTGAAATTTCTGGAAGAGTTTTAGTTGATTTAAACAAATAATGGATTGGGATAAATTAAAAATATTTCATGCTGTTGCTGAAGCTGGAAGTTTTACTAACGCAACTATAAATCTTAACTTAAGTCAATCTGCAATCAGTAGACAAATACAATCATTAGAACAAGATTTAAAAGTTCAATTATTTGAACGACATGCTAGAGGATTAACACTAACTGAAAATGGGGAATATGTATTTAAAACTGCTCACGAGGTAATTAGTAAATTAAAAGAGGTTGAAACATCTCTTGGAGATCAAAAAAATAAACCAACTGGAAAATTAACAATTACAACTGTAAGAAGCTTTGGGACGCATTGGTTAACACCTAGAATTGAAGAGTTTATGAGATTAAATCCAGAGGTTGAAATCGAGCTAATCTTTGAGGACAAGGAATTAGATTTAAGCACAAGACAAGCTGATATAGGTATATTCATGAGAAGACCAAAACAATTAAATTATATTCAAAAAAAACTTATTGATCTTAAATACTTTATTTATGGCTCTAATAAATATTTAGAGAAATATGGTATGCCAAAAGTTATAAATGATTTAAATAAACATAAATTTATTTCATTTGGAAGAGGCGCTCCATCACCAGTTTATAACCCCGATTGGGCTTTAAAATTAGGTATGAATGATGGTAAAAAGAGAAAACCAATAATGAAAGTAAACAGTGTAATGGGTTTATTATTAGCTGTAGAGTCTGGGGTTGGTTTAGCAGCTTTACCAGAATACTTAGTAAGTAACTCCTCAAATATAATCAAAGTTTTACCAAAATCAGAGGGTCCTATAACTGAAGCACATTTTGTTTACCCACAATCATTAAAAAATACTGCTAGAGTTCAAGCTTTTAGGAATTTTCTTTTTAGTAAAATAGGTGACTGGCAATCATAATTTCCTTAAAATTCATTAAATTAGTTAGATAGTGCGACATTGTTGCGATTGATAATCATTCTCATTGAGAATAGTTATCATTCTCAATAAATCATGCGGAAGAAAATGGAGTTATAAATGAAAAAAATATCAATTTTGACATTGATTACATCTTTGTTTTTATCAACTTTTGCAGTTGCAAACGAAGTCAATGTTTTTAATGCAAGGCATTATAAAGCTGATGGAGAGCTTTATTCTAAGTTTACAAATATGACTGGTATCAAAGTTAATTTGATAAACGGAAAATCAGGTGCTTTAGAGAAAAGAATAATAAGTGAGGGTGCAGACTCTTCCGCTGATCTTTATATCACCGCAGATGCAGGAAGATGTGGAGCTATGGATACAAAAGGCACTCTTCAAGGTGGCTTAACATCTAAAGCAATTAAAGATGCTGTTCCTGCAAGCTTTAGAACTAGCAAATGGGTAGGAATCGCAAAAAGAGCTAGGATAATTTATTATTCACCTGAAAGAGTTACAGGCGCTGAATTATCTGGAATGACTTATGAAGGTCTGGCTGATCCTAAATGGAGAGGTAGATTAGTAATTAGAAAATCTAGTAACATTTATAATAAATCACTAGTAGCATCATTAATTAAAAATAACGGAAAAGCTGCAACAGCTAAATGGGCCGAAGGGGTTGTCGCTAATATGGCTAGAACACCAACTGGCAATGATAGAGCACAAATAATGGCAGTAGCAGCTGGTGAAGCAGACATTGCAGTAGCTAACACTTATTATTTAGCTCTTATGTTATCAGGTAAGAAAGGTGCAGAACAACAAGAAGCAGCGAAAAAAGTAAAAGCTTTCTTTCCTAATCAAAACGATAGAGGAACACACATGAATGTGAGTTGTGCAGCTTTAGTAAAAGGTGCACCTAATAAAGCTAATGCCATTAAACTTGTAGAGTTTTTATTGACTCCACAGTCTCAAGAGCACTTTACTAATAATACTTTTGAGTTTCCAATGATCGATGGTGTTTCACCAAGTCCATTAGTTGTAAATAATCTAGGATTAGATTTCAAACAGGATATGAAAACTAAGCTAGCCTCTTATGGAAAAAATCAAGCAGCCGCTGTTGAAGTAATGACAGCTGCAGGTTGGAAGTAACATTGTGAAAGTAAAAAAGAAATTTATGTCTGATATTGATTTAAATAAATCTTCTAAAGCATGTTCCCCATGTAATTTAGAGTGTGAAAAGATCAATAAAAGAATGAATGATAGAAAATTTTCAAAGATTAAAACAAAGGAGGTTCCGCATATCCTAAAAGTATTTAATTTTTGATTTTTTCTGGGTGTCTACGTTTATTAGGCAAGATGTCTCCTTCCTCCTAGCGTAGACACAAATACTTTTCATTTTTATAAAGCGGATTATAAATTATGAGAATAAATTTTTGGTATATATCTTCTTTTTTTATTTCTGTTTTTGTTCTAATTCCAATTTTAACAGTCTTTTCAAGTTTTTTTGAAAATACTTCTAACTATTTTCAAGTTTTAAAAGACACTTTTCTAGTAGAGTATATATTAAATTCATTAATTTTATTATTTAGTGTATTAATATTAACTTTTTTGATTGGTACTGGATCAGCATACTTAGTATCTTTTTTTGAATTTCCATTTAGTAATTTTTTCAAATGGGCATTGATACTTTCTTTTGCAGTTCCACCTTATATTTATGCCTATTCATTGACTGCTTTTTTTGAAAATTATGGAACCGCATTCACTATATTAAAAAGTTTATTTGGTGAAGCTAATTACAATCAAAGTATTCCAAAGTTTGATGGATTATTCGGAGCAATTCTCTCTATTTCTTTTTCTTTGTATGCATATGTGTATGTTTTAGCTAGAGCATCTTTTTTATATCAACCACAAAATTTGATAGATTTAGGAAAAAATTTAGGTTTTACCAAATTTAAAACTTTGTATTCTATTATTTTACCTGCTGCAAGACCTGCAATAGTTGCAGGTCTGTCATTAGTTGCTATGGAAACACTTGCAGAATTTGGAGCAGTTGATTTTTTTTCAATAAACACTTTAACAACAGGAATTTACAACTCATGGATAGCGTTTGATGATTTAGCTTTTGCGAACCAATTATCCTTTTTTTTGCTTTTATTTATATTTGCTCTTTTTGTTTTAGAAAATTTTTCAAGAAAAAAGGCTAAATATCACATGAATTCTAGAGGTGGATTTAAACAAAAACAAAAAATTAAGCTTTCAGGTAGTAAATCTTTGATGGCTTTCACATTTTGCTTTTTAGTTTTTTTCTTAAGTTTTTTATTTCCACTAATTCAAATGGTGTATTGGACAATAAAATTTCCAGAAAACCTGATTGATTTACAGATAACTAAACTTCTAATTAATACACTCTATTTGGTTGTTTTATCTAGTTTGTTTTTAATTATATTTGCTCTTATTTCGAATTACGGAAATAGAGTTAACAAAGATAAAACTTTAAATATTTTGTCAACTTTATCAATCTCAGGCTATGCAATCCCAGGTGTAATTTTAGCAGTTGCCTTTATTACATTTATCGCTTGGTTTGATGAGAGCGTGATAAAAACTTATGGTTTCTTATCAATTAAAAAAGTATTTATTGGTTCAATATTGGGATTAGTTATTGTTTATTTTATTAGATTTTATTCTTTAGCTTTTAATGGAATTAAATCAGGATATGAAAAAATTAATATATCAGTTGATGAAAGTTCTTATTTACTTGGATATTCAAAAAGAAAAACATTTATGAACATACATATTCCTTTTTTAAGAAATTCATTATTGTTTGTTTTTATATTGATTTCTTTAGAAATTATTAGAGAGTTGCCAATTACTTTGATTTTAAGACCATTCAATTTTGAAACTTTTGCAACTACAGCCTACATTTCCGCATCAGAGGATTTGTTAGAAGCAGCTGCGGTTCCATCACTATTTTTAATTTTGATTGCAACTTCTTTTATAATAGTTACATCTAAATATATTTTAAGAGATAACCATGGGTAAAAATTTTTTTGAAATTAAAAATGTTGATTTTAATGTTGGTGGCAAAACCAAAGTAAAAAATGTTTCCTTTTCCATAGAAAATGAAGGTGATGTAATATGCCTTTTGGGACCTTCTGGAATAGGTAAAACAACTATTTTAAGAACAATTGCGGGTTTAGAGAAGATTAAAAAAGGTTCAATTAAATTAAATGGTAAAACAATCTCCTCAGAAAAAAATAATGTTGAGCCAGAAAATAGAAATGTGTCACTTGCATTTCAAGATAATAGCTTGTTTCCTCATTACACTGTTGAGAAAAACATATTATTAGGCTCGGAAAGAAATAAAGAAAAACATAAAAAAAAACTTACTTTAAAAGATATTGTAGATTTATTAGATATCTTTCACATTCTAAATAAATATCCACATGAAATCAGTGCCGGTGAAGCACAAAGAGCTTCTCTTGCAAGATCTCTAATAACTCAACCAGATCTCCTATTGTTAGATGAACCTTTATCAAATGTTGATCAAAGTTTTAAAGAAGAAATCCAAGTCAGATTAAAAAAAATCTTAAACCAATTAAAGATTACAACAATTATAGTCACACACGATTCATATGAGGCATTTTATTTAGGATCAAAATGTGGAATAATTTTAGATCAACAACTGAAACAATTTGATGATCCTTATAAAGTTTATCATTTTCCAAATTCTGTTGAGGTTGTAAATTTCTTGAATAGAGGAATATTAATTCCTGCAAAAGTGACTGGTAAGAACACTTTAGAAAATTGGGATTTAGGAACGATTGAGGGTAATTTTATTAAAGAATATCCCAAAGGTTCAAATGTGCAACTTTTGCTTCAACCAGAGGATCTTGAACATGATGATCGAAGTAATTTAAAACTTGAAGTAGTGGATAGAAAATTTAGAGGAACTAACTTTATTTATACTCTCAAAACACCAAGTAATACCTTGATACCGGTATTTGTTCATTCACATCACATACATCAACATGAAGTTGACGAAAAATTTGGTATAAAAAGACCAATTCATATTGATCATATAGTTTGCTTCTAATAAAAACCTTTTAGAATATGAAAAGTAATCTAAAAGTTTTTTTAAAAGGTATCATTGATGTTAGTCCACTAATGATACCAGTTGTTCCTTTTGGTCTAATTTTTGGAGTTCTTTCAATTGATGTTGGATTTAGTCCATTAGAAACCATGGGAATGTCTTTAATAGTTTTTGGCGGTGCCTCTCAGATAGTTCTTCTACAATTATTTTCAGGGGGAGCTTCTTCTTTGGTAATTATAAGTTCAGTTGGTGCTGTAAATTCACGTCATCTGCTGTATGGAGCTGTAGTATCTGAGCATTTATCAGATTTAAAATTGATTTGGAAAATTATTATCTCGTATTTTTTAATTGACCAGGCATACGCAATATCAAATGAGTATCTCAAGAAAAATAAAGATCAAAATAGATATTTTCATTTAGTTGGAGCTGGAGCAACATGTTGGGTAATTTGGCAATCAACTACTTTTTTAGGAATCATACTAGGTGCAGCGATACCAGAAAAACTCGGGTTAAGCTTTGCTGTTCCCTTAACTTTTTTAGCACTTTTAGTTAATGATTTTAGGAAATTCATAAACGTTATTGTGATTGTTGTTTCTGGATTGGTTGCTACACTTGGATATAATTATATTCCTTTCAAAGCATATGCAATAGTTGCTGGTTTAACAGGTTTATTAGCAGCAATGATATTAACAAGAACGGTTAAAAAGAATGAGTAATTGGGCTTTAATAATATATTGTGGTGTGATTACTTATCTAACGAGATTTTCAATGATAGCGTTGATAAAAAAAGAAATGTTTAATGATAGAATAAGACAAGTTTTATCTTATGTACCACCAGCAATATTTCCAGCAATCATTTTTCCAGCTATTTTTTTAGATGATTCAGGATCAATTTTAATTGAGAATAATCCAAAAATAATGGCAGCATTAATTGCAACCTTAATTGGAATTTTTTCAAGAAGTATAATTGCGACAATATTTTCAGGATTAGCTTCTTATTGGTTTTTAATATTTGTTGTATAGTTAGATATGAAAAAAATATTTATATTTATTTTTTGTATATTTTCATTTGGTGTAAATTCCATGGAAAAAGAAACAACTTTTAATAAAAAGTTGTTTGATAGAGCTCAAGCTGATAACAAAATTGTGATAGTTAGTTCCTGGATTAAATATTGTTCATCTTGTGCAAGTCAAATGAAAGTTTTGAATAAAGCAAAAAAAGAAGGTAAATTATCAGATATTGAATTTTCTAATATTGAATATTTTGTGTTTGATGTAACTAATAAAGAAATAGCAAATTTATTTGATATACAATATCAAACTACATTATTAATTTTTAAAGGTAGTAAAGAAGTTTATAGAAGTATTGGAGAGACTACTGAGGACTTGATTTATGAGGCTATTAAAGCTTCGATTTAATTTAAGCACCAAGAACAATATTTTTTGATACATTAAAATCAATCTTAGCTGGTTTTTTTAAATTTAAATTGTTCATTATTTCAACATATTCATCAACACTATTTACTTGTAATCTTGGATTTTGTTTTTTTTCTTTTCCAATTGTACTTACTTTTTCACCTTTATAGTCATGAGCTGGATATAAAAGAGTTTCTTCAGGTAATTTTAAAAGTTTGTTAAAAATTGAATGATAGGCATCCTTTGCATTTCCATTTTGAAAATCTGTTCTGCCCGTACCATTTATTAACAATGTATCCCCAGAAAAGAGATAATTGTCCATTAAAAAACTGTAACTATCTGATGTATGTCCTGGAGTGTACATAGCTTTGATTTTCAAATTATCTAAATTGATATATTCATTGTCCTTAACTTTTATTTCTACTGTTTCAGCTGGAGTGTGATCACCCATGATGGTTGAACATTTTGTTATACTTTTGAGCTTTGAAGCACCTGTCACGTGATCAGCATGAATATGCGTATCTATTACTTTTACCAATTTTAAATTTAATTCATTTAGTAGTTGGATGTATTGATTGACATTCTCTATTACTGGATCAATTATTAATGCTTCTCGTCCTCTAGCTGAGGCAATTAAGTAAGTGTAAGTACTAGATTTTTCATCAAATAATTGTTTAAAAATCATAAGTAAATATTATCATATAAGTATACTATGGAAACTTCTACATTTGACTGGTCTTGCAATCATACTTGGAAACAAAGTGCTAAAAATACAGCTTGGTGCCTATTAGGTTGTGCAATTGGTGACTTTGGCACTATCTTATTTTTTCAATTAACAAAGATACCGTTTCCAGTTCTAGCTATAATGATTTTAGCAATTATAAATGGATTGATCACCAGTATAATTTTAGAGACTATTATTTTGATACGACAAAATCTTGAATTTCATAAAGCTTTAAAAACAGCTCTCGGAATGAGTTTTATTTCTATGATAAGTATGGAAACGACAATGAATTTAACTGATTATCTTTTAACTGGTGGAGCAATTTTAACGTGGTGGGTTGTACCATTAATGCTTATTGTAGGCTTTTTAACACCATGGCCATATAATTATTGGAGATTAAAAAAATATGGCATTAACTGTCATTAAAAATTGGGATAATAAAACTTGGTTATCCTCAAAAAATTATATCAATTCATTTAATAAATTTTTAATCAAAAATATTAAAATTAATTCCAAATCAAGAATTTTAGATATTGGTTGTGGAAGAGGAAAAATTTTAGGATCTTTGAGCTCAAAATTAAGATTTAAAAAAAAACCTTTGGGGATTGATATTATTAATCATAAGGATAGAGACAAGAGAATTAATTTTAAAAAAATTAATGCTGTAGATTTTTCTTTCAAAAATAATCAAAAATATGATTTAATTTTAATAAAACAAACAATTCACTTGATGAAATTTTATGAAATTAAAAAAATGTTAAATTTATTAAAAAAAAAATTAAACCCAAATGGTAAAATTTTTATTTTTACTTTGGATACAAGAAAAAATGAAATCCCAACCTTTAAAGAAATGAATTTAGGACTTAATGCATCTCTTAAAAGAGATATGAAAATACTCAAGATAATTACAAAATTATATCCAAGAAGAATTCAAAAGAAATTTGTTTATAATGTAAAAATACAGAAGAAGAAATACTTAGAGATGATCGAAAATAGATATATATCAACATTAATACCCTTATCTAAAAAACAACTTATTCAAGGTATTCAAGAAATTAATTCAAAATACAAAAGTATATTAAGATTTAAAGATAAATTAATTTGTATTATTCTATAAAATTCTTTTAAGTAAATTTTCTTTGAATAAAATTTTGTGAATTATAACAGCAGAAATATGCAATGTAATTAATCCAATTAGTGTATAATTTCCAATAATATGAATTTCATAAAAGAATTCTGCTAATTCAAAATTATCTTTAATTTCAAGATTGAAAAAAAACATATTAAGTTCTTCACCGTTGAATAATTTTTTTAAAGTCCCAGAAACAGTAATTGTTAAAATTGAGAGATATAAAAGAATATGATTAGATTTTGCTATAAGTTTTTGTCCAATAAAAAGACTCTTTTGTAAAGTTGGAGTGGGGTTAAATACCTTATAAATTAGTCTTAAAATAGTTAAATATAATATACTTAAACCCATAGTCACATGAATATTTTCGACTGTTATTCTTTTTTCACTAAAATCCATATCAACTAGATAAAAACCTAAAGGGATTTGAATAACTAATATAGCTGCACTCAGCCAATGAAATAATTTTGAAATTAAACCGTACTCTGTTAAATTATTTTTTAATTTCATATAATATTTAAGTATAACATAAAAAAAATTTACTTGTATTTTGTGTCATAATTAAATTGCTTCAAGTGGATCAATTTGACTACTTTAAGCTTTATTTTAACAATTGTAACGATAGATAATTTATGTCCAAAAAAAATAATCTAATCAAACTCACTATTATAACAATATTCTCAATACCTTTCTTTTATATCATTAATTTTGTCACAGAAACAAAAGATGCTGTGGCTAATATTAATAACAAACAGATTGTTGAAGTTTTTAAAACCCCATCTTGTGGATGCTGTAATGGTTATGTTTTGTTTTTAGAAAAAGAAAATTTCAAAGTAAAACAAACAGATATGAGAAGTCTTCATACAATTAAACAAAAATATACCATCCCATTAGAAATGCAGTCATGTCATACCACAATTTTGGACAAGTACTTTATCGAGGGTCATGTTCCGCTAGAAGCTATAAATAAATTATTGAAAGAACGACCTGATATTGATGGGATTGCACTGCCCGGGATGCCTATTGGTACGCCAGGTATGCCAGGTGATAAAGATGAACCTTATGTTATTTATCAACTTGTCGATGGGAAATTTTCAGTATTTATGACAATATAAAGCTTATGATACAAAAAATAAAAATCATAAAAACAATCATAATTATTTTTTCCTTAAGCTTTACTTTTTCTGCTAATGCTGAAACTGTTGAAGAAATTATTAAAGGCAGAAAAGCTTTATTTAGTAAAAATTATAGTTCTGCAAAAAGAGTTCAAGCTCTTTCATCTAAAGGTGAATTTGAAAAAGCAAAAAGTTTAATGATTGAAATGAGTGAAAATTATAAAACTTTAATAGAATATTTTCCTGATAATACCAAGGAAGGTTTTAAAACTGAGGCTTTACCGATAATTTGGGAAAATAAAGACGAATTTAACGCTTTAATGACCAAATCATCAAATGACATGATTAAATTAACGTCTCTTATTGAAGATACTGAAAGTGTGGATGAAGTAAGGGCAGTTTTAACTAAAATGATGTGGGGTAATTGTAAAGCTTGTCACAGTAAGTTTAGAGCTCCACATTAATTACATTTAAAAATAATAGAGGTTCGCTCTTTTAGTTTTTATCCCAAAAGAGCTCCTCTATTGAGCCTTTTTGGCCGTTAAATCCAAATGGATTTTTATTTTTTTATTTTTTTGAAAAATTAAGTTTGCCAGCTAAGTATCAGGTGGCATTAGTTTCATTATAATTACCTCCTTGATACAAAAATAAATTTTAAGATGGTTGTATTCAATAAATTTATTTAATTTAAATGGAAATATATTTCTTGAATACAACCTGTCCAAGTTATAGATTCGCAACATTTAAAATATTTCTCTTTAAAATAGAAAAAATGAAATACATAACTGGTCTAATCAACTTAATTATCAGCTTAGTTGTTTCAACTATTATCATTTATGCAATTAATTTCATCGCTGGTTTTGCTGGAGCAGATTATACTTTCACTAATGGTGAAGTATTTGTGATTTGGATATTGATGGCAATACTTGTAAATAATTGCTTCAATAAATAAAATTTTAAATGAAAAATTCTGTAAAAACTGACGATATAATCTTTAATTTTTTTAAACAAATTTGTGATGAGAAAGATGATAAAAAATGTATTGAGCTTGGCAATAGCTGGATAAATGCAATGGAGTCTAATTTAACTAAAATGGAACTAAATTTAAACGATCAAGATAAAATTAAATATAAAGAAGATATTCAAAATAATCGCAATCATCTAAATAGTCTTAAAGGAAAAGACTCATCCGAGTGGAGAGAATACGCAACCAAATGTATGGTTGAAATAATGGAAAATAAAGTATAAGAAATCTTAAAAGGGGTGTCTTTTTAGACTGAGATTAAACCCTTAGAACCTGTCCGGTAATTCAGAAAGGGAAAGTGAATACAACATATCTAATAAGTCAAACATCATCTTTCACACTAGTAATTTTAATAAGTTTTACTTTTGCAATTATTGGAATTTATTATTCAAAGAAATTTAAAGGCATTAATAACTATCTTACAGCAAATAGAAGCGTTGGATTATTTTCATTAACTACTAGTTTGACTGCTTCTGCTTTAGGGGCTTGGATTTTATTTGGTCCAGCATCAGCTGCTACCTGGGGAGGGCTTGGTTCAATAATTGGTTATTCATTAGGAACAGCATTTCCTATGTTTATTTTGATTTATTTAGGGAAGAAAATTAGAAAGGAATTTCCCCAAGGATCATCTTTAATAGAGTTTATGAGAAAAAAATTTGGAAAGAGTTTATTTAAGCTCATACTTTTAATGACAATTTTCTATATGTTTATTTTTTTATGTGCAGAAGTAACTGCTATAGCAATTTTAATAAATTATATGTCAGGAGCTGAACTATGGACAACTGCTTTAATAGTATTATTTTTTACATTACTCTATACTTTATATGGAGGACTGAGGGCATCTATATTTACAGATAACATTCAGATGATTGTTATTCTAATCATACTTACATTTTCTTTTACGTATATTTATTCATCTATGGGTCATCAATTTTCATTCTCATTTGTTAAAGAAAAAAATCCTCATTTAATTAGCAGTTCATATGTAACTGGTTTTACTGCAGGTTTAACTTTTTTTATTGCAGTAGCAGCAACTAATTTATTTCATCAAGGCAATTGGCAACGTGTATATGCTGCAAAAAATTTTGAGATATTAAAAAAAAGTCTTATTATTTCCTTTTTTATAATCGTTCCAATTGTTTTTTTTATGGGATTTTCTGGAATGGTTGCCTTTTCAATAGACTCGACAATAAGACCTGATTTAGGTTTTTTTACATTAATACTTAAAGATCAAACTACAGTGTTATCTTTTATTGTATTAATATTAGGTCTAGCATTAACTATTTCTACTGTAGACACTCTTATTAATGCAATATCAAGTTTAATTGTAGTTGATGGAAAAGCTGTCTTTAATTTTAAAAAAAAAATAAATTACTTAAATTTTTCTCAATATATAATTGTGTTTTTATCTATAATTTCTTTTATTATTGCATCAAAAGGTTTTGATATTTTATATCTCTTTTTATTAGCAGATTTATTTTGTTGTTCTTTTGTCATGACTGTTTTTTATAGTTTTTACAATAAGAATTTTAAGGAAAAAACTGCGTATATTTCTATTTTAACTGGATTGATATGTGGTTTTTTATTTTTTCCTTCTCCAGATTTTTCGAAGAGTTTATTGGTTGGAGTTTTGATACCAAAAGAATTATTTGCACCTTTTATTTCTCAATCATTATTATTTTTATCTTTTGTTATAGCGACTTTCTTGCCATTTTTAGTTATTAGAGCTAAAAAATTTTAACATAAGTTAATTGTATTAATAAAATTAATAACTATATTCCTGTTTCAATGTCAGATAATCAAATAGTAATCAGCGATCTTTCAAAAGTTTATGAAAATGGATTTAACGCTTTAAAAAAAATTAATCTTAATATTAAAAAAGGAGAAATACTTGCTATGCTTGGGCCTAATGGAGCAGGTAAAACTACTTTAATAAGTATTATATGTGGAATTGTAAAACCCACGTCAGGAAAAGTAACTGTAGAAAATTTTGATATTATTGATCATTACAGAGAGACAAGATCTAGAATTGGATTAGTACCTCAGGAACTCACATTGGAACAATTTGAAACTGTTTTTAACAATGTTTCATATTCTAGGGGTTTATATGGAAAAAAACCAAATCCAAATCATATAGAAAAAGTTTTAAAACAATTAAGTCTTTGGGATAAAAAAGATTTAATTCTTCGTCAGTTATCAGGAGGTATGAAGAGAAGAGTTTTAATTGCAAAAGCTTTATCTCATGAACCTCAAATATTATTTTTAGATGAACCAACAGCAGGTGTGGATGTGGAACTAAGACAAGAAATGTGGAAAGTAGTTAAATCCCTTAGAGAAACAGGGGTAACTATAATTCTTACAACTCATTACATTGAAGAAGCAGAGGCAATTGCTGATAGAGTGGGTGTGATAAACCAAGGTGAATTAATTGTTGTTGAACAAAAAAAAGAATTGTTAAAAAAGATGGGACATAAAACATTAACTGTTCAATTACAGGAAGAAGTCAAAGAAATTCCTGATTCTATTAAAAAATATAATTTAACAATTGGAAATGATAAAATATCTTTAAATTACACTTACAATTTGCAGGAAAAACAAACTGGCATAACAAATCTTTTACAAGATATAAAAGATTCTGGCTTAAAATTAAAAGATTTGAAAACTGAACAAAGCAATTTAGAAAAAATATTCGTTACATTAGTGAGGGAAAATAATGAGAATTAATTTTTATGGATTGAAAGCTATTTACTTTCATGAAATGGACCGTTTTAGGAGAACTTTGGGTCAATCTCTTTTATCTCCAGTTATTTCCACCTCATTATATTTCATTGTATTTGGATCAGTGATTGGTGGTTATGTGCAAAAAATAGACGGAATAAGTTATGGATCCTATATTGTCCCAGGACTTTTAATGTTAACTTTATTAACACAATCAATAAGTAATACTTCTTTTGGAATTTTTTTTCCAAAATTTAATGGAACAATATATGAAATTTTAGCTGCACCAATTTCAACATTTGAAATTGTTCTAGCTTTTGTTAGTGCTGGAGCTACTAAAACACTTATTGTTGGATTTGTAATATTCTGTACATCTTTATTCTTTGTTGATGTCGAGGTTCAGTTTCCTTTTTTAATGATTTTTTTATTAGTTCTAGTGTCTTTTACTTTTGCTTTATTTGGATTTTTAATTGGGTTAATTAGTAAAGATTTTGAGCAAATGTCTATTGTGCCTTCGTTAGTGATAACGCCTATGGTCTTTTTAGGAGGAAGTTTATATTCCTTAGACATGCTTCCAGAGTTTTGGCAAATGATTACATATTTTAATCCTGTAGTTTATCTCATTAATGGCCTCAGATATTCATTTTATGGTATTTCAGATTTTAATATTTGGATTAGTGTGGGATTAATGGTTTTATTTTTTATAATTTGCGTAAGTATGGTTTCAGTGCTTCTTAAAAAAGGTTACAATATTAAATCTTAACTGACCCATTTCTGGGCCAGTTAAAACTACTAATATACAAGAGGAATTGTTTTATTAGAATTGTTCAGACTCTGTTGAGCCCTTCATTGCTGTAGTCGAACTCTTTCCACTACTAATCGTATTTGATACAGCGTCAAAGTAAGAAGTACCAACTTCTCTTTGATGTTTTACACTTGTGTATCCATCTTTTTCACGAGCAAATTCTTGTTCTTGTATCTTTGAATAAGCAGTCATACCTTCTTTCTTATATTTTTCTGCTAATTCAAAAATTGCAATATTTTGAGTATGGAATCCGGCCAAAGTGATAAATTGAAATTTATATCCCATTTTACTTATTTCTTTTTGAAAAGAAGCAATCTCATCATCTGATAAATGCTTTTTCCAATTAAATGAAGGAGAACAGTTATAAGCTAAAAATTTTCCTGGAAATTTTTCATGAATAGCATCAGCAAATTTTTTAGCTTCTTCTAAATTAGGTGTAGCAGTTTCACACCAAATTAAATCTGAATATGGAGCATACGCTAGACCTCGAGATATTGCTTGTTCAATTCCGGCTTTTACATAATAAAAACCCTCATGAGATCTTTCTCCAGTTAAGAAAGGTTTATCATTTTCATCATTATCGTTTGTGATTAATTTTGCAGCATTAGCATCTGTTCTTGCTAAAATGATTAATGGCACGTTTGCGATATCAGCAGCAAGTCTAGCAGCTTTTAAGTTTTTAATCATGGTTCCTGTTGGAACAAGTACTTTTCCACCCATATGACCACATTTTTTTTCACTTGCTAATTGATCTTCAAAATGAACACCAGCTGCACCAGCTTTAATAAATTTTTTTGCAAGCTCAAAAACATTTAATGGTCCACCAAATCCAGCTTCACCATCTGCAATTATTGGCAACATATAATCTACTTTATTTTCTTTTTTCATTTCTCCATCTTTGAGTTCCATATGTTGAATTTGATCCGCTCTTAACAAAGCATTATTCATCGATTCGACTAATTTTGGTGCGCTATCGTATGGATATAAAGATTGGTCTGGATACATCTCTCCAGCACTGTTAGCATCTGCAGCTACCTGCCACCCACTGAGGTAAATTGATTTTAAACCTGCTTTAGCATGTTGAACGGCTTGATTACCCGACAATGATCCTAGAGTACTGATATAATTTTCAGTATTTAGAAGTTTCCAAAGCTTTACTGATTGTTGTTTACATAGAGAATATTCAATTTTTATTGATCCTCTTAATCTCTCAACATCTTCTGGAGTGTAGTCTCTTTTTATTCCTGCAAATCTTTTTAGTTCGTATGAGATATTTTCTGCACTCATGGTAGTTAATTACCTTTAAAGTTTTTAGTTATAGTGTGAAATTGAAAGTTGATTTAGTTAGACTCGTTAGTCGTCTCAACTAAATCATTCATTCCACTTGAACCCCAATCACAATGATCATCTCTCATGTAAATACCTCGGCTATTATGTCTAGCTAAGTCTTCACTTCTTATGATTTGAGCTTCATTTTCTGAGTTTTTTTGTTTGTCTGTCATGTAAACTTTATAATTTACAGGATTTACAAAATCTACAAAAAATTAAATAAAGCTTGTAAATTGTGGAAAAATTTTGTAAATATAAATTTACAAAATTTACTAATAGAAAATATGAGTCAAATTGATTTAAAAATAGGCCCAAAAATTAAGGCTTTTAGACGTCAATTAGGTCTTCAGGCAAATAGGCTAGCTCAAGAACTTAACATTTCGCCTAGTTATTTAAATTTAATTGAGGGCGGAAAAAGAAAAATTGATGGAGATCTCCTTTTAAAAATTTGTGAAAAGTTAAATATTGAACTTTCACAATTAACTTCAAAAGATGACATTAATCTTGAGAATACATTATCAGAAATTTTAGATGATAAGTTATTTGAAGATCTTGATATTCTGGGCCCAGAGGTGAAGGATCTTGTTGGAACTAATCCAAAAATTGGAAGAGCAATTGTGAGACTCGGAGATATTTTGAAAAAAAAAGATCATGAATTAGTAAACAAAATTGAAAAAATTTCAGGAAAAATTGTAGATAACAGAAAAAATTCTTTTCCAGGTGAAGTAATCTCAGATTTTCTCCAAGAAAATAAAAATTATTTTCCAAAATTAGAAGAGTTTGCAAATAAAGTTTTTGAAAAAGTTCAAAAAAATAATCGTACAAGATATATAGCTCTTTGCGAGTATCTTAAATCTGAATATAAGATAATGGTAAAAGATGTGATACCAGATGCAGATAAGCCTTTTTCAAAAATTTATAATAAAAATTCAAAAGAGCTTCTATTAAGCGACTATAGCTCATTAGAAACTAAAAAACTTCACGCTGCAGCCCAAATAGCTCAAGAAGGTGCTATTCAAGAAATTGATGAATATTTGTCAGGTTTTACATTCCCCTCAGATGAGTCAAAAAAACTTACAAAGGTTGCTTTATTGAATTATTGCGGTGCTGCAATTTTGATGCCTTACAAACCTTTTCATTCAGAATGTAAAAAGTTAAAGTATGACTTAGAATTATTGCAAAACACATTTGCAACCTCATTTGAACAAGTTGCTCATAGAGTAACATGTCTACAAGATCCAAAACTACCAGGTATTCCTTTTCATTTTTTAAGAGTTGATATGGCAGGAAATATTTCAAAGAGATTTTCATTATCTGGTATAGAAATTCCTAGGTACGGAGGAGCATGTCCAAGATGGAATGTATACTCTGCTTTAACAAGACCAGGCGTAATTCAAGCAGCTGTAAGTAAAATGACCAATGGTGAAAAATATGTATGCATTGCAAGAACTGTTGAAAAGGGGATTGGTAGGTTTGGTCAATCAAAAAGTATTTTGTCAATTGGATTGGGTTGTGAAGCAAAGTACGCTAAAGATTTTGTTTATACAGAAAATTTAAATGTAAATGATAAATCAACAGAAATTCCAATAGGTGTGTCATGTAGAACCTGTGATAGATTAGACTGTTCTCAAAGAGCCTTTCCTCCTCTACATAAAAAATTTGATGTAGACATAAACACTAGAGGAGTTTCAATTTATGTCGGTGATGAAAAAAGTTAAAAACCTTTATTAATGATTAAATTTATTCTTCCAGCGGTAATAATCTTTTTAGTGGTATTATTTTGGGAAAAAATAAACGAAATCATTTACAAAAAGTTTAATATTAAGATTAATTATGTTGCTTTTATTATTTTTTTAATTTTATTAAGTGTTGTTATCATTTTATTATATTTTTAATTAATTATGAAAAATTTTGATTTCAAAGATTATAAAATAGTTGAAACAGATGGTGTTTTTACATTTAAAAATATGAATACAACAATAGGGTTTATTAGATTTAAAAATAATGGAAAAATTGAATATATTTTTGTTAATCCAGTATTTAGGAAAAAGGGTATAGCCAAAAAACTTTTAAAATTAGTTAAAAAGAAAACAAAAAAAAAAATTGAATTTGAAAAGCCAATAAGCCCACTAGGTATAAAACTTCTTCAATCACTTGAAAAATGGAATTAAAAAAAAAATTTAAACCCAGAATTAAAGCTAGAATTAGAAAAAATAAGCAAATCATAAATAGAAATTTAGATACTTTTTTTGAATGGATTAAAGGTGCCGAGCTGATTGAGTTAAAAGAGTGCAATACAGATGAAGATCCAGTAAGACCAGAATTAGACAATATTTTTAGAAGAAGTTTTGGTAGAAAGATTTACGGTGTAAAGTATATGGGTGAAATTCATGCCGTTATGTGTTTTGCCTATACAAATGAAATTCCGAAGGATGTTACTGAATTAGATAAATTTAGCCACGATGCATTTTTACAAAGTGCACATAGAGATCAAAATGTTGGAAAGATTGCAATTGCGTACACGGTGTGGTCTAAAAAAAAGGGTGGAGGAAAACTAATTGTTAAAGAAGTTTTTAAGAAGATTAAAAAATCAAATCATTTAAATAGATTAATTACTTTGTCTCCTTTAACTGAGATGGCAACAAAATTTCACACAAGAAATGGGGCTAAACTATTACAAGTAAACAAAACTACACAAAATTTTGAATATCAAGTAATAAAAAAATCATTAAAATAAACTTTAATGAAAATAAAAAAAATTTTTATTTCGTTAATTTTAGTATTTTTAGCAATAAACCAAACTATTGCAGATGAAAGAAAAATTAAACTTGATAAGCTTTTTAAGGAATTAAAAATTGATAATTCGCTTAAAACTTTTGAGGTAGAAAAAAAAATTTGGAAAATTTGGAGCACCCATCCTCATAAAGAAAATCTTACATTAATGTTATTTGAAGGCTCAGATTTAATAAATAATAATCGTTTAAATGACGCTGTAAATTTGTTTACAAAAGTTATTGAAATAGACCCTCAGTGGGCTGAGGCATGGAATAAAAGAGCAACTGCTTTATACTTATTAGGTGAATTTCAGAAATCACAAAATGATATTGATAAAGTATTGGAACTTGAAGATAGACATTTTGGAGCACTTTCTGGACAAGGATTAGTTAATATTCAATTAAAAAATTATGAAAAAGCTATCATGAGTTACGAAAAAGTTCAGGAGATATACCCATCAATGAAATCCCCACAAATTATGATAAAAGAAATTGAGAGATTAATTAAAAAACAATCAATTTAAAGATGAAAAAATTTAATTGGAACTATCCGACGATTATGTGGGTTGGTGAGAATAGAATAAAAGATATTTGTTTAGCATGTAAAAATTTATCTGTGAAAAAACCTTTATTAGTTACAGACGTTGGTTTAGCTAATTCAAAAATAATCCAAACCACTTTAAATATTTTGAATAATGAAAATATTCCTACAGAAATGTTTTCTAATGTTAAAGGAAATCCAACTGGTACAAACGTAAATGAGGGTGTTGCTTTTTATAAAAAAAAAAATTGTGATGGAGTAATAGCTTTTGGAGGTGGAAGCAGTTTAGATGTAGGAAAAGCTGTTGCATTTATGTCAAATCAAACTTTGTCTTTATGGGATTTTGAGGATGTTGGTGATAATTGGACCAAAGCAAACTCTGATGGTATTTCACCAATTATTGCAGTTCCAACTACTGCTGGAACAGGATCTGAAACAGGTAGAGCCTCAGTAATTTTAAATGAAGAAACTGGTGTAAAAAATATTATTTTTCATCCAAAATTTTTACCATCTATTGTAATTCTAGATCCATTATTAACTTTAGAACTTCCATCAAAAATCACAGCCACAACTGGCATGGATGCATTAGCTCATAATTTTGAGGCTTTTTGTTCACCAGGTTTTCATCCAATGGCAGATGGCATTGCACTAGAAGGAATGAAATTAATTAAAAAATGGTTGTTGGAAGCAGTAAACAATGGAAAAAATGTTGAAGCAAGAATGAATATGCTTACAGCAGCAAGCATGGGTTCTACAGCATTTCAAAAAGGTTTAGGAGCTATACATTCTTTAAGTCATCCAGTGAATGCTATTAATAATATTCATCATGGTTTATCTAATGCTATTTTTATGCCTTATGTTCTAACATTTAATAAAGACATGATTGAAAATAAAATTACCAAAGTTTCTGAATATTTAGAACTAAATGAAAAATCATTCGACGGTTTTTTAGAATGGATACTAGAACTAAGAAAAAAACTTAATATTCCACATAAATTATCAGAGGTAATTAATGAAAAAGATTTTGACTTGCCTCGATTATCAAAAATGGCTTTAAATGATCCATCAACGTCAGGAAATCCAAAAAAATTAACTGAAAATGATATGAGAATTTTATATCAACACAGTATGTCAGGTGAATTATTTAAATGAGTAATCTTGAAATTTTAATTGTTGAAGGAAACTTAAAAGAGGAAAATCAAAGTTTTTTAAAGGCAGGTATTCAAACGCACACAGAAAGTTTGAGAGATAGCCTTAATCATTTTAATTATGGTTTTAATTTTGATGTGGTGAATCCATCGTCAGATACAAATCTTGATACAGTAAAAGAAAAACTCTCAAAATATGATGGATTAATATGGGGTGGAAGTAGTCTCAATATATATAACAACACTCCTGAAATAAAAAGACAAATTGATTTTATGAGAGAATGTCAAAAAAAAGTGAAATGTATGTTGGCAATTTGTTGGGGTATGCAAGTAGCGGTGACCGCAGCAGGAGGTGAGGTAAAAAAAGCTACTAATTCACATATTGGAATTGCTAATGAAATTGTTATAAGTTCAGCAGGATTAAAAAATCCAATTTATAAAAACAAAAATAATAAATTTAATTCACCAGCGTTTAATTTTGATGAGGTTGTAAAATTACCTAGAGACAGTGTTTGTTTATCATCTAATAAAATTAACAAAATTCAAAGTTTATATTTTAATGTAGGCAGTACAAAGATTTGGGGTCTACAATATCATCCTGAAATTACTTACGAAAAAATGATCAGTTTGATTGAATTTAGAAAAGAAAAATTAATTCAAAATAGAAAAGTATTTAAAGATGAAAATCAAATTAATGAACATATATCATTTATTAAGGATGAGATTTCTGTGACAAATAAGGCACAAAGAATGATTGAGTTAAAAAATTGGTTAGATAATATAAATAAACAATAGTAAAAAAATGTTAAGTTATATATTACCTTTTATAGTTTTAATAATTGTCGTTGTATTTATCCACGAATATGGTCACTATTATTTTGCAAAAAAATATGGAGTAGGTGTCACAGATTTTTCAATCGGTTTTGGTAAAGAGATTTTTGGATGGAATGATAAATCTGGTACAAGATGGAAAGTTTGTTGGATCCCATTAGGTGGATATGTAAAATTTTTTGGTGATCGAAATGTTTTCTCTCAAGCTGATCAAGAAAAACTTCTTCAAAAATACAATGAAGAAGATAGAGAGAAATTATTTGTCTTAAAACCTTTATACCAAAGAGCTTTGATTGTATTTGGAGGACCGCTCGCAAATTTTATATTGGCTTTTATTATTTTTTTTTCAATTTATACTTTTATTGGAAAAGATTTTACACCTGCAGTGATTAATGAGGTTCAAAAAAATAGTCCCGCAATGATAGGTGGACTTAAAGAAAACGATATAATTTTAGAAATAGATGGAAATAAAGTTGAGAGCATCATGGAAGTTTCAAAATTTATAATGATGTCTACAGATGAAGTAATAGATTTTAAAATAAAACGTTCTTATGATGAATTATTATTAAAAATCAAACCCGATATAGTTTTTGGGGAAGACAATCTTGGAAACAAAATTAATAAACGAATAGTTGGTATTAAATTAGGAGCTTACAATGATCAAATAAATCATGTCAAATTAGGTCCCACTAAAGCTATTTATCACGCAGCACACGAAGTTTACTTTGTAACTATATCCTCTTTAAAATATATTGGTGCCATGATCTTTGGTAAAGCAGACACTTCTCAATTAGGAGGACCTATTAGGATTGCAAAAATCTCAGGTCAAGTTGCTGAATTTGGTGTGTTAGCTTTTGTCAGTATGATGGCTTACATTTCGATAAGCTTAGGATTAATTAATTTATTTCCAATTCCAATGTTAGATGGTGGACATTTAATGTTTTATGCGTTTGAGAAAATTTTAGGAAGACCATTATCCCAAAAAACGCAAGAGGGTTTTTTCCGAATCGGTGTATTTTTATTGTTATCTTTAATGTTTTTTACTACTTTTAACGATCTCAAAGATCTTGGATTATTTAAATAATATTATTTTTTAATCATTTAAATAAGTCAATAAAATCAAGGTAAATTTGATATTACACAACATATTGTGTATAACTTTGTATTCTATACTAAAAAAAGTCTTGATTTATCAATACTTTTGATAATGATAGTAAATAACCTAATAAACCGGAGCTAAAATGAATAAAAAACAATTAGTTGTCAAACTTTCAGGCGCTTTAAACTTAAGTAAGGCAGATGCTGAGAGAACTTTTGATACAATTACCAACACTATTTTAGATGCTTTAAAAGCTGATGATTCAGTTAAAATAGCTGGATTTGGTACATATAAAGTAGCTAAAAGAAAAGCCAGAGTCGGTAGGAATCCTCGAACAGGTGAGCAGATACAAATTGCTGCATCACAGAAGGTGAAATTCTTACCTGCAAAAGCTTTAAAAGAAGTATTCAATAGATAAATTTATCAAACAGCCTTAATAAAATTAAGTTATTAGGGCTGTTTGTATATGCAAATTTTGCATACCCAATTTTCTTAATCAGCGTTAGTTTTTAAGTTTTTTAAAAATATAAGAGTTCCTTTTAACAGGGAGGTCTTATGACTAAATTAATAAAAATAATAAGTGCACCACTTATTAGTTTAATTTTATTATTGAACATGAGTAGTGCAGGTATGGCTGAAACTACTGTTTCGCCAGAAGTAGGGTTTATTTTCAACACTATACTGTTTCTAATGTGTGGGTTCCTCGTATTTTTTATGGCTTGTGGATTTGCAATGTTAGAGTCAGGTATGGTTACATCTAAAAGTGTATCAGTAATTTGTGCAAAAAATATAGGTTTAGTATCTATTGGAGCAATAATGTTTTGGCTTGTAGGTTATAACTTAGCTTATGGAATTGATCCAGGCGGTTATATTGGTAAGTTTATTCCATGGGCTGATGGAAGCAAAATAGATACAGGTTACGCAGATGGGTCAGACTGGTATTTCCAAATGGTATTTTGTGTAACAACAGTATCAATCGTATCCGGAACTCTTGCTGAAAGAATTAAATTATGGCCGTTCTTTTTATTTGCGGCAATATTATCTGGAATTTTATATCCAATCGTAATGGGTTGGCAATGGGGAGGTGGCTGGTTAGCTGCAGCTGGTTTCTCAGATTTTGCTGGTTCTACGTTGGTACATTCAACTGGTGGTGCAGCAGCACTAGCAGGAGCGATAATTTTAGGCCCGAGACTTGGTCGATTTACCAAAAAAGGTGAAGCGGCTCCAATTAAGCCTTTTGCAGCATCATCAATACCATTAGTTACCTTAGGAGTATTTATCTTATGGTTAGGTTGGTTTGGATTTAATGGTGGTTCACAATTAGCAATTGGAACTGCTCCTGATGCAATCGCAGTATCAAAAATATTTATAAACACACTATTAGCTGGTGCAGGTGGTGTAATAGCTGCTGCAGCTGTCACTAGATTATCTGGAAAAACAGATGTGGTGCAAATGCTTAATGGATGTATCGGTGGTTTAGTTGCTATTACTGCAGAGCCACTTATGCCTTCACCTTTCGCATCAATTTTAATTGGTGCTGTTGGGGGTATAATAGTTGTTTATGGTACTAAAATGTTGTTTGCTTTAAAGATAGATGACGTAGTTGGTGCAATACCTGCTCACATGTTTGCAGGTATCTGGGGAACATTAATTGTTCCAGCAACAAACTCAGGTGCTAATTTTGGTACCCAGTTACTAGGTGTGATTTCAATAAATGCTTTTGTGTTTATTGTTGCATTTATAATCTGGTCATTAATGAAAGCTACAATGGGTATCAGATTGAGTAAAGAAGCTGAAATGAAAGGAACTGATGTGTCAGAGACTGGAGTTATAGCTTACTCAATTAGAGATTAATTGCGCAATAAAGGGATTCTTTGCTCTCTGTGTATCAAAGATTACTCATCAAAGAGTCCCTTAAATTTACTTCCTCTAGTTAGTTAACAAAAAGCCCCTCCCTCAAGGGGCTTTTTATTTTTGAATACTTTCAAGAATGTTTAGAACTTCTTTAGCATGATTTTTTACTTTTACATTTTTCCAAATTTTTAAGACCTTTCCTTTTTTATCAATTAAAAAAGTAGATCTTATAATTCCCATAAATTCTCGACCCATAAATTTTTTCTTCCCCCAAACTTTATATTTTTTAATTACATCAATTTTTTCATCTGATAAAAGATCAAATTTAATTTTAAACTTTTTTTTAAATTTATGATGACTTTTAATATTATCTTTTGAAATCCCAAGTACTTTACATTTTAATTTGTTAAATTTTGGAAGTAATCTATTGAAATCTTTTGTCTCTAAAGTACACCCAGGTGTATCATCCTTAGGATAAAAATATATTACCGCATAATTACCCGACATATCTTTAAAGTTAAATTCATTCTTTCCAGTTGATGGCAATTTAAATAAAGGAGCTTTTACTTTTTCTTTAATCATTTAAGGAGTGTTTTCTTCCCAAATTTTTTTCCAATCAAAATTTGGAGGAAGACCATAAATGGTATTTATGTTTGTTGCATGCATCGCTAGGGACGGGACAGGGGATAAACAATATTCTTTTTCATAAATTTTATGAAGGATTAATTCCATCGGGTGATGTCTTTTTGATCCCATTAACTTAAACTCATCTAAATATTTCATTACCATTTTCTTACTAGTTAAAAAAGTTATCAAAGTTTCATTTACTGTTCGCCAATGCCTCATATTTCCAAAAAATAGTTTTGTATTTTCAATGGTTGAATATAAGTATGGATAATCTGCCGGACACAAAAAAATCTCTTTATTTATTTGTGAGCTAATTTTTTCATAAGTAAACAGCATTTCAGTAATCGCATCTCTCGTATGAATATAATCATCTTCCAAAAAATAAAATAAATCTGAATTTTCGGTTTCAGCAATTTGAATTGATTTTAATATATTTTTCATATTAGAAATCATATTTTTTGATATTTTTTCTCCATTTATGTCAGTTGAGCTTATTTCATTATCAAATTCATTTTCATTTAAATTAATTATTTTAGTTTCTAAATTAGTAATTTTGAGAACTTCATTTATTCTTGAGAGATTTTCTTGATTTGATTTATCGTCGGTAATTAATATTTTAATTTGTAAATCTTTATAAAATTTTTTTGCTTGTTCACAAGATTTAATTACAGATTTAATTGTTCTTAATGTATACTCAATTTTTGGAACATCAAAAATTCTTTTTTTATTTTGATCCAGCATCACTTGGTTTTTGTCTGAGTCACCAAAAGTATAGGATCTTATTATAATAGCTAAACTATTAATTTTGTTAGTAATCTTTGTACTACCCAACGGTACTGTAACGGACTTTATTCCACTTTCACTTAGATTTTCATTAGCAAATTTTTTACTGGATGGTATTTCAAGAGTAGATTGGTCAATAATTTCAAAACCTAATTTCCTAATGATTTTTGCTAATAATTTAGAAAAAAAATTTTTTTTTTTAACAGATTTATTTTTCATAAAAAAAATATTGTTATATATTAATATTTATCCTAAATATTATACATATGAAAATAACATCTTCAGCAGAATTAGTTAATAAAGCTTTAAAAGAGATAAAAACATTAACCACAGAAGAAGCACACTCAAAAATGACAGAAGGAAAGTCAAATATTATTGATATACGAGATATAAGAGAACTTCAAAATAGTGGGAGAATAGAGGGTGCAGTTCATGTACCAAGAGGTATGCTTGAATTTTGGTTAGATCCTGAAAGTGCCTACTTTAAAGAAGGAAAATTAGATTTAAACAAAGAAATGGTTTTATTTTGTGCAGGAGGACTTAGGTCTGCATTAGCAGCTAAAACTTTAAAAGATATGGGTTTCGAAAAAGTATCTCATATTGATGGAGGGTTTGGAGCAATGAAACAGAGTAAATTTAAAGTAATTTAAGAATTATATTCATCAAGAGCGTATTCGAGTCTGTCTTGCCCCCAAAAAAGTTTATTATTCACAACAAATGTAGGTGCTCCAAAAACGTCATTTTCAAATGCTAGACTAGTAAGATTTTTTAGTTTTTCTTTTATTTTGATATCTTTAATTCCTGCTAGATACTTTTTTTCATCTATATTGCAATCTGACAATATTTTTTTAACATTATCATTTTGAGTAATATCAAGGTTGTCTTTCCAATATGAGTCAAAACAAATATCAAAAAATTTATTTTTGATATGCTCGTCAATAAAAAGATAACCTCTCATCAAATTGAGAGAGTTCAAAGGAAATTTTTCATTCCATTTAAATTTGATATTATTCTTTTGAGCAATTAACGAACAATCATTTTTCATATTTTTCATTTTTCTCTCATTAAATGCAGGAGCAGTTATTCCACCAAGATTATGCAAACCTCCTAGTAAAATTGGCTTATAATTAAATTTGTCTCTTTTGTTTAAGTGTATAATTCTTTTGTGTGCAAGGTATGAGTAGGGACTTATGAAATCAAAATAGAAATCAATAGTTTTAGTCATATAATGTTATACTTTTGGCGTAAATAATTCTAATAAGCCAGTAAATAAATAAGCCGATTGGGCCAATCAAATAAGTTATCACAAGTGGAAAAGTTATGATAAATCTGTTAATTGCTAACTTTTGAGAGTCTTTAACAATCCAACCTCCAGTAAAAAGATTTATTGATATAAAATGTATCCAAAACATCATTAGAAATATTTGATCACCAAATAGACTTTTTACTTCGTTAATTCCTAAATAAAGATTAAAATTTGAAATAAAATCATATGAACTAATATAAGATTTGTAGAGCATAAAAATATAAGCTCCACTTAGGATGAATGTAGGAAAAATAGATGTAACAAAAATTTTACAAAATTTAGAGTTTGGGAAAAAAATTAATATTAGCCAAAACGGCAACACACCTAAATTCACCCAAAAATAGAGCATTTCAACTGTGAAAAAATTATAAATTTGTTCGATCATTTTTAAATATATTATATTAAATCTAATAATGATTCCTATAAGAAATAAAAAAAAAACGTTACAGGTTACTGTTGACGAAATGAGAAATTTTGCTTTTAATTATATAGAAAAATACGCCCCTTCAAAACAACAGCTAAAAACTTATTTATTGAAGAAATATCTTAAATTGTCAGTATCGAATGTTAAAAAACAGGATATTAAAAATCTAATTGATTTTATTTTAAATGATTTGGAAAAAAGTAAATTTATTAACGATCAATTCTATTCAGACAGTAAAGCAAAAAGTATGATTCGAAGAGGAAATTCTATTAATAAGATAAGAAGCTACTTATTTGGCAAGGGAATAAAAGATAATTTAGTTAATGATACTGTTAATAAAATTAAAGATGAAAATTCAGATCAGGATTTTTTTTCAGCTATAAAAATATGCAAAAAAAAAAGAATTGGACCTGCTAGAACAGAGGATAATAGATCTTTATTTTATAAAAAAGATATTTCTCTTCTTGCAAGAAATGGCTTTGATTTTGAAACTTCAAAAAAGGTCATGGAGATTAAAAAAGAGGACTATCTAAGGATAATCAGATTACTTTAATTTTTTTTGTTTTTCCTTCTCAACCAAGTTATCAATTTTATTTCGAATATAATTTTTAACAAAAACAAAAACCAATAATCCAAAAATTGATACAGAAACAATGATTATAAGTATAATTCTTAATTGATCGTCCATTATATTAAATTTTTTGTTTTTAAAATTAAACTTGGATTTTTAAAATCTTTCTTTCCATATAAAATCTCATTATTATTAAAATCTGTAATACTACCTCCGGAATGTAATAAAATTGCATGACCAGCAGCTATATCCCATTCAGATGCCCTTGGTTCTGCTGCATAGCCATCAAATTCACCTGCAGCAATTACACAAAATTTTAAAGAACTTTTCATTCTTACATACTTTTTAACATTATATTTTTTATGAATTATTTCTATTTCAGGTTTAATTTTATTTGAATAGGAAACAAATTTAATTTCATTTTTATCAAAATTTTTTTCACAATTTAACTTGATTGGTTTTTCATTAATTAATTCAAATGCACAATTCTTATTATAAGAGTAGAACATTCTATTCTTTGCAGGTGCATAAATAAGTCCAGCTACAGGTTTATTATTAATAATCAATCCTGCGTTAATTGTGAACTCATCAAGATTATTAATATAGTCATACGTTCCATCTATTGGATCAATTAACCAAAAATTTTTCAGATTAGTATTGGATTTATTTTCTGAAGTTTCTTCAGACACTATAGGAATATCAGGGTTTAGTTGTCGAATTTTTTCGGTAATTAACTTATTTACTTCTAAATCTCCATTACTAACAGGTGTGTTGTCAGATTTAGTTTCTTTTATTAATCCTTTTTTTCTTAGCTCTAAAGATAACTTTCCAGCATCTAAAAAAGTATCAATTAAATTTTCAACAGTTTGTTTAATTTCAATTTCAGTCATTAATCTTTTTTAACTCTATATTTTCAGCATTGATTACTTTTTTACCCACATTTTCAAAATTCACTGTCACTTTACCTTTAATTATTGATTGTACTTGCCCAATTCCCCAATTTTTGTTTAAAGGATTAATAACTTTGTCACCTGGTTCAAAATCTAAAATCATTTAATTTAACTTATATTAGAAATAAGTATAAATACCATCAAATGAATAATGAATTAAACTCACTAGGATTAAGAAAAAAAGCTTCAGAAACGACAGTTGTTGTTGCAATGTCTGGAGGAGTGGATTCCTCAACTGTTGCAGGTTTGATGAAAAAAGAGGGCTATAAAGTTATAGGAATTACTTTAAAGCTTTATGACGATAATAAAGAAGTAGCTAAGTCAAAACAGTGTTGTTCTGGTCAAGATATTATGGATGCCAAAAGAGTTGCCCAGAAATTAAATATTGATCATAAAATTTTATATTATCAAAATAATTTTAAACAAGGAGTTATTGACAATTTTGTGGAAAGTTATCTTAAGGGTGAAACACCAATTCCATGTGTTCAATGTAATCAAACTGTTAAATTCAAAGATTTATTTGATGTTGCAAAAAATTTAAAAGCTGATGCCATGATAACAGGCCATTACGTAAGAAGTTTAATTTCAAATGATGAAGTTAACATGTATAGAGCATTAGATGAAAATAGAGATCAAAGTTATTTTTTATTTAACACAACCAAAGAACAATTGGGTTATTTAAGATTCCCTCTTGGCGGTATGTTAAAAGATGAAACTAGAAAAATAGCAAAAAATTTAAATTTAAATGTTGCTGATAAACCAGATAGTCAGGATATATGCTTTGTTCCTAACGGTGACTATGCTTCAGTGATACAAAAATTTAGACCAGAGTCTTTCAAAAAAGGAAATATAAAAGATCTTAATGATAAAGTAATTGGAGTTCATGATGGTATTATTAATTTTACTATAGGTCAAAGAAAAGGAATTAAAGTTTCTGATAAAGAACCTTTATATGTCATTAAAATAAATTCTAAAAAAAATGAAATTATTGTAGGTCCAAGGGAAAAATTGGGAAAAAAAATAATTTCACTTAAAAATTTAAATTTATTAGTTAATAAAAAAGAATTAGAAGATGAAATTTTTGTAAAAGTAAGATCTACAGGAAAACTTCTTCATGCAAAAGTTAATTTAGAAGACACTAATACAGCAGATGTTAATTTAAAAGTTTCAGAAGATGGAATTTCTCCCGGTCAAGCTTGTGTATTCTATAAAAAAAATAGTTTAGGTTTTAAAGTTCTTGGTGGTGGATGGATAAAAAATTAATTTTTTTTCCACATAAAAAAGGTTAGTAAATAAAAGGATATTACACCAATAAAATAGTCCCATTCCAAAGCATGTTTAAAAAATTTTAGATTAAAACCAAGAAAATTATCACCAGGTAAACTAATGATTGGTATACTTATTACTGCTACAACAATTAGTGTAGTGACTAAAATAAATTTAAGTTTGAGAAAAATAAGGTTTATATAGTTTTGAAGTTTGTCTTTGAATGAGTACAAGGTTGCCACCAAATATGCTTGTGCAATTATTTCAAAGATTATAAAAGATAGCATAATAACTCTTCTAAATAGTTTATAAAAATCGTTATCAAATTTTATTCCAAGAAATATTGAATGAATTGTTAAAGCTACAGCTGAAGCTATCCCAAAAAAAACTATTTTTTTTATATTTTTATGATCTTTATCAAAATTTATAATAATACTTTTATTATAAAGCCAATACTTGATTAAAAGAAATGAAGTTAAAAACATTGCTGGTTTGAAAACTAACCAAGATGGATATGGACGAGCTGTTCTACTTATTGAGGCACCACCATCAAAATATGGAAATGTGTTATGAATAATGTCTTGTTGATTTGGAAAAATTTCATGAAATTGAGTTATGAGTATTAAACAAGTGTTTACTGCAATGAAAGGAACTATGAAAATCCATACACTAATGGATTTAACCTTATTTATTTGATCCATGAGGCTTATTTTTTCTTATTTTTTTTTCTTGCTCTTCTCTTTTTTGAGCCCATTTTTCTTCGGCCTCTATGTTTTTTTGGATATCCCATTGTTTCCTTTTTATAATTTAATTGAAATTACATTTTGGATATAGCATTGTCCATTAAAGTTATCAATTTTTTTTATGTCTAAATCTTTCAAAACTTTTTTAAAGCATACTGCTAAAGATTTTCATAATCAGTCAGTTAATCCACCTGTAGTAAGAGCATCTACAATTATATTTAAATCCATGCAGCATATAAGAAAGACACAGGCAAAAGCTATAAAAAATCCAATAGGTGGGCATTACGATTATGGAAGACAAGGAACTTCGACTACATATATTTTGCAAAAAATTTTAACAAAGTTAGAGGAAAGCTATCATGTATTTACCACACCGACAGGTTTTGGCTCTGTTTTCTTAGCAATATTTAGTATTGTGAGACCTGGTGACGAAATTATAGCAGCTGATCCTGTTTATAGTCCTACACGAATTTTCACTCAAGATTTTCTAAAAGATTTTAATATTAAAACAATTTTTTACAATCCTAGTAACCTAAAAACATTAGAAAATAGCATTACAAGAAAAACAAAATTGATTTTTGTAGAAAATCCTGGAAGCAATACATTTGATTTTCAAGATCTTGGAAAAATAATTTCAATTGCAAAGAAACATAAAATTTTTACTGCCATGGACAACACATGGGGCACTCCTTATTATTTAAAACCAATAACACTTGGTTTTGATATGGCAATTGTTTCAGCAACCAAATATTATTCTGGTCACTCTGATGTAATGGGTGGAAGCTTGGCTGTTAACAAAAAAGTTTTTCCAATGGTGAAAGCAGCTGAAAAAATTACGGGATTGAGGTTAGGTCCAGATGATGCATACTTAATAACCAGAGGCTTAAGAACTTTAGATGTTAGATTGGATAGACATAGAGAAAATGCAAAAAAAATTGCTGATTTTTTGTCTAAAAATAAAAAAATAAAATTACTTTATCCTTATAAAAAAAACTCTCACAACTTCAGAATGTGGAAAAAGTACTACTCAGGAGCATCAGGTTTAATGGGACTTAAGATTAAATCAAAAAATATAAATTCTGTGAGAAAATTTGTGAATTCGTTAAAACTTTTTGGTTATGGATATAGTTGGGGTGGATTTGAAAGTTTAGCTTTACATCAAGAATTTAGAGAAACTGGTAAAAGAAAATATATGAATTTATCTAAAGATGAACATCTTGTAAGATTCCATATTGGACTTGAGGATCCAAATGACTTAATTGCAGATATTAAACAGGCATTGAGACATTTAAAATGATGTCAGAAAAATTTTTTCACTCTAAAACTGCTATAATAACTTTATCTGCAGCTTGTTTCGTTGTGTTAATCTCACTTGGTGTAAGACAAGTTTTTGGATTATTTTTTATTGATTTTAATGAAAGTTTGAAAATAAGTAACACTGCTTTTGGATTTGCTATTGGAATACAAATGTTAATGTGGGGTTTAACTGGCCCTATTTTTGGTGCACTGGCTGATAGATACGGGGGTCATGTAGCCATAATTTCTGCATTCATATTTTATACTTTAGGTGTTTATTATTTATATTCAGGTCCAAATACTGGTATTTTTTTTCAAATTCATATGGGTTTATTGATAGGTATAGGCTTGGGCGGTACTGCCATAAGTATCCCTATGTCTGTTGTTGGTAAACATTTTCCTTTATCAACAAGAACAATTGCAATGAGCATCGTAACAGCCATTGGATCTTTTGGTTATTTTCTTTCACCAATTTTTACAAACTACTCTTTAAAAGTATATGGATGGAACTATACTTTATTTATTTTTTCGTTATTTTTATTAACAGGATTAGTTGCTGCTTATTTTGTAAGATCTCCATCTAAAAATGAAAGTGTGGAGCAAATTTCAGATCAATCATTTAAAGAGGCTTTAACGGAAGCTTTTAAGACCAAAAGTTATATTTTACTTGTATCAGGGTTTTTTGTTTGTGGATTTCACATTACTTTAGTTGGAACTCATGTACCAAAGTATGTTATTGACAGAGGATTAGAGGATTGGACAGCTGCTGCTATTTTATCTTTAATTGGTTTATTCAATATTTTTGGTTCATTATTGAGTGGTTACCTCTCAGCGAAAATGAGTAAAAAAATTATTCTAAGTGGAATATATTTTTTGAGAGGTATATCTATTATTTTTTTCATATTCACACCTGCAAGCAATATTAGTGCATTTTTATTTGGAGCAAGTTTTGGTTTTTTATGGCTTTCGACTGTCCCTGCTACAAGTGGAATTGTAGCACATTTGTTTGGTACAAAATATTTAGGCATGTTGTATGGGATTGTTTTTTTAAGCCATCAAATAGGGTCTTTTTTTGGCGCATATTTGGGAGGTTTATTCCATGATCTCTATGGTTCATATGATTATGCGTGGTATTTAGCAATTGCTTTATCTGTTTTTGCAGCAATAATTCATCTACCAATTAAAGAAGAACCAGTCTTAAGATTAAAAATAGAATAATTTGACTAAAGAAGATCAATTAACTGAGATACATAATTCTGGAAAACCTTATATTATTTATAAATCTCAAAAAGGGTTTGATCTCTATACTAATTTTTCAAAAAAAATTATTTTAAACAATAAGAACATT
Source organism: uncultured Pelagibacteraceae bacterium (assembly GCA_902577525.1). Lineage (GTDB taxonomy): Bacteria > Pseudomonadota > Alphaproteobacteria > Pelagibacterales > Pelagibacteraceae > Pelagibacter. The sequence goes on along the minus strand of CACGZG010000004.1, from coordinate 20,374 downwards.
AAAAGTTTTTTAAGTAAAAAAAATAAAAAAAAATCAAAAAATACTGATCTTTTTATTGGTTTCTTTGGATATGAGTTACTAAATAATTTAATTGATATAAAAGTTCCAAAACAAAAAAACTTAAATTTTCCAAAAGGTATTTTTTATAAACCAGAAAAAAAAATCAAACTTAGTAATAAATTAAATTATAGTTTAAGAAATTTTGAGTCCGGGCTCTTTAAGATCAATATAAATAGAAAAACGTATTTAAAAATCTTTAATAGATTTAAGAAAAAAATCAAAAATGGTGAAACTTATCAAATTAAAATTTGTACTAAATATAAAACGAAATCAAAAATCAATTGTTTAGATTTTTTTAGAAGGTTATCTAATACTAATTTAGCACCAGAGGCTTTTATGATTAAGGACAAAAATTACTCAATAATTAGCTGTTCTCCTGAAAATTTAATAACGAAAAAAGGGAATGATATATCAACTAAACCAATAGCTGGAACTGTAAAAAAAACAAAGCACTTAAATAAGATAAAAGCATTAAGTTATTTTAGAAAAAACCTTAAAGAAACCAAAGAACACAATATGATTGTTGATATGGAAAGAAACGATTTATCTAGAATTTGTAAAGTCGGTTCTATTAAATTATCTAAACAGAAAATTGTTGAAGAGTATAAAGATCTTTTTCATTATGTTAGCTTAATTAAGGGAAAACTAAAAAAAAATATCAATAACCTTGATATAATTAGAGCAATGATGCCAGGTGGTTCAGTTATTGGCTGTCCAAAGATAAATACACTTAATCTTTTAAATAAACAGGAAAAAGAAAATAGAAATATTTATACAGGTAGTTTTGGTTATATAAAATTTAATGGTGACATGAGATTTAATATAATTATAAGATCAATTCTAAATTTTAAAAATATATCTGAAATATCAGTAGCATCAGGGGTTGTTGTTGATAGTAACGCCAATCATGAATTTAATGAAAATTTTATAAAAGCCAAAGCATTAATTGATTTATTCAAATGATTTATGTTATTGATCATAACGATTCTTTTACTCATAATGTGGTACATCAATTTGCATTATTTGATTCAGTCGAGTGTGATCAGTATAGTAAAATAAATGAAAAAAAAATAAAGCAAGCTTCAACAATAGTTTTTTCACCCGGACCAGGAAATCCAAAAAATTACCCAATAACATCTAAAATATATAAAAAATTTAAAGGAAAAAAAAAGATGATAGGTATTTGTTTAGGATTTCAACATATTCTTTTTTGCGAAGGTGCAAAGATTATACAACAAAAAAAGATATATCATGGTTTTCAATCAAATATAAAAGTAATTAATAATAAATCTTTATTTAAAAAAGGGAAAATATTTAAAGTTGGCAGGTATCATTCTTTAAAATTAAAAGAACCTTTCAAATCTAATAATTTTGAGATAACTATGAGATGTTTAACTTCAAAAGTTGCAATGGCTTTTGAAAATAATAATGAAAAAATATATGGATTTCAATTTCACCCAGAATCTTTTTTGACTATAAATGGCAACTTACTTATTAAAAAAATCTTATCGGCTTAAAGACTTAAGACAGATAGAATTCAATGATCTATGGGAAGATCATGGAATTTTTACTACTATGTGGATTTTTGGAAAACCGGCAAAAATATTGTTCTTTAATAACCATTTAAGAAATCTAATTTCATCATTAAAAAAATACCATATAAAAAAAAAATCATTAAAAGCAGATATCTTAAAAATAATAAATATAAATTTATCTAAAAAGAAAAAATATAATCATTTGCTGAGAATTGCCGTAAATAAGAAAATTATATCAATTTCTTTAAGAAAAAGAGTTAAACCAAAATTAAATTTTAATCTAAAGTTAGCAAAAATAAAAAGAGAAAAACCTCAATTTAAAAATCTTAAATACAAAAAGATACTAACATATCTTTCAAAAATGGATACTTCTCAATCAGATATTGCATTGGTATCCAATAAGAAATTATTAGAAACTGGAACTTCAAATTTATTATTTATTAAAGATAAAAAATTTTTTACTCCAAAAAAGGATTATTATGAGGGAAATACTTATAAATTTTTCAAAACAAAAATAAGAAAGATTTTTAAGAAAGATATTTTACTTAAAGAGATAAAAAATTATGATGAAATTTTACTTTTAGGCTCTGGTAAAGGTGTTACTTCAGTTAGAACTATTCATGAGATTAAATGGAAAAGAAAGAATTTGAAAAATTTTAAAATTCTTTCAAAATATTATGATGACGCCATTAAGAAGTGTAATTCCTATAAATTTTAAAATGAAAGACCCAAATAACCCTTGTTTATTCTGTGATATTAACAAAAGTGGATGTGCTCACGAAAATGAATTAGCTTACGCAAGTTATGACTCTTATCCAGTCACAGAACATCATTGTTTAATTATTCCTAAAAGACATATAAAAGATTATTTTGATTTATCTAATGATGAATTAGTTGCCTGTAATGAACTTATTCAAATTATAAAAAAAGAAATTACAAAAAAAGATCCGACAGTTAAAGGATTTAATTTGGGAACAAATATTGGAAAAGTTTCTGGTCAATCAATTTTACATTGTCATCTACACCTGATTCCCCGTAGAGAAGGTGATGTTGATAATCCTCAAGGGGGAGTGAGGTCTGTAATCCCAAATAAACAACACTATAAAAGAAATAAATAGCCTGTTATTAATGACAAATTGACCCTAGTTTGAGGTTGCACTATAAATTCAACTATATATAAAACTTAAAAAATTAATTCAAAAATTAAACAAAAAAGGCGGAAATGTTTAATAACAATCCATTTTCAATTTTATCTGAAACAATCTCACCCTTTGCAATGCAGTCTTTTATTATTGCGATGGTTTTGTTGATTGCAATTGGAACAATCATACAAATGATACATCATAAAAATCTGACTTACTTTTTTAATAATGCTAAAAAAGCAAAACTTTCTGCAACAAAAAAGCTAGGTGTTGGAGAAAAGGTTTCTGTCATTGCTAAAACAACAGTTGTTGATATTGGAACAACCTCTGAATTAGGTTTTGGTAAAAGAAGACTTGCACATGTTCTTGGAATGTATGGCACTATTTTGTTCTGGGTTTCCTCGGCTATGTTAGTTTTTTGTTATACAGGTGCCGATAAATCAAATTCAGAAACTTGGTCAATGCTTTGGCATGCTGGAGCAATCTTAACTTGTATAGGAGGATATTGGTTTTGGTTTTTTTTAAGAGTTGATGTATCTGCAGAAGCACATCCTTGGTACAGAATTATTAAAGCAGATTTATTTGTTTTAGCTTTACTTGCTTGTGCAACTTTTGGATTAGCATGGTCTTATACCCAATTTAATGGCCAAATAGGTTTATCATTTTTATTTTTAATTTTGTTTGTAGCAGCTAATCTGATTTTATTTGGAGGTGTTTATTGGTCTAAATTTGCTCATATGTTTTATAAACCTGGAGCAGCAATACAAAAAAATTTAGCTGAAGCTGATGGTTCAAGGGATAATTTACCTCCTCCAGCAGATGCGCCTGAGCAATTTGGCCTAGGTATAAAAAGAGAAGAGCCAAAACATTATTAATGTGTTATTAAGATAAGGAGAAAGTTAAAAATTATGTCAACTTTTGTATACATGACAAGATGTGATGGATGTGGTCACTGTGTAGATATTTGTCCATCAGATATTATGCACATAGATGAAAATATTAGACGTGCAAAAAATATTGAACCAAATTTTTGTTGGGAGTGTTATTCCTGTGTGAAAGCTTGTCCTAATCATGCAATCGATGTTAGAGGATACGCTGATTTCGCCCCAATGGGTCACAGTGTAAGAGTAAGAAGAGAAGAGGAGAAAGGCACTATTTCTTGGAAAATTAAATTTAGAAACGGAACTGAAAAAAATTTCGTTTCACCAATAACTACAAAACCATGGGGAAAATTTATTCCAAAACTTGCTGATGGAGATACCCCTAATCAAGGAGAAATAAATTCCCAAAGATTATATAGTGAACCTGAAGGATTAAATACTAACCAAGAATTACCATCAGTTCCAAAAGAGTCTTTTAAAAAAGGGGTTTACTATTAATGGCTAAGCACAAAACTCATTACGAAGAATGTGATGTTTTAGTTGTTGGCGGAGGTATGGCTGGCACTGGAGCAACTTTTGAAGCTAGACATTGGGGTAGAGATTTAAAAATCATTTGTGTTGAAAAAGCAAATATAGATAGAAGCGGAGCCGTTGCTCAAGGCCTATATGCAATAAATTGCTATATGGGAATGCAATGGGATGAAAACCAACCTGAAGATCACGTGAGATATGCTCGAAATGATTTAATGGGTATGGTTAGAGAAGACTTAGGATATGACATGGCTCGACATGTAGATTCAACAGTACACATGTTTGATGAATGGGGTCTTCCAATGATGAAAAACGAAAAAACTGGAAGATACTTGAGAGAAGGAAAATGGCAGATAATGATACATGGTGAGAGTTACAAACCAATAGTTGCTGAGGCAGCAAAAAAATCTGCTGATAAAATTTATAACAGGATAATGATCACTCATTTATTAATGGATGAAGCACAAGAAAATAGAATTGGTGGTGCAGTTGGTTTTAATATGCGAACAGGAGATTTTCATGTTTTTAGATCTAAAACAGTTATTGTAGCTGCTGGAGGAGCTTCACACATTTTTAAACCTAGAGCAGTAGGAGAAGGTATGGGTAGAACTTGGTATGCCCCTTGGAGTAATGGATCAGCATATGCATTGCCTATAGCAGCTGGTGCGAAGATGACACAAATGGAAAATAGAATTGTGTTATGCAGATTTAAAGATGGTTATGGACCAGTCGGTGCTTATTTCTTACATTTAAAAACATATACCCAGAACGCCAATGGTGAAAATTATGAGAAGAAATGGTATGAGCAAACAAAAGAATTAGTTGGAGAATATATAGATCATCATCCAACTCCTACATGTTTAAGAAATCATGCTTTTATTCAAGAAGTTGCTGCAGGCGGTGGGCCTATTCATATGGTTACAAAAGAAGCTTTTCAGGATCCTCATTTAGAAACAGTTGGTTGGGAGAATTTTTTAGGAATGACAGTTGGACAAGCAGTAGTTTGGGCATCTCAAAATATAGATCCAAAATATACTAATCCTGAATTAACAACATCGGAACCTTATGTAATGGGGTCTCATGCAACTTGTTCAGGTGCGTGGGTAAGTGGTCCTGAAGATTTATCTCCTCCAGAATATTTCTGGGGTTACAACAGAATGTTAACAATTGATGGTTTATTTGGAGCTGGTGATACTGTTGGTGGAAGTGCGCATAAGTTTTCATCAGGATCATTTACTGAGGGCAGATTAGCAGCTAAAGCAGCTGTAAAATATATTGAAGATAAAAAAGCTGAAGGAATAAATGTTTCTGATAAACAATGTGATGATTTTAAAACAGCTGTTTATAAACCTTTAGATACTTTTACTATCGCTCAAAATGAAATTACGGGTGGAACAGTTTCACCGAGTTACATTTCACCAATTCAAGGACTTCAAAGACTTCAAAAAATTATGGATGAATACGTTGGTGGTATAACTTCAAATTATATGACTAATGGGAACATGCTTAAAAGAGCGTTAGAACTCTTAGAATGGTTGGTAGAGGACTTGGAAAAAGTAGGTGCTGAAGACTATCACCAGTTGATGAGAGCTTGGGAATTAAAACATAGAGCATTAACCTCTCAATGTGTAACTGAGCACACATTGTTTAGAGAGGAAACTCGTTGGCCTGGATATTATTATAGAGGCGATCACATGAAATTAGATGATAAAAATTGGCACTGTTTGACAGTTTCAAGAAGAGATCCTAAGACTGGAAAATTTTCACTGGAAAAAGTGCCTGTTTATCATATCGTAGATGAAAAAGAGAAAAAAAAGGCCTCGTAACAAATAAAAATTTTTTTTCTAATCCATGGACTTATTATCTAAAACAGATGAAGAGATCTTTAGTATTGGCAAACCATTTTGGGAAAATTTAGTAAGATCATCAAATATGAAGGACTATGGAGGTTTTACAAGAGATTTCTCCACACAGATGTTATTTGGAGCTAATGAAGTAGAACTTGGTAAACAGTGGGCTAATAATGAACTTATTACTAATTTAAATGAGACTTATGAGCCGTTTGGAACGTTGAGGCGGGGAGAGCATATTACAATTTTAATAAAACAAACTAATAAGAAGTTTCCTGGAGAATTTTTAGGAAGATTGGTCTTGGGAGTTGAGGATGGAGAAATTAAGGTCTTCGGTGCAACAATTTACTAATTCAAAAAAAAACAATTATACTCAATAATAGTTTGACAATTTTTCTGCTAGGTGTATTGAAGGTTTAGAGATGCACCTTTCAAATATAAAAATCCCACAAAAAATTTTAAACAAAAAAACAACTTTTATTAAAACAGGGATTTTTTCAGCAATAGTAGCATGTTGGAGTGTCATCTTAGTTGGAACATTTTTAACTTTTAAATAATAAAAGATTAAAAGTTTTATTTTAAATGGAAGTTTTTTTACCAATAGCTCAAGTATTTATTAATCCAGTTGAAATACTTTTGTTAAGTGCAATAGTTGGAGTGTTATCAGGTTTATTTGGTGTTGGTGGAGGCTTTTTAATGACACCATTTTTAATTTTTATGGGCGTTCCACCAGCTTATGCTGTTGCAAATGAAGCAAATAATATTTTAGCTACCTCAGTTTCAGGATCTACTACACATTATTTAAAAAATACCCTTGATTACAAAATGGGTTTCATGATTGTAATTGGTGGATCAATAGGAACTGCTTTAGGTATTTATACATTTACATATTTTAAAGATATTGGAAAAATAGATACAGTTATTTCTTTAGCTTATATGTACATACTTGCAATAATTGGTACATTGATGTTGGTTGAAAGCTTAGGAGAGATCGACAAAGCAAAAAAGAATGTTGTAGAGAGAAAAAAACTTCATGTCCATTATTGGATACACGGTCTTCCTTTTAGAATGCGATTTCCAAAATCTAAATTATATGAGAGTATATTTACCCCTATTGTAATTGGATTATTAGTTGGATTTATTGCAGCAATTATGGGAATAGGTGGAGCTTTTATTTTAGTTCCTGCAATGATTTATTTAATAAAGATGCCAACAAAATTAGTTCCTGGTACATCTTTATTTGTAACTATATTTGTAAGTGTCATAGTGACATTTTTGCATTCATTTAATTATGGCTCAATAGATTTAATGTTAGTTTTGCTGTTGGTTATAGGATCAATTGTGGGAGTTCAAGTTGGTCAAAAACTTGGAGAACAAATCGATAGTTCAGGATTAAAAGCATTATTAGCTATTTTACTTTTAATTGTTGGAATAGCTATTGCTTATGATACTTTTTTTGCAGAAGAAATTAATAAAGAAACTATTCAATCAATGAGTCAAGATCTAAACTTTTTTTCTCAATTTATAAAAGAATTTTCAAATGATATGCCATTCTTTTATGGTTTATTTTCAATTATGTTTGCTGTGTTTTTGGGAATTGGCGCTGCTTTTATAAGAAGATTTCTATCAATTTGGAGAAAAAAATATTTCGCAAAACCAACAAAATAGTTCAAGCACTTCTATAAAGTTTAGTCATTACAAACTCTCTATGCCCTAGGGCTTCTGCACATGTTAATCGACCGTTTGCAACCTTTAAAGTTGTTTTAATTAATTCATCACCTGCTTCAGACAAATTCATTTCTCGAGATAAAATTTTTGAAACGTCACAATCTATATGTTCACCCATAGATTTTACTGTTAGCGGATTTGCAGTTAATTTTATAACTGGCTCAATAGGATTTCCTACAATATTACCTTGACCAGTTGGAAATAAATGAATATTAAATCCTGCAGCTGCTTGTAAAGTTACACATTCTGCTGCAGCAGAAGATGTATCCATGAAGTATAAACCTTTTCCTTTTTTTGGTTCCTCAGCTGGCTCTAAAACATCAACAAATTTGCAATTTCCAATTTTTTGAAAATTTCCAAAAGCTTTTTCCTCAATAGTCGTTAAACCACCTGCTATATTTCCAGCTGTTGGCTGACTTTCAGAAAGATCATCTGTAGCTTCTTTTAATATAAAATCATTATATGCACTCCAAGTTTTCATAAATTTTTCAGAAGCTTCTTTTGTAGCTCCTCTGGTAGCACAAACTTTTTCTGCTCCTGTTAGCTCTGATGTCTCACCAAAACATAAATGTACCCCAAGAGGTTCAAGTTTATCCATTAAATTCCCAACAGTCGGATTAGAGGCTAAGCCAGAAGTAGTATCAGACTCACCACATTTTACTGATATCCATAAATCACTTATAGGACATTCCTCTCTTTGTTTTTCGGAAGCCCACATTACAAATTCTTGTGCTTTTTTCGATGCTTTCATAACCGTGCCAATATCACCAGTCCTTTCGATATGAAATCCCTCAACTGGTTTTCCAGTTTTTGCAATTCCATCTACAATTCTTTTTGTCCATTTAGGTTCAATACCAATCACAATTACAGCGGCAACATTTGGATTACTTCCTGTTCCAATCATTGTTCTAAAATGTAACTCTAAATCTGCACCAAATTGAAGTCTTCCATATGAGTGGGGTAATGCAATAGTTCCTTTAATATTATTTGAAACCGCCTCAGCACAAGCGTTAGAAATATCATCCACAGGAAGAATTATGACGTGATTTCTTGTACCAGCCCTTCCGTTTTCTCTTTTATAGCCTAGAAAAGTTTTTGGTATTTCCATTTTTTTACCATTTTTTTGTTTTTACATTATGAACATGGACATGTTCACCTTTTTTAATTGATTTCACGACCTTACCAATATCATGACCATATTTTAATATAGTATCTCCCTCTTTCAAATCAGTCATTGCAATTTTGTGTCCTAATGGGATTTCATCTAATGATTGAATATTTACAGAACTGTCATTTTCCATTATCCAGCAAGAGCAATCTTGTTTTGGAGCAATTTTTTCAATTACAACCACTCCCACATTATCTTTTTGGTCGTGAATAATTATATCTGTGGCCATTTATAGTGTCGATTTGTTGTTTGAATTTTGTGAAAACTTATATATTAATCACCAAAATTAACAATTAGTTTTTAAAAATTATCTTAAACTAATTAAGAAAGGTTCTATTAATGACTAAAATGACAACAGAAGAAGCTTTTGTAAAAGTTTTACAAATGCACGGTATAGAACACTCTTTTGGAATTATAGGTTCAGCGTTCATGCCAATTTCCGATATATTCCCAGATGCAGGCATAACTTTTTGGGATGTTGCTCATGAAACAAATGGTGGTCTGATAGCTGACGGATATACAAGAGCCACTGGAAAGATGTCAATGGTCATTGCTCAAAATGGACCTGGTATTACTGGATTGGTAACCCCAATTAAAACAGCATATTGGAATCATACGCCACTACTTTTAGTAACTCCTCAAGCAGCCAATAAAACAATGGGCCAAGGTGGTTTTCAAGAGGTTGAGCAAATGAATTTGTTTAAAGATATGGTGTGTTATCAAGAAGAGGTTAGAGATCCGTCAAGAATGGCTGAGGTGTTAAATAGAGTTATCGAAAAAGCAATAAGAGGTTCCGCACCAGCGCAAATTAATGTTCCAAGAGATTATTGGTGTCAAGTAATTGATATTGACCTTCCTCCAATTGTTAGATTGGAACGACAGGGTGGTGGTGCAGATGCAATTTTGAAAGCTGCTGATTTATTATCTAAAGCAAAGTTTCCTGTAATCTTGTCTGGAGCAGGTGTAGTGATTGGTGGAGCTATCGAAGAAACTAAAAAACTTGCTGAAAAATTAGACGCACCTGTTTGTTCCGGTTACCAACATAACGATAGTTTTCCTGGTAGCCACCCTTTGGCGGTTGGACCACTAGGATACAATGGATCTAAGGCTGCAATGGAATTAATTTCTAAGGCAGATGTGGTTTTAGCTTTAGGAACAAGATTAAATCCTTTTTCAACACTTCCAGGATATGGAATTGATTATTGGCCAAAAAAAGCAAGCATTATTCAGGTAGATATGAATCCAGATAGAATTGGATTAACTAAAAAAGTAACTGTTGGAATAAGTGGCGATGCCAAATTAGTAGCAACACAAATATTAGATAACTTATCTTCAACTGCTGGGGATATTGATAGACAAAAAAGAAAAGATTTAATTCATCAAACTAAATCTGCATGGTTGCAAAAATTATCAAGTTTAGATCATGAGGATGATGATGAGGGAACAGTTTGGAACAAAGAAGCAAGAGAAAGAGATAAAGATAGAATGTCTCCTCGTCAAGCTTGGAGAGCAATACAAGCTGGTATGCCTGAGGATGTTATTATTTCAAGTGATATTGGAAATAATTGTGCGATTGGAAATGCTTATCCAACTTTTGAAAAACCGAGAAAATATTTGGCACCCGGTTTGTTTGGGCCATGTGGTTATGGTTTTCCATCTATACTTGGAGCAAAAATTGGTTGTCCAGATACACCAGTAATTGGTTTTGCAGGAGATGGTGCGTTTGGAATTAGTATGAATGAAATGAGCTCATGTGCAAGAGAAGAGTGGCCAGCAATTACAATGGTAATTTTTAGAAATTATCAATGGGGCGCTGAAAAAAGAAATACTACTCTTTGGTTCGATAATAATTTTGTGGGAACAGAATTAGATCCAGAGTTAAGTTTTGCAAAAGTAGCTGATGCTTGTGGTTTAAAAGGTGTAACAGTCAAAACAATGGAAGAGACAACAGCAGCTATTAAAAAATCTTGTGAAGATCAAAAAAAAGGGATTACAACATTTATAGAGGTTATTTTAAATCAAGAATTGGGTGAGCCTTTTAGAAGAGATGCTATGAAAAAACCTGTTCGAGTTGCTGGTATTAACAAAGAAGACATGAAAAAACAACCTTCTTTAAGCTCTTAATGTAAATCCATATCAGGCCAATTATCTTTATCATTAAATCTATCTAATTCTTTTTTTGTTATTGGTCTAAACAACACCCAAGCAATAACGATTACCAAAGCTAAAAGAATTAATGTTTGCATGATTTATTTTATTATATTCGTTTATTTAATTAAATTTTTTGATCATACTCACCAATTTTTCCTGTTTTTTGAAGTAAAGTGTCAATGAAATAGAATATTTCTTTTTTATTTTTTTCACTTTGAGTGCTTTCTGTAACAATAACTAAAGATGGTTTATTTGAGGAAGCTCTTATAAGACCCCATGATCCATCATTAAATGAAAATCTCACTCCATTAACAGTTAAAATATCTTTTATTTCTTTACCATCAATTTTGATTTTATCTTTTTTGATTTGTTCGATCTTTTTTACAATATCGTCCACCACATTATATTTCTCATTATCTTTACAAAAAGGAGCCATTGTAGGACTTTGATAAGTTAAAGGAAGATCATTAACTATTTCACTCATTTTTTTTTCTTGTTTATCTAACAAATGACAAATTTGTATTGCAGAATTAATTCCATCATCATAACCATACCCTAAGGGTGAGTTAAAAAAAAAGTGCCCACTTTTTTCAAAACCTGCTAAGGCTTTTTCATTGTAAACCTTCCTTTTTATGTGTGAATGACCTGTTTTCCAGTAAATTGTTTCACATTTATTTTTTTTTAATATTATATCATTTGAATAAAGTCCAGTTGACTTGACGTCAACAATGAAACTAGATTTTTTGTGCAATTCAGATAAATTTCTTGCAATTAACAATCCTATTTTATCTGAAAAAATCTCATTCCCATCATTATCAATTACACCAACACGATCACCATCTCCATCAAAACCAAAACCTATGTCAGCATTACTTTCTTTTACTGATTTAACTATTGCATGAAGCATTTTAAGATCTTCAGGGTTTGGATTATATTTTGGAAAATTCCAATCTAAATTACAGTCTAATTCGATAACCTCACATCCAATACCTCTCAGTATATCAGGAGCAAAAATTCCTGCTGTACCGTTACCACACGCAACAACAGCTTTTATTTTTTTTTTTAATTTATTTTTACTTATTAAATCTTTTTTATAAACTTTATCAAAGTCTTTAATTTGTTTTTCATTACCTTCACCTTTGGTAAATTTTTGGTTTAAGGTAATTTCTTTTAATTCTTTCATTTCTTCTGGGGCGTGTGTTAATCCTTTTTTGATGCCCATTTTTACTCCTGTCCAACCATTCTCATTATGACTAGCAGTTACCATTGCAACAGCATCTGCATCTAAATTGAATTGTGCAAAATAAACCATTGGTGATAAAGATAAGCCAACATCTTCAACGAAACATCCAGTTGAAACCAAACCTTTCTTTAAAGCTAATTTTATTTTTTCACTGTACGATCTATAATCATGTCCGACTATTACTCTTGGATTTTCTTTTTTAGTATGTTCTCTAATTTGAGTACCAAGACCTTTTCCGAGATTCGTAACTCCTTGCTCGTTAATATCTTTTTCATAAATCCATCTTGCGTCATATTCCCTAAAACCGAAGGGGTCTATTTTTATTGATTGATTCATGCTGTTAATTACTCACATTTTTTTCATTTTTATAGTTGAATTTTTTTTTCACTGTTCTATAAATGTTCTATTGATTTACATAATATTTAGTATATCAATACCAAGCGCATACAACATGTAGTTGTTTTCGCTACAACAACAAGATATATTAACAAAAAAATGAATAAAATACTATCTCTGGCAATAAAGAAAGCTGTCTCTGAATATAACCCTGAAGTTCAAAACTTAAATAAAGATAACAGACCTGATTTATTTTCGTTGAATAATGAGACCGAGCTTTTTCAAAATGATAAAGGAATAATAATTAAAATTGATCGTTCTAGAGATGTTAATTTAACGGATTTTGGTAAAGCAACTTTGAAAGATAGATATCTTGGTCACAATGAGTCTTTTCAGGATTTATTCGCTAGAGTAGCTAGCACATATGCTGATGACAATTTACACGCACAAAGAATTTATAATTATATCAGCAATCTTTGGTTCATGCCTGCAACTCCAGTATTATCTAATGGTGGTACTAAAAGGGGTTTACCTATTTCTTGTTTTTTAAATGAAGCATCAGACAGTTTAGGCGGCATTCTCGATCTTTGGAGTGAAAATGTTTGGCTGGCAGCCAAAGGTGGAGGTATAGGAAGTTATTGGGGCAATCTTAGATCTATTGGAGAAAAAATTGGTAGAGTGGGAAAAACTTCTGGCATTATTCCGTTTATAAAAGTTATGGACTCATTAACTATGGCAATCAGCCAAGGTTCATTAAGAAGAGGGTCCGCAGCTTGTTATCTTCCGATCGATCATCCAGAGATTGAAGAGTTTATTGAAATGAGAAGACCAACAGGTGGTGATCCTAACAGAAAAGCTTTAAATTTGCATCATGGAGTTTTGGTTTCAGATGCATTTATGCGTGCAGTCGAAACAGATGAGCAGTGGGCATTAAAAAGCCCTGTTGATGGTTCTGTGCAACAAACTATATCAGCAAGAAATTTGTGGATCAGATTATTAACAGCTAGAATAGAAACTGGTGAACCATACATAATTTATATAGATACTGTTAACAGGCAGATTCCTCAACACCATAAACTAGCAAACTTAACTGTTAAAACTTCAAATCTTTGTAGTGAAATAACATTACCCACTGGTATTGATAAAGATGGAAAAGATAGAACAGCTGTTTGTTGTTTATCTTCACTAAATATTGAAAAATATGATGAATGGAAAGATGATAAAAATATTATTAATGATGTTATGAGATTTTTGGATAACGTTTTATCTGATTTTATTAATAAAGCTCCAGATCAATTTAAAGATGCAAAATATTCTGCTGAAAGAGAGAGAAGTGTTGGATTAGGCGTCATGGGCTTTCATTCATTTCTACAAAAAAACAGAATACCACTCGAGTCTGTAATGGCAAAAGCATGGAATAAAAAGATATTTAAAAACATTCATGAAAAAGTTAATCAAGCATCAAAAGATTTAGCTGAAGAGAGAGGTGCTTGCCCTGATGCAGCTGAATATGGATATAAGGAAAGATTTTCTAATAAGACTGCAATAGCTCCGACAGCATCTATATCAATAATTTGCGGGGGTGCTTCACCTGGAGTCGAACCAATAGCAGCTAATAGTTATACTCATAAAACTTTATCTGGATCTTTTAACGTTAGAAATAGATATTTAGAGGAAATTTTAGAAAGTCATGGAAAAAACGACGATGAAACTTGGTCGACAATTACTACCAACCAAGGTTCGGTTTCACATTTAGATTTTTTAACTGATTTAGAAAAAGATGTTTTTAAGACAGCATTTGAATTAAATCAAAACTGGATTATTGAGTTAAGTGGAGATAGAACGCCTTTTATCTCTCAAGCGCAATCAGTAAATTTGTTTTTACCAGCAGACGTACATAAAAAAGAGTTACATAAAATTCATTTTGATGCATGGAAAAAAGGTCTAAAAAGCCTTTATTACTGTAGATCAAAATCAATCCAAAGAGCTGAGAATATTAATGATGCAAAATCAACTGATATTACAGCGAATGTATATAAATCTAAAAATCAACAATCAAACGAACAAGAATATGAGGAGTGTTTATCATGTCAGTAGCAGAGAAAATTAAAATAGAGAAAAAAGAAATTATTCAGCCAAAAAAGATGGGTTTATTAACAGAAAATCCAGTTTATAAACCTTTTAGATATCCTTGGTGTTATGATGCGTGGTTAACACAACAAAGAATTCATTGGCTACCAGAAGAAGTTCCGCTTGGAGATGATGTTAGAGACTGGCAAAAAAATTTATCACAACCAGAAAAAAATTTATTAACACAAATCTTTAGATTTTTTACTCAAGCAGATGTTGAAGTGAATAATTGTTATTTAAGACATTATACGACTGTTTTTAAACCAACAGAGGTTTTGATGATGATGACAGCGTTTGCGGCGATGGAAACAGTTCATGTTGCTGCTTACTCTCATTTGCTGGATACTATTGGAATGCCCGAGTCAGAGTATTCTGCTTTCATGAAGTATAAAGAGATGAAAGATAAATATGATTATATGCAGGGCTTCAATGTTAATTCAAAAGAGGATATAGCTAAGACTGTAGCTGTTTTTAGTGCATTCACTGAAGGTCTACAACTATTTGCAAGTTTTGCAATTCTTCTAAATTTTCCAAGACATAATAAAATGAAAGGTATGGGACAGATAGTTACTTGGTCTGTTAGAGATGAAACACTTCATTGTAATTCTATGATAAGAATTTTTAAAGAGTTCATAAAAGAAAATCCAGAAATTTGGACACCTAAATTAAAAAAAGAACTTTATGAAGCTTGTAGAATAATAGTCGAGCATGAAGATGCTTTTATTGATTTAGCTTTTGAAATGGGACCGATGGAAGGTTTAACAGCTCAAGAGGTTAAAGATTACATTAGATTTATTGCTAACAGAAGATTAGATCAACTTGGATTGGAACCAATTTATAAAGTTGAAAAAAATCCTTTGGGTTGGTTAGATACAATGTTAAATGCAGTTGAGCATATGAATTTCTTTGAAGGTCGTGCTACAGAGTATTCTAAAGCATCAACACAAGGAACTTGGGCTGAAGCATTTAGTTAATTCCATTGAAATACAAAAAGTATTTTAGAAAAACCAGTCTTAAACAAAAAGGGGATGGTGATTTTTTTCTAAAAGAAGTTGAAAAGAAAAAACCAAAAGTTTTTCTAGAAGTTGGTGTTTTTCACGGTGTGACAGCAAGAAATATTTGTGAATTACTATATCAAATACATAGAGATGATTTTAAATATATAGGTTTAGATTTATTTCAAAAAGGTGATGCAAATAATTCAGAAATAATACCAAATACCAAATTTTCAAATCCATTGAAACAATTTTACTTTAAATATATTAAAAAAGAAGATCCGTATAGTTTAGAGTCTGTGAAAAGTTTATTAAAAAAATTTGAAAAAAATGTTCATTTGATAGTTGGTAACTCTAACAAAGTTTTAAAAAAAATTGATATGTCACAAATTGATTATGTTTTTTTAGATGGTGGACATGATTATGAAACTGTAAAAAATGATTTAAATAATTGTATTGAGGTTATAAACAAGAATGGAACAATTTTATGTGATGATTATAATTTATCATATGCACCAGGGGTAAGAAAAGCAATTGATGAGTTTGTAAAAATTAATAATTTTAGATGTGATATAATTTGTTCCTCAAGATTTGCAAAAATTGAGAAATTATAGTTATCTTTGATTTAATTGAACAACTTTTCGGTGTTTATTGCCTTTGTAGCTAGCTAAAGGCCTGATAAGTTTATTGGCAGCATGTTGTTCCATTATATGAGCTGACCAACCAGTTATTCTTGAAATAACAAAAATAGGTGTAAAAAAATCAGTATCAAAACCCATCAAGTGGTAAGTGGGTCCAGTAGGATAATCAACATTTGGGTGAATATTTTTCCTATCAATCATCACCTTCTCAACAATGTCATAAATTTTCTCAAATTTTTTATCTTTTTTAATTTTTGCGACTTTCGCAAAATATTTTCTCATTGTTGGAACTCTCGAATCTCCACTTTTATATACTCTATGGCCAAAACCCATTACAACTTCTTTATTATCTAGTGCATCATTAATCCATTTAAGAGCATTTTCAGGTTTTTTTATCTTATTCATCATATGCATCACTTCTTCATTTGCGCCACCATGTAAAGGACCTTTTAAGCTTGCAATTGCCCCTGTTATAGCACCATGAATATCAGATAAACTACTTGTTATAGTTCTGGCAGTAAAAGTAGAAACATTAAAACTATGTTCAGCATATAATATTAATGAGACATCAAACGCTTTAACAATTTCTTTTTGAGGTACTTTTCCAAAACACATATAGAAAAAATTTTCAGCAATATTTAAATCTTTTTTAGGTTTTATAATTTTTTTACCTTTTCTAATTCTGTAAAAAGCTGCTAATGCGGTGGGAGTTTTAGCTAGAATTCTTATTGCTTTTCTCATATTTGCTTCATGAGAGGAGTCTGTAGTTTCTTTATCTTCTAAACCCATAATACTTACTGCTGTTCTAGCAACATCCATAGGGTGTGATTTTTTTGGCATTTTTTTTATAATTGAATATAAGTCTTTAGATAATTCCCTATTATTTTTTTCCTCTTTTTCAAATTTCCTCAACTGAATTGTATTAGGAAGGTCTTTATTCAAAATTAAATATGCTACTTCTTCAAACTTACAATACTCACAAAGATCTTGTGCGGCGTAACCTCTATAAGTAAGAGAATTTATTTCAGGCATAACTTTAGAAACTTCAGTTTCATCCACAACTATACCTAATAAACCTTTTTTTATTTCATCACTCATTATTCGTGTCCTTTTGAACTGAAGTTATATATTTTTTCATCCAGGCTGTTATATTTTTCATAATCAACAAGTTCATATAATCTTCTTCTAGATTGCATTTTATCGATAATATTATTTTGATGTCCATTAGCATAAATGTCTCTCAATCCATCTTCCACATTTTTCATGGCTAATCTTTGGGTTGTAACTGGATAGATAACAATATTGTAACCTAAATTTTCTAATACTTTATAGTTTAGTAATTTAGTTTTTCCAAATTCAGTCATATTAGCGAGTAAATAGGAAGAAAGTCCTTTTCTTACTTTTTCAAAATCTTTTTCATCTTGTAATGCTTCTGGAAAAATAATTTCTGCTCCAGCATCTATATAAGCTTTACATCTTTCAATCATTTTTTCTAACCCTTCAACACTTTTTGCATCAGATCTTGCAATGATTTTAAAATTTTTATCTTTTTTTGCGGAAACACATTCTTTAATTTTTTTTACCATTGCATCAGTTGAAATCAGCTCTTTATTATCCAAATGACCACATCTTTTTCTTTCAATTTGGTCCTCTAAATGTACTGCAGAAATTCCAAATTCTTCAAATGTTTCAATTGTTTCTTTGCATGATTTAAAACCTGTATCAATATCGACTATTGTTGGTAGGTTTGTAACTCTTGATATTAGGTAAGATCTTGTACTTACATCTTGTAAAGTAGTTAATCCAATATCTGGAAAACCTAAATCATTGGCCATAACACCTCCAGAAACATAAACAGCATCATAGCCAATTTCCTCGATTAGTTTTGCGGTGAGAGGATTATAAGCACCTGGGACTCTTAAAATTTTATTTGACCTTAATTTTTTATTTAAATCTAGTCTCTTTTGATTAGGTTCTTTTTCTATAAAGTGCATTAAAAAATTCCTTTTTTAAAATTTCTTTTTAAATAATTTTTTTTTACCTCTAAGTTCAATTTATATAATTGTCCTGATTTAAGTTTTTTTAAATTTTGTACTATTTTTAAAAATCTATCACATTCTTTTTTGCTTAAAATATTTTCAGTTAATGTTAAGAATTTATTAATATAGTTTTTTCTTTTAAAAGGTCGAGAACCAAATGGATGAGCATCTGCAACACCTTGTTCTTCAGTAATTTTTTTACCATTTTTAAGAGAAATTATCACTTTTGCGCCAAATGCTTTATTCTTTGGATTGGGATCGTGATACTTCTTGGTCCATTTTTTATCTTCATGAGTTTTTATTGATCTCCATATCCTAATTGTACTTTTTCTTTTGGCTCTATTTTTTGAGTAAGATTTTATGTGATGCCATTTGCCATCCTCTAAAGCTACAGCAAAAATATACATTATTGAATGATCTAAAGTTTCTCTACTTGAATTAGGGTCCATTTTTTGAGGATCATTTGCACCTGTGCCGATAACATAATGAGTATGATGGCTAGTATAAATATCAATTTTCTTAATTTGATTCAAATTTTCAACTTTCTTTCTTAATTTTTTTGCTAAATCAATCAAGGCCTGAGATTGATACTCAGCAGAATATTCTTTTGTGTAAGTTTCAAGTATTGCTTTTTTAGTCTCATTTTTTTTTGGAAGAGGAATTTTGTACAAAGCTTTCTTGCCATCTAAAATTCTTGCTATCACGCTATCCTCACCTTCATAAATTGGACTTGGTGCACCTTCACCTCTCATAACTCTATCAACAGCTTCGATAGCAAGTTTTCCAGCATGTGCAGGAGCGTAAGCTTTCCAACTAGAGATTTCTCCTTTACGTGATTGTCTTGTAGAAATTGTTGTATGCAAAGACTGTTGTACTGCTTGGTAAATTGTTTCAGTATTTAGTTTTAACATTGAACCTATACCTGCTGCAACACTTGGACCAAGATGAGCCACATGATCTACTTTATGCTTGTGTAAACAAATTCCTTTAACCAAATTTACTTGAATTTCATAAGCAGTTATTATTCCTCTTAAAAGATCTAATCCATTTTTTTTATTTTGTTGAGCAACACTAATCAGTGGAGGAATATTGTCACCAGGGTGACTATAATCAGCTGCTAAAAAAGTATCGTGAAAATCAAGTTCTCTTACAGCTGTCCCGTTTGACCAAGCTGCCCATTCACAATCGAATTTTAATTTGCTATTAACACCAAATAAAGTTGCACCATTTTTCCTGAAATGTTTTAAAGCCATCTCTCTAGATGAAATTACTGGCTTTCTATTTAAAGATGCAATTGCAACTGAAGCATTGTCAATAATTCTATTGATTACCATTTCTATAGCATCTTTACTCAATTTTGCATTATCGCTAGCTATTTCTGCAATTTTCCAGGCAAGTTGTTTCTTTTTTGGTAAATGTATTTTAGATGGATAGACTTTTACTTTATGAATAATCAAAATTACTCCTTATTAACGAAATTGTTTTTAATAGTTAAAAAAAAATAATCAATATTAAAGATATTTTGTTACAATTTTTTCAATACCTATAAAGTCTTTTATTAAGTGATTATGGTAAATTTCAGTTGTATTTTTTTCAGTATATCCATCTTCTAGTAAAATAATGGGAATACCAGCATCTCTTGCAGCATTTGCATCAGTCTCACTATCACCAATCATTAAGGTTTTTTTAATGTTTCCTTCCAAAATTTCTATTACTGAAGTTAAATGTCTAGGATCAGGTTTGCAATATTCGAACGTATTGTGACCAGCTACATATTCAAAAAATTCATAAATTCCAATTTTTTTCAAAAGATCAATTGCTAGATGCTCTTGTTTATTTGTACATACACCCATCGAAATATCTTTTTTTTTTGACCAGATTAAAAATTCCTTTACACCATTAATTAAGGTACTCTCATTAACAATATTTTTTCCATAAAAATTA
>CACGZG010000003.1 GCA_902577525.1 uncultured Pelagibacteraceae bacterium | reverse complement strand
ACAGAATAGAATAAAACTCACAAGAGGAAGAAAAGTTCGTGTTTCGGGTTATAAAAAAGCAATAATTACTTTAAAGAAAGGTCAAAGTATTGATCTTACAACTGGGATTTAATTATGGGATTAAAAACATTTAAACCTTATACAAAATCAACGAGAGGCACTATTTTAGTTGATAGGTCGGGCTTGTGGAAAGGTAAACCATTTAAATCGCTTGTATCACCTAAAAATTCAATGAAAGGTAGAAATAATAATGGACGTATTACCTCTGTTAACAGAGCAGGTGGTCACAAAAAAATGTATCGACACATAGATTTTTATAGAAAAAAATTTGATGTTACCGCGAATGTTGAGAGAATTGAGTATGATCCTAATAGATCGTGTTATATCATGCTTGTAAAATTTGATGACAATTCTTACGCTTATTATTTAGCACCACAAAAAATTAAGATTGGTGACAAAATAGTAAATGGTTCAAAAAAAGAGATTAAAATTGGTAATTGCATGCCATTACAAGATATACCTGTAGGAATTGATATTCATAATGTTGAAATTCAACCAGGCGCTGGTGGGAAAATAGCAAGATCTGCTGGCACTTCTGTCACTATAAGTGGTGTAGATGGAAATTACAGTTTAATAAAATTAGCATCTGGTGAGGTAAGAAAAATAGACTCTAGATCATTAGCTACCATTGGTGTTTTGAGCAATCCTGATCAAAAAAATATTAAAATTGGTAAAGCCGGAAGATCTAGATGGCTTGGTCGAAGACCACATACAAGAGGTGTTGTTAAAAACCCAGTAGACCATCCACATGGGGGCGGAGAGGGTAAATCGGCTGGAGGAAGACATCCAGTATCTAGAACAGGTCAATCTGCTAAAGGTTTGAAAACAAGAGATAATAAAAGAACTGATAAATTTATTTTAAGGAGAAGAAACAAAAGAAAGGACACTAAATAATGGCTAGAGCAGTGTGGAAAGGACCTTTTGTGGAAGATAGTTTAATGAAAAAAGTTGATAAGTATAAAAATGACCCAAAAAAAATTCCTATAAAAACTTGGTCCAGAAAATCAACAATTATTCCAGATTTTGTAGGGGTTAGTTTTCTAATCTATAATGGGAAAAAATTTATACCTATAACTATTTCTGAAGATATGGTTGGTCATAAACTAGGAGAATTTGCTCCTACGAGAACATTCTTTGGTCACACACCTGCTGATAAAAAAGCAGCTAAACCAGCAGAGGCAGAAGTTAAAAAATAATTATGAGTAAAAAGAAAAA
Source organism: uncultured Pelagibacteraceae bacterium (assembly GCA_902577525.1). Lineage (GTDB taxonomy): Bacteria > Pseudomonadota > Alphaproteobacteria > Pelagibacterales > Pelagibacteraceae > Pelagibacter. Next base: position 118,278 of record CACGZG010000003.1, on the reverse strand, counting down.
AACAAAAGATAACAAAAATAAAACTGTTAGATCTATAAATAATAATGTCAGATCTAGTGTAAGAAAATTAAATCCAATACTTAGAAACATTGTTGGAAAAAAGGTTGAGGTGGCAATCAGAGATCTACAATTTTCAGAAAAAAGAATCACTAAAGACATTAGAAAAACAATAAGTTCAGCAGTCGCAAATGCAGAAAATAATTTTCAATATGATATTGATAAACTAATTGTCAAAGAAGCTTATTGTGGAAAAAAAATTATTATGAAAAGATTTAGACCGAGAGCTAAAGGTAGAGCTGCACCAATTTTAAAACCTTATTCTAGTGTAACAATAATTTTATCTGAAATGAAAAAAATGGAGAGTCATGGGACAAAAAGTTAATCCAGTAGGTTTTAGATTAGGTGTCAATAGAGGTTGGGACTCTGTTTGGTATGCAAAGAAAAAAGATTTTGGGAATTATCTTATAGAAGATTTTAAAATAAGAGAATATATAAAAAAAAATGTAATAAATTCTGGAGTATCTAAAGTTATGATAGAAAGAACTTCAAATAAATGCTATGTAACAATTTATACTTCTAGACCAGGTTTTGTAATTGGTAAAAAAGGAAGTGATATTGATAAGATCAAAAACAATTTATCAAAATTTACGTCTAATGAAGTAACTTTAAATATTAAAGAAGTTAAAAAACCAGAAACAAATGCTTATTTAGTTGCAGAAAATATTGCTCAGCAATTAGTGAAGAGAATTTCATATAGAAGAGCAATGAAAAGAGCAATGCAATCGTGTTTGAGATTAGGTGCGAAAGGAATAAAAGTTTCTGTAAGTGGAAGATTGGGTGGAAATGAAATAGCAAGAACGGAATGGTTAAGAGATGGTAGCATTCCATCTCATACACTGAGGGCAAATATTGATTATGCAGAAGCAGAGGCATTAACTACTTACGGAATCATAGGAATTAAAGTTTGGATCTATAAAGGTGAAGTTTTTGCGAAAGAGTTTAGTCAAGAAACAAATAAAGTAACTATTAAAGAGGAAAAAAGATAAAATGTTGCAACCTGTTAGAACAAAATGGAGAAAAGCTCATAAGGGACGAATTCATGGTACCGCATCTAGAGCAAATTTTATTAATTATGGAGCTTATGCTTTAAAAGCTCTAACTCCTGACAGAGTTACAGGGAAACAAATTGAAGCTGCTAGAGTTGCTCTTACAAGACACATGAAAAGACAAGGAAGGGTATGGACTAGAATTTTTCCAAATATACCAGTTTCAAAAAAACCGATTGAAGTTCGAATGGGTAAAGGTAAAGGTTCACCTGAATATTATGCATGCAGAGTTAAACCTGGAAGAATTTTATTTGAAGTTGACGGTGTTTCTGAACAGATAGCTAAAGAGGCATTGTATAAGGCTTCAGCAAAATTACCAATCAAAACAAAAACAATTAAAAGATTTGCATAATTATGAAAAAAAAAGAAATTAAAAAAATGTCAAAAAGTGAAATTCAGAAAAATATCGATAAATTTAAAAAAGATTTATTTAATTTTAGATTTCAAAAAATAAATTCACAAATAACTAATCCTGCAAAGATTGGTGAAACTAAGAAAGCTATAGCAAGATTAAAAACGCAATTAAGAGGTAAATTAAATGCCTAAGAAAATTCTAACAGGTGTAGTAGTTAGTGACAAACCCAACAAGACAATAACAGTAATGGTGGAAAGAAAATTTTCTCATCCATTATTAAAAAAAGTGATACGTGTAAGAAAAAAATATAATGCACATGATGAAAACAATAAGTTTAAAAAAGGTGACAAGGTTTCAATTATAGAAAGCAAACCTTTTTCAAAAAATAAGAAATTTGAGGTAATGGAGAATTCAAAATAATGATACAAGTACAAACTGAATTACAAGTAGCAGATAATACTGGAGCAAAAAAAATTGAATGCATCAAAGTATTAGGTGGATCAAAAAGAAGATACGCAAGCATCGGTGATACAATAGTAATTGCAGTCAAAGAAGCTATTCCAAAGGGTAAAGTGAAAAAAGGTTCAGTTCACAAAGCTGTAGTTGTCAGAGTAAAAAAAGGGATACACAGAGATGACGGTTCCAAGGTTAAATTTGACAATAATGCTGCTGTATTAGTTGATGACAAAGGTGAACCAGTTGGAACAAGAATTTTTGGTCCAGTTACCAGAGAATTAAGAAATAGAGGACAAATGAAAATAATATCTCTAGCGCCGGAGGTTTTGTAATGATTAAAAAAGGATCAAAGGTAATAATACTAAGTGGTAAGGATAAAAAAAAAGAAGGTGAGATTATTGAAATTGATAGATCTAATAATCGAGCAAAAGTAAAAGACATGAATATGGTTAAAAAACATATAAAGACTACTAAAGAAAAAAAAGGTGGAATAGTATCAAAAGAAAATTTTATCCATATATCTAATTTGAAAATTTTAACTGATAAATCTAAAACAAAAAAAGTAGAGGCTAAAAAATAATGAGTCCAAGATTAAAAGAACTTTATCTTAAAGAAATTCAACCTTCATTAAAAACACAGTTTGGATTTAAAAATTTATACATGGGTCCAAAGATTGAAAAAATAGTTTTAAATATGGGACTTGGTTTAGATGGAAATGACTCAAAAGTTCTTAAATCATGTGAAGAAGATTTGGCTAAAATAACTGGTCAAAAACCTGTCGTAACTAAATTTAAAAAATCAGTTGCTAATTTTAAAACTAGAAAAGGTTCAAATGCAGGTCTTAAGGTAACTTTAAGAAAAAATAAAATGTATGAATTTTTAGATAGATTAGTCAATATCGCGTTGCCAAGAATTAAAGATTTCAGAGGTTTATCCGCAGAAGGTTTTGACAAATTTGGTAACTACACATTTGGTGTTAAAGAACACATTATATTTCCGGAAGTCAGTTTTGATAGAGCTGATAAAGTAAGAGGTCTTGATATAAATATAGTTATTTCTGCAGATAAAAAAGAACACAGTTACGCTTTACTAGAAAAATTTAACTTTCCATTTATTAAAAAAGGAGAAAACTAAAATGGCAAAACTAAGTTCAATAAATAAAAATAATAGAAGAATAAAACTTTCGGATAAATTTTTTAAGAAAAGACAAAAATTAAAAAAAATAATAATGAATAAAAAATTACCTTTAGAGGAAAGATTTAAAGCTCAACAAAAATTATCTAAATTGCCCAGAAATTCAGCTAAAACAAGGGTAATGAACAGATGTCAAATAACTGGAAGACCTCATGGTGTTTATAGAAAGTTAAAGATATCAAGAATTGCATTAAGACAACTTGGATTACAAGGAAAAATACCAGGTTTAGTTAAATCAAGCTGGTAGAAAGGAAATTATGACTTTAAGTGACCCAATAGGAGATATGATAGCCAGAGTTAAAAATGCTCAAGCTCGAAATCATAAAAAAGTTGATTTACCATCATCAAATTTCAAAAATAAGATTGCCGAAATATTAAAAAACGAGGGTTTTATAAAAGAATTTAAAATAAATTCTGAAAATAATAAAAATGTCTTATCTTTGGAGCTTAAATATCACTCAGGTAATCCTGTAATAAGCGCATTTGAGAGAGTATCAAAACCAGGTAGAAGAATTTTTTCAAGTGCAGATAGCTTGCCAAAAATAAATAATGGCTTAGGTATTGCCATAGTCTCTACTCCTAAAGGAGTTATGACAGATATGGATGCTAGAAAACAAAGAGTAGGTGGAGAAATAATTTGTAAGGTGTTTTAATGTCGAAAATAGGTAAAATAAATATTTCAATTCCAGAAAAAGTAAAAGTTGCCCTTGCAGGAAATATATTAAATATAGAAGGTCCGATTGGCAAAAGTTCTTTAGATATAGATTTAGAAATTTTTAATTTAGATATCAAAGATGGAAAAGAAATTTCAATTCAACCAAAAAAACTAGATCAAAATACTAAAAGATTGTGGGGAATGAAAAGAAGTTTAATTAATAATGCGGTTATAGGTTCAAGCTCAGGATATGAAAAGACTCTCGAATTAGTTGGTGTTGGATATCGAGCATCGATCAAAGGAAATAAATTAAACTTACAGCTAGGATATAGTCATGATATTGACTTTGATATACCAGACGGTATTAAAATTGTCGTTGAAAAACAAACAACTTTAAAGATCAGTGGCGCTGATAAACAAAAAGTTGGATCTACAGCATCTAAAATAAAGATATTAAGAAAAATAGAACCATATAAAGGCAAAGGAATAAGAGAAAAAGGTCAATATGTGCTTAAAAAAGAAGGTAAAAAGAAATAATGAAGATAACTACTAATATAAGAAAAAAATTTAGAGTTAGAAATAAACTTAAGAATGTTTCTAGAAAAGATAGATTTAGGCTTAGTATTTCTAGATCATCAAAAAATATTTCAGCACAAATAATTGATGATAGTAAAAATATAACTCTTTTATCTGCTTCTTCAGTTGAAAAAGATATAAGATCTATGCCAAAGATCAAAAAGTCAGAATTATCAAAAATAGTTGCAGAAAAATTAGCAAAAAAAGCTCAAGAAAAAAAGATAACAAAAATCTTTTTTGATAGAGGTGTTTATAAATATCATGGAAGAATAAAAATTTTTGCAGATACACTACGTAAAAATGGGATGGAATTTTAGTTATGGAGAATAATAAAGAAAAAAAAGTTGATGATATTTTAGAGAAACTTGTTCATATAAACAGAATAACAAAAGTTGTAAAAGGTGGAAGAAGATTCGGTTTTTCCGCACTTGTTGTTGTTGGAAATCAAGCTGGAAAAATCGGTATTGCACATGCAAAAGCTAAACAGGTTCCAGATGCAATCAAAAAAGCCAATGAAATGGCTAGAAGAAAATTAGTCCATATCCCATTAAGAGAGGGAAGAACTATTCATCACGATGTACAAGCTAAAGATGGATCTGGAAAAATTGTTTTAAGAGCTGCATCTAAAGGAACAGGAATTATAGCTGGTGGTCCAGTAAGGGCTGTCTGTGAAGTTCTTGGTGTTAAAGATATTGTTGCAAAATCAATGGGTACCTCTAATGCGCATAATGTAATAAGAGCAACTATGAAGGCTTTATTAAAACAAAATTCACCTAAACAAATTTCAAGTATTAGAAATAAAAAAATTTCAGAAATTATTGAGAAAAGAGGCTAATGATAAGTTTAAATAATAGAAATAAAATAAATAAGACGAAAATTAGAGTGGGTAGGGGTATAGGCTCAGGTAAAGGCAAAACATCTGGAAGAGGAGTTAAAGGTCAAAAATCGAGATCTGGAGTGGCTATAAAAAGTTTTGAAGGTGGACAAATGCCTTTATACAGAAGACTTCCAAAAAGAGGTTTTAATTCAATTAACAAAAACAATATAGCTATTATTAACTTAAATAAAATCCAATCATTCATAGATAAAAAAAATATAAAAACTACCGATATTTTAAATTCAGACTTACTTAAAAAACTTAAATTGATAAATAGAAATTCAAATAAACTTAAGATTTTAGGTACTGGTGATTTAAAAGATAAGATAAATATTGAGGCTGATTTAGCATCAAAGTCAGCTGTTGAAAAACTTGAAAAAATTGGCGGATCAATTCAATTAAAGAAATAATCCTTGAGTATGAGTGCTTCATCATCAAATGTTGATTTAAGAAATAGAATTCTTTTTACAATTGCGATTCTAGCTGTGTATAGATTTGGAACCTTTGTTCCATTACCAGGAATAGATCCTGAACAGCTAAAAATTATGATGGAAGGAAATCAAAAAGGTTTGCTTGGTATGTTTAACGTTTTTGCAGGAGGTGCTGTAAGTAGAATGGCAATATTTGCTTTAGGAATTATGCCATATATATCCTCTTCAATTATTGTACAATTATTAACGGGGGTATCTGATTATTTTAAAAATTTAAAATCTCAAGGCGAAATTGGTAGAGCAAAAATAACTCAAATCACAAGATACGGAACAGTTTTATTAGCCACAGTTCAAGGCTATGGTTTATCTGTGGGTTTAGAATCATCTGCCAATTTAGTAATTAATCCTGGAACATTTTTTAAGATATCTACAGTGACCACAATAGTTGCAGGCACAATTTTTTTAATGTGGTTAGGAGAGCAAATTACTCAAAGAGGTATTGGAAATGGTATTTCTTTAATTATCTTTGCAGGTATTGTTGCAGAAATACCTCGTGCTTTAGTAACCACATTTGAACTTGGTAGAACCGGTGCTGTTTCTACTTTAATGATTATAGGTATTTTTATTTTATTAATTTTAACAATTTTGTTTATTGTATTTATGGAGAGAGCGTTACGAAAAATTTTAATAAATTATCCCAAACGACAAATGGGAAATAAGATGTATGGAGGGGAGTCATCTCATTTACCCCTTAAAATTAACCAAGCAGGTGTAATTCCAGCTATTTTTGCTTCAGCACTTTTATTATTGCCTGTTACTTTTTCTAATTTTAATTTTTCAGAAAATGAGACTTTTTTGAATTTGAGTTCATATTTTACTCAAGGTCAGCCTCTATACATGTTGCTTTATGCATCAGGGATTATTTTTTTTACTTTCTTTTATACTTCAATTACATTCAATCCTGTTGAAACTGCAGATAATCTCAGAAAGTATGGTGGATTTATACCAGGTATAAGACCAGGTGAAAGCACAGCTTTATATATTGAAAATATTTTAACAAAATTAACTACAATTGGAGCTTTATATTTAACTTTAGTATGTTTGTTGCCTGAATTTTTAATTGCAAACTATCCAATCCCTTTTTATTTAGGAGGTACTTCAATTTTGATTGTTGTTGTTGTAGCAATTGACACAGTTACTCAAATACAAACAAGACTAATGAGTTCTCAATATGAGCAACTTATTAAGAAAACAAAATTTGGAAGATCATAAGTGAATATTATCCTATTTGGCCCCCCTGGCGCAGGAAAAGGCACTCAAGCAAAATATTTAGTCACAAAATTAAATTCTTTCCAAATATCAACAGGTGATATGTTAAGAAATGAGATTCAAAATGATACTGAGATTGGAAAGATGATAATCAACGATATGAATGAAGGTAAATTTATAAGTGATGAAATAGTTAATAAACTGATTAAAAATGTAGTTCAAGATCCTCAAAAAAAAAATAAATTGATATTCGATGGATATCCAAGATCACTTAGTCAGGCTAAAAATTTAGATATTTTATTAGAACATTCAAAACAAAAAATTGATTTTATCTTTTTTCTTAATGTTGATAAAGAAACGATTATTGCAAGAATAAAAAAAAGAAAAGTTTTAGAAAAAAGATCAGATGATGATTTAGATACTATTCTTAAAAGATATGACACTTATATGGAAACCACTAAACCAGTGTTAGATTTCTACTCTAAAAATTCAAACTTTTACGAAATTGATGGAAGTCAAAAAATTGATCAAATAACCAATAAAATCAGTAGTTTTTTCAATTTATAAGACATTGACTTTGGAAGATCTTCTTATATAAAAGAGCAAAAATTTATCACAAAATTATGGCTCGTATAGCAGGTATCAATATTCCACAAAATAAATTAGTTCATGTAGGTCTGACTTATATTTATGGTATAGGTGATAAATTTTCTAAACAAATTTGTTCAGCTTTAGAAATTCCAGGTAAAAAAAGAGTTAATGAATTAACTGATGAAGAAATTTTAAAGATAAGAGAATATATTGATCAAAATTTTAAAGTTGAGGGAGATTTGAGAAGAGATTATTCTTTGAGTATCAAAAGATTAATTGACTTAGCTTGTTATAGAGGATCTAGGCATAGAAAAAAACTTCCAGTCAGAGGTCAAAGAACCAGATGCAATGCAAGAACAAGAAAAGGAAAAGCAATTGCAATAGCTGGTAAAAAATTAACACCATTAAAAAAATAATATGGCAAAAGAAGACAAAACAGAAATTAAAAACCAAAAAGAAGAAAAATCTTCTAAAAAAGTTGTTAAAAGTAGTTATTCAAAAAAGAAAAAAGTTAAAAAAAATATTTTGAATGGAATTGCTTATGTACAATCAACTTTTAATAATACAATAATATCAATTGCTGACACAAATGGTAATGTAATTTCATGGGCATCAGCTGGTCAAAAAGGTTTTAAAGGCTCTAGAAAATCAACTCCTTATGCTGCTCAAATAGCTGCTGATGCAGCTGCTTCAAAAGCATTAGAATGTGGAATGAAGACATTATCAGTTGAAATAAAAGGACCTGGATCAGGACGTGAAACAGCTTTAAGAGCATTACAGGCCCGTGGGTTTAAAATTTTATCAATAAAAGATACAACACCAATGCCACATAACGGAACAAGGCCACCAAAAAAGAGGAGAGTTTAATGGAAACTGAAAATGTAAATATAAAAAATTGGAAATCACTAATTAAACCTGCAAAATTAGATGTAAAAATGAGTGATGATCTTACTCATGCAACAATAGTCGCTGAACCTTTAGAAAAAGGTTATGGTTTAACTTTAGGAAATTCGTTAAGAAGAATTTTACTTTCATCTATTAGAGGTGCTGCAGTAACATCAATACAGATAGATGGTGTTCTTCATGAATTTACATCTATTAAAGGTGTAAGAGAAGATGTTACTGATATTGTACTTAATGTAAAATCTTTGGCTTTAAAATGTGCATCAGAGGGAACAAAAAAATTAGTTTTAGATGCTAAGGGACCTGGAGAAATTAAAGCTTCTGATATTACCCAAGTTGCTGATGTTGAAATACTTAACCCTGATTTGACAATTTGTAATTTAGACGAAAACACAAACTTTCACATGGAAATGAATGTAAATACCGGTAAAGGATATGTTCCAGCAGATTTAAATAAACCAGAAGAACCACCTTTGGGATTAATCGCAATTGACTCCTTATACAGTCCTGTAAAAAAAGTTTCTTACTCAGTAAGCACAGCTAGAGAAGGTAAAGCTCTAGATTATGATAAATTGACTATGGAGGTAGAAACAAATGGTTCAATTTCAGCAGAGGATGCAGTTGCTTATTCAGCAAGAATTTTTCAAGATCAACTCAAAATGTTTATCAATTTTGATGAACCGGTTGAAGCACCTATAAAAGAGGTTTCAAAAGAACCAGAATTTAATAAAAATTTATTACGTAAAGTTGATGAGCTTGAATTATCAGTTAGATCAATGAATTGTTTAAAAAATGATAATATAATTTACATTGGAGATTTAGTTCAAAAATCTGAGGGAGAAATGTTGAGAACTCCAAATTTTGGAAGAAAATCCCTTAATGAAATTAAAGAAGTTTTAACAGGCATGTCTCTTTACCTAGGAATGGAAATACCAAATTGGCCACCAGACAATATCGCTGAAATGTCAAAAAAATTAGAGGAAACAATTTAATGAGACATGGTTTTGCTAATAAAAAATTAAATAGAACATCAGAGCATCGAAAAGCCTTATTAAAAAATATGCTCAATTCTTTGATAAAATATGAGCAAATAAAAACAACTTTACCTAAGGCAAAATTTTTAAAACCACAGGCAGACAAAATTATTACTTTGGGAAAAAAAGATAATTTACATTCAACTAAAATGCTGGTTTCTAAACTTCAAGATATTAAATCAGCCAACAAAGTAAAAAAAACATTGTCTAAAAGATATCAGAAAAGAAATGGCGGTTATACAAGAATAATAAAAGCAGGTTTTAGATATGGTGACAATGCTCCTTTGGCTATTATTGAGCTTGTAGATAGAGATTTAGAAGCAAAAAGAGTAGATAAGAAGAAAAAAGATACCTCAAAAGATACAAATAAAGATAATCAAAAAAAAGAAGATAAAAAAGTAGCTACAGCTAAATAAATTCATTAAATGTAATTTTATGAAGAAAACTTTAGTTGTTGATTCTGCTTTTCATGAAATGAGAATTGATAGGTATTTAAGAAATAAACTGGGAAAAATGCCACAAAGCTTTATTGAAAAAAATTTAAGAAGAGGAAAAATAAAATTAAATAAAAAAAAGGTTAAAAGTTCTATAAAAATTAAATTAAATGATAAGATTGAATTATTTGACTTTAAATTTGAAGAAAAGATTATTAATAGTAAAATTAAATTTCAACCAACCAATATAATTATAAAAGAAAATGAAAATCTCATTATTGAGAATAACGATGACTTTGTTGTTCTTAATAAAAGTTCAGGAATTTCAGTTCAGGGTGGAACAAAATCAAAAAAAAATTTAATTGACATTTTTAAAAAAAGTAAAATTTTTGAAGGAACTAAACCTTTTTCTGTTCACAGATTAGATAAAGATACTTCAGGAGTTTTTGTAATAGCTAAAAACCGAGAAACAGCACAGTTATTAACATCTTTGTTTAGATTAAGAAAAGTACACAAAAAATATATTGCAATCTGTCATGGTGAAATTGAAAAAAATTCAGGAGAATGGAATAATAATTTAATAAGATATGACAATGGAAAAAAGATAACCGAAAAAGCAAAAACTATTTATAAAGTTTTAGATAAAAATTTTAATTCAAGTTTGATTGAAATGAAGCCTATAACTGGTAGAAAACATCAACTTAGAAAACAATTATTTAATATCGGACATTCAATTTATGGCGATAAAAAATATAATTCTAGTTTTTCAAAAAAGGGGATTAATAAAGATTTAATGCTTCACTCCTATCAAATCAAATTTATAATGAAAAATAAAAAATATACATTTAAAGCAACATTACCTGATTATTTCATAAAGTTAATTCATAGTAAAAGGCTTAGACTTCCAAGTTTGAAATAAAATTCTTTACTATCTTTTGATCTAAATCTTTATAATTTTGATCACTTATTTTTTTTAAAGAGGTTACTCCTTTATTTCTTATACCACATGGAATAATTGCATTATATTTACTTAGGTCATTATTAATATTTATTGAGAAACCATGATATGCAATCCATTTACTTACCCTTACTCCTATCGCTGCAACCTTTTTTTCTTTTCCTTTATCGTTGTACCAAATTCCAATATTTTTTTTATCTGCGAATGTATCAATATTGTAAGATTTCAAAGTTTTAATAATAGTCTTTTCAATTATAGAAATAAAATTTCTTATATCTTTTTTTCTTTTGTTTAAATCTATTACAAAATAACAAACTAATTGACCTGGCCCATGATAAGTGATTTTTCCACCTCTGTTTGTTTTTAAAATATTTATATTTTTGTCAATTATTTCATCATCTTTATAGCTTGTTCCTGCAGTATAAATATCTTCATGCTCTAAAATCCAAATTAAATCTTTTGAGCTTTTTTGGTTGATATCTATTAATCTTGACTCCATAAACTTAATAGCATCGCTGTATTTTATTGGTTTTTTTGACTTTTTAATCTCTATATTCATTTAAAAATTGTATTCTTTTCATTATGTATTAAAAGATCCGACTAAATAACAGGAATTTTATGACTTTAATAAAAAAAATAAAAGATAAAAAAGTCAATTTTGAATTTAATAAAGAATATATAAAAGTTGTTACTGACAAAATCGCATTAAATGATGCATTATTTATAACAAATTCTTTTAAAGAAATGCATCCTGCAGATGCAGCTGACATTATTGAACATTTAAGTGAAAATGACAGAGAAAACTTAATTAAATTAAACAATTTTAAGATTGATCCTGAGGTTTTTGTTGAATTAAATGAGTCTGTACAGTCTGAAATAATCAAGTTTCTTTCCTCTGATGCGATTGTTCGAATATTAAAAAATCTTGAGTCAGATGATGCAATTGCAATTTTAGAGAATGTTGAGGAAAAAGATAAAAATTCTATACTAAGTGCCTTACCTCCAAAAGATCGATTTGCTTTACTAGAAGGACTTAGTTACCCAGAGGACAGTGCTGCAAGGATCATGCAAAGAGAGTTCACAGCAATTCCTAGTAATTGGTCAGTAGGTCAAACTATTGATTATTTAAGGGAAAACAAAGATTTACCTGAAGAATTTTTGGAAATTTATATTGTAGATGAAAATTTTAAACCAGTTGGCACAGTTCCATCTTCCAAAGTTTTAAGAACATCAAGAGACTCCAAGATGTCCTCAATAATGGATGACTCTACTTTTTTAGTCCCAGTTGATATGGACAGGGAAGAGGTAGGAAATTTATTTGAAAACTATAATTTAAATTCTGCTTGTGTTGTTGATAAAAATAATAAACTAGTGGGTATGATTACTTCAGATGATGTTTTAACTGTACTAAAGGAAGAAGCCGAAGAGGATGCATTAAGATTAGCTGGTGTTGGAGATGAGGAAATTACAGATGGTGTAATTACTAAAACTAAAAGAAGATTTAATTGGCTTTTATTAAATCTTTTTACAGCCTTTTTAGCTACATATTGTATTAGTTTATTTGGAGCTACTATTGAACAAATGGTTGTCTTGGCTTTCTTAATGCCAATTGTTGCTTCAATGGGCGGTAATGCAGGCATGCAAACTCTTGCTGTTACAGTCAGAACTCTTGCAACAAATGATCTTACAAAAAATAATTTTAATCAAAATATTTTAAAAGAATTCAATATTGGAATTTTGAATGGAATAATCTTTGCTATAATTAGTTCTTTAATTGTTCAATTATGGTTTCAGGATATTCAGTTATCACTTATAATATCAATTTCCATGATACTAACAATGGTCGTAGCTGGTCTGTTTGGAATTTTAGTTCCAGTTACTTTAAAAAAAATGAATATAGATCCCGCTATCGCATCTAGTGTATTTGTCACAACAATTACAGATGTCATTGGTTTTGTATCTTTTCTAGGTGTTGGAGCTTATTTTTTGTAGAAATTAGAAATTATCTATCAACCTAATATCATTTATATAATAAGCTATAAAAATTTTAGAGTCTTTAAATTTTTTGGTTTTCTTTAAAGAAAATTTATTTCGTAATTCAAGATATTCAATTTTAACATTTTTTAAAATACCCAACTCTTTTTTTTTGATAGAAAGAATTTTTTGGATTTTTTTTTCTTTTTTTAAAATTTTTTTTAAATTAAATATATCTTTAGAAATTGACCTCGCTGTTTTTAATCCAATATAATCTAAACGATTATTTCTTGAAGAAAAAGCTAATTTTTGATTATCTCTTATAGTTTTACATGAGATAACTTTACATTTATTTTTGATATAATTTTTGATTAAATATAATTGCTGAAAATCTTTTTCTCCCATAAAGATTTTTTTGGGTTTAACTATCTTTATTAATCGGTCCATTACATCAATCACTCCCTCAAAATGACCTTTTCTGAATTTTGCACACAAAATCTTATCTTTTTTTAAAATTTTAATCTTATTTTTTCTCTTAAAATCATAAATGTGTTTTTTATCTGGTATGAAAACAAAGTTTACTCTTAATTTACTGAGAACTGATAAATCTTTTTTAATATTCCTAGGGTATTTTTCATAATCTTTCTTGTTATTAAATTGTGTAGGATTTACAAAGATACTTACAATAGTTTTTCTACACTCTTTTTTAGACCTTTTAATTAGTGAGACATGTCCTTTGTGAAGGCTTCCCATAGTTGGAACAAAACCTAAGTTAGAGGTACTTTTTAATGCCTCAAATAAATCATCTTTATTTAATAAGATTTTCATTTATATAAACAATTTAATAAGTAAAACATTTAAATGATTAAACAAGCGATTATTCCATTAGCTGGACTAGGTACCAGATTATTACCTCTTACTAGTGTTTTTGCAAAAGAACTTTTGCCAATAAATGGTAGACCAGGAATAGAATATATTTTAGATGAATGTATTGATGCAGGTATTAAAGAAGTAATTTTCATAATTTCTAATAAAAAGATAATGATAAAAAATTATTTTTACAACGACAGTTTTTATAAAAAGATAATTAAAAAAAAAAAAGATATCAGAATAATTAGTGAATATAAAAAGATATTGAAATACAAAAAGATGATTAAATTTGTATATCAAAATAAACCTCTAGGGACTGGAGATGCAGTGTTAAAAACAAAAAAATATATTAAGGATAAATTTTTTTTAATGTTATTACCTGATGATCTTATATTAAAAAAAAATTGCTCAAAATCAATGATAAGTATTCATAATAAATTTAAATCATCTGTTATGGCAAGTATGAACGTTGACAGAAAGACCGTTTCAAGATGGGGCATTTATAATATTAAAAAAAAAATAGATCGTCAAAATTTTTTTATAAACAGTGTTATTGAAAAACCCTCTATTAAAAATGCACCATCAAACAAAGCTGTAATTGGACGATATATTCTTCCAAAAAAAATTTTTTCTAAATTATCAAAACAAAAACCTGGGAAAGGTGGCGAAATACATATTACGGATGCTATTCAGTCATTGATAGATGAAAATTATAAATTTATAGCACATAATTTTTCTGGAAAATATTTAGACTGTGGAAGTATGAAAGGTTATATAAAATCATCAATGGAGATTTCTAAATTATGAAATTATGTATGATCGGTACAGGTTATGTAGGCCTAGTCAGTGGAGTATGTTTTTCTGATTTGGGAAATGATGTGATTTGTGTAGATAGAGATAAAAACAAAATAGAATTACTTCAAAAAGGTAAAATACCTATTTATGAGCCTGGTTTATCAGAATTAGTAGTTAAGAATTTCAAAAATAAAAGATTATCATTTTCAACAAATTTGAAAAAATCTGTAAATGAATCTGATATTATATTTATTTGTGTAGGTACACCAACAAAAAAAGGTGGAAGTTCAGCTGATTTAAGTCAAATTTATAATGTTGCAAAAGATATAAGCTCTTCAATAAACAAATTTAAAATAATTATAACTAAATCAACAGTACCAGTTACTACCGGTGATGAAATTGAAAAAATTATTTCTAAAAAAAATTCTAAAAAGAAATTCTCGGTAGTCTCTAACCCGGAGTTTTTAAGAGAAGGCGAGGCTATACGAGATTTTACTTATCCTGATAGAATAGTAGTTGGATCAAATGATAAAAAAACAAATCGTATTTTAAGAAATTTATATAGCCCTCTAATCTCTAAAGGAGCTCAATACTTAAATACATCTAGAAGAGCAGCAGAGCTAATAAAATATGCATCAAATGCCTTTTTAGCTACAAAAATTACATTTATAAATGAAATTGCAAATTTATGCGAAAAAACAAACATAAATATTGAGGATATATCTATCGGTATGGGTTTAGATAAAAGAATAGGTAGTCGATTTTTAAGAGCTGGTCCAGCGTATGGTGGATCTTGTTTTCCAAAAGATACAAAAGCAATTATTTCAACAGCTGATAAATTTAAATCAAATCTCTCAGTAATTAAATCAGTAGTTAAATCTAACGAAAATAGATCAAATGTTTTGCTAAAGAGAATAAATAATATCTTAAATAATAAAATTAAGAATAAGAAGATTTCTTTTTTAGGTGTGACATTTAAAGCTAATACAGATGATATGAGAGACTCATCAAGCTTAATCATGATACCAACATTATCCAGAAAAGGCGCAATAATTAAATATTATGATCCTACTGGGTTTAAAAAAGAGCTATCAAGAAATAAAAATGTGACATACGAAAACTCAATTAAAAAAACAATAGAAGGTTCAGATCTTGTTATAATTCATACTGAGTGGAATGATTTTAAATCAATAAACTTTAAAAATTTAGCTAAGAAAAAAAAATTTATTATATATGATATGAGAAATATTTATTCCTCTGAAAAGATGAAAGAACAAGGTTTAAAATATTTTAGTGTGGGCAGATAAGATATCAATTTAATTCAAATATTGCGTCAACTTCTACTGAAACACCTAAAGGTAAACTATTTGCACTTACAGCAGCTCTAGTGTGCATACCAGCATCACCAAAGACCGAAACTATAAGATCAGATGCGCCATTTATAACTTTTGGTTGTTCTGTAAAGTCATCAGTTGAATTTACAAAACCAGTTAATTTTACGCATGATTTAATCTTCGATAAATCATTATCACAAGCTTTTTTTACTTGAGCAATAATACTCAATGCACATCTTTGAGCAGCATTATAGCCTGCTTCAGTACTTAATTCTTTTCCAACTTTTCCTTTAATAAGCTGACCATTTTCATCAATAGAAATTTGCCCTGATATAAACAACATTTTTCCTGAAATTTTTGTAGCAACATAATTTCCAACTGGAGGTTTAGCCTCGGGAAGTTTTATTTTAAGTTCATTAATTTTATCATCATAACTCATTTTAATTTCCTTTTTTTGGATTTCTTAGTTTTATCGTATTCTTTTCTTTTCTCAATTAGTATTAAAGCTTCCTCCATCGTTAATTCAGTAGGATCTTTTTCTTCAGGTATTGTTGCATTAAGAGATTTATATTTTATATAAGGACCGTATTGACCTTTCATTACTCTTACAGGTTTTTTATCTTCAGGATGTTCTCCTAAATCTTTTATCATTGATGAAGACATACGACCAGGTTTAGCCTCTGCAATTAGTGTGATTGCTCTATTCAAACCTATAGAGAATATGTCTTCGACATTTTCTATTCTTGCAGATTTATTTTCACATTTTAAATAAGGACCAAATCTTCCCGTGTTCAATGTAATTTCTTTTTGATTATCAGGATTAATACCTAAAGACTTAGGTAATGAACATAAGAATTGAGCTTTTTCTAAATTAATATTTTCTAGCTCTAAGCCTTTAGGAATTGAAACATTTTTTAAAAGTTCATTAACATCTGATTTAGATTTTTTAGTTTTTTTCTTTTTTTTTGTAGCCTTTTCAAGTTCAATATCAGTGGGGATTTTTTCATATTGAAGATAAGGTCCAAATCTCCCATTTTTTAAATAAATATCATTCCCATTATCATGTTTTCCTATTAACTTTGGCTCAGCTAATTGTGCTTGAGCCGCAGCTTTCACTTTTGATAAAGGTCTTGTAAATTTACATTCAGGGTAATTTGAACAACCTATAAAAGCTCCACCTCTAAAACTATTTTTTAAACTTAGAGTACCAGAACTACATAATTGGCACTTTCTTACTATATTTCCATCTTTATCTTTATCAAATATTAATTCACCTAAACTATCATTAAGTAAATCTAACACCTCTCTAGTCCTTTTTTCTTTCACCTCTGAAACGTTATTATTGAAGTCTTTCCAAAAAAGCTCTAATACTTTGATCCAACTTTCTTTTCCAGTTGTAATTTCATCAAGTTGATCCTCTAATCCTGCTGTAAAATTATAATCTACATATTTTGAAAACAATTTTTCTAAAAAAGCAGAGATTAATTTACCTCTGTCAGTAGGAAAAAATCTTTTATTTACTATTTCTGCATATCCTCTATTAGCAATAGTAGAAATAATACTTGCATAGGTAGAGGGTCTTCCAATACCCAGTTCCTCTAGTTTTTTTACTAAACTTGCCTCTGAATATCTTGGTGGAGGTTGTGTATAATGTTGCTCATCCAGTAATGCTTCGATATTAACAAGACCTTTAGACACAGCTGGCAATATATTTTCATCGTCATCTTTACTTTGATTATTATAAATTTTTAAAAATCCATCAAATTTGAGGACAGATCCACTAGCTTTACAAATAGTATCATTATTGTCTGACGATATGGTAATTGTATTCCTATCAAACTTAGCTGATTCCATTTGAGAAGATAAAGCTCTACTCCAAATAAGTTCATATAGTTTATTTTGATCTGTACTTAAATATTTTTTAATACTCTGAGGTGTCCTGATAATATCTGTTGGTCTTATCGCTTCATGAGCTTCTTGAGCATTTTTAGCTTTTTTACCAGAATAATTTAAAGCATCTTTAGGCAAATATTCACTACCAATTTTTTTTTCAATATAATCTCTGAAAGTTGAAACTGCATCTTTGGATAAATTAGTTCCATCAGTTCTCATATAAGTGATCAAACCAATTGTTTCTCCTTCTATTTCTATACCTTGATATAGTTTTTGTGCAATTTGCATCGTTCTCGATGCACCAAAACCTAATCTACTTGATGCAGTTTGCTGAAGAGTAGATGTAGTGAATGGTCCAGATGGATTTCTATTAACAACTTTACTTGAGATATCTGTAATACTAAATTTTTTTTTATTTATATTTGATATAGCTTTATTTATTTCATCTTTATTTCTGAATGAAAATTTTTCAATCTTATTGTTATCTAACTGACTGATATTTGCAGTTATTTTTTGATTATTTTGATCTATAAAGTTTACACTTAAAGTCCAAAACTCCTCTGGATTAAATGACTCAATTTCATGTTCTCTCTCTGTAATTAATTTTAAAGCAACAGATTGAACTCTTCCTGCAGATTTTGAACCTGGAAGTTTTGTCCAAAGTATTGGTGAAATATTAAAACCAACTAAGTAATCTAAAGCTCTTCTAGCCATATAAGCATCAACTAAATGTGGCTCAATTTGTCTTGGGTTTTCAATTCCTTGTATTACAGCTTTTTTAGTTATCTCATTAAATACCACTCTTTCAATTTCTTTATCTTTTAAAAGTTTTTTTTCATTTAAATACTCTTTCACATGCCATGCAATAGCTTCGCCTTCACGATCTGGATCGGTAGCTAATATAATTTTTGATGAATCTTTTGCTGCATCAGTTATTTCTTTAAGATACTTTTTTGAAAAACTATCAATTTCCCACTCCATCTTAAAATCTTGATCAGGATCAACAGAACCATTTTTAGAAGGCAAGTCTCTTATGTGACCATAACTTGCTAAAACTTTATAATTACCACCCAAATATTTATTGATAGTTTTTGCTTTAGCAGGACTTTCTACAATGACCAAATTCATAAACTACAAACTACTCAAAAGACTTAGATAGTCAATTTAATAAATTTTTGTCTTAGTTTCTTCTTTATTTTTCAATCTTTTAATATTTTCTCTATGGGTAAAAAATATCAGGACAAACATGATTGTAAAAAATATCACCTGATCAAATTGAGTTAAAATTAATAAATAAATTGGTATAGAGGCTGAACCTATTAACGATGAAAGAGAAGAATATTTTGAAATAAAAAAAGTAACAAACCAAGATATGATAAAAATAATTCCAAAATAAAAATTAATTGCAAACAAAATTCCAAGATATGTAGCAACACCTTTTCCACCTTTAAACTTTAGCCAAATTGGAAATACATGACCTAAGAAAGCACATAAAGATGCAACGTATAAGAAATCTTGATAAAAAAATTTTACATAAATTACTGGAACTATTGCTTTTAAAATATCCAAGATTAATGTTAAATATCCAACAGCTTTATTTCCAGTTCTAAGAGCATTAGTAGCTCCGATATTACCTGAACCAATTTCTCTTATATCTTTTTTAAGAAATATTTTTGTGAGAATAAAACCAAAAGGTATTGAACCCATAATGTAGGAAATTAGACCTATCAAAAAAGTATCCATACTATAGCTTAAATAATTCTTTACCTTTTACAAATGTATTTGTAACTCTTCCCTGTAGTTTTTTATCTTCAATTGATGTATTTTTTGATTTAGAAATTAGTTTATCTTTTTTTACAATCCAAGGTTTATCTATGTCGACTATACATAGATCAGCATCATTTCCTATAGATAGATTTCCTTTATCTATTTTTAGTATTTTAGCTGGATTTGAAGTAAGTGCCTTGATAATAGTTTCAAGTTTAAGAGATCCATTGTGATACAATTCCAAACTTAAAGATAGGAGCGTCTCTATTCCTGAAGCACCTGTAGCAGCTTGAGCAAATGTCAATCTTTTTGACTCTTCATCTTCAGGTTTGTGATCTGAAACAATAACATCAATTAAACCATCTTTTAATCCTTGAACCAAAGACAATCTATCTTCTTCTCTTCTTAATGGAGGTGACAACTTCAAAAAAGTTCTAAAATCACCAATATCATTTTCATTTAATGAAAGGTTATTAATTGAAACTCCTGAAGTAAATTTAACAATTTCCTTTCTGTTTTTTATTACCTCTATTGATTTTTGTGAGGATAATTGAGATATATGATATCTACATTTAACTTTTTCTAATAATGTTAAATCTCTCTCAATTAAAATTCTTTCTGCAATTTCTGGTATACCAGATAACCCTAATTTTGAGGCTATAATTCCAGAGTTGATCATACCATTCTTTGCGAGTTCGTAGTCTTCTGCATGTTGCATTATTAGACATCCCAGATCTTTAGCAGAGTTCATTATTCTTGACATTAATCTAGGATTTTGAATTGTCTTAATTCCATCTGTAAAAGCAATTATTCCTTTAGTTTGTAAAAGACCAAATTCTGTCATATTAGTACCTTCAATATTTTTTGTTAGCGAAGCACATGGAAAGATATTTATTTTTGATTTGTCTCTTCCTCTTCTTTTTAAGAAATCAACTATAGATACATTGTCAATTATTGGATCTGTATTTGGCATTGTAACCACAGAGGTAACTCCTCCAGATAGTGCTGCATTACTCAAAGTTCTAAAATTTTCTTTATACTCATAGCCAGGTTCACCAACAAAAACTCTCATATCTACTAAACCGGGAAAAATATATTTACCTTTTAAATCAATAGGTTTTTCTCTGCTAGGCAGATTGTTTATGTTAACTTTTTTTCCTACAGCTTCAATTTTACCATCTTCATTAATAATTAAACCTCCAATTTCATTTATTGAATTATGAGGATCAATTATGTTTGCGTTTATAAAGTATTGTTTTTTCATTTATGTGCAAAATATCTTCAAACAAGCCATCCTTACAGCTACACCTAACTCAACTTGCTCTTTAATTACGCTTTTGTTTATATCATCTGCTAACATCGTATCTATTTCTATACCTCTATTCATAGGTCCAGGATGCATTATTAAAGCATCAGGTTTTGCATGTTCCAATTTATCTGGAGTCAATCCATAATATTCGTAATATTCTCTGTTTGATGAAAGATATGAACTAGTCATTCTTTCATTTTGTAATCTTAGCATCATAACTATATCACAGTCTTTCAATCCTTTTTTCATGTCAGTAAAAGTATTTACACCAAATTTTTCAATTTCTTTTGGCATAAGATTTGTTGGTGCAACAATATTTACTTCAGCACCTAACATATTAAGTAAATATATATTTGATCTAGCAACTCTTGAATGAAGTATATCTCCACAAATTGTAATTTTTAATCCTTCTATTTTATTTTTTCTAGTTATGATCGTTAAAGCATCCAATAAAGCTTGAGTTGGGTGTTCTCTTCTTCCATCACCAGCATTTAAAACAGCACAATTAACTTTTTGAGAGAGAAGGTTACATGCCCCAGAGTCTTGATGTCTGATCACAATAATGTCAGGGTGCATTGCATTTAGAGTCATTGCTGTATCAATCAACGTTTCACCTTTTTTGATTGCAGAGTTACTTATATTCATAGACATAACATCTGCTCCAAGTCTTTTACCAGCTAATTCAAATGAACTCTGAGTTCTTGTAGAGGGTTCAAAAAATAAATTAATTTGAGTTTTACCTCTTAAAACATCAATTTTTTTATTTTTACTTTGGTTTACTTTAATAAAAGTGTGAGCTTCATCTAGTATCAGATTTACGTCATTGATTGATAAATCTTGTATACCTAACAAATGTTTTTGAGAAATTTTAATAGCTTTATTTGTTTTAATTGCCATTAAAACCAACTCTATAACTATAAACGTCTACAATAGCAAGTATTAATTATTTAAGAAATCTATCGCACCTTGTAATATAAATGCAGCAGCATTTTCATCGATTCTCTTTTCTCTTTTACTAACATTGATATCTAATTGACTAGATAGGTTAAAGGCACCGACTGTTGATAATCTTTCATCCCATAAGCAAATAGGAATACTAATGTTTTCCTCGATTCTTTGTGAGGTATCCTTCACAGATTGTGCAGATCTGCCTGATGAGCCATCCATATTAAGAGGATTTCCAATTACGATACCTTTAATATCATTTTCATTGATAATTGTTTTAAGCTCTAAAATTAATTCATTTAGAGAATTTCTGTTTATTGTTTTTAAAGGAATAGCAATTAATTGTTTTTCATCACAAATAGATACACCGATTCTTTTAGAACCAAGGTCCAAACCTATCAATCTACACTTATCTGAGTGTTTTTTTTTAAATTCTTCTAAAGTGATCATATTGTATATTTTAAACTTAAGTGCTAGTTTGCGTCATATTTAAATAGCATATGAGTATAGATCTTAAAACAATAAAACATATCTCTAAATTATCAAGAATTTCAGTCGATGAAAAAAGAGCTGAAAAATTAGCTGGTGATTTAAATTCAATTTTTGATTTTATTGAAAAACTAAATGAATTAAAAACAGATAATGTTGAGCCATTAACCTCAGTTGCTGAAACAACGTTAAAATTAAGATCTGACGAGGTTAAAAGTAAGAATATCAGAGAACAAATTATCAAAAATTCACCTCAAGATAATGAAGATTATTTTGTTGTACCAAAGGTAATAGAGTAATGTCAGATATAACAAAACAATCTTTAACAGAATTAGTTGAAAACATTAAAAATAAAAAGCTATCATCAACTGATGTAACTAAAGCATTTATTGACAGATCTAAAAAGTCTAAAGAATTGAATGCATATATTACTGAGGATTTTACATCGGCTTTAGACAAAGCAAAAAAATTTGATCAAAAACCTAATTTAGATTTAAAATTGCCAGGTATACCAATGGCAGTTAAAGATTTATTTTGTACAAAAGATGTTAAAACAACTGCTGGTAGTAAAATTCTAAATAATTTTATACCTACATACGAGTCAACAGTAACTGAAAATATTTGGAAAGAAGGTGCAATTCTTTTAGGTAAATTAAATTGTGATGAATTTGCAATGGGCTCATCAAATGAGACTAGTTTTTTTGGAAATGTGCAAAATCCAATTGATAAAGACCTAGTACCAGGTGGTTCATCTGGTGGATCTGCTTCAGCAGTGGCTGGACAATTAACTCCAATTACAATAGGTACAGACACTGGAGGATCAATTAGACAACCAGCTTCATTCACAGGAACTGTAGGTTTAAAACCAACATATGGAAGTTGTTCACGTTATGGAATTGTTGCTTTCGCTTCATCTTTAGACCAAGCAGGACCAATGGCACAAAATGTTAAAGATTGTGCTTTGTTGCAAGAAATAATTAGCACTTATGACTCAAAAGACTCTACCTCAATAGATTTTAAACGAAATCAATACAGCAAAGAACTTACAAACAATATAAAAGGAAAAAAAATTGGGATTCCAAAAGAATATAGAGTTGATGGGATGCCAAAAGAGATTGAGGATCTTTGGCTAAAAGGAATTCAGTATGTTAAAGAATGTGGAGCTGAAACTATAGATATTTCACTCCCTCATACCAGTTATGCTTTACCAACTTATTATATTGTTGCTCCTGCTGAAGCATCTTCGAACTTAGCAAGATATGATGGTGTTAAGTACGGATTTAGAGCTCAAGGTGAAAATCTAATTGACATGTATGAAAAGACAAGATCAGAAGGTTTCGGTGCTGAAGTTCAAAGAAGAATTATGATTGGTACTTATGTTTTATCGTCTGGTTATTATGATGCATATTATTTAAAAGCTCAAAAAGTAAGAAAACTTATTAAAAATGATTTTGATGAGGCATATAAAAAAGTTGACGCAATTTTAACTCCGTCTACTCCTAGTTCGGCATTCAAGATAGGTGAAAAAACAAATGATCCAGTTTCAATGTATCTTAATGATATATTTACAGTTCCAGTTAATTTAGCAGGACTGCCAGGAATATCAATTCCAGCAGGTCATGACTCAAAAGGATATCCTTTAGGTTTACAAATTATTGGTAAAGCTTTCGATGAACAAAATATATTAAATATAGCATATGCTATGGAGGAAAAGATAGATTTTAAGAATAAAATTACTGACTGGTGGATCAAATGAGCAAAAATAGTTCAGAATATTTAATAAATCGAAAAGATAATCAATATGAAGTTGTAATTGGTTTAGAAGTTCATGCTCAAGTGTTATCTGAGTCAAAACTTTTTTCTACATCAGCTACTAAGTTTGGAGCTGAGCCAAATACACAAGTAAGTTTAGTTGATGCTGCATTTCCAGGAATGTTACCTGTAATCAATGAATTTTGTGTGAAACAAGCAATTAAAACTGGCATTGGTCTTAATGCAAAAATTAATAAACGTTCAGTATTTGATAGAAAAAATTATTTTTATGCAGATTTACCTCAAGGATATCAGATTTCTCAATTTAAGGATCCTATAGTAGGTGAAGGTAAAGTCATCCTAGACTTGCCTAATGGACAAAAAGAGGTTGGTATTGAAAGGTTACATTTAGAACAAGATGCAGGAAAAAGTATTCATGATCTTGATCCTCAAAATACTTTCGTAGATCTTAATAGATCAGGGGTGGCTTTAATGGAAATTGTAAGCAAACCAGACCTTAGATCCCCTGATGAAGTAAGTGCATATATAAAAAAATTAAGATCAATAATGAGATATTTAGGTACATGTGATGGCAATATGCAAGAGGGATCACTTAGAGCTGATGTCAATGTTTCTGTTAGAGCAAAAGGTTCAAAGGAATTTGGAACAAGGTGTGAAATTAAAAATGTAAATTCAATCAAATTTATGCAAATGGCTATTGAATATGAAGCAAATAGACAGGTTGACTTAATTGAGGAAGGTAAATTAATTGATCAAGAGACAAGACTATTTGATACTAAAAAAAATGAAACAAGATCAATGAGATCAAAAGAAGATGCTCATGATTATAGGTATTTCCCAGATCCTGATTTATTACCTTTAGAAGTTTCTGATGAATTTGTTAAAGAACTTGAAAATAATATTCCAGAATTGCCAGATGATAAAAAAAAAAGATTTATTGATGAATTTAAGTTAACGCCATATGAGGCAACAATTTTAGTTTCAGATATCGATATAGCAAAATATTTTGAGGAAGTTGTAGCTAAGATGGGTAAGAACAAAGATATAAAATTAGCAGTTAACTGGATTACAGGTGAATTATTTGCAGTTTTAAATAATAAAAATTTAGAAATTTCTCAAAGCCCAGTAAGTGCAAAAAATTTAGCTATATTAGTTAACTTAATAAAGAATGGTACAATTTCAGGAAAAATAGCAAAGACTGTATTTGAATTTATGTTGGATGGGGATAAAGATCCTCAAAAAATAGTTGAAGAAAAAGGACTTAAACAACAAAGTGATCCTAAAGCGATAGAGGCTTTAATTGATAAAATAATTAATGATAATAGAGAAAAAGCAATTGAATATAAGCAAGGTAAGGAAAAATTATTTGGTTTCTTTGTTGGTCAAGCAATGAAAGCTTCTGGTGGTAAAGCCAATCCCCAATTAATAAATGAGATTTTAAAGAAAAAACTTCAGTAGAATGGGTGCAAACCTTGATATTACAGAAAAGTTACAAAATTATATAAATGATTTTGGATTAAATTTACATCCTGTTCAAAAAGAGATAATCGATTATAACAAAACTTTAGGTGATATCAAAAGAATGCAGATTGATCCCACTCAATGTCATTTTCTTCACCTAATTATTAAAGTTTCAAATATAAAAAAAGTTCTTGAAATTGGAACTTTTACGGGACTGAGTGCTCTCACAATTTCACTCGCTTTACCTGATGATGGAAAATTAATTGCTCTTGATAAAAATGAGGAGACAAACAAAATTGCGTCAGATTTTTTTAAAAAAGCCAATCAAGAACATAAAATTCAAACAATAATTAAACCTGCTCTTGAAAGTTTAAAAGAATTAAAAAATAATAAATTTGATATGGTCTTCATTGATGCAGATAAAATGAATTATAAGGAATATTATGAAAAATCATTAGAACTACTATATAAGGGTGGCTTAATAGTTGTTGATAACGTTTTATGGCATGGCGAAGTAGCTGATGAAAAAAATAATGATAAATTTACCACAAGTATTAGAGAATTTAATAAATTTGTATCTAAAGATAAAAGAGTAGAACAAATCATTATTCCTTTAGGTGATGGAATGACTATTTGTAGGGTTTTATAATGTTTGAAGTTTTTGGTTTTTATAAATTCGTAAAGGTAAAATCTTTAAAAAAAAATAAAGATTTTTTGCAGAAGTTCCTTATTTCAAATCAAATTAGAGGAACTATAATTATTGCTAGAGAGGGATTAAATGGCACTATTTCTGGTAGTATTAAAGATATTGATAAAACTACCAAAAAAATGAAATTTTTATTCTCATTTAAACAATTTGATAGCATCAATATATCTAAATCTAAATTTCAACCTTTTCATAAACCCAAAGTTAAGATTAAAAATGAAATTGTTCCAATGAATCTAATTATCAGTTCTAAAGAAAGAAACATGAAAACTCATTTAAATCCAAAAGATTGGAATAAATTAATTAAGAATAAAGACACTCACATTATTGATACAAGAAAACCTTTTGAATATAAGGTTGGAACTTTTAAAAGATCAGTAAATCCAAATGTGAATAATTTTAGAGATTTTCCTAAGTATTTAAACAAACTAAAGAAAAATAAACCTGTAGCAATGTTTTGTACCGGCGGAATACGTTGTGAAAAAACTTCTGTTTACCTAAAGAAGAAAGGATTTAAGAATATTTACCAACTTAATGGTGGAATTTTAAATTATCTTAATAAAATTAAGAAAAATGACAGTTTGTGGAAAGGGGAGTGTTTTGTTTTTGATAATAGAATTAGTCTAAAACATGGATTAAAGTCAGGCTCTTATTCTATGTGTAGTGGATGTAGAATGCCTATATCATTAAAAGATAAAAGATCAAATAAGTATGAAGAGGGAGTTTCTTGTCCAAATTGCTATAATAAATTAACAGAAACTCAAAAATCACGTTTTAGAATGAGACAAAGTCAGATATACAAAGCAAAGCAATCTGGAAAAAAACATATTTTTCAAAAAGAATTTAAATAAGGAAAACTTTGTCGAAATCAATAAAACTAACTAAAGATCCAATTTGGACACTATTAAGAAAAGTCACTATACCCGCAAGTGTTGGATCATTATTTCAGACTTTTTATAATTTAGTTGATACTTGGTTTGCTGGTAGAATTTCTGCAGAGGCAATAGGAGCCATAGCAAAATCATTTCCAATTTATTTTACTATTATAGCTGTTGGTGTTGGTTTAGGTGCAGCAACAAATGCTTTAATTGGTAATTCAATAGGTGAAAAAAAAGTAAGAGTTGCTTCGATGTATATTGCTCAATCTCTAATTTTTGCTTTAACTGTATCAATATTTGTAACTTTATTTGGTTTGAATGCTTCAAATTATTTACTGGGAGTTATGGGATCTGATGCAGAAGGTATAGCTTTAACAAGAGAATATTTAGATATAATTTTTTATGGTACTTTTATTGTATTGATACAAATTTCATTAAATGGAACTTTAAATGCCCAAGGTGACACAAAAAGTTATAGAAATGTTCTAATCTTCAGTTTTTTTCTAAACATTTTTTTAAATCCTCTTTTTATATGGGGATATGGATTCATTCCTGGTTTTGGTA
Organism: uncultured Pelagibacteraceae bacterium; assembly: GCA_902577525.1. Classification (GTDB taxonomy): domain Bacteria; phylum Pseudomonadota; class Alphaproteobacteria; order Pelagibacterales; family Pelagibacteraceae; genus Pelagibacter. The sequence continues at coordinate 90,681 of CACGZG010000003.1, read as the reverse complement.
TAGCTGGACTTGCTATAGCAACAGTGATTTCTCAGTCAATTGGAACAATCTACCTAGCTTACAAAGTCAATAATTGTAAGATAAAAGAATATCTAAAATTACAATGCTTCATTCCCAAGTTTGAGTATTTAAAATCATTAACGACACAAGCTGTTCCCGTTATGTTTAGTATGTTATTTATTGGAGTAGGTATATTTAATATTTTATATTTTATTGGGCAGTTTGGTGATCTAGCTACTGCTGGTTATGGTGCTGCATTGAGAGTTGAGCAAGTATTTTTACTTCCAGTGATTGGATTAAATACAGCAGTTCTTTCAATTGGTGGACAAAATTTTGGAGCTAAAGCTTATGATAGAATAAGAGAACTTTACATCAAGGCTTTACTATTCGGTTCTTCTTTCATGGCAATTGCTGGAATAATAATATTTTTTGGAGCAGAATTTTTTGTTTCTTTATTTACTGACAATCAAGAGGCAGTTATGAGTGGGGCTATTTATTTAAAAGTTGCAGCGTTAATTGGACCAATCTATCCAGTTTTTTTTATTACTACTGCAGTATTTCAGGCAGTTAAGAAGCCTCTTTATAGTTTATACTTAAGTATATTAAGATTAACAGCATTTCCTTTTTTGAGCTTATGGTATGTTATAAATATAAGAGGCGGTGATTATGATGATATATTTTACACTATTATGGCTACAAATTGGGCAATGGGAATTGCTGTTTTAATATTTATTGGATATTTTCTAAATAATGTATTTAAACAAAACAAACCTATTTTTAGTTACTAATATTTGTCTAATATTTTTTTTATTAACTTGTAATGATGTTAAATCAGAAGAAGTTAAGATAATTTCTGGTATAGCCAAAGTTACCGATGGTGACACAATTCGAATAGAAGGAAAAAAAATACGTTTTTTTGGAATTGATGCTCCAGAAAAAAAACAACAATGTAAAAAACCTTGGTTAACTATATCTTTCATATCTTTTAATAAGAACTACCCATGTGGGCAAATTTCTACTGATAAATTAAAAAAAAAAATAAATAATAAATTATTAATTTGCAAATGGAGCAACAAAGATAAATATAAAAGATATATTGCAGAATGTTTTAAAGATAAAACTAATGTTAATGCCTGGATGGTAAGAAATGGTTATGCAGTTGCATATAAGAAATATTCTAAAAAATTTGTATCTCAAGAAATTTTTGCTAAAAAAGAAAAGCTAGGTTTATGGTCTGGCACTTTTATGATGCCATGGGATTATAGAAAAAATAATTAATCCTTCTGTAGTTTTTTTTCTAATTTCCTGACTAAATATGAAACTATCAAGATTAAAATTAGGTATTCTAGGATTAAAAAAGTGTATATTTCAAGTGGTCGATAAGTTGTAACAACTAATTCATTAGCTTTTCTTGTTAAATCACCGATACCAATAATTGAAACTAGTGATGACATTTTTAAAACATAAACAAATTGATTACCAATAGCAGGTAAAATATTTTTAATTGCTTGAGGTAGTATAACTAATTTCAATTTTCTAAAAAAATTTAATCCTAAAGAACTTCCAGCTTCCCATTGAGATTTTTTGATAGAGTTAATTCCTGCTCTAAAAATTTCAGCTTGAAAAGCACTTTCACTTATTGATAAAGCAATGATACCAGATACAAATGGACTGAAACTTATACCTGTCATTATTGGTAAACCGTAATAAATCCATAAAATTAAAACTAGTAAAGGTATTGCTCTTACTATTTCAACATAACCAATATTTAAATAAGTTAGGAATTTATTCTTAGCCAAAGATGGTATTGCAACAACCAATCCTAAAAATATTGAAATGATTATTGAAACTACAGAGATGAAAATAGTTGTGGTTAAACCACTCAATAAAAATTTTAGATTAGTTAATCCCTCCAAATTATTAGGAGACAAAATTAACCAATTAAGTTCACTTTTACCACATGAAGTTAAAGGTAAAATTAAAAGTAAAAAAAATAAATTTTTCACTCTTAAGTTATAAAGAATTAAAAATTAATTACTAATTGATTATAAGCTTTTTAAATTATATTTAGCTAGTAACTTAGTAAAGAAGCCTGATGACTTTTTCTTTTTTATCCAATCATTAACATAGCTGTTCCATTTATTATCACCTTTTGGAACCATCATTGCTAAGAATGCTGGATTTTTTTCTCCGTCAGGAACAATTGCTAATTGTGGATATTTAATAACTAATTTATTGGCTTCAGTTGAACTAGTTATATTGCCATCAGCTCTTCCAGCTAGAACTTCTTGAAAATCTCTAGCAGGGGCTTCAACTGAATTTAATTTTGATTTTGGAAAAAACTCTTTAGCCTTTTCTTCTTGTGATGTACCAAGAGTAGTCGCAATAGTTACATTTGAATTATTAAGTGAGTCCCATGTAGGAAACTTTTTTAAATTTTTCTTAAGAACTAGTGGAACAGTTCCATATTTGTAATATGTGTCCGTAAAACCTGCTACTTCAGCTCTTTTAGGAGTTTTTGTTACACTTGTAGAAATATCATATCTTTCAGAAGTGATACCTGAAACAATAGTCTTCCATTCTGCAGGGACAAATTCTATTTTGACACCCATATCTTTTGCAAGTTCATTCATTACATCAATATCAAATCCTTTATATTTATTTGTGGCTGGATCTTTCATAGTCATTGGATCCCAATCTCCAGTTGTTCCAACTTTTAAAACACCTGAGGATAGAATTTTGTCTAAATTAGACTCTGCGTTTAAAGAAAAGGGTAAAAGAGCAAATAATGCTATAAGAAATAATTTTTTCATAGTTATTAATAACTTATTAGAAAATATAAATGAAACTATAATCTTGACGCACTATCATTCATCCATGAAAACAAATGTTGTGAAAATGAACGTCTAACAAAAAGATTTGCGTCATTTTGGTTTTGATTATGAATAATCACATCAATTTTAGCGAGAATTGTTTGAGTAACCGAACCTTTTTTGTTTTTAAAATCGTTGAAATTAAATGGAGATCCAGTTTCAAATAAATCAAAAATTTTATCTCCTTTTAAGTTAATTAATACAAATTGATCTGTCACATCTGTTATTGCTCCTAAGTTTTTTTTTGAAATGTTGTCATTTAGTAAATTTTCAGTTTCATAGTCATTATTTTTTGAGCTTAAAGTTTCATTTGAATAAATCATCCATTCATCTGGGCTTAACCATAGGGCAGTTAATTTTTCACTTCTAGATGAAGTGTTAGCTTCCGTGGGTAATAATAAATTTAATGATTTACCAATTGAAGATAAAAATTCTCTTTTTTTACCTCTAATGATTAATTTCATAATAGGTTTCATTTCTTTCATTTGTAAACCTGAGTAAGATTTTTCCTCTGTAATTGTGTTTGTGTAATTAAGCATTTAATCTTTTATTCTCTTTATCTAAAAAAACTGGATCTGCAACAGTAACGTTAATTTGTTTATCTTTCATTGGGATAATTAATTTTTGACCCATCATATTTTTTCCACCTCTTACAACTCCAAGCGCAATAGATTTTTTTAAGTTTGGACTATAATAACTTGATGTAACGTGACCCAACATTTCAATTGGTGACTTATTAATATCAGCAACAATTTGTGCACCTTCTTCTAAAACTTCATTAGGATTTTCTGTTATTAGGCCAACTAATTGTTTTCTATCCTCTCTTATTGTATCGGATCTATATAATGATCTTTTTCCAATAAAATCATATTTCTTTTTACTGACTATCCAATCCATTTGTAAGTCGATAGGAGTCATAGTTGCATCAGTATCTTGACCAACAATGATAAATCCCTTTTCAGCTCTTAATAAATGCATGGTCTCGGTACCGTATGGAGTAATATTAAATTCTTTTCCAATTTCCATACATCTTTCCCATACTGATTTACCATAATTAGCTTGAACGTTTATTTCGTAGCTATGTTCGCCTGTAAAACTAATTCTCATTACTCTACATTTAATCTTACCAATTTTTGAATTCTTAAATGACATATGAGGAAAACTTTCATCAGAAAAATCAAGATCAGGAATTATTTGAGATACTATTTTCTTACTATTAGGCCCACATATACTTACTGTTGCATAATGATCAGTTACAGAAGTTAAATAAACATCCAGTTCTGGCCATTCAGTTTGTAGATAATCTTCTAGTTTACCTAAAACAGTAGCTGCTCCACCTGTGGTCGTTGTCATTATATAATGATTTTCACCCAATCTTGTTGTTACACCGTCATCATAAACCATACCATCTTCGTTAAGCATTAAGCCATATCTGCATTTTCCAATAGCTAGTTTAGACCAGGCATTTGTATAAACTCTATTTAAAAATTCAGATGCATCTGTACCTTGGATATCAATTTTGCCTAATGTAGATGCATCCAATATTCCTGCGCTATCTCTTGCTGCTTTACTTTCTCTTTGGACCGCATCATGCATGTTCTCGCCATTTTGTGGATAGTACCAAGGTCTTTTCCATTGTCCCACATTCTCAAACTCAGCTTTGTTCTCGACGTGCCAGTCATGTATAGGAGTTTTTCTAAATATATCAAAATATTCACCAACATTTCTTCCAACGATTGTTCCAAAAGTAAGAGGAGTGTAGGGTGGTCTGAATGTTGTTGTTCCAAGTTCACCCATTTTAGATCCAGCAGTTTCAGAAATTATTCCTAATGCATGCATATTACCAAGTTTTCCTTGATCAGTTCCCATACCGGTTGTTGTATATCTTTTAACATGTTCTATTGATCTAAAACCTTCTCTTAAAGCTAATTTAATATCTTTAGCTGTTGCGTCATTTTGATAATCTACGAAAGATTTTGTTTTTCCAATAACTTTATCAGATGGAAGTAACCATATATTTCTTTTTGACTTATTAAATGAAGACTGAACTTCTAAATTTTCATAATCTGTTTCTTTTATATTTAAAAATTTTTTTAGGGTCGTAGGTACAACTGACAATATCTCATCTAAAGTAAATTCACCATTACATGAACCTATACTAATTTGATCTGATGGATATATATTTGGTATAAAAACCTGATCTTCATCTCTGAATTTTAATTTTCCACCAGATTGTGTAAAAAGATGTACAGCAGGTGTCCATCCACCAGAAATTCCAAGACAGTCGCAATTTAAAGTTGTTTTAGAGCCTACTACTTTTTGACCATCTTTAGAAAGTTGCATAATTGAAACTTTGTTAATTCTTTTGTATCCAGAGGTATCAACTATTGTATATCCTTTAAAAATTTTGATATTATTTTTTTCAATTTCTTTAATCAATTTCGAGTCAATTTCTTCTCTATTATCAATTATAGCCTCAATATTAATTCCTTTTTGATACAAACTAATTGCTGTCTCATATGCGCTGTCATTATTTGTAAATAAAATATTTTTTTCTCCACATGCTACACCGAATAAATTCGCATATTTATGTATGGCAGAAGAAAGTAAAATACCAGGACGGTCATTATTATCAAAAATCAATGGTCTTTCTAAGGACCCAGTTGCAGTTATAACTTTTTTTGCTCTAATTTTTAGTAATCTTTGACGAGTTTTTTTATTTCTTTGTTCTAACGGTAAGTGATCAGTTAAATTTTCCCTAGCTAATAAAAAATTATATCCATGAAAAGCAGCAACACTTGTTCTAGTTTTTATTTCTAAGTTTTTAATTTTTTTAATTTCATTAATTTCTTTTTCTAACCAAGAACTTGATATTTGATTATTTATTTTGAAATGTTCTGAATTTTGATAGATTGTTGATCCTCCTAAGTACGATTTTTCTTCTACTAAAAGAGTTTTATAACCATTTTTTGCAGCGGTTTTAGCAGCTATTATACCTGATATACCTGCACCAATAATTAAAAGATCGCAATGAACGTATCTATGTTCATAAATATCAGGATCTGGCTCCATAGGTGATTTTCCTAATCCCGCAGATTTTCTAATAAAATATTCATATTTTTCCCAAAAACTTGCAGGCCACATAAAAGTTTTATAATAAAAACCTGCAGGCAGTACTGGGCTTAAGAAATTATTTATCCCACCCATATCAAAATTGACACTTGGCCAACAATTTTGACTTGATGCTTCTAGACCATCATAAATTTCTATTTCTGTAACTCTTACATTTGGTTCAGTTCTAGAGGTATTATTATGTAGTTGCACAATTGCATTTGGTTCTTCTGAGCCTGCTGTCATTATACCTCTAGGTCTATGGTATTTAAAGCTTCTTCCAACTAAGTGAATGTCATTAGCTAAAAGTGCAGAAGCTAGTGTATCTCCTTTATATCCAAAGTAAGTTTTTCCATTAAATTTGAATGAAATTTTATAAGTTTCATCAATAAATTTACTTGTTTTTATTCTTAAATTTTTTGTCATTATTTTTTAGTTGGAGGTTTTTCGCCCATCTTATAAACAGCTTTGATTACGTCATTAGAAGTATCTCTAACTACATTAAACCATTTTCTACATCCATGTGAATGAACCCATCTCTCAAATTGAATACCTTTAATATTTTTTCTCATAAAAAGATATTCTGCCCATTGATCATCACTCAATTCAGTTGGTTGTTTAGGTCTAACTATATGAGCTTCACCACCAGCTTTAAATTCACTTTGTTCTCTTTCACCACAATAAGGACAGTTAATTATAAACATTAGTGTGCTACAGCAGCTGCACCATGTTCATCCACAAGATCACCACTTACAAATCTATTTAAGTTAAACGCAGCATTTAATTTATGTGGTTCATCATTTGCTATCGTATGGGCAAATAAATCACCTGAACCTGGCGTTGCTTTGAAACCACCAGTTCCCCAACCACAATTAAAGTATAATCCTTTTATAGAAGTTTTACTAATAATCGGACTCGCATCTGGGCATATATCTACAATACCACCCCATTGTCTCAACATTCTCATTCTGCTGAAAATTGGATATAATTCTAAAATTGCATTTAAAGTCCCTTCCACGATATCATGACTTCCTTTTTGTGAATATGAAACATAATCATCTGTTCCAGCTCCAATTACTAATTCTCCTTTATCAGATTGACTAACATAAGCATGAACGGCATTAGACATTACTACAGTATCAATAACTGGCTTTACAGGTTCAGAGACTAAAGCCTGTAAAGGTTTACTTTCCAAAGGTAACCTTAATCCAGCCATGTTCGCTATAACGCTTGAGTGACCGGCTGCAACCACGCCAATTTTGTTTGTTTTGATAAATCCTTTAGTAGTTTCAATACCTTCAACACTATCACCATTTCTTTTTATTCCTTTAACTTCACAATTTTGAATTATATCAACACCCATTTCATCAGCTCCTCTTGCGTAACCCCAGGCAACAGCATCATGTCTCGCTGTACCGGCACGTTTTTGAAGAGTTCCACCTAAAACCGGATAACGAATCTCAGGAGATGTATTAATAATAGGACAAAACTTTTTAACTTCTTCTGTATTTAAATAAACTGCATCAATACCATTCAGTCTGTTTGCATGTGTTCTTCTTTTTAAATCCCTAATATCTTGAAGATTGTGAGCAAGATTTATCACTCCTCTTTGACTAAACATTACATTGTAATTTAATTCTTGAGATAAGCCCTCCCAAATTTTTAAAGCGTGATCATATAATCCAGCACTAGCATCCCATAAATAATTCGACCTAATTATTGTTGTATTTCTTCCAGTATTACCACCACCAATCCATCCTTTTTCAACGACGGCGATATTTTTCATTTTATGTTTTTTGGCTAAATAATATGCAGTAGCCAACCCGTGACCTCCACCTCCAACTATTATGGCATCATACTCTTTTTTTGGTTCAGGATCTTTCCATGCTTTCTCCCAATTTTCATGATATGAAAACGCGTTTTTCACCAGTGAAAATATAGAATACTTATTTTTCATAATAGTGAATAATTACTTTATAAATATTGATTATTCAATACAATCAGAAGTGACAAATTTCCTGGAAGAGTGGGTGAGAGGCTTAAACCAGTCGTTTGCTAAATGACCGTGCGAGGAAACTTGTACCGAGGGTTCGAATCCCTCCTCTTCCGCCATTTTATTACAAATATTATAAAAATTTAAAAATGTAATTTTTTGATTTTTTCTATATTTTATTAATTAATGAATATTGTTTATATTACTCAAGCCAAATCAACCGATTTAAATCATGGCACACCAATTTTAGCAAATCAGTACTTAAATCTTGCTTTAAAAAAAAATTATAATGTTTGTTTATTAACACCCACATATGACGAACAATTATTCTACAAGACACATAAAAAAAATGAAATTTTTTATCACTATCTTCCAGCAATTCATAACTGGTCTTTAAATGGTTTTGAATTTGAAAATGACAATTTAAAAAATGATTTAGATTTACCATTTAAACCAGATCTTTTTCATATAATTGATTTGGTCAATTTTGACTCTCAACTATTGTATAAATTAAAAAAATATAAAATACCGATCATAAGACATATTTGTTCATTTGAGGATTTTTGTTATTTTGTTACTCCAGTTTTAAACAACTCCGATAATAGTTTGTGCAGAATGAAGTTAGATAAAGAAGTTTGTTCCGAATGTATAACTAAAAACTTATTTAAAAGACTTAAATTATTAAAGAAAATAGGATTTTTATTATCAAATAAAAAAAAGAAGACTAAAAATAATTTTGAAAATAATCTAAAAAATAGAAATCAAATTATTAATTTTCATTTAAATGAGATATATGATTATTTAATCTTTGCTTCAAACGATTACGCAGATTATTATTTTTCTCATACTAGAAATAAAAAAAAGGAATTCTCAATTATTCCACATGGAATTAAGAAAGTTTTAGCTATAAAAAAAGTAGAAAATAAAAAAATTAATTTTATTTATACAGGAGGTGTAATTTTTAATAAAGGATGGGATATTATAGAAAAAAGTTTCTATTATTTACTTAAAAAATATTCAAATAAAATCAATTTAAGAGTGTATGGAGATAAAAAGAAAACATTAAAATCTAAAATTGCAAATTTCAAAAATGTAGAACTATTCGATAAGTATGATCATAGAGATCTTAACAAGATTTTAAGTTGGGCTGATATTGGTATTATCCCATCATATTTTGATACGTATAATTTATTTTTGAGAGAATTAATTAATCAAAATGTAATTCCAATAACTAGTAATTTTTTTAGTGTTTCAGAAATAATTCAAAATAATCATAATGGAATAATTTTAAATAAAAATAATAAAATAAATTTGATTAAATCTGTTGAAGAAATTATTAATAATTTTAATTTTAGAAATAAATTAAATGAAAATATTAAAAACATCAAAATAATTAGCGATGATGAGGAATTTAAAAAAATAAATGAAATTTATGAAAAATTTTTTAACAAGACAAATTAAGTCAAATGACATATCTGTTTTATTATTACTTTATAAAACATCAAAATCTGTACTAAAAAACTTAAAAAATTATAAAGATTTTAAAGTTTATATATTAGATCAAAGTAATGACCATCAATTAAAAAAAAAAATTATAAAAATTTTACCAAAAATTCAATTATATAAAATTACTAATAAAAATAGAGGTTTTGCATGGGGTATTAATTTTTTAACAAAAAAAATAAAGAGCAGATTTTTTCTTTGCACGCAAGCTGATGTTGTTATTAGTAAAAAAAGTATTTTAAGATTAAAAAAACCTTTTTTAATAAAAAAAGACACTATCATTTCAATACCCTTGATTAAAAATTTTAAAAACTTCAATTTAGCTAATAATAAAGGAGATAAATTAGTAAAAGTTAACAAAATGATTGGAGCTATTTTTTTAAGTGAAAAAGATAGATTTAATAGGATAGGTAAATTTGATGAAAACTTTTTCTTTTATTGGGAAGATATGGATCTTTCTAAGAGAATAGAGAATTCAAAATATACCTTGTATTTAAATCCAATGTCAAAAGCTAATCATTTAGGTGGTCAATCAACCACCCAAGAATATAGAAATTTATTTATTAAGAATTTAAATTTTAAATTTGGAGAATATCTTTATCAATACAAATATAATGAATTAAGGATTGTTAAAATATTCAGGGAATTAATTAAAATACCAATATTGTCTTTGTTTTGTTTTATAACTCTTCAATTTAAAAGTTCGTTTAAGATGTTATGTTACTATTTAGGAATTTTAAAATTTATAAATTTTATTATACATAATAAGTAAAGTTGTTAAAAAAGTGGATTATCTTTAAAAAAATCTTTAACTTTGATTGGTTTTTGTTCCAAAACATATCTATACACATTGTAATTCTCCAAAACTCGCTGAACGTAGTTTCTAGTTTCTCTAAACTTTATTAATTCAATCCAATTAACATAATCGATTTGTTTTTTTTGAGGATTCTTATTTATCTTGTTCCAATACCTCACTCTTTTTGGACCTGCATTGTAAGCAGCAATAGCGAATGGGTATGCACCATCATATTCAAGTATTAGACCAGCAATGTAATGAGATCCAAGATTTATATTATATTCTGGATCAGTAGTTAATCGAGATTTTGAATAAGGTAATTTAGCTTGCTTTGCCACTAGCTTAGCAGTGTAGGGCATTAATTGCATTAAACCCTTTGCCCCAGCATGACTATTTGCTTTTAAATCAAATTCACTTTCCTGTCTTATAATTGATAATATAAAAGCTGTCTCAGGAATTTTTCTTCCATTAATATAATTTGGTGTACTTATAACCGGATAATTGTATTTATTATGAAATCTTTTTTCATAGGATGCAATTTTTGCAATTTGAATTGCAAAATCAAATCTGTCAATATTTGTTGCTAATTCTGCTGCGAGTATTTCACTTCCATTGTCAATGTCATCATTTGCTAAAAATCTTAGAATGTGCTTAGTATATTTATCTTCATTGAGTTCATGTAAAAGATATATAACTTTGACTAATTCTTTTTTAAAAAAGTAATCTCTATAATCTTTATTTATCTCCATATCTTTATTTAATTCAAATTTTTGATCAGGGTTAATTTCTAATAATGCTAGTTGGCCGTAATATGTGGTGATGTACTTCGATGCCTCTTTAAACCATTTTAAACTTGAGGTATCGTCTCCTAATCTTTTATAGGTACTACCTAACCAATAAGCACCTCTAGCAACACTTATAGGATAACCAACATTGTTAAAAAAATTTTCAAAATGATCTTTTGCAAGCAATGGATCATTCAAAAAACTTAAAGCTATCCAACCACTCATCCATTCTGCCTCTGCATATTTCGGCCCTTCAGTTAAAGCATGGTTACTTGAAATTTTATATGCTAATTCATATTTTTTTTTATAGATTAGTGATCTTGAAATAATTTCTCTTTCTATCCACCATTTGTCTGGTCTAATTAGATAGTTTTTTGTGTTTTTAATTTTTTGCAAAATTTCTACAGAACTATTTACTCTTCCTCTTTTCCTTCTCCATTTTAATCTATCATAATTCAATCCTGCATCATTTTTAAACTTTGCAGGAACTTTTGCTATAGCATTATCAACACCATATGATTTACTCATCAATAATTGTCGCGCATTATATAAAAGCTCATAATCTTTTGGTAGATATCTTAGAAGTCTCTTAAGATCCCAATACTTATTATTCCAAGCTAAGTAATCTGCTCTTTGAATATAATCATCAGCATTAAGATACTTTTTAAATTTTTTTCTATAAAATCTTAATTCAGATTTAGTCATTTCTGCTGTGACCCAGCCTTCTTTTACTAAATTAGTACCTTTAATCTTATTTCCAACAAGAATATGACTTTCTCCAAGTATCATTTTTCCAAATCCACTTAATGGTTCATTAGATCCAAACCAATCAATAATTTTCTTTGGGGAAACCTTGTCTGTGGAGAGTTTATGTTCAGCTAAATATCTTATTCGATTTATTCTTGGATATTTTTCATTAGCATCTATGAATGTTTTATAATCATAATAAGAAGCTTTATTTCCTTTAGTTAACAAATGTCTCCATTGAATAAAATTATATATAGATTTATCTCTGGCTTTTTTTGAAATTTTCAAAGCGTTAGCCCATTTTGCTTGCTTCATTTCAGTAATTGCCTTTTTAGCTAGTGCAAAATCTTTTTTGCTGTAATATTTGGATTTCTTTAAAGTATCTTTCTTTACTTTTCCTGCAATTAAAGGTTTCTTTTTGGGTAATATTAAACCTGCAAACTCATTTTTTTTATCGATATTTTTATCTTTTTTAATAGTTTTTTTTACAATTGAAGGTTTTGGTAGTGGTTTTACGATATCTTTTAATAATTTTTTCTCTTTTTCTTCTTTAGTTTGAATTGGTTTTTTAATTGGGATAATTTCTGCGAAAACAAAATTTGTAGTATTAAATAGAAATAATATTACTATTAATAATAATTTTTTTTTTAACATAATCTTTATGAATCGATAATCTATGTTATAAGTATTTATGTTTAAAGGATCAAATGTAGCTTTAGTCACTCCATTTAAAGATAATAAACTTGATGAAGAAACATATATCAAGTTAATACATTTTCATATCGAAAATGGTACAAATGGTCTTGTTCCAGCTGGTACCACTGGTGAGTCACCAACCCTTAGTCATCAAGAACATGAAAAAGTTATTGAATTATGTGTAAAAGAAAGCAATCAAAAACTTCCAGTTTTTGCTGGCACAGGTTCTAATTCTACAGAAGAAGCGATATCACTAACAAGACACGCTGAAAAAATAGGAGCCAATGGAGCTTTAGTTGTAACGCCATATTATAACAAACCAACTCAGGAAGGTTTATATCAGCACTATAAAGCGATTAATGATAAATGTGGTATACCAATCATAATCTATAATATTCCTGGAAGATCAGTAATTGATATGTCAGTTGATACGATGGCTAAACTTTTTGAATTAAAAAATATTATAGGTGTAAAAGATGCTACTGGAGATCTTAAAAGAGTAGAACAAACTTCAAAAAAAATGGGAAAAGATTTTTTACAATTAACAGGAAATGATGATAATGCGTTAGAATTTAACAAAAAGGGTGGAGAAGGAGCCATTAGCGTTACAGCAAATATTGCACCAAAACTTTGCTCAGATTTTCAAAAATTTTCTAAATCAAAAATTGATGACGAAAAAAAAGAGGCAGAAAAATTAAATAAGATTTTACAACCAGTTCATCATGCTATGTTTGTTGAAAGCAATCCAAGTCCAGTTAAATATGCTGCAAAATTATTAAATCTCTGTGACGATAGTGTAAGACTGCCATTAGTAAAAGTAACAGAACCAACAAAAAAAGTAATTAAAGAAGCTCTTCTTTCTGCTAAATTGATTTAATGAAAAAAAAAACCAATTCTGGTTTAAAAATTATTTGTTTAAATAGAAAAGCAAGTTTTAATTATTTTTTTGAAGATTATTATGAAGCAGGTATAGTTTTAAAAGGGTCAGAAATAAAATCAATTAGAAATGGCAGAGTAAATATTGCAGACTCATATGCTGTTGAAAAAAATGGTGAAATAATTTTGATCAATTCTCATATTGCAACTTATAAATATTCTAGTCTTCAAAATCATAAACCTTTGGATGAAAGAAAACTCTTATTGAATAAGAAAGAAATAAATAAACTTATAGGTAAAATGCAACGTGAAGGTTTTACAATAATACCTACTAAAATGTATTTTAAAAAAGGAAAAGCCAAGTTAGAGCTTGCTGTCGCAAAAGGAAAAAAGCATTATGATAAAAGAGCAGTAAAAAAAACTAGAGATTGGAATCGTGACAAAGCTAGATATGTCAGAAAATCGAGTTAAGATTGCTTATTTAGCATTAGGATCAAATTTAGGAAATAGGTATATTAATATCGAATTAGCTAAGGTTTTTCTCTTAAAAAATAATATAAAAATTATTAAATCATCTAGTTACTATGAAACTTTATCATGGCCCAATAAATTAAATCCAAAATTCTTGAACATAGTTTTAAAAATAAAAACAAGTTTAGATTTTGTTAAATTATTAGATATTTGTAAAAAGATTGAAATTTTACTAGGTAGAAAGAAATCTGAAAAAAACTCTCCAAGGGAATGTGATATTGACATAATTGATTATGATAAAAGTGTCATTTTGAATGGTGTAATTTTGCCTCATCCAAGAATGCATAAAAGAAATTTTGTTTTAATTCCTTTATTTGAGATAGAAAAACAATGGAAACACCCAAAATTAAAAATTCATATAAAATCTCTCATTTTATCTTTATCTTATGACGATATAACTTCTATTAAACAAATCTAATTTAATGATATAATAAATATATGTTAAATTCTGAAGATTTAATAAATAAAGTAAAAATCTATAATAAGTTTCTAAATCCTGAAAAATTGAATAAAGCTTATGATTTCGCTATTAAAGCTCATAGTAATCAAAAGCGAGCATCTGGTGATCCATATTCGGTTCACCCAATTGAAGTAGCTAATATTTTAACTGATCTAAAGTTGGATAGTGCAACAATAGCCACGGGCTTATTGCATGATACCATTGAGGATACTTATGCAACATATGAAACAATCAAAGGTGAATTTGGTATTGAAGTTGCAGACCTTGTTGATGGTGTAACAAAAATTTCTGCATTAGAAAATACAGCGTCTCCTAATTCAAAGGCAGAAAATTTTAGAAAATTAATTTTAGCAACCTCAAAAGATATAAGGGTTTTATTAGTAAAAATTGCAGATCGTCTTCATAATATGAGAACAATCAAAGCAATTAATCGTGATGATAAAAGAAAAAGAATATCCCAAGAGACAATGGAAATTTATGCACCATTGGCAGATAGAATGGGAATGCACAGAATTAGGGATGAACTCGAAGACCTTTCTTTTGAAATATTAAATAATGAAGCAAGATCTTTAATTCAAAAAAGATTAGATGAAATTAAATTTGATAAAAAGGGTGTTTTTGATCACTTATCACATGAATTAAAACTTCATTTGAAAAAAAATAATTTAGAAGCGAAAATTTATGGAAGAGAAAAAACACCTTTTTCTATATGGAGAAAATTACAAAAAAAAAGAGTTTCTCTAGAGCAAATTACAGACATCATTGGTTTTAGAATTATATTAGAAAATATTGATGATTGTTATAAAACATTAGGAGTTCTGCATAAGGAATGGAACTGTATACCTGGAAAATTTAAAGATTATATATCTTCCCCAAAAATAAATGGTTATAAATCTATTCATACGGCTGTCATAGGCTCATATAAAAAACCTATTGAGATTCAAATTAGAACTAAAAAAATGCATGATTTTGCAGAAAGAGGTATAGCTTCACATTGGCAATATAAATCATCAGAAAAATTTAATTCTCTTACATGGAAAGAATATGACTGGTTAAAAGACTTAGTAGAAATTATTGAAAAAAATGAAAATCCTGAACACTCTTACGAATATACAAAGCTACAAATGTTCCAAGAAAATGTGTTTTGTTTTACACCAAAAGGGTCAGTCATTAAATTACCTAAAGATGCCACGCCCATTGATTTTGCCTATGCAGTACATACTAAAATAGGTGATACTGCAGTTGGTTGTGAAATCAACGGTAACAAAAGTGAATTACAAAGTAGTTTAAGAAATGGTGATACTGTAAAAATTATTACATCTAAAAATAATTCGCCTTCTTTGCATTGGATACCAATAACAAAAACCGGTAAAGCTAGATCAGCAATAAGAAAATATTGGCATGACAGAGGTGAAAAAAAACAAGAAAGAATTAAAAAATATAATACAACTCTATGGATCTCTTTGCCCGATAAACCTGGTCAATTAGGGAATGTAAGCTCATTAATTGGTGAACATAAATTGAATATTTCTAATTTAGAAATGGTAGGTAAAAACCCTAATTATATTAATTTTAAGTTTCAATTGATTATAAGAGAATTAAAAAATTTTACTAATTTTATTGCAGAGCTCAAACAAAAAGGTATAAAATTTAAGATAATTAGACACGAAGATAAAAGAAATGCTTTCACTCAAAAAATCCTTAAATATTTTAAGAAAAACTGATGCATTATTAGATGGACATTTCGTTTTATCATCTGGTTTACATTCTTCTAAATATATTCAATGTGCAAAACTCTTAAGTTTTCCTCATAAAGCAGAAAAGATATGTAAATCTTTAGCTTCTAAGATTAAGAAAAAATTTAAAAAATTTGATTTGATTTTGTCACCAGCAATGGGAGGTATAATTATAGGTTATGAAATTGGTAAACTTTTAAAAAAAGAAACTATCTTTTGTGAAAGAGTAAATGGAAAATTCAAATTAAGAAGAGGCTTTAAAATAAGAAAAGGATCAAGAGTATTGATTATTGAAGATGTTATAACCACAGGAAAATCAAGTTTGGAATGTGTGAAATTGATAAAAAATTCACAAGCAAAATTAGTTGGTTTTGCAACAATTATAGATAGATCATCAAAAAAAAGTTTAAAAATAAAGAAAAACATAGTTTCGCATCTTAAGATTTCAGTCCCAACTTATAGAAAAAATGAAGTACCAAATGAGTTGAAATTGATTCCTATTTCAACACCAGGAA
The DNA here is from genome assembly GCA_902577525.1 of uncultured Pelagibacteraceae bacterium. GTDB lineage: Bacteria > Pseudomonadota > Alphaproteobacteria > Pelagibacterales > Pelagibacteraceae > Pelagibacter. Next base: position 74,059 of record CACGZG010000003.1, on the reverse strand, counting down.
GCAGATATACTAAGTGAAACGTCTTGGGGTTAATATAGATCATGTAGCAACATTAAGGAATGCTAGAGGGGAATTCCATCCAGATCCTCTATTAGCAGCAAAATTTGTTAAAAAAGCAGGTGCTGACTCAATAACAATTCACCTTCGTGAAGATAGAAGACATATAAAAGACAAAGATGCAAAAAAAATTTGTTCACTTAAAAATATTTTAGTGAATTTAGAAATCTCTACAAATTCAAAAATGATAAATAAAGCAATAAAGATTAAGCCAAATTTTATTTGTCTAGTACCAGAAAATAGAAAGGAAATCACCACAGAAGGGGGATTAGATTTAAGAAAAAATAAAAATAAAATTAGAAGTATTATTTCCAAATTTAAACAAAAAAAAATTAGAACAAGCTTATTCATAAATCCTTCTATTAATGACGTCAAAATTTCTTACAAATTAGGATCTGATTGCATTGAAATTCATACAGGAAGACTTTCAAGGTTGGTAAAATCTAAAAAAGATTATTCAAATGAGCTTGCCAGAATTAAGAAATGCTCATATTTAGCAAAAAAAATTGGTTTAGAAGTTCATGCTGGCCATGGTCTTGATTATAAAACTACTCAATTATTATCTAGTTTAAAAGAAATTCAGGAATTTAATATAGGACATTATCTTATTGGAGAATCAGTTTTTTTTGGTTTATCAAAAGTGATTAAAAATTTTAGAAAAATAATAAAATAAAAAAACATGAAAATATTAGGTGTTGGAGTTGATCTAGTAATTAATAAGAGAATCCAACTTCTAATAAAGAATAAAAATTTCTTAAAAAGAACTTTTGGACCTAATGAACTTAAATTTTCTAAAAAAAAAATGAATAAAACTAATTATTTTGCTAAAAGATTTGCTGCAAAAGAAGCTTTATCAAAATCCATTGGGACTGGAATAAGGGATGGTTTATATTTTAAAAATATTGAAATTTTAAATGATAAAATGGGTCAACCTTATTTCTATAAATCAAGAAAATTAGATCAATTTGTTAAAAAGAAATTTAAAATTAAAAAATATGATTTATTTCTATCACTTTCTGATGAAAAAGATCATTCTATTGCGTTTACAATTTTAATTAAAAAATCATGATAGATAAAAATTTTTTTAAAGAGAATATAAAAACATTATTTTATGCATTAATAATAGCAATTTTTATAAGATCCTTGTTTCTTCAACCCTTTTATATACCATCCTCATCCATGGAGCCCAATCTTTTAGTTGGAGATAGATTATTTGTGACTAAATATTCATATGGATATAGCAAACATTCTTTTCCATTTAGTCCACCAATTTTTAAGGGTAGATTGATGTTCAGTGAGCCCAAGAGAGGGGATGTTATAGTTTTTAAAACACCTGCAGATAATAGAACTGATTACATAAAAAGATTAATTGGTTTACCAGGTGATCAAGTTCAATTTATTGACTCAAACTTATATATAAACAATGCGGAAATTTTGAAATCAAGAGTTTCAAAAGATGATAAAATATTTTGTGGCAAAAATAATATTAATGTTTTTACTTTTGAGGAAATCTTACCGAGTGGAAAAAAATACAAAACAGTTTATTTAAAGAATTTCCCTTTTAAAAACTCTGATAAATTCACAGTTCCTCAAGATCACTATTTCTTTTTAGGTGATAATAGAGATTGCTCAAAAGATAGTAGATATTTATCAAGTGTAGGTTATGTTCATAAAGATAATTTAGTTGGCAAAGCTCAATTTATATTCTTCTCTTCAGATAGATCAGTCGGGAGCATTTTTTCATTTTGGAAATGGAACAAATCAATTAGATTTGATAGATTCTTCCAAATTATCAAATAATGAAGATTAATTATCATAAATTAGAAAAAAAGATTAAAGTATTTTTTAAAGATAAGAATTTACTGATAAAATCCTTGACACACAAAAGTTATAATAAAGAGATTAATTATGAAAAATTAGAATTTTTAGGTGACCGTGTTTTGGGATTAGTGATTGCTAAGAAACTTTTGGAAATTTATCCTGATGAAAAAGAAGGTGTATTAGATAAAAAATATGCATCCTTAGTAAATAAGAAAACTTGCTTACAAATTGCAAAAAAGATAAATCTTGATAAATATATCTTAACTTTAGATGTGAAGAAAAAAAATATATTAGAGAATAAAGTTCTTTCTGATTGTTGTGAAGCTTTAATTGGATCAATATATTTAGACAAAGGTTTTAATTCTGTAGAAAGATTTATTTTAGAACTATGGTCAGATAATATAAAAGATAGCATTATTACCCAAGTTGATGCTAAAACTGAATTACAAGAATTATCCTTAAAAAAATTTAAAAAGTTACCTGTTTACAAATTAATTTCAAATACAGGCCCAAGACACAAACCCCTTTTTAAAGTTGGTGTAAAATTGATTAATACTAAATTTTTTTTAGCAGAGGGTAATTCAAAAAAAGATGCTGAACAAAATGCTGCTATTTTATGTTTAGAAAGTATTAAATAAAATGACTTGGGACGATACAGGTTTTTTACTTTCAAAATATAGATATAATGAAAATTCATTAATTGCAGAGGTTTATACAAGAAATCATGGCAAAATATCTGGTATTATTTTTGGAGGAACTTCTAAAAAAATTAAAAACTATCTTCAAATTGGAAATAAAATTCATATAAGTTTTAGTTCAAAGTCAGAAAGTAAACTTGGATATTTCAAGATAGAAATCTATAAGGCCTTATCGCCAATTTATTTTGATAATCATCAAAAATTATCATGTATAATTTCAGTAATGAAAATGGTAAAATTATTAAGTGCTGAGTCCCAGGTTAACACTAATATATATCAATTATTAGAAAATTTTTATCTTTTACTAGATGATCAAAATTGGATAAAAGAATATATTTTTTGGGAATTGGAATTATTTAAAACGCTTGGTTACGATCTTGAATTAGAAAAGCTTGTTGATAAAAAATATATTGATAATCAAGTTAAGTATGTATCCAAATCTTCTTCAGAAAAAAAAATAATACCTAATTTCTTGATTGATAAACATGAGTCATCCGTAGATATGATTACTTTAAAGAGTGGACTAAAACTTTTAAGTGATTATTTAGAAAAAACAATTTTAAAACCAAACAATCTAAATCAACCTATAGAAAGGTTACAATTTTTAAATACTTTAAAATAATTTTATATAATTTTATATAATTTTATCTAATTTATCGGCGTAATAGCTAACAATTGCATTAGCACCAGCCCTTTTAAATGAAACTAAACTTTCAACAATTATATCCTTATTAGTAAAACCTTTTTTTATTCCATTCATTAATAAACTATATTCCCCTGAAACTTGATAAGCTATAACTGGAATCTTGAAATTATCTTTTACTAATCTTATTATATCTAAATATGGTAATCCTGGTTTCACCATTACCATATCCGCACCTTCTTTGATATCTAATGAAACTTCTCGCAAAGCTTCGTGACTATTTCTAAAATCCATTTGATAATTTTTTTTGTCACCTTTTAACAGCCCTTTAGAACCAACCGCTTCACGAAATGGTCCATAAAAATTTGAAGAATATTTTATTGCATAGGATAAAATTTGAGTCATTTTAAAACCATTTTTATCTAAAGATTTTCTTATTTCGCCTATTCTTCCATCCATCATGTCTGAAGGAGCTAAAACATCACAACCCATTTGAGCTTGTAAAATAGATTGTTTAACTAAAATTTCGTTTGTTTCATCATTTAGAACATAACCAGATTTTAGTAAACCATCGTGTCCGTGAGAGGTATAGGGATCAAGAGCAACATCACACATGATACCAATTTCATTTTTAAATTTTTTTTTTATTAATTGTATTGCTTTACAAACAAGATTATCCTCATTCAATGCTTCAGTCCCTAAAGGATTTTTTTTCTTTTTGTCCGTGTAGGGAAATAATGCAACCATCGGTAAACCTTTTTTGATAGCTTTATCAACAACATATAATAGTTTATCTAAGGTATAACGATAGACATCGGGCATTGTTTTGATGTTTATTTTTTTATTTTTTCCATCAATTAAAAATATTGGCAAAATGAAATCATTCGAGGTGAGGTTATTTTCCTCTACTAATCTCCTACACCATTCAGCTTTACGATTGCGTCTAAGTCTTAAACTTGGATATTTTCCTGTAATCATGTTTAAAAAGTATTTATAATATGCGACAAATGTTATATACACAATTATCTTAAAAAAGATATTAAACAATATCAGGAGACAATTAGTTACAAATGAATTTAAATTTTAACGATTTTCAAAAGCAAGATATTAAATTTGATATAGTTAGACTTCGAGAGGCGTATGAGGATGTGTTGAAAATTAAAGATTTTAGTGGTCCAAAAGGTGTTTCAAATTTTGGAGCAATATCTTTAACGCAAATACCTGGGGATCCTGAATCTATAAAAGGTCATAAAGCCAGAGGAGTATTTTGGACAAAACCAGATGGCTCAGGTAAAGAGGTTATTCGAGACGAAGAAATAAATGAGGCTGCTTATTCAGAATTTATTGAAGATTATAAAGATACTTATTTCAAAGAAGTTTTTGACGTGTTATCCACTAGATACAAACTTGGAAGAGTTAGAATTTTATTAAAACAGCCTAGATCAACTTTGAGCTGGCACAGAGACCCTGAACCAAGATTACATATACCAATAATTACTAACCCAGGCTCTATAATGGTTATTGATAATGTTGCAAAACATTTACCAGCTGATGGATCTGTTTGGATTACAAATAACACAAAATACCACAATGCATTTAATGGAGGTGAAGAAAACAGGATTCACTTAGTTGCATGTGTTCTGAATCATAAATTTAGTTAAATTGAAGAAAATATTTATCTCATCAGATCATGCAGGATATAATCTTAAAGAACAAATAAAAAAAAGATTTAAAAGAAAATTTCTGTTTGATGATTTAGGTACAGATAATTCTAAAATATCTGTAAATTATCCAGATTATGCTCATAAACTTTGTCGAAAAATTAGTAGTAATAGTAAAAATATGGGCATATTAGTTTGTGGCTCTGGTATGGGAATGGCAATGGCTGCAAATAAACATAAAAAAATAAGAGCTGCTGTCTGTTATTCGGTTAAAAATACAAAATTATCTAGATTGCATAATAATGCAAATATTATTACATTAGGCTCAAGATTGACAAAAAAAAATATTGCTTTTAAATGTATTGAAGTTTTTGTTAATACTAAATTTGAAGGTGGGAGACATAAAAAAAGAGTAAAAAAAATATAGGTAAAAAATGTCGAGTGAAAAAAAATATATTAATGCTTCATATGAAGATTTTTTTGAAAAAAGCTTATCTAAATCAGATCCAGATTTGTTCAAAGCAATTAATGATGAGTTAATAAGACAACAAAATCACATTGAGTTAATTGCTTCAGAAAATATTGTGTCTCAAGCTGTGTTGGAAGCTCAAGGTTCAGTTTTAACTAATAAATATGCTGAAGGTTATCCTGGTAAAAGATATTATAATGGTTGTGAACATGTTGATGTAGCTGAAAAGTTAGCTTTAGAAAGAATAAAAAAATTATTTAATTGTAAATATGCAAATGTTCAACCTCACTCAGGAGCTCAAGCAAATGGAGCGGTTTTTTTAGCTTTATTGAAACCAAATGATACATTTATGGGTATGAGTTTAAATTCTGGCGGTCATATCACTCATGGTTTAAAAATTTCAATGTCAGGAAAATGGTTTAATGCAATCAGTTACGATGTTGATAAAAAATCTGAACTTATTGATTATGATAATGTTGAAAAACTCGCATTAGAACATAAACCAAAGTTAATAATTGCTGGCGGAAGTGCATATTCAAGAGTAATAGATTTTAAAAGATTTAGAGAAATAGCTGATAAAGTTGGAGCATATCTAATGGTTGACATGGCTCATTTCTCAGGATTAGTCGCAGGAAAAGGATATCCTAACCCATGTGACTATGCACACGTAGTAACCTCAACGACACATAAAGTTTTTAGAAGTGCAAGAGGTGGTATTATATTATCTAATGATCCTGAACTTGGTAAAAAATTTGATACAGCTGTCTTTCCAGGTTATCAAGGTGGTCCTCTAATGCACATAATCGCTGCAAAGGCTGCAGGCTTTTTTGAGGCACTTAAACCAGAATTTCAAACTTATATAAAAAATGTTCTAGCTAATGCAAAAATATTAGCTGAAACTCTGAAAAATAATGGTTTTAAAATTTATTCTGGTGGCACAGATACACATTTAATGTTGGTTGATTTGAGACCATTTAATGTAAAAGGAAATCTAGCCTCAGAAAGTTTATGTCGTGCTAATATTACTTGTAATAAAAATGGAATTCCATTTGATACTGAAAAACCAATGATTACATCAGGAATAAGATTGGGTTCGCAAGCAGCTACAACCAGAGGCTTTGGTTTAAAAGAATTTGAAAAAGTTGGTAAAATGATAACAAAAGTTATTAAAGGATTATCTGAAAATCCGGAGGATAATAGTAAAATGGAAAATGAAGTTAGAAATGAAGTCATAGATTTATGTTCTAATTTTCCAATTTATAAAAACTTAAATAAATGATTTGTTCCATATGTAAAAAGGGGGAAACCTCAGTTGTAGACTCACGTCCAACCGAGGATGGTACTGCTATACGTAGAAGAAGATTATGTGTTTGTGGAGCTAGATTTACTACATTTGAAAGAGTTCAGTATAGAGAAATAATGGTTATAAAAAAAAATGGAAGAAAATCTGCCTTTGATAGAGATAAACTAGCAAAGTCAATATTTATAGCATTAAAAAAAAGACCAATTGATACAGAGACAACAGAAAAATTCATAAGTCGAATTTCTAGATCTCTTGAGGAGTTAGGCCAAAGTGAAATCTCAACTAATACAATTGGAACTATGGTTATGGAAGGTTTAAAAGATCTTGATCCAGTAGCTTATGTTCGGTTTGCAAGCGTCTATAGAAATTTTAGAGAAGAAAAAGATTTTGTACAATTTGTGGACAAATTAGATGTCTACAAAAAAAGATAGTTTTACATTAAAAGATAAGAAATATATGCAAATTGCTATTAATTTAGCAAAAGCAAGAAAAGGTTTAACAGGTGATAATCCGTCAGTAGGATGCTTAATAGTTAAAAATGATAAGATAATTTCTGTAGGTCAAACAGGCTTTAATGGAAGACCACACGCTGAGTCTAATGCTATAGATAATTCAATCCAAAATCTATCTGGTTCCAAAATGTACGTAACGCTTGAACCATGTAACCATTATGGAAAAACACCTCCGTGCACAAATAAGATTATTAAAAGTGGGATTAAAGAAGTTCTCTATTCAATTAATGATATAGATAAAAGAGTAAAAGGTAAAAGTTTTAAAATATTAAGTAAAAAAAATGTAAAAGTTAGAAATGGTCTTTTAAAGGAAAAAGCATTAGATTTATACGATTCATATATTATTAACAAAAAATCAAAACTTCCTTTCGTTACAGGAAAAATAGCTATTTCTAAAAATAGACTTATTTATAGTAAAGGTACAAAAAGAATTACACACAAGAGTACCGATAAATTTTCACATTATTTGAGATATAAAAATGATGCAATTATGATTTCAAGTAATACTCTAAATATTGATAATCCCAAATTAGACTGTCGATTAAAAGGTTATGAAAAATTTTCTCCAAAAAAAGTTATTTTAGATAAAAATTTAGATTTAAAGTTAAATTCATATATTTATAGATCTTTAAAAAAGGATAATACAATTATTTTTCATAATTCTAATAATTTGTTAAAAATCAAAGCTTTTCAAAAGAAGGGGGCTATTTTAGTTAAATCTAAATTAAATAAGAAAAAAAAGTTTGACATTAAAAATATCTTAAAGAAATTATTTACCCTAGGTATAAGAACCTTATTAGTTGAAGGTGGAGATAAAATAACCAAAAATATGCTTAGAAAAAGATTAATTAACCTTTTTTATGTATTTAAAAGTCCAAAAAATTTATCAAAAAGTAAAAAACACTTATTTTTTACCTCATATAATGTTTTGAATAAATATTATAGAACTAAATCAAAAATTGCATCAAATCTAGCCAAAGACAAGATAACCATTTATAAAAGATAAAATGTTTAACGGAATTATTTTTAATAGAGGAATTGTAAAAAAGATTTTAAAAAGATCAAAAGGTATTAATATTTTTATAAAATCAGACATAAAATTATCCAAAAAAGATATAGGTATTTCAATAGCTTGTGACGGTGTTTGTTTGACTCTTATTACAATTATAAGAAATAAAATGGAATTTTATCTTTCTAATGAAACGATTAAAAGATCAAAGTTTAAATATATAAAAATAAATGATCAGATTAATTTAGAACTTCCTCTTAAATATGGACAAAAAATATCGGGTCATATATGTCAAGGACATGTAGATACAGTTGGAGAAATTATTAACATTAAAAAAATTGATAAATCTTATCTTTTTGATTTTAAGATTTCCTCTAAAGAAAAAAAAAATATTATTGAGAAAGCTTCTATTTGTATAAATGGTATTTCATTAACAATATCAAAAATAACTAAAAAAGGTTTCCAAATTTGGATTATCCCACATACATTTAGATTAACAAATTTATCTAAATTAAAAAAAGGAAGTTTAGTAAATGTTGAAATAGATATACTTTCAAAATATGTAAAGAATTTTTTTTATGAAAAAAGGTAATTATTCATCAATTGAAACCATAATTAATATCGCCAAAAAGGGAGGTATGTTCATATTAGTCGATGATGAAAAAAGAGAAAATGAAGGTGATTTGGTTATCTCTACATCAGATACTACTGCTAAAAACATAAATTTTATGGCTAAGTATGGTCGAGGTCTAATTTGTTTAGCTTTAGACAGTTTACAAGCAAAAAGATTAAATTTGTCATTGATGTCTCCTGTGAATCAATCAAGAAATAAAACTGCTTTTACAGTTTCAATTGAAGCAAAAAAAGGGATAACTACTGGTATATCCGCTAAAGATAGAGCTCGAACTATTAAAATTGCTTCAAAAAAGAATGTTAATAAGAAAGATATTGTTTCACCAGGTCATGTATTTCCCATAATTGCAAAAGACGGTGGAGTACTTGTGAGAGCAGGTCACACCGAAGCTTCTGTAGATATATCTAAAATTGCCAAAAAAAATAACTCTGCAGTAATTTGTGAAATTATGAATGAAGATGGAACAATGGCTAAAGGACAAAATTTACTTAATTTTGCAAAAAAACATAATCTTAAAATTGGTAAGATTGAAGATTTAATCTCTTATAGATTAAAAAAGGAGAAATTAATTAGACTAAAAAAAACATCTGATATAAGAGTCAATAAGCAAAAATTTAAAATAAAAATTTATGAAAATTTATTAGATGGATCAGAACATTTTGTTTTGATAAAAGGAAAAATAAAAAGAGGAATAATACCTAGAGTAAGAGTTATTTCTTCAAATGTTGTTCAAAATTATTTATTTAATCAAAAATTGCCTAATTCATTTAACAAAACATTAAGTTATTTTAAAAAATTTAGCAATTGTGTTTTAGTCTTTATAAAAGACACCAATTTAAAGTCTGTTACCCAAACATTAAAAGATTATAAAAATAAAAGAAAAACTCAGCAAATAGATAATAAACAAATAAGAAATTATGGAATTGGAGCACAAATTATTAAGGATCTAAAGATCAAAAAAATGATTTTAGTTTCAAGGTCTTTAAAAAAGGTTATTGGATTAGAGGGTTATGATATAAAAATAACTAAACAAGAATTAATTAAATGAAAAAAAAAATTCTAATTGTAAATGCAAATTATTATAGAGATATATCTAAAGGTTTAATATCAAGCGCTTTAAAAAAGATATCAAAAAATTCTAATGTAAAAATAGTCAATGTCCCAGGTGTCTTTGAAATACCAGTCACAATTTCAAAGAATATAAAAAAATTTGACGCCTTTATAGCTTTAGGTTGTGTGATAAAGGGAAAAACACCTCATTTTGATTTTATTTCAAAAGCCTCTACAGACGCAATTATGAATTTATCTATAAACACAAAAAAACCAATAGGTAATGGAATTTTAACTTGTTTAAATATGAAGCAAGCAAAGGCCAGAAAAAAAAAGGGTGCTGAAGCTGCAAATGCAATTATATCAGTTTTGTCACAAAAATGAAAAGTTACTATAGTCCAAAAAATAATCCTAGAGTAATAATTATTCAAAAATTATATGGGAAACTTTTAAATGAAGAAGAAATAATTGATTTTCCCAAACATAGATTTAAAAAGTTTATAAAGGATATAGTTAATGGAACAATTGAGCGAAACGACTTATTAGTTGATGAATTGGATAAAAATTTAGGAAATGAATTAAAGTTTAGAAATTTAGATAAAGTATTTCAAATAATATTAAAATCAGCTACTTATGAGCTTTTATATAAACCGAATCTTTCAATAAGAATAATCATTAAAGAATATCTTGATGCTTCTAATTTTTTTTTGAGTGACTCACAAACAAAATATCTAAATGCTTTATTAGACCATGTTGCAAAGAAAATAAGATTAAATAATGCATGAATTTGAACTTATAAAAAAATATTTTTCTAATTTATCATCTTATAACAAAAGTTCCTTAGATTTGAACGATGATGTTTTTTTTGATAAATCAAAAAAATTAGTAATTTCTATTGATACTTACATCGAGGGTGTTCATTTTATTGATTTTAGATACCCAGGACTAGTTATTAAAAAAATTCTCAGATCCTCTATTTCTGATTTAATATGTAAGGGAGTATATCCCAAATATTATTTTATTTCTGCTTCTGGTAATAAAAAATCTTTTTCAAAAAATAATCTAAAGAAAATTTCTTCTTCTCTTAACCAAGAACAAAAAAAATATTCAATTTATTTATCTGGTGGGGATACTGTATTTTCAAAAAAATTAAGTTTTACGATAACAACTATTGGTTTTTCAAACAAAATAATATCAAGGAATCGAGCAAAGGTTAATGACGATATCTATGTGACTGGAAATTTAGGAGATAGTTTTATTGGATTAAAAATTTTAAAAAAAAAATTGAACTTGAGTAAAATTTTGAATAATTATTTTCAAAAAAAATATTTTTGTCCTGAAATATATACCAACATATCAAAAAAATTATTATCACTTGCAAACACATCAATAGATATATCTGATGGTTTAATTGCTGATTTGGAAAAATTAATTAATAAACAGAAATTGTCATATATATTATACTTTAAAGATATTCCTGTTTCAAAAAATTTAAAAAAGTTAATCAATTTAAAGAAGATCAAAAAACAAACATGTATTTCACGTGGTGACGATTACCAGATCTTATTTACAGCTTCTCGATCAAAATCTAGAATCATCGCTCAATCTTTTAAAGATTTAGGTATCAAGGTTTCAAAAATAGGAAAAATTTGTCCAGTTTCTCAGAAATCACAAATTATTGATGAAAAAAATAAGAATATTACCCTTAAAAATAAAGGTTATTTTCACAGTTTTTAGAAGTTAATCGTTGCGTTTTATTGCTTTTTTTGTATTGTCCGGCTTTTAAAACTAACAACCAACTACATAATTAAAGTTAATATGAACACTACAATTGAAACTATTCTTTTATATACTATTTTTGCCGGACTTTTATCAATCGTTTATGGATATTTTACAGGAAAAAATATTTTGAATTCAAGTGCAGGTAATTCTAAGATGCAAGATATTGCGTCTGCTATTCAAATTGGTGCTAAAGCTTATTTGGCAAGACAGTACAAAACTATTGCAATTGTTGGTGTTGTTGTGTTGGTTATTGTTAGCGTTGCATTTAGTCCACTTGTTGGATTGGGTTATTTAATTGGTGCAGCATTATCTGGTATAGCAGGTTATGTTGGAATGTTGGTTTCTGTTCAAGCAAATGTTAGGACAGCAGAGGCGTCTAGAAAAGGATTAGCAAGCGGTCTCTCAGTTGCTTTTAAGTCCGGTGCTGTGACTGGCATGCTTGTTGCGGGTTTAGCTCTTTTAGCAATTGCTGTTTATTATTATTTATTATTAAAATTTAATATTGATGAAAGAGAAATTGTTAATGCTCTTGTAGCTTTGGGGTTTGGTGCTTCTTTAATTTCAATTTTTGCAAGACTTGGTGGAGGAATTTTTACTAAAGGAGCTGATGTTGGGGCAGATTTAGTTGGAAAAGTTGAAGCTGGAATACCAGAAGATGATCCGAGAAATCCTGCTGTAATTGCTGATAACGTAGGTGATAACGTTGGTGATTGTGCAGGTATGGCTGCTGACTTATTTGAGACTTATGCTGTAACAATAGTTGCTACAATGGTTTTATCATCAATTTTCTTTCCTGGTGATATGTCTATGATGATTTATCCTCTAACAATTGGAGGTGCCTGTATACTTACATCGATAATTGGAACTTTTTTTGTAAAACTTGGCAAAAGTAAAAATGTAATGGGTGCATTGTATAAAGGCTTTGTAGTTTCTGCCTTAGCTTCTTTAATTATTCTATATCCTGTAACTGATTTTGTTTTAGGTTTAGAAAATACATATGACTTAAACAACAAATCATTTTCTGGAATGGATTTATATTATTGTGGTGTAATTGGTTTAATTATTACAGGATTGTTAATTTGGGTTACTGAATATTATACAGGCACAAATTATAGACCAGTTAGAAGTGTTGCTAGTTCTTCAACTACTGGTCATGGAACAAATGTGATACAGGGTCTAGCTATTTCTTTGGAAGCAACAGCGATACCAGCTTTAATAATCGTAGCTGGTATTTTATTGACTAATCAAATTGCAGGTTTATACGGAATCGCTATTGCTGTAACAACAATGCTTGCTTTAGCTGGAATGGTTGTTGCACTTGATGCCTACGGTCCTGTGACTGATAATGCTGGTGGTATTGCTGAAATGTCTAAATTACCTAATAACGTGAGAAAAACTACAGATGCATTAGATGCCGTAGGAAACACAACTAAAGCAGTTACAAAAGGTTATGCAATTGGATCAGCTGGTTTGGGAGCTTTAGTTCTTTTTGCTGCTTATACTGAGGATATCAAGCATTTTTCTAAAGTAGCTGGTTCAAAATTAGAAGGTATAGTAGTAACTTTTGATTTATCTAATCCATACGTTGTAGTTGGTCTTTTGATTGGTGGTATGCTTCCATATTTATTTGGTTCAATGGGCATGCAAGCTGTTGGAAGAGCTGGTGGAGCAGTAGTGATTGAAGTTAGAAGACAGTTTAAAAAATTTCCAGGCATAATGAAAAGAAAACAAAAACCTGATTACGCTAAATTAGTTGACTTATTAACTGTAGCAGCAATTAAAGAGATGATTATTCCATCTTTACTACCTGTTTTATCACCAATTGTATTATATTTGATAATTTATGCCATTGGAGGTCAGGTTGCAGCTTTAGCATCAGTTGGTGCAATGTTGTTAGGTGTTATTATCACAGGTTTATTTGTAGCTGTTTCTATGACTGCTGGAGGTGGAGCCTGGGATAATGCTAAGAAATATATTGAAGATGGTAATCATGGAGGAAAAGGTTCTGAAGCCCACAAAGCAGCTGTTACAGGTGATACCGTTGGTGATCCTTATAAAGACACAGCTGGTCCAGCTGTAAATCCAATGATAAAAATAACGAATATTGTTGCGTTATTATTATTGGCAGTGATTGCAGGTTAATTAATTTTTTTTATTTTGCTTGTCTTTGACCAAGCGGATCATTTATTTTTTGTCTTAAACCTATAAGTATATTTTTTATAAATGTATCTTTTTTATTAAGAACTGATGTTTCTTTTTTTGAAATTTTTATATTATTCATCTCATTTTTGTCATAGAATTTTTTTTGGACTAAGATGCCCTTTTTATCAAATTCTAAAACAAGTACATTGTTGGTCAAAAGCTTTTTTTGTCCTAAAGATCTCAGTTTACTAACTGTTGTTTTCCTTTCTATGTATATCCAAACATCTTTGTCAAATGAACTTTCGGTAGAGGGAGGGCCTAATATTAATTCTACATCATTTTTATTTGAATTTAGTATAATTATTTTTTTTTGTTTTTTTTCTAAGAAAGGAATACCGTGATGTTTAACCACATTATCTATAGAACAACTTGTGTTAAATAATAATATAGAGATAATTAATAAATAAATTTTCATGAGCCAAAATTACATAGATCTTTACAATAATTTTATTAAATTAACCACAAATAAAAATTTATATAAAGAAATAATCAAACAAGACACTTTTTCAGATAGACTTATTTTTTTTTTAATACATTTTGCTTTTTTTCTAAAAGTATTTAAAAACAACGATAATTCTAAGCAATTGCAAGAAATTTATGATTTTAATTTTAGACAATTAGAACTTAGTATAAGAGAAATTGGTTACGGGGATCAATCAATTAATAAAAAAATGAAAGATTATATAAATCTATTTCATTCAATAGTTTCTGATATTCATTTTTGGGAAAATTTATCTAAAACGGAAAAAGAAAATAAAATTTCAATTTATTTAGATAATTTTAAAAAAATAGATTATTTAGTTGACTATTTTGATAATTTTAAGGAAAAATTAAAAAAAAAAAGTTTGAATTCTTATTTAAACAGTGTAAGTAATCCATAATTATGGCTGTACCTAAACGAAAACAAACACCTTCCAGAACTGGTATGAGAAGAGCTCAAAATATGAAATTTTCATCTAAGAATGTAATTGAGGATAAAAAGTCTGGTGAATATCGACTTTCTCATCACTTAGATTTAAAGACTGGTATGTACAAGGGAAGACAAGTTATAGACCCTAAAGAATAATATTGATCTAGCAATGAAAGATCTCATTAAAATTGCAGTTGATGCAATGGGTGGTGATAATTCACCAAATAAGATTATTGATGGAATAATTCATAACAATAAAAATAATAAAGAAAATTACTATAAAATATTTGGAGATAAAGAAAAAATTCAAAATTATCTCGGAAACCGACTAAACAAAAATTTTTATGAAATTATAGACACAAAAAAAAAAGTTGAAAGTACAGATAGTCCTCTCGAGGCTGCTAAACGTGGTAAAGATACTAGTATGTGGTTATCTATTGACAGTGTGAAAAAAAAGGAAGCAGATATAGTTATTTCAGCTGGTAATACTGGTGCACTTCTTGTTATAGCAAAATTAAATTTAAAAATGATTGAAAATATAGATAAACCAGCTTTATCAGCACTATGGCCAAACAAAAAGGGAATGAGCGTAGTTTTAGATTTAGGAGCTAATATTGATTGTGATACAAAAAACTTAGTAGACTTTTCAATTATGGGAAGTTCATTATATAAATCTCTTTATCCAAATGAAATACCACGTGTTGCTTTATTAAACATAGGATCTGAGGAGCTTAAAGGAAATGAAATTATAAAAAATACTTTTCAAAAATTGAATGAAAAAAAAAATGATAATTTTGATTTTGTTGGATATATTGAGGGGAATGAACTGATGAATGGAAATGTAAATGTAATTGTTTCAGACGGATTTACTGGAAATGTTGCTTTAAAAACAGCTGAAGGTACAGCAAGTTTTATAACTGATGAGTTAAAAAAAGCTTTAAGTGGTTCTATTTTAGGAAAAATTTCATCATTAATGAATATTGTAAATCTTAAAAAATTCAAAAAAAGATTAGATCCAAGATTATATAATGGTGCAATATTTATTGGACTTGACTCACCTGTAGTTAAAAGTCATGGTGGAACGGATTATATTGGTTTTTCAAATTCTTTAGATGTTTGTAATAGAATTATTAAAGGTAATTTAATAGAAAAAATAAAAAGTAATATTTAATAGATGAGAGTTAATTTAACTAAAAAAGACTTAGTTAATGTAGTATATATGCAGATTGGTTTTTCAAAACAAATATCTGAAAGCTTAATTGAAGAATTTTTTTCTTTGATAATTGAAAATTTAATTAAAGAAGGGAAAATTAAAATTTCAAAATTTGGTACTTTTTCATTAAGATTGAAAAAATCAAGAATAGGTAGAAATCCAAAAACTAAGGAAAAAAAGACCATTTCAAAAAGAAATGTTGTTTTATTTAAACCATCAAAAGATTTTAAGAAATATGTAAATTTTAAAAATGATAATTAAATCGTTAAATGCTTATAAGACAATAGGTGAAGTTGTAAAATTACTTCGTCTTAAATCAAGGAAAGGTCATTCACTTCCAACGCATACTATACGTTATTGGGAAAAAGAGTTTAAACAAATTAAACCAATAATATTATCGGGAAATAGAAGATATTACGATGAGAAAAATATTATATTATTAAAAAAAGTTCATTTTCTTTTAAAAGAACAAGGAATGACTATAAATGGCGTTAAAAAAATTTTAAATAAAAAAGAAACTTTAAATGTTGACGAAAATATAAATCAATCTATAAAAACAAATAATTTAAAAATAAAATTAGAAAAAATTTCAAAAATGTTAAAAGATTTAAAAAAATAATATGGCAAAAAAAACGCATATTAAAGTTAGATTAGTTCCCGAGGAAAAACCTGACAGCTCTTTCTTCTATTACGTAAAAAAACCTGCTGGTGGTGAAAAGGCCAAGATCAAATTAAAAGCTAAAAAATACAATCCATCTACTAGAAAACACGAGGTTTTTATTGAAAAAAAACTTCCACCTCATAGTAAATAATTATTTTTTTTTAAAATTTCTTTTTTCGTAGTCAATATACGACCAAATCATATTTTTCCATATACGATTAGTAATTTTTGGATCTATTTTATTTGAAATTGATTTTTTTCTTATATTCTTCAAAATTATTTTAATTCTTTTATTGTCAATAATTTCTTTTTTTTTATCTTTTAATTTTAGAACTTGATTTACAAGATTTGTTCTTTTCTTAATAATTTTTATCAGTGAATTGTCTAATCTATCTAGCTTTGATCTGATTTTATCAAGTTTTTTTCTTTTTGAAGGCGACATTTATATATTTGGATAATATAAAAATTATTATATTTATCCCTACATGTACACAATAAATACAAAAATAAATAATCAGCTATCGATTTGGTTAATCTTTATGTTTTGGATTATTTCTTTTATGATTATAGTTGGTGGTTTAACAAGATTAACTGATTCAGGTCTTTCAATTACTGAGTGGGAGTTATTTTCTGGTTTTTTTCCGCCTATTAACCAGAATGATTGGCTTGTTTATTTTAATCTTTATAAACAAATTCCTGAATTTAAATTACAAAATTACAATATGACTTTAAGTGAATTTAAAGTTATTTTTTGGTGGGAATGGGCTCATAGGTTTCTTGGTAGATTGATTGGTCTTGGATATTTGATACCACTAATTTATTTTTCTTTTAAAATAGAGTTCACTAAAATATTTAATTTTTATTTCATTTTTTTTCTCATATGTTTTCAGGGTTTCATTGGATGGTATATGGTTAGCAGTGGGTTAGTTGATAGAGTAGATGTAAGTCATTTTAGGTTATCCTTACATTTGCTTGTGGCATTTTTTATTTTATCTTTGATATATTGGAACTATTTAAAGATTAACATATCAAAAAAAGTAACAAACAAACTAAACATATTTATTCCTTTATTTTTTTTAATTTTAATTTTTTTGCAAATTTTGATTGGTGCTTTCGTTTCTGGTATGGATGCTGGTAAAATCTATAATTCATGGCCTCTAATGGGTAATTCTTATTTCCCTAATGATAATGATATTAGTAATCTATTTAAAGTTGGAGCTCTAAGTGATCCATCTTTAGTACAATTTATACATCGTAATTTAGCCTACTTGATAGGAATTTTTTATATTTTGATTTTCTATAAAATTTATAGAAACAAGATGTATGATTTATATAAATCTATTAACTATTTGGGTATATTTATAATTCTTCAAATTATATTAGGTATTTTCACAGTATTATATGGTGCACAGATTTATATTGCATCTATGCACCAAATAAGTTCAATTTTTTTAGTTAGTTCAAGTGTTTATTTTTTTTATTTAAACACAAAATTTAACTAACAGCTTTCAAATTTCCTTTAGATGATTTGTTCAAAGCTTGATCTAAATCATCAATAATATCATCAATGTGTTCAATACCTATACATAGTCTAACATAACTTTGGGTCACACCTGATGCTGCTAACTCTTTTTCGTTTAATTGACTATGAGTGGTACTGGCAGGATGAATAGCCAAACTTCTTGCATCACCAATGTTTGCTACATGATAGAACATTTTTAAAGACTCAATAAATTTTTTTCCACCCTCAATGCCACCTTTGAGCTCAATACCAATCATTGGTCCATTTCCACCTTTTAGATATTGTTTAGCTCTATCAGCGATTTTCTTTTCATGTTCTGTTGAATATATGACTTTAGTGACTTCTTTATGTTTCTTTAAAAAATTGACAACTTTTTCAGCATTTTCACAATGTTGTTTCATTCTTAGAGCTACTGTTTCAAGACCTTGAATTATTGCAAAAGCATTATCTGGTGCTAAAGCCGAACCCAAATCTCTAAGCAAACAAACTCTTGCTCTGACTGCAAAAGGTACATTAGCTCCTGTCAATTCTGGTACAGCTTTTCCCCAAACTACACCTCCATAACTCGCATCAGGTTCATTAAATAAAGGTTGTCTTTTAGGATCTGCAGTCCAGTCAAAGTTACCACTATCAACTATACTTCCGGCAACAGCAGTTCCATGTCCACCAATATATTTTGTTAATGAATGTATAACAACGGCTGCTCCATGTTCTATTGGTTTACATATTACCGGGGCAGCAGTATTATCCATTATTAGTGGAATATTATATTTTCTTCCAATATCAGAAACTTCCTTGATAGGGAAAACTCTTAAATATGGATTAGGTAATGTTTCACCATAAAAAGCTCTAGTCTTATCATCTATTGCTTTTTCAAAGTTTTTAGGATCACTTGGATCGGCATATCTTATTTCAATTCCAAGTTTGCTCAACGTATGTGTAAATAATGAAACTGTTCCGCCGTATAGATCTGTAGAACTTACAATATTATCACCAGATTGAGCAACATTTAGAACTGCAAAACTTGAAGCTGTTTGTCCAGATGAAACTGTTACACATGATAATCCACCCTCCAATGCTGCGATTCTTTTTTCTAAAACGTCATTAGTAGGATTCATAATCCTAGTGTAGATATTACCAAATTCCTTTAATGCGAATAAATTTGCTGCGTGCTCAGTGCTTTGAAATTGATATGATGTTGTTCTATATATTGGCACAGCAACAGCATTAGTTGCTGGGTCACTTCTGTAATCACCACCATGTATGGCAATGGTTTCAGGATTATTTCTTTTTTTACTCATTTTACTCCTTTTTTAGTGCTTTAGCATTATGCAAGGTGCACAATATAGTTCAAATGCCTACCGAGTTTGTATGATGATTTCCTCTTTAGCTGTAAGCCCGCAATAGGAACAAATCGGCATTAACAATATAACAAAAAAAAGGCTTAAAACAATATAAATATCAATTTGACTTTGATTTTATTAATAGTATTAATCCTCGCACAATGACAAAATTCCTCAAAAAAGATCAATTATTATCAAATTGGTATGAAATTGATGCTAAGAATGCTGTAGTCGGTAGACTAGCAACTGTAATATCGAAAATTATTAGAGGTAAAAATAAAACAACTTTCACACCTCATATGGATGATGGTGATTTTGTTGTAGTAAAGAATATTGAACAAATAAAATTTACCGGAAAAAAATTTCAAAATAAAAAATATTATAGACATACTGGACATCCTGGAGGAATAAAAGAGAGTACCCCTGAAGAGCTATTTGACAAAAAACCGGATCAAGTTTTAAAACTTGCAGTAAAAAGAATGCTCCCTGGAGGAGTATTAGGAAAAAAACAATTAAATAAGTTGAAAATATATTCAGGTGATGATCACCCTCATTCAGCTCAAAATCCAAAAATAATAAATTTAGAAAAGTTGAATAATAAAAATATTATTAAGAATTAAAATGGAAAATATTCAAACAAGCTCAAAAAATACTAAATTAAAATTAGATTTTAAAGACAGTAAATATGCTACTGGGAGAAGAAAGACATCAATTGCAAAAGTATGGTTAAAAAAAGGAACTGGAAAGATTTATGTAAATGGAAAATTATTTAGTGATTATTTTGTGAGTGATAATCATAAAATGCAAATTACAAGACCTTTTGAAATTATAAAGCAATCAACAGAATATGATGTAAGATGCACTGTAAAGGGTGGTGGACCCACTGGCCAAGCAGGAGCTATGGTTCACGGCATTTCAAAAGCTTTAGTAATGTTTGACAAAAATTTAAAGTCAACACTTAAAGCAGAAAAGCTAACAACCAGAGATTCTAGGGCCGTAGAGAGAAAAAAACCTGGAAGAAAAAAAGCTAGAAGAAGCTTCCAATTTTCTAAAAGATAATTTTTTTTTAATCTTTTACTGTTATAATATAAAATGCTTAAGCTTAATGCACTAATTGTTGGATCAACTGGATATATAGGTGTTCAATTAATCAAATTATTAATTAAACATAAAAATATCAATTTAAGGTACCTTTGTGGGAATAATTCTGTTGGAAAAAAAATTTCTTACTTCGATAATTCATTAAAAAATAAAAAATTACCAAAAATTGTTAAATTTAACAAAAAATATTTAAAAGATGTTGATATAATTTTCACAGCATTACCTAATGGTGAGGCTCAGATAATCTCAAATTATCTTTTAAAGAAAAACACTTTAATTGATCTAGCGGCTGATTTTAGATTAAGTAAAAAAAGTGAATATTATAAGTGGTATAATTTAAAACATAAATCTATTAATAATATTAAACAAAGTATTTACTCTTTACCTGAGATAGTGGGTAAAAAAGTTAAAAATTATAAAATTATTGGATGTCCAGGTTGTTATCCAACATCAATACTCTTACCTCTCATACCACTAATAAAAAAAAAAGTAATTAAAAGTGATAATATAATTATAGACTCCAAATCTGGTTATTCAGGAGCTGGAAGAGGTATACATAAAAAATATAAAGATAAAAATTTATACGAGTCATTAAGTGCTTATGGTCTTGGTTTTCATAGACATAACGCTGAGATAGAGCAAGAATTAAAAAAATTTACAAAATCTAAAATAAAATTTATCTTTACACCTCATTTAACACCAATGTTCAGAGGTATTTTGAGCACTATATATATTGAAATAAGACCTAATAATTCCATAAATAAGATACAAAATATTCTAAAAAAATTTTATAAAAAAAATAGATTTGTTAGAATTATGAAGAATAATCATTTTATAAGCACTAATGATGTTTTAAATACAAATAATTGTTTTATTTCAGTATGTAAGACTTCAAATTCTAAAAAAATTATTATTTTATCAGCAATAGATAATTTAATAAAAGGTGGTGCAGGTCAAGCAATTCAAAATATGAATAATAAATTCAACTTCAAAAATGACGAGGGATTAAAATGAGAATTAATATAATTCTTTTCTTATTAATTCTATCAAGTTGTTCAATGAATTCCTCTGATAAATCAATTAAAAAAAATTTAGATTTTGAAAAAATAACAACTTTTGAAAATTATAAAAAAATGCTTGAAGTTTACTCAAAAAATTCAAATTACCCAAAAATAAATGATAAGTAATAAAAAAAATATCAATATAGCTATTATTGGCTTAGGTCAAATTGGAATTTACCTTTACAATGAACTATTAAAAAAGAAAAAAGAAATTGAAATTAAGACAGGAAAAAAAATTAACATAGTTGCTATCTCTGCTAAAAACCGAAATAAGAAAAGACGATTTAAAATCGATAAAAAAATTTTTTTCTCAAATCCTTTAAAAATTATTGATAAAAAGAAAGTTGATATATTATTTGAGTGTATTGGGAAATCTGATGGTATATCTAAAAAGGTTGTTGAGTATGCTCTAAAAAATAAAATAAATGTAATTACGCCAAATAAAACTTTATTAGCAAAACACGGTGATCATCTTGCAAAATTAGCTGAAACAAATCATGTTAATTTAGAATTTGAAGCATCTGTTGCAGGAGGTATTCCTATATTAAGAACAATCAAAGAAGGTTTAGTAACAAATAAGATTAAAAAAGTTTATGGAATTTTAAATGGTACAACAAACTATATTTTATCTGAAATGGAAAATAGTAATGAAACTCTCGAAAAAGTTTTAAAAAAAGCACAAAAAAATGGATATGCTGAACCTGGTGATGCAAAACTTGATTTAAATGGTTTTGACGCTTTTTCAAAAGTAAGAATCCTATCTGCTTTAGCTTTCAATATTAAAATTTCAAAAAATAATTGTATAATGGAGGGTATAGAAAATATTGAATTAAAAGATATCAAAATTGCAAATCAATTGAATCTCAGAATAAAACTTTTAGGTATTTCTGAAATAATAAATAATAAATTATTTGAAACTGTACATCCTTGTTTAGTAAATAAGAAAAGTTATATTGGGAATGTAAATGGTGTAATGAATGCAGTAATTACAGAAGGCAGGCCTGTAGGTGAAACTGTATTACAGGGTGAGGGTGCTGGGCCTGGTCCGACCTCTTCATCATTATTATCTGATTTATATTCTATTTTAAAAGGAAATATTAAATATCCATTTGGAATTCCGTACAATAGAAGAAAAAATATTCAATCATTTAACAATGAAGATTATGCTAATTCTCTTTATTTGAGATTTGAGGTAAAAGATAAACCAGGAGTATTATCTTTTATAACAAACCGTCTAGCAAAATATAAGATTTCGATTAAAAGAATAATTCAAACGCCTGATAAAAAAAAGAAAACTGCCACAATAGTAATTGTCACTCACAAAACTTCTGAAAAAAACTCTAAAAATTGTTTATCAATTTTTAAAAAGAATAAAAATATTCTTAAATTTCCTAATTTAATAAGAATATATAATTAATATAGATTTTGAGATGCTACCATTGTGAGTAGCATTGGAATAGACAATAATGTATTTGTTCTTGAAAATAACATTGCTGTCCTAGCAGATTTTGCTTTCAATTCTGGTTCACATTCTACTATACCTAAAGCTCTTTTCTGATTAGGCCAGATAACAAACCAAACATTATATGCCATAATAATACCTAACCACATACCAATTCCAATAGCAGTATGTTTAGGAATTCCTGATCCAATACTTAACGTCATTGCATCATGTAAATATCCATTTAAACCAGCTAAAATTAAACCAGATATAATTGTAAAAGCTGCTGCCCATCTAAAGTAAAATAAAGCAGCTGGAGCTATCACTTTGCTTACAGCAGGTTTTTGTTCATCAGGGATTTTTCCCATATTTGGTATTTGCACAAAATTAAAATACCAAAGTAATCCAATCCACATTATTCCAACAACAACATGTATATATCTTGCCACCCAACTCCAGAAAATTCTATCAAAACTAAATCCATCATTCTGGTAAAATAAACCTAAAAAAAGAATTATAGCTATGGCGAGAGACGCGTGGATAGTTTTTGCTAATGATGATAATAAATTACTCATATTCAATTTATACATTTTTTTTTTAATTTTTAAAATATTTTATCTAGTTTAATAAAATATCTTTTAAAAATTTCCCTGTATAACTGCCATTTATTTTACAAATATCTTCTGGTTTTCCTTCTGCGATAATTTTTCCACCTTTAATACCACCTTCGGGACCCATGTCTACGATGTAATCTGCTGTTTTGATTACATCTAAATTATGTTCAATTACGACCACTGTATTTCCTAACGCTACAAAGGTATGAAGAATTTCAAGTAACTTTTTAATATCGTGTTGATGAAGTCCAGTCGTAGGCTCATCCAAGATATACATTGTTCTACCAGTAGATCTTTTAGATAATTCTTTTGCTAATTTTATTCTTTGGGCCTCCCCACCTGATAGCGTAGTAGCTTGTTGTCCAATCTTTATATAACCTAACCCAACCTTTTTAAGTGTTAATAATTTTGATTTGATATTAGAAATATTTTCAAAATATTCGCAACCTTCATCAACAGTCATATTGAGTACATCTGCAATACTTTTATCTTTAAATTTAATTTCAAGAGTCTCTCTATTATATCTTGTGCCCTTACATTCATCACATTGGATATAGACATCTGGTAAAAAATGCATTTCATAGGTAATAACGCCGTCCCCTTCACAAGCTTCACATCTGCCTCCTTTTACATTGAATGAAAATCTTCCTGGCTTGTAACCACGTGATTTTGACTCAGGTAACGAGGTAAACCAATCTCTTATTGGACCAAAAGCTCCAGTGTATGTTGCTGGATTTGACCTAGGTGTTCTGCCTATTGGTGATTGATCTATATCAATTATTTTATCTATTAGTTCTGTTCCTTTAAAACTTTTAAATGGTTTAGGAATTTTTCTAGATTTGTTATTGTTTAAAGTCAAATTTAGAGCGTTATATAATGTTTGAAGAATCAATGTTGATTTTCCACTACCTGAAACACCTGTTACGCATGTCAAACTTCCAAGTGGAATTCTTAAATTGACATTATTAAGATTATTTCCTGTAGCACCATTAATTTCTAAAAACCGTCCATTTTTTGCTAACCTTCTTTTTTGAGGAACATTGATTTTAAATTTATTTGAAAGATATTTACCTGTAATACTATTTTTGTTTTCACTAATTTCTTGTGAGGTACCTTGTGCTACTACTTCACCTCCTTTATTTCCAGCTTCGGGTCCAAGATCAATAATATGATCAGCATTTTCCATAGTTTCTGTATCGTGTTCAACTACAATTACTGTATTTCCTAAATCTCGTAATCTTTTTAAAGCATTAATTAATTTTACATTGTCTTTTTGATGCAAACCTATAGATGGTTCATCAAGTACATATAAAACACCGGTCAAACCAGATCCAATTTGAGAAGCTAATCTAATTCTTTGTGCCTCTCCACCTGATAATGTTCCAGACTCTCTTGATAAAGTTAAATAATCAAGACCTACATTTAATAAGAAATTTAGTCTTTCATTGATTTCTTTTAATATATGTTCTGCAATCTTTAATTGTCTTTTATCCAGATTAATTTTTAATTTTTCAAACCAATTTGATGCATCAAGTATTGATTTTTGTGTAACTTCACTAATATGTAATCCATCGATTTTTACGCAAAGTGCCTCATCTTTTAGTCTATGGCCGTTACATCTTTCACATTTAGAGTCAGACTGATATTGTGAAATTTCCTCTCTTTTCCAATCACTATCAGTCTCCAAATATCTTCTCTCTAAATTATTTATTACTCCCTCAAAGGTTTTTTTATGAGAATATTTTTCATATCCATCATCATAAGTAAATTTTATTTCCTCATCATCTGAACCATACAATATTATATCTTTAATTTTTTTCGGTAATTTTGACCATTTTTCCTCTAAAGAAAAATTATAATGTTTCGCTAAAGACGCTAAAGTTTGGGCATAATACAATGTAGTTGTTTTGGCCCAAGGCTCAATAGCTCCATCTATGATACTTTTTTTTTCATTCGGTATGACTAGATTAGGATCAACATTCAATTTTACTCCTATTCCATCACATTCTTCACATGCACCAAAAGGACTATTGAATGAAAATAACCTTGGTTCTATTTCTTCGATTGTAAATCCACTTTCTGGACAAGCAAATTTTGTTGAAAAAATTAATCTATTTAATTTTCTAAATTTTTTTGGAAGTGTTTCATCCTCATATTCAATATAGATTAAACCGTTCGCTAAATTTACAGAAGTTTCTACTGATTCTGCTAATCTATTTCCTAATGATGAATTTAGTATAATCCTATCAATAAGGATCGAAATATCGTGTTTAACTTTTTTATTTAACTCTGGAGTTTTTTCAATATCATATATTTTTTCATCAATTTTAATTTTTCGAAATCCTCTTTTTTTATATGATAAAATTTCTTTTTTGTATTCACCTTTACGACCTCTTACAACAGGAGCGTAAAGGTAAATTGTAGATTTTTTTGGAAGTTCCTTAATCTTATCTACTATCTGTGAAATTGTTTGTGAAGAGATCGGCTTTCCAGTAAATGGAGAATAAGGCACCCCAGCTCTTGCGTATAAAACTCTCATATAATCATAAATTTCTGTTACTGTAGCAACGGTTGATCTTGGATTTTTGGATGTATTTTTTTGTTCTATTGAAATTGCTGGACTTAGTCCTTCTATTAAATCCACATTAGGCTTTTTCATTTTATCTAGAAATTGTCTAGCATAAGCTGATAAACTTTCTACATAACGTCTTTGACCTTCTGCATAGACAGTATCAAAGGCTAGAGAAGATTTGCCTGATCCAGATAGACCTGTAATTACCACAAATTTATCTTTTGGTATTTCTAAAGATATATTCTTCAAATTATGTTCTTTAGCTCCCTTAATAACTATCTTTTTCATCATAATTTTTGTTGCTTTGAGTTAATAAAATTAATATTCAGAGTAAATTGTGGTATAAATCTAATTAATTAATTTAACAATTATTAAAATATTATGGCTGGCAGTTTAAATAAAGTACTTTTAATTGGTCGTTTGGGCGCAGACCCTGAAATTAAACAAATGGTTAACGGCAAAAACGTAGCCAGATTGAGTCTTGCAACTAGCCAATCATGGAAAGATAAAAATACAGGTGAAAAAAAAGAAAAAACTGAATGGCACCGTATAGTTGTATTTAATGAAGGATTAGTTAATGTTGTGCAACAATATCTAAAAAAAGGTGCTCAAATATATGTCGAAGGACAACTATCAACACGAAAATGGAAGGATGAGCAATCAGGTCAAGACAAATATTCAACTGAAGTGATTATTCAAGGATACAATTCTTCTCTTACAATGCTTGGAGGAGGTAATAATGCTGGTATCGCAAATGATAATTCTCAATCATCAAAAAGTAATGATGATATATCTCAAATTTCAAATGAGATGGATGATGATATTCCATTTTAAGAGTTATGCAAAAATCTGAGTCTTTTAACGAAAAAAATATAAAACATATTTCAATGCATGATGAGATGAGTTCATCTTATCTTTCATATGCTATGAGTGTAATTGTAAGTAGAGCTCTTCCTGATATAAGAGATGGATTAAAACCTGTGCATAGAAGAATTTTATTCGCAATGTATAAGGGGGGTTATGACTGGTCAAAACAATTTAGGAAGTCTGCAAGGATTGTAGGAGATGTTATAGGTAAATATCATCCTCACGGTGATCAATCAGTTTATGATGCATTAGTAAGAATGGTTCAAGATTTTTCAATGAGTTTACCTTTAGTAGAAGGACAAGGTAATTTTGGATCTATTGATGGAGATCCTGCAGCAGCAATGCGTTATACTGAAACTAGATTATCAAAAGTATCACAATTTTTAATAGACGATATTGAAAAGAATACAATTGAATTTAAAAATAATTATGATGAAACTGAAAAAGAACCAAGCGTTTTGCCAGCTCAATTTCCGAATTTATTAGTCAATGGAGCAGGAGGAATAGCTGTAGGTATGGCAACTAGTATACCACCTCACAACCTGGGAGAAGTTATTAATGGAACCTTAGCTTTAATTGAAAACAAAGATATCAAAATAAAAGATTTGATGAAACATATCCCTGGACCAGATTTCCCGACTGGTGGAGTTATAATCGGTAAGGATATGATCAAACAAGGTTATAACAAAGGTAGAGGTTCGTTTAAGATAAGAGGGGAAATATTAATCGAAAGTTTAAAAAATGGAAGAGAGAGATTAGTAATTACCTCTATACCTTATCAAGTAAATAAATCTGTTCTTAATGAAAGAATAGCTCAATTAGTAAGAGAAAAAAAAATAGAGGGCATAAGAGATATTAGGGATGAGTCTAATAGAGAAGGTGTTAGAGTATCAATTGACCTTAGAAGTGGTGTCGAACCCGAAACTGTAAAAAGACAGTTATATAAAAATACACAAATTGAAACTTCTTTTGGATTTAACACTTTAGCAATTGTTGATGGAAAACCACAAACTTGTAATCTAAAAGAATTTTTATCAAACTTCCTGAATTTTAGAGAAGATGTCGTAATTAAAAAAACAAAATTTGATTTAAAAAAAGCTGAAGAGAGAGCTAATATATTAATTGGTCTTTCGGTTTCGGTTGAAAATTTAGACAAAGTTATCAAAATTATAAGATCATCTAAAACACCTGATGATGCAAAAAAATCTATTTTAAAAACAACATGGAAAATAAATAAATCTCAAAAAATGATTTCTTTAATTGAAAACAAAAAAAGCAAAAACTTATATTCTCTTTCAGAATCTCAAGTCAATGCAATTCTAGAATTAAGATTACAAAAATTAACAGCCCTGGGTATTAATGAAATAGAATTGGAGATTAAGAAGTTGGCTGATTTGATTATTAAATACAAAAAGATAATTTCATCCAAAAAAGAATTACAAAAAGTAATAAGTGAAGAACTAAAAACTGTTAAAGAAAAATATTCAATACCGAGAAGAACAAAAATAATTAATGCTGTATTGAACTACGATATTGAAGAAACAATTCAAAAACAATCAGTTTTAATTACTGTAACCTTACAAGGTTATATAAAACGTGGATCTTTAAAAAGTGTAAAAACTCAAAAAAGAGGAGGCAAAGGAAAAACTGGCATTACAACAAGAAATGAGGACTCTGTTGTTCAAACTTTATCAGTGAATACACATACATCAGTCTTGTTTTTTTCAACAGAGGGATTAGTTTATCGAATAAAAGCTTGGAAGATCCCGGAGGGGTCAGCTGCTTCAAAAGGAAAATCTTTATTTAATATATTACCTTTAAAAAACCACCAATCTATAAGTTCCATAATGCCGTTTCCTGATGATGAGTCAGAAATGAAAAATTACCAAATAGTTTTTGCTACATCAAATGGAAAAATTAGAAAAAATAGTTTAGATGATTTTTCATCAATTAATACCTCAGGAAAAATAGCAATGAAACTAGATACTAATGATAAAATAGTAGGTGTAAAAATTTGTAAAGAGGATCAAGATATTATATTAAGTACAAAATTTGGAAAATGTATTCGTTTTGAGTCTAAAAAATTAAGAATTTTTAAAGGTAGATCTTCGAAAGGTATTAAAGGAATAGTTCTAGCACCCAATGATCAAATTGTTTCATTGTCTATTATAGATAGTGACAAAAATACGAAAAAACTTAAAAAATCTAAAGATGATAAATCTGAATTAAAAGCCAGAGAAAAATTTATTCTTTCCATAACAGAAAATGGTTTTGGAAAAAAAACCCCACATATAGACTATAGAGTTACAAATAGAGGTGGTAAGGGAATTATTGGAATAGTCAACTCAGCAAGAAACGGAAATATTTCATCCTCATTTCCAGTATTTGAGGGTGATGAAATCTTAATTTCCACCAATAAAGGAAGGGTAATAAGAGTTGCTGTTAAAGAAATAAGAACAGCTGGAAGAAACACTCAGGGAGTTAGAATAATTAAATTATCTGGAGAAGAAAAAGTTGTTTCGGCTGATAAAATTGATGATAATTTAGTTTAATGAATAAAGTAGTTATTTACCCAGGTACATTTGATCCTATTACTTTTGGCCATATTGACGTAATAAAAAAAGCTTTAAAATTATTTGATAAAATCGTTGTAGCAGTATCTGACGTAGATAATAAAGATTATCTATTTGACTCAAATGAACGAATTGAAATTATAAAAAAAGCACTTTTTTTTGATCTTAAATTGAATAAAAAAAAAATATTAGTAATTTCATTTACATCATTAACAACAGATTTATGTAAAAAATATAAATGTAACATAATTTTAAGAGGATTAAGGGCTGTTTCAGATTTTGAATATGAATTTCAACTTGCTGGAATGAATCGAAAGTTAAACAATAACATAGAAACTATGTTTTTAATGTCAGATGTTGAAAATCAAATAATTTCATCAAAGTTTGTAAAAGAAATAATAAAACTAAAGGGTGATATTAAAAAATTTACAACTAAAAGTACAATTAAACTATTAAAAAAAAAATATGGATAGATTTTTTATAAAATTATTAATCTTTTTTTTTTTATTAACTAACCAATCAATTTCAGAGGAGAATATTATGATATTAAAACTAAAAGATGGAGATGTAAAAATTGAATTATTTGAAGATGTTGCACCAAATCATGTTAAACGAATTAAAGAGTTAGCTAATAGCGGTCAATACGATAACGTGGTATTTCACAGAGTAATAGATGGCTTTATGGCACAAACGGGTGATGTAAAGTTTGGAAATTCAAATTCAAAAGATTTTAACTTAAGAATGGCAGGTATGGGTGGATCTGACATGCCTGATCTTCAACAGGAATTTAATAACCTTCCTCACGATAGAGGAACTTTATCTATGGCTAGATCATCTGATCCTAATAGTGCCAATAGTCAGTTTTTTATTTGTTTCAAACCTGCACCTTTTTTAGACAGACAATATACAGTTTTTGGAAAAGTGATTGAAGGTATGGAGTTTGTCGATAAAATTAAAAGAGGTGATGAAAAAAATAATGGATCAGTTACTGACCCAGATAAGATTATTAGTTTTAAATCTTTATAGAATAAATGGCATTAAAAAAATTTGCCTTTAATATTTTAAAAAAAGATAAGTATGCAAGATGTGGATTAATCGAAACTCATAGAGGAAATATAAAGACCCCAACTTTTATGCCAGTTGGCACTCAAGCAACAGTAAAAGCTTGCACTGTAGATGATATCAAAAAAACAGGTTCAGAAATTATTTTAGGAAATACATATCATTTAATGATACGACCGGGTGTCGAAAGAATTAAAAGAATAGGGGGATTACACAATTTTATGAATTGTGATTTACCTATATTAACAGACTCAGGTGGTTTTCAAGTTATGTCGTTATCTAAATTGAATAGAATAGATAGAGAAAAAGGTGCAATATTTAATTCACATATTGATGGTAAAAAGTTTTATCTTAGTCCAGAAGAAAGTATTAAAATTCAATTAGATTTAAACTCTGATATTTTGATGATTATGGATGAATGTCCCAAAAATTCTAAAAATTATGAATTGATTAAAGAGTCAATGTATCTCTCTTTATATTGGGCAAAAAGATCCAAGAAAGCATTTGGTAAAAATCCTCACAAAGCATTGTTTGGTATTATTCAGGGTGGTCTTTTTGATGATTTAAGAATTGAGTCTTTAAACGAACTTCTTAAAATAGAATTTGATGGGTATGCAGTTGGTGGTCTTGCAGTTGGAGAAACACAAGCTGAGATGTTTAAAGTTTTAGAAAATTTAAAAGATAAATTGCCATTTGGTAAACCTCATTACTTAATGGGTGTTGGCACACCATCAGATATTCTTGGAGCAGTTAAAAGAGGAATTGATATGTTTGATTGCGTAATGCCTACACGATCTGGAAGAACTGGTCTGGCATTTACTTGGAATGGTAGAGTAAATATAAGGAATAGTAAATATCAAAATGATGACACTCCTCTTGATAAAAATTGTAAAAAATTTAATCTCAATAAATATTCAAAAAATTATTTAAATCATTTATTTAACACTAATGAGATTCTTGGATCAATGCTCCTCACACTTCATAATATTAATTTTTATCAAGAATTAATGTCATCAATAAGAAATCATATTCAGAATGGTACATTTGATGAATTTCATGATAAATACGTTGATAAGTTGTAATATGAAAACTATTTTGTCTCATAATTTCCTATTTGAAATATAGAAATAAATCTATATATACATTGAATTCAACAAGAATACGGGCCGTTAGCTCAGTTGGTAGAGCAATTCCCTTTTAAGGAATGGGTCGATGGTTCGAGTCCATCACGGCTCACCACAATATCAATATTGTGCGGTTTTATGTTTT
Organism: uncultured Pelagibacteraceae bacterium; assembly: GCA_902577525.1. GTDB lineage: Bacteria > Pseudomonadota > Alphaproteobacteria > Pelagibacterales > Pelagibacteraceae > Pelagibacter. Next base: position 42,009 of record CACGZG010000003.1, on the reverse strand, counting down.
TATTGGTGGATATTTAATAATAATTTCATTTGTCCATTCATTAATTTTTTTTATCCTATTTTCAGCGGAAGGATGTGTACTCATAAATTCTGGTTGACTTTTTCCTTTATTAAAATTTTTCATTCTTTTCCAAATATTTACTGTTTCTCTAATGTCATATCCAGAAAGAGATGCAAAAATCATACCTAAAAAATCTGCCTCGCTTTCTTGTTTTCTATTAAATGGATTCATTAGACCTATTTGTGAAAGCAACTTAACTGTATTCATACCAGTGGTTCTATTTACTTGAGATAATTTTCCACCAGAGAGAATATCGATTATTTGAGTGCTTGTATTTATCAAAGTACTACGACTAGCTCTTTCTATTCCGTGTTTAGCTACAGCATGAGCTATTTCGTGGCCCATTACAGCTGCTAGACCATTAATGTTTTTGGTAACATCAAACATGCCAGTGTAAACAGCGATTTTACCACCAGGCATACACCAAGCGTTTCTAACATTTTTTTTTTCTATTAGAATATATTCCCATTCAAAATTAGACGTCGGGTCATTTAATTTTGCTTGGTAAAAATATTCACTTATAGAATTTTCCATTTTTTTTCCAATTTCTTTTATTTCTTTTAATTGACTTGAGTCTTTGATTAGTTTTTCTTTTTCTTTAATCTTCTCGTAAATTTGAGCAGCTTGTGCATTTAATTTAGCCTCAGAAATTAGGCTAAGCTGTTTTCTTTCTGTAATTGGTGCTGTTGTACAGGAATTAAGAACAAACCCGCAGCAGCCACAACTTATATAAGATAAAAATTTTCTTCTATTCATTTTGTAATAACATTGATAATATATTTAAATATGAATCTAAATAATAAAATATTATTATTTCTTTTTATAATTGCTATTTTCTTTGTAATATACTCAAGTTTTAAATAAATTTATGCCAAAAAATAAAAAAAAAAGATCAATTACTTTAATATTAAGAAACTACTTTATTACAGGTGTAGTTGTTCTTATACCTATAGGTTTTACCCTATACTTGAGTAAAATTTTGATTGGATTATCCTCAAGAATTTTACCAGAAAATATTAACCCAAATAGTTATTTGCCATATGAAATTCCTGGTATTGAAATCATAATTTCAATAATATTTATAACTATTGTTGGTGGTCTTTCTTTATCTTTCTTAGGAAAAAGAATATTAAGTTTAATTGATGATTTATTTAAGCGTATTCCTGTCTTAAGGACTATTTATTCTGCAATAGTTCAAATGACAGAAACATTTTCAAATAAAGACAGTGGTAAAAAAAGTGTTGTTTTAATTGAATACCCTAGAAAAGGTGTGTGGGCAGTTGGTTTTGCTACGAAAGAAAATAATGGAGAAATGGCAAAAAAAACTAACAAAAACCTGATTAATGTTTTTGTTCCAACAACTCCAAATCCTACGAGTGGTTTTTTATTAATGTTTCCAATCGATGAGGTAATATATTTAGACATGACTTTTGAAGAGGCATCTAAATTTATTGTATCTGCTGGAACTTCTTCAGGAAAAAGTTAAGCAATATCGTTAATTATATCAGCTTGATCATATAATTTCATTAAAGTTTTAAATCTACTAATATCCTCATTATTATTCTCTATTCTTTTAATTTCTTTTTCTGCTAGATTAAATAAGTTTTCATTTAATATTGGATCTGCAAGTTTAAAAGTTTTTATCCCACTTTGTTTAAATCCCAATATATCTCCATATCCTCTGAGTTTCATATCTTCCTCAGAAATCTTAAAACCATCATTTGACTCTTTAAGAATTTTTAATCTTTTTTTTGCGTTTTCAGTTAAAGTTGATTTAAACATTAAAATACAACTAGATTGTTTTTTTCCCCGTCCAACTCTACCTCTTAGCTGATGTAATTGAGACAACCCAAACTTATTTGCATCTTCTATGATTATTATATTTGCATTTGGAAAATCTATACCAACTTCTATAATTGTTGTGGATACTAAAATATCATAATTTCTTTTAAGAAAATTATTTAAGATTAGATCCTTTTCATCTTGATTGGTCTTACCGTGTAAAAGGGCCACTTTTTTTGGGAATATCTTTTTTAAAAATTCAAATTTAGCTATTGCTGAAGTATGATTAATTTTTTTTGACCGCTCTATGATTGGACATACCCAAAAAACCTGATTTCCTAATCTAATTTCTTTTTTAATAAATTTAATAATATCATTAATCTTACTTTCTAGCTTTGTATAAGTTTGAATATCTTTTCGTTCATTTGGCTTTTCTCTTATTATAGAGAGATCCATATCACCATATATGGTCATGGTCAAAGTTCGTGGAATGGGTGTTGCAGACATTAATAAGACATCACAATCTACTCCACCTTTATCAGAAAGCATTTTTCTTTGGTTAACACCAAATTTATGTTGTTCGTCTATTATTATTAGTCCAAGATTTTTAAATTCAACTCTTTTTTGAAAAATTGAATGAGTTCCAAAAATCAAGTTTATTTTATGAGAACTTAAATTATTTAAAATTCTTTTTTTTTCTTTGTACTCAGATTTACTAGATAATAGTTCGATTTTTAAAAAAGAACCTAGTATTTTCTTAGCTAAATTAAAATGTTGTTTTGCTAAAATTTCAGTAGGAGCCATTACAGCTACTTGAAATCCTGAGTTGATTACATTTAATGCTGAAATTAATGCTATAATTGTTTTTCCACTCCCAACGTCACCCTGAAGAAGTCTAAACATTTTTTGATTTGATGACAAATCTTTATTGATTTCATTAAGTACTTTTAGTTGATCTTTTGTTAATTTGAAATCTAATTTTGATATTAAATAATCTTGTTTTACGTAATCTAATATCTTTTCTTTTTTTTTAATTTTTTTTATTTTTTTTCTTACTTCGGAATGAACCAAATAAGAAGAAAAAATTTCATCAAATGCTAGTCTTTGATAAAAAGATGAGTTGTACTTTCCAATATTTTCAGGTTTGTGAAGTTCATTAATAGAATCATACCAAGATATATTATTAAAATTTTCTAATATCTCTTTACTATGCCATTCATCTAATTTTGGTAGATCTTTTATTACTTGTTTAATTATTTTATTGTACATTTTTTCAGTTATTCCTTCAGTCAAAGAATATTGATTATGTTTAGCTTCTATTAAAGATGAGTTTTCTGATACGTATTGTGGATTAATAATCTGGTATCTATTTTTGAAATGACCAATTTTACCACTTATAGCAACTTCTTTTCCAATGGGCAAAATTTTTCTTATATAGCCTTCATAACTATTAAAGAAAATACAGTCTAAATTACCAGTTTCATCTTTACACAAAACTTTATTAGGTAAATTTCTTATTCTTGGAAAATTATATTTGTAAGGTACTACATTAACAGTTTGAAGTTCAGAAATTCTTAAATCCTTAATTTTTGATGAAATTCCTCTATCTGTATAAGATTTAGGTAATTTCCATAATAAATCAAATATAGTGTTAATCTTTTTTTTTTTTAATAAGTTGGATATCTTATTTCCAACCCCTTTTAATTTTGTTAGATCTGATAATAAATAATTAAAATTTTTTTTATTATTCATTATTAATTAATATAATGTAATTATGAAAATCGACATAGAAAATTTAAAAAAAAGAATATTATATAGATCTCAATACAGGGGCACTAAAGAAATGGATAAATTATTACATTCATTTATTATAAAATATATTAATGAGATTGATGAAATTAAACTTTCTAATCTTGAAAATTTTTTAAATATTGATGATGAAGATTTATATAAATTTTATAACGGTGAAAAAAAAACATTGAATTTTAAAGATGAATTCATTTTAAATTTATTTAAAAATTTTAAGCTTTAAAATGATTAATGGCGGAGAGACTGGGATTCGAACCCAGGAAAGAGTTGCCCCTTTGCCGGTTTTCAAGACCGGTGCTTTCAACCGCTCAGCCATCTCTCCGTGTATTGTTTTTTATAATTAAAAATATTTAATTCAACTATAAAATAGTCTATTAAATCTATTTATTGTTTAATTCTATAATTTCTATGAACTCTAAATTTAATAAAGGTTTATTATTAACATCTTTAGGATCTTTTTGGTGGGGTTTTATTGGAGTTATATATTTTGAATATGTTGCATTCATTGGTCATGTCGAATTAGTTGTTCATAGATGTTTATGGACTGCTGTGATGTTAATATTGACTACAACTTTTCTTTCAAAATGGAGTATTTTTCTAAAAGAGATTTCAAATAAAAAAAAATTATTAGCTTTGTTAATCTCTGGTTTTTTAATATTTGTAAATTGGTCTATTTGGATCTACGCAGTAGCTACTGAAAGAATAATTGATGCAAGTTTTGGTTATTTTATAATGCCAATAATTAGTGTTTTATTAGGGTATATTTTTTTTAAAGAAGAATTAAATAAAAAAAGAATTTATTCAATTTTATTAGTTTTAATTTCAATATTCATTTTAATAATTTTTAATTTAAAGTCTCTACCATGGGTCGGTTTAATAGTGGCATTTAGTTGGGCTTTTTATAATTTAGTTAGAAAAAAAATTAATATTGATACAGATATAGGTTTATTAATTGAGAGTTTATATATTTTTCCATTTGCATTTTTTGTTTTTTACTTAATTTCAAAAACTGGATTGAATGATTTTGATATCCATAATCCAGGATTAAGTCTTTTTTTAATTTTAGCTGGACCAATGACTGTGATTCCCTTGTTTTTATATGTTCGTGGAGTTGAGCTAATTGGGCTTGGTCCAACGGGTATGATTTTTTATATTACACCTACTTTACAGTTTATTTTGGGGTATTTCTATTATGGTGAAGATTTTTCATTAGTAAAATTTGGAAGTTTTATTATTATTTGGATTGCAGTAATTATATATATTAACGATTTATATGAAAAAAATTAAATATTTTTTTTTTACAATATTTTTTTTAACATCAATCGTCTCAGCTGATGATAATATAAAATTTGAAGAATGGAAAAAAAATTTTCGTAATATAGCGATAGCAAAAAATATTTCTGAAAAAACATTTGATTTAGTAATGTCAAAAACTAAATTTTTACCTAATGTAATCAAATATGACAGATACCAACCTGAATTTTATGAGGATACAAAAACATATGTTTCTAAAAGATCAGCAAAAAAAAAAGTGATCAAAGGTGTCAACTTTTATAAAAATAATAGTGATTTAATAGACATAGTTGAAAATAAGTTTGAAATTGAAAAAGAACTTCTTTTATCTTTAATGGGAATTGAAACCAATTTTGGCACATATGTTGGGAAAATGGATATACTATCGTCTTTAGCAACATTAAGTTATGATAAAAGAAGATCAGAATTTTTTACAAAAGAACTGTTAATTTTATTAAGGCTTATTGAAACAGAACAAATTGATTATAAAACACTTTATGGTTCTTGGGCAGGAGCTTTTGGTTTTTTCCAATTTATGCCTTCCACTATTAAAAATCATGCAATTGATTTTAATAAAGACAATTATATAGATCTTAAAAATCCAAAAGATGCATATGCGTCTGCAGCTAACTATCTTTCTAAGATGGGGTGGAGTAAAAATTCTCACTGCTTTTATAAAGTTGAACTAAATGAGGAAATACCCGAGAAGTTACTTAATGTTTCTGCAAAAAAAATTAAAAATAAAAAAAAATTAAAATATTTTAGAAAATACATAAAAAATAGAGATAAATTTTCTAATATAGATGAAAATACTTTGGTAGCCATAATAACACCGGATAAAGATATAGTTAAAAACTCCAAAACATTAAGTCCTGCATTTATTGTCTTTGAAAATTATGAAATAATATTAAAATGGAATAGATCTTTAAGATTTGCATTAGCTGTTTGTACATTAAAAGATAAATTTAAAAATGAATTATAAACTCTTTCTAATTATTATTTGTTTATTATTGAGTAATTGTAATCAAACAATATCAAGTAAATCTAAAATTATAGATTTTGATTATGAAAATAGATATAGAAATAGTGGGTTTGCATTAATATATGATGAAAAATTATCTAAAACTAAAAGATTAGATCAAAGATCTTTAAATATATACCATAAGTCTCTAAAAAAAAGATCGATGGTGAAAATAACAAACCCTATGAATGGCAATTCATTAATTGCTGAAGTTGCTTCTAATAAGATTGAATTTTCCAATTTTTACAATTCAATCCTGACAAAAAGAATTGTTGAGGATTTAGAATTAGATATCAATCAACCTTACATCGAAATTGTATCGATTCCTAAAGATTCTACTTTTGTAGCTAAGAAGGCTAAAACTTTTGAAGAAGAAAGAAATGTTGCTGAAAAAGCACCAATAGATGGTATTCAAATTAATGATTTAAATAATAAAAATAATAAGATTAAAAAAAAAAAGAGTAAAACTTTTTCATATTCCATAAAAGTTGCTGACTTTTATTATCAAAATTCTGCTAAAATGATGATTGATCGAATTAAAAAAGAGACATACATCAAAAACTTAAGGTTAAAGAAGTTATCTCCAACAAAATATAGGGTATTAATAGGACCTTTTGATGATATAAAAAGTTTACAAGAATCATTTGATAAAATGTATCTTTTAAATTTTGAAAATTTAGAAATTTTAAATAATGTTTAATAAGTTTTTAATCTCAATATTTTTATTTTTTTTTATTTCAGGGCATTCTTTTGCTAATTTAGAAATTAAAGCGAGAACAGCGATTTTACAGGATTTTTTGTCCGGTGAAATTTTATATGAAAAAGAACCTGATAGATCAATTTATCCAGCATCAATGACAAAAATAATGACTACAATAATTGCTTTTGACTTAATTAAATCTGGAGATATTGCTTTAACTGATAAATTTATAATTTCCGAGAGAGCTTGGAGATTATCAACAGCCGGTTATTCTTCAATGTTTATAATGGTGGGAGATGAAGTTTCAGTTGATGACCTTCTTAAGGGCATAATTATTGCATCTGGCAATGATGCGTGTATTGCTTTAGCAGAGGGTATAGCTGGAACTGAAGAAGAGTTTGCAATCTTAATGACGGCAAAAGCAAAAGAGCTTGGTATGAAAAATACTAATTTTGCTAATTCCTCAGGAATTAACGATCCAGATAATTATTCTACTGTAAAAGATATTTTAATCATGTCTTCTTACTTAATAAAAGAACATCCAGAATTCTATGAACTTTTTAAAGAAAAAGAATTTACTTGGGATAGAACAGGGGGAGATCCAATTACCCAAGGGAACAGAAATCCACTTTTATATAAGAATCTTGGGGCAGACGGTATAAAAACTGGTTATCTTGCTGTAGAAAAATATTCACTTGCATCATCCATTGTAAGAAATGGAAGAAGATTAATAGCTGTTGGAAGTGGTTTTGAAACAAAAAAGTCAAGATCTCGAGAAAGTACTAAATTACTTACCTATGGAATAACTAATTATGATTTAATAAATATTGCAAAAAAAAATGAACCAATAGAAAAAATTGAAGTTTGGTTGGGAAAAGAAAATACTGTAGACGTGTATGTAAAACAGGATATTTATCAAACCATAAAAAAAGCACAAAAAAAGCGTCTTAAGATTTCAATAAACTATACTGGCCCTATAGAGGCGCCAATTAAAAAAGATCAGGTAGTGGGTAAATTAAAAGTAGTTTATGATGAAAATTTAATAGGTGAATATGATCTATTAACCTCAAATGAAGTTAAAAGAGTAAATATTTTTTCTAGACTAATGAAATCAATAAATTATTTGATTTGGGGTGATGTCTAAAAAACCTGTAATTGTTTTTGAAGGTATCGAAGGAAGTGGAAAATCTCTACATTGTGAAAATGTTGCTAGATATCTTAAAAAAAAAAGAATTAATTATATAAAATTAAGAGAACCAGGAGGTAATAAAAATTCTGAATTAATTAGAAAACTTATATTAAATAAAAAGTCCAATTTTAACAAAAATACTGATTTATTATTATATTTGGCAGCAAGAAGTGAAAGTATCCAGTTTTTAAAAAAAAATTATAGAAAAAAAATTATTCTAATTGATAGATTTATAGACTCAACAATTGCTTATCAACATTATGGATTTGGTATTAATTTATCAATTATAAAAAAAATCAATCAATTTCTACTTAAAAATTTTAAGCCAGATTTTACATTTTTACACACTGTTAGTTCAAAGAATATGGAAAATAGACTAAAGAAAAGAAAAAATATCAACAGATATGATAAATTTAATAAATCTTTTTATAATAAAGTTCAAAATGGATTTATAAAATTGTCAAAAAATAATAAAAAATATAAGATAATTAATTCTAATATAGGTATTCAAATTAATAAAACTTATATTTTAGAAAAAGTAGATTCACTAATTTAATGAACCTTATACCAAAAAATCAACTTAAACTTTATGGACTAAATGATTATATAGACAATTTGATATCGCTTTATCAAAAAAATCTGCTTCCAAATAAGATTTTACTTTCAGGCTCTAAGGGTATTGGAAAATGTACACTATCATACCATTTTATTAACTATGTTTTTTCCAAAAATGAAGATTATAGTTATGATATTAATAATTATACAATAATAGATAAAAATAAATCTTATAAATTAATTCAAAATGGATCTCATCCTAACTTCAGTTTAATTGATATTGATTTTGAAAAAAAAAATATAGATATAAATCAAATTCGAGAACTAATAAAAGTATTGAATAAATCATCTTTCAAAAATGAACCAAAATTTATATTGATTGATAATATAGAATATTTGAACTTAAATTCAGTTAATGCTTTATTAAAAATTTTAGAAGAACCTAATGAAGATACATATTTTATTTTAATAAATAACAATAAACAAATTTTACCAACTATTAAATCAAGATGCTTAGATTTTAAAATTTCATTATCAAACTCTCAATCAACAATAATATCAAATCAATTATTGGGAGAAAAAATATCTAATCTTATTCACTCTGATTATTTAGATTACTATTTTACACCGGGTTTTGTTTTAAATTTAATTGAGTTTTCAAAAATTAATTTAATAAATATAAAAGAAGTTAATTTAGATGATTTTCTAAAAAAAATAATTAATGAAAATTTATACAAAAAAAAAGATTCATCAAAATATGTAATTTATTATTTAATTGAATTATTTTTAAAAAGAAAAACAAATTTGGATATAAACAATTATTATTTTGAATTTATTCATAAAATAAATAATGTAAATAAATTCAACCTAGATGAAGAGTCTTTTTTTATAGATTTAGAAACAAAAGTAATTAATGGATAAATATTTTTATATAAGTACACCAATATATTACCCGTCAGCAAAACCACATATGGGTCATGCATATTCAAGTATTATAGCAGATTTTTTTTGCTAGATTTAAAAGAATTAATGGTTTTAAAGTTTTTTTTTTAACAGGCACTGATGAACACGGTTTAAAGATTCAAAGAGCAGCAGAAAATAAGAAAATTGAAACATTAGAATTTTGTGATGAAATAAGTAAAACTTTTAGAAATCTATCGCAAACTTTAAATTTATCTAATACAGATTTTATACGAACTACTGAAGAAAGACATAAAAAGTCAGTACAGAGCTTATGGGAAGTTTTAAAAAAAAATGATGAAATCTATCTTTCCAAATATTCTGGATGGTATTCAGTGTCAGATGAAGCATTTTATAATGATGATGAAATTGAGGAGATAGATGGAAAAAAAATAGCTAAAGATTCTAAGTCTGTTGTCGAGTGGATGGATGAAGAATCATATTTCTTTAAATTATCAAAATGGCAACAACCTCTTCTTGAATTTTATGAAAAAAACCCAAATTTTATCGCACCAGAATCAAGAAAAAACGAGGTAATTAATTTTGTTAAAGCTGGATTAAAAGATTTATCTGTTAGTAGGAAAAGTTTCTCTTGGGGAATTAAAGTTCCAGGTGATAAAAATCATATAATTTATGTTTGGTTAGATGCTCTTACAAATTATATAAGTGCGCTCGAATATCCAAACAAACAGTCGGAGTCATTTAAGAAATTTTGGCCTGCTTCAATACACCTAATAGGTAAAGATATATTAAGATTTCATGCTGTATATTGGCCTGCTTTTTTATTAGCAGCAAAAATAGAATTACCAAAAAAAGTATATGGACATGGTTGGATTTTATCTGATGATCAGAAGATGTCTAAATCAAGGGGGAATATCTTAGACCCATTAGAAATAATTAAAGAATATGGCATTGATCCGTTGAGATATTATTTAATTAAAGAAGTTTCATTTGGTAACGATGGAAATATTTCTCAAGAACGTTTGGAAAATTGTATAAATAGTGATTTAGCAAACAATTATGGAAATTTATGTCAACGTGTTTATGCGTTTGCTCTTAAGAATTGTAATAACAAAATTCCTGAAAATATAGATTTTGACGAAGATGATTTAAAAATTTTAGATAAATATAAAAATGATTTAGATGGCATAGTATCAAAAATTGATGAACAAAATTTGAATTATTATATTGATTATATTGTTAATGCTTTGTTTGAAGCTAATAAATATTTTAATGATCAAGAACCATGGAGTAAAAAAGATGATCCAGTTAGATTGAATACTATAGTTTATACAACATTTGAAATTGTAAGAAAAATAAGTTTTATGTTATTTCCGATTATACCTGAGACTTCTTTAAAAGCACTTAAGGTATTTAATTTAAAAGAAAATGATATAAATTTTTCAACAATAGATAATCACAAATATTTACAACCCGGTAAAAAATTGAATAAAAGTGAAATACTTTTTAAAAAAATTATAAGAAAAAATGATTGATTCTCATTGCCATTTAGATTACGAGCCATTATTTACTGATATCAAAAATGTCATTAAAAGATCTCAAGATATAGGAATAGAAAAAATTTTAACAATTTGTACAACTATTCAAAGTTATGAAAAAATAATTAGGATAATTAATGAAAATGAAATTGTTTTTGGTACATTTGGAATACATCCCCATGAAGTTGAAAATAATTTTATTTCAACAAATGTAATTATAACAAACATCAAACAAAATAAAAAGATTATTGGTATCGGTGAAACTGGTTTAGATTTTTATTATAATAATGCTGATAAAGAAAAACAAATCTTGAGTTTTAAAAATCATCTCGAAGCTGCTGCTGAATTAAATATACCAGTTATAGTACACTCAAGAAACGCTGAAACGGAAACATTTAATATACTTAATGAATTCAAGTCTAAAAACTTAAAAATTTTAATGCATTGTTTTACTGGCTCTAGGGAATTTGCTGAAAAACTTTTAGATTTTAATACATATTTTTCTGCGAGTGGAATTATCACATTTAAAAATTCAATTGAACTCCAAAATACATTTAAATTTATTCCATTAGACAGATTACTAATTGAAACTGATAGTCCTTATTTAGCCCCAGTTCCTCAAAGAGGAAAAAAAAATGAGCCATCTTTTTTGAAATTTACTGCTAACAAACTAGCAGATTTAAGAGATATGAAAAATGATGAGTTAATTTCAAAAACTACCGCAAATTTTAACAAACTTTTTAAAAATTAATTTTGATGAAATTTATAATACTTGGTTGCGGTAGTTCTATGGGAGTTCCTAGAGCGGATGGTTTTTTTGGTAATTGTAATCCAAAGAATTTAAAAAATCTTCGATCACGTTGCTCTGCGATAATTATTGGAAAATCCAAAAATATCTTAATTGATACTTCACCGGATCTTAGGCAACAGTTAATTAAAAACAAGATTAAAAAAATTGATACAGTCTTATACACTCATATGCATGCTGACCAAACACATGGAATTAACGATTTAAGAATTTTTTACCTAAGAAATAAAAAAAAAATTCCAGTTTATGCCGATACAAAAACAAAAAAATATTTATTAAAATCCTTTTCATACTGTTTTCAGAAAAATTATGATTATCCTTCTATTTTAAAATTAAATAATTCTAAAAAAAAATTTACTTTTGATAAATCAATTAAGATAGAATCAATTAAAGTGGGTCATGGATCCATCAATAGTTTATCTTATATAATTAATAAGAAATTAGCTTATCTACCTGATGTAAATAAAATTTTTAAAAAAGATTTAAAAAAATTTAAAAAACTGAACTATTTGATAATTGATTGCCTAAGGTATAAAAAACATTCATCACACTTTAATTTAGATGATATTTTTAAATTGAATAAATTACTGAAGCCTAAAAAAATGATTTTGACTAATTTACATTCAGATCTAGACTATGATGATTTATTAGATATATTACCCAAAAACATCAAACCTGCATATGATGGTTTAACAGTAAAAATATAAAAATGAAAAAAGATACAATCATAATAACAGGTGGCGCAGGTTTTGTTGGATCAAATCTAATTGAATATTTTATAAATAAGACAAATATAAAAATATTAAGTTTAGATAATTATTCCTCTGGATCAAAAAAAAATCATATTAAAAATTCAAGAGTTAAATATATTAAAGGGGATACTAAGAATATAGAGAAATTGATCAAAAACCCAAAAAAAATTAATTCTGTTTTTCACTTTGGTGAATTTGCTAGAATATATCAAAGTTTTATTCACATGAATGAATGTATTAGTTCAAATTCTGTTGGTACTAATGCTATCTTTGGCTTTTGTTTAAAAAACAAGATTAAACTAATCTATTCAGCTACTTCAGCAACATTGGGCAATAGGGGACTGGATAAAAATTTATCTCCTTATGCTTTTACAAAAGCAAAAAATCTTGAATTGCTAGAAAATTTGAAAAAATGGTTTGGTTTTAGATATGAGGTAATATATTTTTATAATGTTTATGGACCTAGACAGATATCAAAAGGAAATATGGCTACTGTGATTGGTATTTTTGAAGAAGCATACAGGAATAATAAATCATTACCAGTTGTAAAACCTGGTACTCAAACAAGAAGATTTACCCATATTAATGACACAGTAGCGATTTGTTATCACGCTTGGAAAAAAAATTTATGTAGACATTATAGTATATCCAGTAAAAAAAGTTACTCTATTTATAATGTTGCAAAGATGTTTAAGCACAAAATAAGATTTCTAAAGAAAAGACCAGGTGAAAGATATGCATCAGCATTAACAAAAATAAATTTATCTAATAAAGTTTACAGTTATTTTGGAAAAGTTTCTTTATCGAAATATATTGAAAATCTTATAAAAAATAGAAATTCTAATTAAAGAAAATTTTCAATTTTTTTTATCACTTTTTTTGATAAAGGATTAGTGAATGATGCAAATGTGTCTATTATTTTCCCTTCTTTATTTATTAAGATTTTATGGAAATTCCACTTGGGTATTGCTGATTTACCGTGATTTTTTTCAGCCCATTTATATATTTCATGAGCATTTGAACCTTTTACACTCGTAATTGTTGATAATGGGAAAGTAATATTAAAATTAACTTCACAAAATTTTTTAACCTCATCATCGTTATCTTTTTCTTGATTAAATGAATTAGATGGTATTCCTAAGACAATCAATCCTTTTTTTTCATACTTCTCCCATAATTTTTGCAGATCTTCATATTGTTTTGTAAAACCACAAAAACTAGCTGTATTCACTAATAAAATAACTTTATTTTCAAAATCATTAAAATCAATCATGTCACCTGAGATACTTTTAATTTTAAAGTCAAAAAAAATTTTTTCGTAGTTTGCTTTTGCAAAATTATTAAAAAAAAACATAAGAGTGGTTATTGCAATAATTAAAATTTTTTTCATTAAAAATTACTTATTAGGAGTAAGTAATATCAAGAAGTATCCAAATAAAGTGGATAATAATGACCCAGTCAAAACCCCAATTTTTACACCATCCATATATTCCAGATTTTCAACAAAAGCTAAATTTCCAACAAACAAACTCATGGTAAAACCAATTCCGGTTAAAACGCCAACACCATAAAAGTTATACCAATTTGAATTATTTGGCATTTGAGCAATTTTTAATTTTATAGAAATATAAGAAAATACAAAAACGCCAAATTGTTTTCCTAAAAATAAACCTAATACGATACCAAGAGGAACTTTATCCATAAGTGAATTTAAAGATAAACCTTCTAGGGAAACTCCAGCATTTGCAAAGGCAAATAAAGGCATGATACCAAAAGCTACATAAGGGCTTATCGCATGTTCAACCTTAATTAATAATGAAAAATCCTTTTCTTTTTTTCTATGAGGAATAGTCATTGCAAGCAAAACACCTGCAATTGTTGCATGAATTCCTGAATTGTGTGTAAAGTCCCATAAGAAAATACCAACTACTAAATATGGTAAAAACTTTTTAATATTAAACTTATTTATTATTAATAAAATAATAAATGCTGCTAGCATCAAAATAAGATATTTTATACTTAGATCACCTGAATAAAATAAAGCAATAATAACTATTGCACCTAAATCATCTATAATAGCAAGTGCTGTTAAAAAAACCTTAAGTGATAGAGGTACTCTTTTTCCTAATAAAGACAAAACTCCTAAAGAGAAAGCGATATCTGTAGCAGATGGAATTGCCCATCCGTTAAGAGTTTCGCTATTTCCAAAATTTATATAGATATATACTAATGCTGGAACAACCATTCCACCAACTGCAGCAATAATTGGTAATAATGCTTGTTTTATATTTGAAAGTTCACCTTGTAAAAATTCTCTTTTAATTTCAAGTGTTACGAAAAAGAAAAATATTGCCATTAAAGCATCATTTATCCAATGTATTACACTAAGTTTAAGTCCAAAATCATTTATACCTAAAAATATATATCTCTTTAAAGTTGAAAAATATAAATCTGATAAATTTGAGTTACTAATAATTAGGGCTACAATTGCTGCGAATAACAAAACTAATCCACTAGCAGCTTCTAATTTAAAGAACCATTTAAAAGGTTTTGAAATATAATTTATCATTTTAAATCAAATCTTTCACAAATAATGTTATATCATCAATACTTTCATAAAGATTATATAAAATTAGTTCTAATTCTGGAAAATAGTTTATCAAAGGTGATTTAAATGTATCTAAGATTATTATCAGAGCAATGAAAGAGATTATGAAAACTATGAAATATGACAATAAGTTTTTAAAAGTAATTTTTTTTCTTTTTTCATATTTGACAAGTGCTTTTTTTGTTTTAAAGTTTTTATTTTTAAGATTTTTATCAATTATTTTTTTTTCATTTTGAAATTCATTATCAAAAGAAGTATTTTCTTTCTCTATAAATTGATTTTCTAAAATAATGTTCTCATGTTTAAAAAACCAGATTTTAGCACACGATCCACATTGTAAATGACGACCTTTTTTAGGAATTAAAGTCGCATCAATTTCAAATTTTTTGTTACCACAAGGGCATGTTATAATCATGATTTTCTATATATCAGATTTTTATCAAAATTCTTTTATTTTTAAGAGCTTTATCCATTGAAAATATCAATAACTACTGTATTAGTAACCCATTCGGAGTGTAGCGCAGCCTGGTAGCGCATCTGGTTTGGGACCAGAGGGTCGCAGGTTCAAATCCTGCCACTCCGACCAGCATGTTATGAAAAAAGCTAAAATTTATATACCAAATAAAAGTGCCATGCAGTCTGGTTTAGGCAAAATTAATAAGTGGATTTTAGAATTCGAAACTGAAGACCCTTCGATCAATCCATTGATGGGATGGGAAAGTTCTTCTGACACTCTTTCTGAATTAAAATTAGAATTTTCAACCAAAGAACAAGCTATCAATTATGCAAAAAAGAAAAAAATTATTTTTGAAATAATTGAACCAAAAAAAAGAAAAATTATAAAAAAATCTTACGCTGATAATTTTTTGAAATAAATGTTTAAATTTTTTACACAAAAAAAATGGTTTATATGGAGCATTGGTGGGACTTTATTAATTTTATCAGCCACATGGTATCAAGTACAACTAGATGTTAGGATAAATGAATGGTTTGGTGAATTTTATGATACTTTACAAAAAGCTTTGACCGAGCCTAATTCAGTTTCAGAAAAAGAATTCATATCTTATTTATTTACCTTTGCAAAAATAGCGGCTGTTTATATTCTTGTAGTTATTTTTAGTGATTATTTTACGAGTCATTGGACCTTTAGATGGAGAACTGCAATGGCTGATTATTATCATGATTATTGGGATGATGCTTCATCAATTGAAGGAGCTTCACAAAGAGTACAAGAGGATACACTTAAATTTGCAAGAATTATGGAGGGACTTGGTGCTGAACTTTTAAGGAGTTTAATGACGTTAATTGCATTTACACCAATATTATGGGGTTTGTCAAAAAGTATAACTGTGCTTCCATGGATAGGCGAGGTAGAACATGCTTTAGTATGGGTTGCAATAGTCTCTGCATTAGGTGGTACTTTATTATTAGCGAGTGTAGGAATTAAATTACCTGGTATAGAATATGATATTCAAAAAGAAGAGGCTGCATATAGAAAAGAGCTTGTTTTAGGTGAAGATTTTAAAGAAAGCGCAAAACCGGAAAAAATAACTGATCTTTATGGTGGAGTAAGAAAAATACATTATAGAATGTATTTTCATTATCTTTATTTTAATGCAGTTAAATGGAGCTATTTACAAGGCATGGTAATTGTTCCTTATCTAGCATTAGCACCAACAATTGTTACAGGTGCAATTACTTTAGGTTTTGTACAACAAATAATTAGAGCTTTTGGACGAGTTGAAACCTCTCTACAATATCTTGTTAGGAGTTGGCCAATAATAGTTGAATTGATTTCAGTGTGGAAAAGATTGAGAGAATTTGAGGCAAAATTAGAAATTAATCGATCAATTGAAACAGCCAAATAGTGATTATAGAAAAGAAATTTGAAGATTTAATATTAAATGTTTCTTCTAGGGCAGCGTTGTCTGCGAAATATCTAGTTGGGAAAAAAGATAAAATAGCAGCTGATAAAGCTGCTGTGGATGTAATGAGATCTGAATTAAATAAAATTGATATGAATGGTGAAATTGTAATCGGCGAGGGTGAGCTTGATAAAGCACCTATGTTATTTATTGGTGAAAAAGTTGGTACCTTAAATGGTCCAAATTTAGATATAGCAGTTGATCCATTAGAAGGTACAAATTTTGCAGCAAATAATCTTCCAGGTGCTTTGGCTGTAATTGCTATTGCAGGTCAAAACAATTTATTCAATGCTCCAGAGACTTATATGAATAAAATTTCTGCCAATGTAAAAGAGAAAGGAGTTGTTGATCTAGATTTTTCTATAAAAGAAAATATTTATAATCTATGTGAATATAGTAATAAAAAACCCAATAACACCACAGTTTGTTTATTGGAGAGACCGAGACATAAACAAATTATCGAAGAATTAAAAAAAATAGGTGTAAATCTTAAATTAATAACTGATGGAGATGTATCTGGTGCTTTGTTAGTGACAGAGGAAAAATATAATGTCGATCTCTTTATAGGTATTGGTGGAGGTCCTGAGGGTGTTTTAGCAGCTTCAGCACTTGACTCTTTCAATTGCTTTTTTCAAGGAAGATTTATCTTTGATAACAACAAAGATAAAAAAAGGGCTTATGAAATGGGAATTAAAGATTTAAATAAAAAATATGAATTGAATGAAATAATATCTGGTGATTCTATTTTTTGTGCGACAGGTATAACCACTGGGGATTTAGTGTCTGGAATTGAAATTTTAGGTAATGAATTTATATCGGAAACGCTTATTACTCATAAATCTACTGGTTTAAAAAAAATAATTAAAAAAAGACAAAGTATTTAATAAAGCTTGATAAATAATAATTTTTGCAATAAAAAACAGCTTTTTGGTCCCTTCGTCTATCGGTTAGGACACGTGGTTTTCATCCTCGAAAGAGGGGTTCGATTCCCCTAGGGACCGCCAAAATGTCTTATTACGTATATTTAATTCAATCAATTGGATCCAAAAAAAATAAAACTTATGTAGGCTACACAAACAATTTAATAAGAAGAATTTCACTACATAATAGAAATAAAGGAGCAAAAGCCACAAAAGGATATAAATGGATGTTAGTATTTAAAAAAAAATTTTATTCAAAATCAAAAGCAATGTCTTATGAATACAAATTAAAAAATAACAGATTATTAAGAAAAAAAATATTGATTTCTAAAAATCTTATTTAGTATTTTTTAAAATTTTGATGATATTTTTTGAAAATTTTAAATCTGTCAAATTTTTTTTACTTTTTATAAATTCTTTAATTTCGACGTTTAGCGGTTTTTGTATAGATAGACGAATTGATTTTGATTTACCTCTAAAAATATATTTTGATTGATTAAAATAAAGCTTTGAAAATCTATTAATTTTAGGAAAACTTACATAATTATTATAGATCTTGATAGGTTCATTAAGATTCATTTCATCAAATAGTAACATTTTTTTACTACCGATTATAATTATTTTTCTTATTTTTTCTGGATTGAGCCAACTTACATTAATATCAATTTGAGCGCCATTTACCTCTAAATTCAAAAAAGAAATATCATAATTATTTTTCCCTAAAATATCATGGTTAATAATTTTTTTAAGTTTTATATTTTTATTAAACAAGAAAGATAGGATACTTATATCATGTGTTGCCAAATCGTAAGTTGCTGAAACTCTATTACGTATTGGACCAAAGTTTTGTCTTTGAAAATTTATATATTTAATTTTACCCAATTTTTTAGATTGAATAATCTTTTTTAAATATCGAATATAATTATTATAGATATAGATATACCCAAATGATAGCTTAATCTTATTTTTATTTAATTCTTTTTCAATTAAATCAAAATATTTCAAATCTATCATACCTGGTTTTTCAATTAAAATATTTTTTTTATGTTTAATAAGAGTTTTTAAAATTTTGAAATTTATTCGTGGTGGCGTAGCTAAAAAAACATTTTTGATTTTCTTATTATTTTTAATTTGATCAAATTTTATACTTATAACTTTATTACCAAATTTTTTTTTTATAATTTTAACTTTTGAAACATCGTTATCGTAAATAAAGATCTTTTTAAACAGGCCCATAGAAATAATAGTATTAGTTACAATTGTTCCCCAATAACCTAAACCTATGATTGCTATATTATGTTTTTTCATATTTATCTGATTGATAATGTTTTTTATTTAATATAAATAATTTTCAACACAATAACTTATAAATAAGATTTTATGTATATTAATTTTAATGATTCTAATGAAAAATTTAGTCATGATCTTAGTAAGTTTTTAGACTCTGATAAGGATGGTGTATTTTATATAGGTCATGCATCCATATTGGTGAGATTAAATGAAAAAAAATTTATATTTGATGTAATTAAAAATACAAATTTTTATAATAATTCATGGCTTTTTTTCCCAAGCCAAATCAATGATAAAAGAATTTTTGATGTTGATGGGGTATTTGTTTCTCATATTCATGGAGATCATTATGATCCAAAATTTTTGAAAAAAATCCAAAAAAAAAATATACCAATTTATATATTAAATGGTAGGCCTAGTTTTAATAAAGATCTTGAAAATAAAAAAATAAAATTTAAAAAAATTCCACATAATAAAAAATATTTTATTGACAAAAATATTTGGGTTTATGGATGTTTACATGAATACAATGACATAGATTCTTCATTAGTTATTTCTAACAATAATTTAAGTGTTTATCATGGAAATGATAATTTTATCACTAGTAAAACGCTGGTTCCATTAAAAAAAAAAATTGGAAAAATTGATGTTGCTTGTATTCCTTTTGCATTTATTCATTTTTATCCATACCTGCTTAAAAGTTTAAATAAAAATGAGAATAAAAAAGAAGCCAAAAGATTAGAAAATTTATTTATGAATTATGGTATAAATCAAGCAAAAATTTTGAAACCAAAAGTGATTATACCTTTCGGTTCAAATTTATTTCATTTAGATGATCCTAAAAGTGCAATGAATAAAGGTGTAGCAACACCAATTGATTTCGTAAATTATGCTAAAAAAAATCATAAATCTTTCAAAAATAATTATAAAACAATGCTATCTGGATCATTTTGTTTAAAAGAAAAAGGAAAAATTAATTGTTTTTTCGAAAAAATTTCTTCAAAAATGTTTAATGACCAACTTGAAGATTTTACTTTTAAAAAGATAAAAATTTTAAATTATAAAAAGATAAATAAGAAAATAAAAATTAATGAGTATCACTTAAAATCTATCAAAAAAAAAATATCAAAAAATAAATTAAAATTAGATCATAAAATTCTAATTTCAAACGAGTCACAAAAGCAAGATAGAATATGCATTAATATCAAAAATAACAATGTTTCATTGTACACAAATCAAAAAATTCCCTTTAATTCACATTACTTTATGGTCCAAGATAATGAATTCAAACAATGGCTTTCAAAAAAAATAAGTTTTGAAGAAGTTCTTGGCACAAGAAGATTTACTTACGAAAGATATCCGAATACTTATAATGTTAAAATAAATAGTATATATACTAATTTTTTATAAAAAAATGGGCCTATGATTGGTAAAAATTGTAAAATATCTGATACAGCGATAATAAATGAAAATGTTCTAATTGAGGATAACGTCACTATAGGCGATTTTTGTGTTATAGGTTTAAATCCTAATAATAAAATAAAAAAAAAATTAATAATAAAAAAAAATTCAATAATTAATTCTCATACTAATATCTATCTTGGCTCTGAAATAGGTGAGAATAATATAATTGGACATAATGTTTTAATTAGAGAGGAAACTATTTTAGGTAAAAATATTCAGATAGGTAGTTTCAGTGATTTAGAAGGATATCTGTCTATTGATGATTACTCCAAATTACATAGTTGTGTTCATGTTGGACAATACAGCAAAATAATGTCTTATGTTTATATTTTCCCTTATGTTGTGCTAACAAATGATCCAATACCTCCTAGTGATATAAGACATGGTGTAATTTTGGAACCATTTTCAATTATTTGTACAAGAACAACGATATTGCCAGGTGTAAAAATAGGCTTTTCATCATTTATTGGTGCAAATAGTTTGGTTAATAAAAATGTTGATCCAGAAATGATTGGCTCTGGAAATCCTTTAAGAATTAAGGGGAATATTTCAAACATAAAAATTCCAAAAACCAATAAAAATGCTTATCCTTGGATTGATAGATTTAAAAAAGATTATCCCAAAGAAATTAAAGAAATATATACGAAAATGAGAGAAGAATATTTAGATTCTGAGTAATTTTTTATTTTTATAACCTAAAATACCTTTTTTAACAGAGTCCTTTAAAATATTAGGTACATAAATATTATTATCATCTTTGTTTAGATTTTCTAATATACATAATGAAGTATCAATACCAATCATATTTACTATTTTAATAGGATCGGAACTTTTTAAGAGAACTTTATAAATTTTTTTTAATTCAGATATTGATTTATTTTCAATTTCAAATAGATAAAAAAAATACGAAATTTCTTTAAATAATATTCTATTAACTAAAAAACCTGGTTTATCAGTAACATTAATTACTTCATAAGAGTAATTCTTTAGTGACATAACTAGTTCATTTAATAAAATATCTGAATATTGTTTTCTTTTACATAATTCAATTAAAGGAACTGTAATAGGATTCATAAAATGAAAACCATTAATATTTTCACCAATTTCAGATAACTTTATAGAAGAAGTATTACTAAAAATATTATCTTTAAAACTTAATTTCGATATAACCTCTTTTTTGATTCTTAGATCTTCTATTACAGTTTCAATAGTTAAATTTTCCTCTAATTTAGATATATCATTTATAATTAAAAAATTTCCATTATTATTAATTTTAAAATGTTTATTTAATTTTTTAATTTCAGTCTCAAGAATTTGATCAAGTTTTTCGCTAGTATTTTGCCATAAATTTACTGAATGACCCAATGTAACAAATAATGAACATATTTGTTTGCCCATATAACCAGAACCTAAAACATTTATTTTCATTAATGGTTTTATATTACATTATATTTGATAAAAGAAAATTGTAAGTTTATATGAATAAAAAAATTTTTATTATTCTTCCTCATAAAGATCAGTTCATTAAAAATTATGCTGGATCAGCTTCAATTTGGGTAAAGGATTTTTTTAAAGACTCAAAATACAAAAATAATATTAAAATTTTTGGATCAACTAACAATACCAAAAATGTTTTTATAAAAAAAAATTATGTAAATATAAAAATACCAAAAATTAAGATATTTAGTAAATCTAAATTTTATATAAATAAATTAGTGAATTTTTGCAAATCAGAAAATCCTTCAATAATTGAAATTCATAATCGTCCCTCATATCTTATTAAAATCGCAGAAAAAATTCGTCATACTAATTTTATTTTAGTAATACATAATGATCCTTTAAATCTAAAAGGATCTGTTTCAATAAATGAAAGAAAAAGACTTCTTGAAATTTGTTATAAAATTTACTTTGTAAGTACCTGGGTAGAAGAAAAATTTTTTAATGGATTAGATAAAAATTTCTATACTAACTTTCGAACATTATATCCGAGTATAAATAGAATTAACAAGTTTCCAAAAAAGGATAAATTAATTATTTTTTCTGGAAAATTAAACACAGCAAAAGGTTTTGATAAATTTGCATTAGCTGTTTCAAAAATTTTAGATAATTTTAAAGATTGGAAATCTATAGCCATTGGTGACGAACCAAGAGAAAAATATTCTTTTAAACATAAAAGATTAGATTTTACTGGATGGATATCTCAAGATGATGTTTTAAAACTTTATAATAAATCATCTATCACTGTAGCACCTTCTCTTTGGGAGGAACCTTTTGGTAGATCATCTTTAGAAGCCGGATCAAGAGGTAATGCTGTAATTATTTCTAAAAGAGGGGGCTTACCTGAAACAATAAATAATCCTATTTTTTTAAAAGATGTAACATCAAATAATATTTATCAGGAAATTAGTAAATTGATACTTAATCCAAAATTATTAAAAAAAAGACAAATTGATAATTTTAATAAACCAATTCATTTAATTAAGAACAATATTAAAATAATGGATGATGATAGAAGTTCAGCAATAAAACCTTCTAAAATTATAAATTTAAATTTTAATAGGAAGTTAAAAATATTACATGTTTACAACAGAGCTGAAAAGATAGGTGGAAGAATTTATTTTATTTCAACCGGAAAAAAAATAGAAAATGGACTTATTAGGCTAGGTCATGACGTTGAAGGTATAAGTGATAGAGATCTTTTAAGTTATTCATCAAAAATTAGAGGAAAAGATATTTTAAACAAAATATTTTTAGAAAAAACTTTGTACTATAGACCTGATTTAATTTTAATGGGACATGTAAATACAATCAACGAAGATACTTTTTATAAGATTAAAAAAACCTGTGGTAATTTAATTTTTTCTCAGTGGTATGAAGATAATTTAACTCTAAGTGGTCCAGATTTTCAAAAAAATTTTTCTAATTTAAAAACAAATTTCAAATATATTGATAATTTTTTTATATCAACTCATCCAGATGATGTTAGTAAAAAAAATAATAGAATTAGATATCACTTTTTGCCAACACCAGTAGATAAAAATGTTGAAAAGCTGAACATATACAATCTAACAAATTATACTTATGATGTTTTTTTTGCAATGAGTCACGGTGTCAATCGAGGGACAATTAAAAGTGGAAAGAAAGATGAAAGAGAAAATTTCATAAAAGAGCTGATATCTTTAAATAAAGATATAAAATTTGATATCTACGGTTACAAAAATAGAAACCCTGTTTGGTCAGAAAGTTTTTATTCCGCGATATCTAGGTCATCAATGGCAGTCAATTTAAATAGAGGAAAACCTAAAAAATATTCTTCTAGTAATAGAATTGGTTCTTTAATTGGTAATGGGTTACTTACGTTTATGGATTATAAAAAAAAATTTAATCACTTTTTTAATAATAATGAAATAATTTTTTATCATAATAAATATGATTTATCTGAAAAAATTTCTTATTATAAAGAAAATCCCAATTCTTCAAAAAAAATTGCTAAAAACGGTCAAAAAAAATATTTTAAACTTTTTAATGAAATTGAGGTTGCCAAATATATTGTTGACGAGTCTATAAATGGTACCTCCTTACCTGCATGGAAAAAATACTTAAGATAAAATGATAAAATTTTTAGATATTTATAAACAAGACAAAAGATTACATAAAAAAATTTTATCTGATTTAAATAAAACTTTTATAAAAGGTGATTTTATTCTAGGTAATGATGTAAAAAAATTTGAAAAAAATTTTGCCAAATTTTGTAACTCTAAATTTGCCATTGGTTGTGCAAATGGAACTGATGCTCTCACAATTGCTCTTAAATCTTTAAATTTAAAAAAAAATTCTGAAGTGATTATTCCAGCAATGACCTACTGTTCCACGGCTTTCTCTGTATTAAATGCAAATCTTAAACCAGTATTAGTAGATACGGATTTTTTATCTTCTACAATTGATATTGATAAAATTAAAAAAAAAATTACAAAAAAAACTAAAGTAATAATGCCAGTCCATCTTTATGGTTCTGTAACAAATATAAGTAAAATAAAAAAATTAATTAATAATAAGAATATATTTATTATAGATGACTGTGCTCAAGCACATGGTGCGTCTGACGACAAAGGAAAAAAAGTTGGATCTATAGCGGATATATCTACATTTAGTCTTTATCCAGGGAAAAATTTAGGAGCTTATGGTGACGCCGGTGTAATAACTACTAATTCAAATGTTATAAACAAAAAGATTAGAAAAATCAGAAATTTAGGATCAGAGAAAAAATTTATTCACGATACTATCGGATTTAATAGTAGGTTAGATACTATTCAAGCAATAATCTTAAATCACAAATTAAAAAATTTAAAAAAATTAAATCAAAAAAGAAAAAAAATTGCAAAAAAATACGATAAATTTATATTTAATAAAAAGATAAGAAAAATTCGATATTCAAAAAATTGTATATATCATCAATACGTAATTTTAACTAAATATAGAAGCAAACTAATAAAAATGTTTAAACAAAAGAAAATACAATATGGTTTTCATTACCCATATCCAATACATAAATTAAAAGTTTTCAAAAATTACTTTAAAGCACAAAAATTCAAAAATTCTGAAATACTAGCAAAAGAAGGTATAAGTCTTCCAATAGATCCAAATTTATCAAATAAAGAGGTGTCAATAATTATAAATACAATAAATAAATTGTAAAAAAAGGCTTAACAATGAATTATCAAGAGGAAATTGTAGTGTTTAAGAACGATAGAATTGGTGATTTAATGACAAGTGTTCCTGCTTTAAGAATTTTAATAAAAGAAAATAAAGATAAATTAATTACAATCTTTTTATCAAAAATTAATCATAAAATCAGATTTTTATTTGAAAATGAGAATGTAAATATAATAATCACCGATTACAATCCAAGTCTAAAAGATAGGTTATTAATAATTACATACTTGATAAAAAAAAAAATTTCAAAAGTATTTATTATTAGGCCTAAAAATTTTTTTTTTTATTTACCTCTTATTTTTTTTTTAAAAAAAACAAAATTTTATGGCCTTTGTGTAAATGACAAAGGTAATTATAAAAGACCTAATACTTTATTAAGAAAATTTTTATTTAAGAAAGTAATTAATGATAGGAATACTAGATTAATAAGACCTACAAGGAAACAATTACAAATTGATTTAGTGACTGATAAAAATATATCAAAAATAACTCAAAATGAATTTAATTTAGTTTTGTCTGAAGAATTAAAAAATATACTTCCAAAAAGTTATTGTTTGATACACTACAAACATTTAATGTTTGACAATTTAAGTTGGGGAAGGGAAGGTCTCGATAAAATTATTAAACATTTATTATTGAATTTTACTAATGTAATTTTAATTAATGATATCGATAGAAATGATGATAATAATTATTTTAGAAATAGATATGATTGGTACGATTTTAAATCTAAAAAAAAAAATTTTACAAGTAAAAACATATTATATTTTGAAAATATTGATGGTATTGATTTAGCATGCTGCATAAATTTTTCAAAAATTACTATTGCTTGTCATGGTACTATTACTCTATTAGGTGATATCTTAAATAAACCAGTATTGGATCTATTTTATTGTTCTATCAAGAATAAAAACGATTTTTATCGATATAAAAATTCATTTCATGAACATGTACCAAATAATAATAATTATAAATTTATAATTCCCAAAAATGATATTAAAAAAACAATTAATAAGATGAACTTCGCTCTTAAAAATGGATAAATTTATTGTAAGAATATCTAATGAAATTGGCAATCAAATGTTTATGTATGCATCGACTTTTGCAATTGCAAAAAAATTAAATCGGTCACTTTATATTGATGATGAAACTGCATTTTTAGCAAGAAAAAATATAAGCAAATATGCACTAAATAATTTCAATCTTTCAACCCAAACTGCAGTTAAAAAAGATAAATTTATAGGTATTTTTGGATATATAAAAAGAAAAATATTAAAAAAGATCAATCCATTTTTAAGAAAGAAAGTTTTTTATATTGAGCCTAAAAATTTCGATAAAATAACTAATTTTGATGAAAAAATTTTTAATATAACATTAGCTCATAAAACTTATTTAGAGGGTTATTTTGAAACAGAAAAATATTTTAAAGATTTAAAAGAAGTCATATTAAATGAATTTTCATTTATAGATGCTATGGCTTTTAAAAAAAATAGATTTTATAATGAATTAATTAAAAAAAATAGTGTTTCAATTTGTTTAAGGCAAAATAGATTTATTGAGGGAAAAAATCCCAAAAATTGTGATCTAATTAATTTGTCCAATGAATTTAGGGATGAACAAATTAAATATATTAATAAATCTATTGATTATATAAAAAAAAAAGTAGATCATCCAACTTTCTATTTATGGTCAAATGATTTAGACAATATAGATATGTCTCAATTTAAATCAGATATAACTAAAATTTATCATAATGATGATCAAAAAAATATTGACAAACGTGCTTTAGATCTATTTTTAATTTCTCAATGTAATCACCACATTACAATACCTTCATCTTTTAATTGGTGGGGTGCTTGGCTATCATCAAGCAAAAATGGTATTATTTGTCGACCCGATGATAATTTTTTTTCAAATTTCCAGATTAATAATAAAGATTTTTGGCCTAATAATTGGATTAAAATATCATGAATTTGATTGAGATAGGAAAAAAATATCCATCTAGTAAAAATATTTCTGGGTTTATACAATTATATGAACAATATTTTACACCATTCCGTGACTCAAAAATAAATATTCTTGAGATTGGAGTTGATAATGGTGACAGTTTGCGTATTTGGCGAGAATTTTTTTCAAAAGCAAATATTTGTGGAATAGATATTGATAAAAAAAATTTCAAAATAAATAATACAAACATTCTTCAAGGTGATCAATCAGACGTAAATTTTTTAAAAAGTTTAGTAAGTGAATATAAAAAATTTGATATTATTATTGATGATGGGAGTCATCAAGCTAAACATATTATTGCATCTTTCAATTATTTATTTAATTATTTAAGTGATAATGGTTTGTACGTAATTGAAGATCTTCAAACATCTTATATACCTAGATATGGAGGATCTAGAATAAACCTTAAAAAGAAAAAATCCTCAATGAATTTTATTAAATCTCTTACAGACTCTATTAATTATGAAAAAAATAATCGTCCTTTTTTTAAAAAAAATAAATTTGATGGATTGATTAAATCGATCAATTTCCATCAAAATATCGTTTTTATTTATAAAGGTGAAAGCGTAAACTATTTTTACAATCAAGATTTTAAAGAAACATTCTCTGATCAAATAAAAAAATTTCTCTCTAAATTTTTTTAGATTTTAATTTTATTTAAAGCATTATTTTTAAAAATATTTGCTTCTTTGATATACCTTCTGACCATTTGAGTTGTTTTATGACCTGTCATAGCCATGATGCTTCTTTCATCCGCACCATGCTCAGCGGCTACAGTAGCAAATCCTGATCTAAGACTGTGACCAGCAAAATCTTTATTTTCTATACCTGCAAGATTTAAATATTCTTTCATTAACAAAACTACAGATTGATCAGTTAATCTCTTAACACTTAATGATGATCCTTTAGTAAATCTTCTAAATAAAGGTCCAGATTTTATTTTAGAAATTTCTAACCATTTTTTAAGATTTGAGACTGGACAATAAGTTTCATTAGTGAAGTAGGGCAATCCTTTAATCATCCCCTCACCGAATTGATCAGTTTTTGACTTTTTCACTGTTATTTTAACCCCTTCTGAAACGAATTCTAAATCCTCATGATCGATTGATATGAGTTCAGTTCTTCTAAAACCACCTCCAAAACCAACTAAGATTATTGTTTTATCTCTTAACTTCTTAATATTCTCAATTTTATGTTCATTAATTACATTAATTATCCTTTTTAAATTATTGATTAATAATGGTTTTTTACCTTTTTGAATGCTTCCCTTTATCCTTCGTATACCCATTAAATTCTCAACAATAATTGGATGTTTTGTATCTAAATAATGTCCTTTTAATTTGTGAACCATACTAATAGAGACCAGTCTTCTTCTTAAAGTGCTTATTTTTGAATTTTTTGAAATATGAGTTAAGTATAGAGACACAATTTTTGGCTCAGATGGTAATGAGTTCATTCCATGTTTTGCACAAAAAGCCCCAAAATCTTTGAAGTCTGATTTATAAGCTCTTAAAGTGTTATTTGCTTTTGAGCTTTTAAGGTTATTCAAAGTTGCTTCGTGAAGCGATTTTAGGTCTGTTGTTAACTCACTCATATAATTACTATTGATAACAATTAATTATCACTAGTAATATATCAAGTGATTTTTAATGTCAATAGTTTAAATTAAATTTATGGGTTCGATTGATGGAGAAATTCCTGCGGTATGGTTTTTAATTAGTTCAATTGGTTTTGTTATCTTAACTATTATTCAATATCGAAACACAGGAAAAAGCTTCAATACAATTTTTTTGTCTGTAATGGCAATAATATTTTTAGCAAGTTACTTGATTTTGCTTACCAAATAGCAAGTTATCACCGTAATTCACAGAAAAATACTATATTTTAGAAAAACAACTATTTAGTGATACCCTATTTAATCTAACTTTGTTAACTTATTCTTGAATTAAGAGGCAACTCTTAACTGGCCAATTGGAGAAAAGCCGAGAGGTACAATTCCAGGGGGCAGAAAGCTCTACAAAGCATCGCTGAACATGTGGAGCGGGAGGCATGGCGGTAGCGCATCAACGACGTGCCAAAACAACTGTTCTTTGCACCTTTAAAAGTGCAAGGAAACAGGGGTTTTTTTCTTAAATGACACTCAAAGGTACAAAATTTCAATTAAAAGTTTGGAAATACTTAAAAAGTATACCAAAAGGTCAAGTAAAGACCTATAAACAAGTTGCAATAAGCATAAATAGCCCAAAATCAGCCCGTGCTGTGGCTAATGCTTGTGCTAAGAACCCTTATGCACCAAAAATACCTTGTCACAGAGTAATTAGGTCTGATGGGAACCTTGGAGGCTACTCTGGAAGAGGTGGAATTAAGCAAAAGCTCAAATTACTTAGATCTGAAAAAGTAGTCATTTAGCCCTATTTTGAGGCTTTTTTAAGTTCAAAATGTTAATAAAATCAACACTTTTTAGACTATTTAGTGGTTTTTTTCCTAAATAATTTAATTCACGCTTCAGTTGTACCATATATGAGACTATAGCTAAAATAACCCCCTCTATGGGCGTTTAAATGGTATATTCGATTAACGCATCGCTCTACTATTCAACTATATCAATGCTTTTGGCCTACCCTTTTTCAAAGGAATTTCTTAGCCAGAATTGCAAGAAAAACCCCTATTTGTATGGATTATTTGATGTTTTTGATTATTTTAAAAAAATTTTAGACTTTTGTGGATCATATAAATCAATTTTATATTTGATAATTAAAAAGTATTATAATATTAAGATAATAATAAAATTCAATAAATACAATAGTTTATATATATTACTTAAAGTGATACTTTAGATAATAGTAAATAAATAATACCTATTATTTAACTTTTTTCACTAAGTTCTCTCTTCTTGATATATAGATACCACTTAACACAATAATAAATAAACCTAAAAAAGTCCAATTATCTGGGAAATCACTAAAGAAATAATAACCTATAATAATGTTTGTAATGATCTCAAAGTAGCTAAATGGAGCTAATTTAGACGCATCAGCATATTTAAGAGACAATATTAAAAATAGATGCCCAATACAGGCAAATATACCTATCGCAGCCATCATAGACCACTGATTTAAGCTAGGTTTCACCCACACAAATGGCATTATGGTAGATATAATTATGGCCCCTACTACACCGGTTAACAATAAAGTTAATAAAGGATTGTCTGAAGTACTAAGTTTTCGAGTAATAATTAAATAAAACCCATACATTACACCTGTTCCAAGAGCAGCTATACTTGCTAAATTAATTTCTACAAAACCTGGCCTTATAACTACTAAAGAACCTATAAACCCTATAATTACCGCTGACCATCTTCTAAATCCCACCCTCTCTCCTAAGAAAATTGGGGAAAAAGCTGTAACAATTAAAGGAGCAACAAAAGCTAAAGTTAATGCTTTTGCCAAAGAAATTACTGAAATTGCATAAAAAAAACAGATATTAGCTGTCAAAAGGATCAAGCCTCTAATGAATTGTAATTTTGGTTTATCTGTCCATACAAGATTTTTCCGAAAAAAGAAAAACATAACTGGAAAAGTAAATGCCACGGTAAAAAAATATCTTGCCCATGTAATTTGTAATACTGGAAGATCTGCGCTTAGATATTTTGCAAATCCGTCCATTATAGGCAACATTACCCATGCCAATAAATTAAAAGTTATAGCCTTCATTCAGTAAATAAGGATATAGATTAATTGAAGTATTTTAAAGCTAAGAATACAACTATTGGAATGGTTATAAATGACATTAATGTTGATACAACAATAGTACTAGCAACACTATCAACAATTTTTTTAGGTGAATATATTGAAGCCACTAAATAATTTAAAACAGCACTAGGCATTGAACATTGAATTAATAAAACACCAGCAGCAAAACCTTCTAAATTAAAATATAAAATTAATAAATATCCAATTATGGGTCCGACAATTACTCGTCCAATGGAAGAAAATATTGCTTTATTAAGAGAGAAAACTTTTAACCTTGTTAATGCAATTCCTAAAGACATCAAAATAAGAAATATTGTTGCATACATTAGTAAGAAGGTGGTATTTTCAACAAATCCAGGAAGCTCTAAATCGTAATAAAGTAAAATTACAGCAACTATTATTGCATAAAAAGGAGGACTTTTTAATATTACATTTAAACTAAATTTTCTGTCGGCTAAAAAAACACCAAGAGTAAAATGGCATAAAATGATTAAAGCAGATATAGCTGCAGAAACACCCAGACCTTGAGAACCGTATGCAAATAAACATATTGGTAATCCCATATTTCCAGTATTTGGCATTGTTAACGGAGGTAATTCTCTAATGATATCTTTAGTTTTTAGGAGATATAATATAATTACTCCAGTAATCATAAATCCGCCAATTGCTAATGCATAATACCAAAAATAATTAACAAAAATATTAAACGATATATTAACTGGATTTAAAGCATAAATAATCATTGCAGGCGTACCTACATTTGCAGCAAAATTTGTTATAAAAGTTGTATCAATTTTAGGATTTTTTTTTCCTAAATAATATCCAATACCAACAACAAAAAAAACAGGAAATAAAACTTCAAAAAGTTTTATATAAATTAGCATTAATTATCTTCTTTTAAGATTGTTTTTTGAGATACTCTTAATCTTACCAAGACAGTATTAGCAATGTATATTGATGAATAAGTTCCAAAAATAACTCCAAAAATCATTGCTAATGAAAAACCTTTTAAAACTTCTCCCCCAAAAAAGAAAATTGACAGTAAAGCTAACAAAGTAGTTATAGAGGTAATCAAAGTTCTTGATAATGTTTCATTAATTGAAATATTTGTTAATTCATAAATTTTAATATCTGAATATTTCTTTAAATTTTCCCTTACTCTATCAAATATTACAACGGTATCATTCATAGAATAACCTACAATTGTTAATACAGCTGCAATTATGGATAGATTAATTTCAAGATTTAATAAAGAAAACAAACCCAATGTTACTATTACATCATGAAATAATGCAAGTATGGCACCAAGACTAAATTGCCATTCAAATCTTATCCAAATATAGATAAGCATTAAAAATAAAGCAACGGAAATTGCTATTACACCAGAGCGTAATAATTCTGCACTTACTTTTGGTCCTACATTCTCCACTCTTCGAAAATTAAAATTATTCCCAAAAGATTTATCTAAATTTAATTTAATTTCTTCAATTGTATTTTTTTTATTATTATTTTCAAATTTAATAAGAAAATCACTCTCTTTACCAAAATTCTTTACTGAAACATCACCTAAATTCATTTGACTTAAATTATCTCGTAGTGATGAGACATTTATTTTTGAGTCTGTAGTTCTTAGTTCAATTAGTGTTCCACCTTTAAAATCAATTCCAAAATTTAGTCCCTTAAATATCAATAATGACAAAGAGATAAAAACAAGAGTAATAGATAAAATATTAAAACTATTGTAATATTTATTAAAAGCAATCATCTAAAGTAATCCTTCTTTTTTTTTGTGTTTTGAAACATACAAGGCAGTCAATAACCTTGCTATAAAGTACACCGAAAAAAGGGTTGTAAATATTCCAATTCCTAATGTTAGAGAAAAACCCTTAATAGGACCAGAACCCATAAAAAATAAAATAACAGCAGCAATTAGTGTTGTTATATTTGCATCTAGAATAGCAGTTTTAGATTTTGTATATCCACTATCAAAAGCGATCAAATTATTTTTTTCATTTTTTAATTCTTCTTTTATTCTTTCAAATATCAAAACATTCGCATCTACAGCCATTCCAACAGTTAAAATTATTCCTGCAATACCAGGTAATGTTAAAGTTGCTTCAAAAATAGTAAGAATACCGACCAAAAAAAACAAATTAATAATTAGAGTAAAGTTAGTGATTAACCCAAATATTCTATATTTAAACAAGATGAATAATATAACTAAAATAAAACCAATTATTAAAGCAATGATACCTGCGTTAATTGAATCCTGCCCCAGATCTGGTCCTACAGTTCTTTCCTCAATTATATTTAGTGGTGCTGGAAGTGCACCAGATCTTAATAATAAAGCTAAATCAGTTGCTGATTGAAAAGTAAAACCTCCACTAATTTGACCTGAACCACTTGCTATAGTATCTCTAATAACAGGAGCACTTATAATTTTTCCATCTAAAACAATGGCTAGTTGTTTTCCAATACCAGTTGCAGTTGCTTTACCAAATCTTTTTGCACCTACCCTATCAAGCGTAAAATTAACCACTGTCTCGTTTGTTTCTGTATCCATTCTTGGTTGAGCGTCTAAAAGATTTTCACCACTCATGATAATTCTTTTACTTACAAAGACATCTGGGCTACCATCTTCAAATTGAAGTTTTTCTACTCCAAATGAATCTTGACCTGTGTTTGTAACAAATCTGAAAGTTAAATTTGCAGTTTTGCCTAGAAGAGATTTTATTCTCATTGGATCATCAAGACCTGGAAGTTCAACTAAAATTCTATCATTACCTCTCTTTAGAATATTAGGTTCATTAGTTCCAATTTCATCAATTCTTCTTCGAACTATTTCTAATGCTTGATCTTGAGATGAAGTTTTAAGTTCAACTAATCCTTGTTTTGAAAAATTAAGTTTAAAAGTATTTTCTTCCTCTTTTATATCAAGCTGATGAGATTTAAATCTTGGATAATATGGATTGATATTACTATTCTCATTTTTGAATTCATCTATAATTATTTCTTTAAATTCATCATCAACAGAAAAAAAAAGTGTCTGATTTGAAATCTTTAAATTTTTAATTTTAATCTTTTTTTCTTTGAAATAATTCTTAATAGCAATTGTTAAATTTTGAAGTTTTTGTTCAATTACTGGACTGTTATCAATTTCTAATAATAGATAAGAGCCACCTTGTAAATCTAACCCAAGGTTAATTCTTTTATCTAAAAGACTATTATCAAATTTAAAAATATTAGATGATGCTACAACTATAAAAAATAATGAGATGAATGATATACTTATTATTCTTAATTTTGAAAAATATAACACTTTAGTTCAACAAAACTTATTTTTTGACTTCTTGTGAATTCATTAAGCTTTGAACACCAGTACCCCTAATTACTTCCACAGTAACATTTTCTGCAATCTCAACTTCAATTTTGTCATTATCTACTACTCTAGTAATAACACCTGTGATCCCGCCAGAAGTAACAATTTTATCACCTTTCTTTAAACCCTCTACCATTGCTTTGTGTTCTTTAACTTTTTTTTGCTGAGGCCTTATTAAGAAAAAATAAAAAATAACAAAAATTAATATTAATGGTATGAACTGACCTATTCCTGAACTTTCCATAAAACTCCTTAATTAAAAAAGTATTTATACTATCTAAACAATTAAAACAACTTTAATTGATTGAAATTTTTTCCAAATTATTCATATAGGGTCTAAGAACTTTTGGAATTATGACTGACCCATCCTTTTGTTGATAATTTTCTAAGATAGCAATCAAAGTTCTTCCTATAGCTAAACCACTCCCATTAAGAGTGCCTACAAACAAAGTTTCATTATTTTGGTCTTTATAACGTGCTTTCATTCTTACAGCTTGAAAAGTCCCGCAAGAAGTACATGAAGAAATCTCTCTATATTTTTTTTCTGAAGGAAGCCAAACTTCTAAATCATAAGTTTTTTCAGAGCTAAATCCCATGTCTCCAGAGCATAAAATGACTTTTCTGTAAGGAAGCTCTAAAAGATCTAAAATTCCTGTTGCACAACTAGTCATCCTTTCTAGTTCATCTATACAATTCATTTTTTCAACAATACTTACCATTTCAACTTTATAAAATTGATGTTGTCTAATCATTCCTTTGGTATCTTTACCATAACTACCAGCTTCTTTTCTAAAACAAGGAGTAGAAGCAACAAATCTCATAGGAAGGGATTTAAGGTTAATTATTTTATCTTTTACAATATTTGTTAATATAACTTCTGCAGTAGGTATTAAAAACTTTCTTTCACTACCTTCATCTAATTTAACTTCAAACTGGTCATTTTCGAATTTAGGTAATTGACCAGTTCCAAACATTGTATTCTCAGAGGCAAGTAAAGGAGGAGAAATTTCTTCATAACCATTTTTTGTGATATGTATATCTAGCATAAAATTCGAAATAGCCCTCTCTAACAAAGCTAGTTTATTTTTTACAAAAACAAATCTTGAGCCTGTGGTTTTTGTAGCTAAATCAAAATCTAACATTTCAAGTTTTTCACCAATTTCATAATGTGACATAGGATTAAAATCAAATTTAGGTATTTTACCTGAAGTAGTAACTTCTAAATTATCGCTTTCATTTTTGCCCACAGGAACATCGACGTGAGGAATATTAGGAATATTTGACAGAATTCTATCTAAATCGAATTTTATTTGTTTTTGTTTTTCAGAAATATCGTCTAATGATTTAGTAATTTCTTTAGATTTAGCAAACAAAGTCTTATCTTTAGATTTTGAAATATCTTTTTTTTCTTTTTCCAATATTTCTTTTTTTTGAATAAATTCCCTGTTTTGTAAATCTAAATGTTTTAATTTTTCAAAATCAATTTTAACAAATCTTTTTTTTAATCCTTTTTCAAAATTTTCAAAATCTTTTCTAATTTCTTTTAAATTATGCATCTGATTTCTTAAAATTTTTGTTTTCTATAATTTTTACCGAAAAAATTGATAATTCATATAAAATTAATAAAGGTATAGCTAAACCAATTTGAGTTATCGGATCTGGAGGAGTTAAAATAGCAGCTGCAGCAAATATTATTACTATAACATATTTCCGTCTTTTTTTTAAAAAATCCGAGTCAACCAATCCGACTCTTGCTAATAAACTCAATACAACAGGCAACTGAAAACTTATTCCAAATGCAAAAATAAGCTTCATAATTAAAGAAAGATATTCATTTACTTTAGCCTCTAATTGAATTGGTAAATTTGTAGATAAGCCAGTACTTTCAAAAGATAAAAAAAACTTTATAGCCAATGGCATAATTAAATAATAAACCAACATACCGCCTAAAAAAAATAAAACTGGTGTTAATACTAGATACGGTAGAATTGCAATTTTCTCATGTTTATAAAGCCCTGGAGCAATAAACTTCCATATTTGCATTAAAATATAAGGGCATGTAACAAAAAAGGCAGTGAAAAAAGAAACTTTCAAATATGTTAAAAAAGTTTCTTGAAGCGCAGTGAAAATTAATCTTCTGTCTGTTCCATCATTTTTTACAGCTTTAGCAAAAGGCTCAACTAAAAAACCATATAAATGTTCAGCAAAAAAATAACAACCTACAAAAAAGATTATCAAAAATATGAAACTATTAATAAGTCTTTTTCTTAACTCTGCTAAATGACTTATAAAGCCAGTATCATTTTCGTTATTACTCATCTTTTTTTTCTTCTTTTTTTTCTTCTTTATTTTCTTCAAGATCAATATTAGAAACTTCGCTTTGAATATTATTGATATATCTTTTTGTGGTTCCAATCCATGAACCAACTTTTTTTAACATGATAGGAAAATCTCTAGGGCCAAGAACTACAATTGCTATTGCAACAACAATTAAAATCTCAAACCAACCAATAGTAGGCATGTGATTTATTCTTTTTTGTTTGTATCTTGATTATCTTCAGAAATATTTTTAGGTTCGTTATCATCAGATACATCTGATGCCATACCCTTTTTAAAACTTTTTATTCCTTTAGCAACGTCTCCCATTAAGCTAGATATCTTTCCTCTGCCAAAAAGTAATACAACAAGTATTACAACTATTGCTATTTGCCAAATTCCAATGCTCATAGAAAACTTATATCCTTTTTATTAATAATTTAAAAGTCAAATATGAGCTCTTATTTTTTCTCGTCTGATTCAAGAGTGCCACTAAGCATTTCATCAATATTTGAATAAATATCCTCTTTTTGCTTATCTTGTTTTTCTTTGTAAAATTTGCCTGTACCAAAAATGGAATTATCTAAATTGGTACTATCAATTAATCCAGCAGCCCCTAATTCATCGACAGTTGGTAGATCAGACAATTTTTGTAAATTAAAATGACTTAAAAAATCATCTGTTGTTATGTATTGAATAGGTCTACCCGGAACATCTTTTCTACCACCAGGTTTAACCCAGTTAAGTTCCATTAATATTTCTAAAGTATTAGTTCCAAAAGCAACACCTCTAATTTCTTCAATTTCGGCTCTTGTTACTGGTTGATGGTAAACTATAATTGCAAGAGTTTCTATTGCAGCTCTTGATAATTTTTTTTCAACAGTTTTTTCTTGTATCATTAAATTTGATAAATTTGGTGAAGTCCTGAAAGACCATTTCTTTGAAATGCAAACTAGGTTTATCCCTCTATTCGAGTATTCAGATTGTAATTTGATTAATATTTTTTCAACATCTGTTTTTTTTGAAATCTTATTTTCAATTGTTTCAATATCCAAAGGTTCGGCTGCTGCAAAAACAATACCTTCGATTTCTTTTTCTATTGAGGATAATTTTGTTGGAAAATTTATTATATTATCTTTTTTTTTAACTTTTTTTTTTATCATTTATTTTCTTTTATATAAATATCATCGAAAAGATTTTCTTGTTTTATTTTAAGGTTACCCTCCTTTACTAACTCAAGAGAACCTGCAAGTATTCCAGCTTTACCTGTTCGTTTGTATTTTGATCCTTTTTTAAAATCTTTAGGTATTAAATCGTCTAATTTCTTCCAATTAATCAATTTTCCAAAAAATTTCTTTATGGTTTCAATACCCTCTTCTGTTGTAAGCACTGGTAGTTTTGGAATATTCATTTTTTGAAAATCTTTAGTCATTATTATACTTGAGTAGGTTTTTAACAATTCAAATAAATTCAATCTATATTCACTATTATAGATTGGTTTTATACCTAATCTCATTCCTCTTGTTCTAATTTCACGACCTAATCTTTTTCGTTTTAACATTTGATCAGATAGTAATCTTATCAATTCAAGTTTTTTTAATTGTAGTTTTAATTTTTCAGCAACTTCTTGGACTTTAAAATCTTCCTCAGGGGTGCTTGGTAGTAATAATTTTGATTTTAAATAAGCTAACCAAGTAGCCATTAATAAATATTCAGAAGCTATTTCTAAATTTAAATTTTTTTCATTTGTAATGAAATCGTGAAATTGATCTGCTAATTTAGTGATAGAAATATTTTCTAGATTTACCTTTTGAGCTTTGGCTAAATCTAGAAGTACATCAAGCGGACCATTATAACTATCAACACTTACATTGAATAAAATTGAATCATTTTCTATCATTTAGCAATACTAACTTAAAATTTTGTAGAATTGTGATGTTTTTTTAATAATAAATTTATTAATCAATGGAGAGTTTTTGGCTACAATTTCCATTTCTTTAGGATTTCCATTACAATGTAAAACTAAATTACAACCTGCACTAAACGTTTTAATTGTATTTTCTTTTAAATTTCCTTTTAAACTTTTCATCGATAAATCATCTGAAATTAAAATATTTTTATATCCAATTTTTTTTCTAATTATTTGAATTATTTTTTTAGATTGTGTAGCAGTATTTTTGGCATCTATTTTGTCAAAAATAATGTGAGCTGTCATGGCAAAAAAAGTTTTTTTCTTTTTGAAGGGAATAAAATCATTTTTAATCAAATATTCTAAATCTTTCTTTACTTTCGGAGTGTAAAAGTGACTATCAACTTTTGCTAATCCATGGCCAGGGATATGTTTCATAACCGTGCCTATTTGTTTCTTATGAAAAAAATTTATACATAAATTACCTATCCTAGAAACAATTTTAGGATTTTTAGAAAAAGATCTGTCACCAATAATATTTGAAGTACCTTTTATTTTTAAATCTAAAACTGGTACTGTATTAATGTTAACACCTATTGATTTTAACAAATATGAGGTTTTATCTATAAACAGTTTATAGAAAAAATTGAATTCCTTGGGTTTTTTTATAAATTTTTTACCAAAAAATTCAGATGTTAAATTTTCAAAAGATAAAATATTTTTAAGTCGATTTACTCTACCACCCTCTTGATCAATCAAGATTGGATATTTATTATCATTAAAGATTTTGCGAATAGAAGTGGTTAAATCCTTTGTTTGTTTAATATCTTTTATGTTTCTAGTAAATAAAATTACTCCCCATGGCTTATATTTAATTAGAAAGTTTTTTTCTCTAAGATTAAGTTTTGTTGATTTAATACCAATAATTAAAGATCGTCGATTATTCATTAATCTAAAAGTTTCCAAAAATTAAATTTTTTCTTTTTATCTTTATTAGATTTCTCTACATATTGGATAATATCTTTAGTATCATTCTCTAAAACTGGTAATTTCTTAGAATAAATATCAATTTTTTTTTCAATATTGCTCAAAGATCTAAAAGAATTTTTTTTATTGTCATCTGAAAAATAATATTTGCCCGTAAAAAATAGAAAAAGAGCAATTAATATCAAAAAAATTAAATATCTAATTTCTTTTAGCATCACATTTTATCTGGTGTAGACACCCCAACTATATTCATCCCAGATTTTACTACATTGGAAATGGCTTTTAAAAAAATCAATTTATCATCAGTGATCTTTTTTTGATCATTAATAAATCTTTTGCTTGGATTATCTTTTCCTAAATTCCAATATGAGTGAAATAAAGAGGCTAATTCATATAAATAAGTCGGTATCCTATGTGGCTCAAGCTTGTTACAAGATACATCAATACATTTAGGCCATTCAGATAATTTCTTTAAGATTGTGATTTCGTCTTTGGAATATTCAAAATCGTACTTAGTTATATTTAGATCTGATTTTAAATCTTTGTTGATATGTCTAAATACTGAGCATATTCTTGCATAACAGTATTGAACGTAATAAAGAGGATTATCTTTTGATTTTTCTATAACGTTGTCAAAATCAAAATCAAGTTCAACATCACTACTTCGATTAAGCATTATGAATCTTGTTGCATCTCTTCCCACCTCATTAACTAAATCTTCAATAGTTATATAATCCCCTTTTCTTTTAGACATTTTAAATGGTTTCTTATCTTTTATAAGTTTAACAAGCTGACTTACTTTACAAATTAATCTTTCATTAGAATTTGATAGAGCTTCAACAGATGATGAAATTCTTTTTAT
Organism: uncultured Pelagibacteraceae bacterium; assembly: GCA_902577525.1. Classification (GTDB taxonomy): domain Bacteria; phylum Pseudomonadota; class Alphaproteobacteria; order Pelagibacterales; family Pelagibacteraceae; genus Pelagibacter. The sequence continues at coordinate 1,449 of CACGZG010000003.1, read as the reverse complement.
ATAACCAGCATGATCTGCGCCTAAAATATTAATAAGCTTATCAAATTTTCTGTCTAATTTATTTTTGTGATATGCAACATCACTAGCAAAATAAGTCCAAGAACCATCAGATTTTTGTAATGCTCTATCTTTATCATCTCCAAAATCGGTTGATTTGAAAAGCAGCTGTTCTCGTTCGACCCAATTACTGTCATCTTCACCGGCGGGTGCTTTTATTTTTCCTTTATAAACAAAACTATTTTTTTGAAGAAAATCAACAACTTTTTCAACCTCTTGATTTTCAACTAACTTCTTTTCACTGACAAAGTTATCGTGATTAATACCAAGACTTTTTAGATTTTTTTTTATTAATTTTAATGCTTCATTAATTGCTAGTGAGGTCAATACTTGAGATATCTTATCAAAATTTTTAAAATCAACATCTTTGCTTGTGTTTAAAATATTTTGAGCAAAATCAATTAAATAGTCTCCAGGATATAAATCTTCATTATCAATTGGAAAAGGTTCGTTAAAGGAAATCTCTCTTATTCTATAATAAACTGACTTTGTAAAATTTATAATTTGGTTTCCATAATCATTTATATAATACTCTTTTGTGACTTTATTATTATTAAATAATAAAAGATTAGCCATCACATCTCCTAAAATTGCTCCTCGACAATGACCAACATGTAAAGGACCTGTTGGATTGGCAGATACAAACTCTATTAAATAATTTCTTTTAATATTTTTTTCATTTATTCCAAAAGATTTGGAATTTTTAATTACTTCTTTAATAAAATTTGTCCAAAAAATTGGTTTGAATCTGATATTAATAAAACCAGGTTTTACAACTGATATATGCTCAATAAACTTATCCTCCTTTTTAATTTTTTCTGCCAAAACTGAAGCCAGATCTGATGGAGACTTATTGTTAATCTTAGAAAGGATCATGGCTACATTAGTAGAAATATCACTATCAAATTTTGAAGGTGGAATTTCGGCTGTTATCCCGTTGAGTGAAGCTGGTAAAATTAAATCTCCTTTTAAAGAGAGTTTTGAAAGGATTTCTTTTATTTTATCTAAATATTGTTCAAAAATATTCATTTAAAATTTTTTTGAAGGTTGATTGCATATCTGTCCGTCATTCCTGATATAAAATCTGAAATTGATCTATATTTATTTTTTGAAAGATAATTTTTTGAAATGAATCTTTTAGGGTTTTTTTGTATTTTATTAAATAGTTTTTTTATTATTAATTTGCCATTATCGTTTTTTTTTAGAACTGCTTTATTATTATACATCTTTGTTTTTAAAAAAAATCTTATTTCATCTACAGAATCTTTGACTTTTTCAGAAAAATCTACAATTGTTAAGTTTGCTTTAGTAATATCTTTATAATTTTTTATTTTGTTAATCTTTAAATTGGTCTTGGCGTTTTTAGTTAAATCTCTTATCATTTGATCAATA
>CACGZG010000002.1 GCA_902577525.1 uncultured Pelagibacteraceae bacterium | reverse complement strand
ATTAAAAAAGGAATAATTAATTTATTATAAAAGGGTGGCCCAACAGAAATTTTTTCGGATGAAATTACATCTAAAAATATAGGATATATTGTACCAATTAAAACTACAGAAAGAAAATACATCATAAACCAATTATTAATTATAATTGATGTTTCTTTACTAATAAAAAATAGAGAACTGTTAATTTTTTGATTTTCTCTGTGAAAAAAGAAAAAAACGAATAATGATAAAAAAATTAATGTAAACAGGAAAATTAAAATAAACAAACCTCTTTCAGGATCATTTGCAAATGTATGCACTGAATTCAAAATTCCTGATCTAACTAAAAAAGTGCCACACATGCTTAATGTAAAAGTGGAAATTGATAAAATAACTACCCAAGAAGTTAAAATTAATCTTTTTTCTAAAGCGAGCACACAATGTATCAATGTAGTCAAAGCAAGCCATGGCATAAGGGAAACATTTTCAACTGGATCCCAAAACCAAAATCCACCCCAACCAAGTTCGTAGTATGCCCAAATAGATCCCAGCAAAATTCCTAGGGTTAAGAAAATCCAAGAAATTAAAACCCATTGTTTGATATGAGAAGCCCATTCTTTATTGATATAATTTAAGCACATAGCAGAAAGTGCTGAAGAAAAAATTATTGAGGAACCTACATATCCTAAATATAAAATTGGTGGATGAACTGCTAAAGCTGGATCTTGTAATATTGGATTTAAACCTAATCCCTCATCTGGAATTGGAAATATATAATTAAATGGACTTGAAGTTTTTATCACAAAAACAAAAAAACCAATAATTATCAATTGTTGAAATAATAAAGTTAATATTCTGTATTGAACTGGTTGCTTACGAGAATTAATTATAAATAAAAAATTAAATAATGTTAATACCAATAACCAAAGTAATAAACTACCTTCGTGGTTCCCCCAGGTTCCAGAGATTTTATAAAATAAAGGTTTTGTAGTGTGAGAATGATTAAAAACAGTCTCATTACTAAAATCAGAATTCACAAAAGAAACTATTAAACTTAAAAAACTTAAAGAGACCAAAAAAAATTGGATTAAGCTAAAAAAAATAATTTTTTTATCAAATATTTTATAATTTTTAAAATTTTTAATAGAAAAAAAAGTTATTAAAAAAGATAAGATAGAACTTAAAACTAATGAATAAAATCCTATTAAACTGGACAAAATTTATTTCTCCTTTAATGCTGCTTTTACTTCTGGGGGCATATAATTTTCATCGTGTTTTGCTAAAATTTTAGATGCTAAAAAAAAATTTCTATCTTTAACAAAACCTTCTGCTACTACACCTTTTCCTTCTTCAAAAAGATTTGGTACTGCTCCAGTATAAATAACATTAATCTCATTTTTAAAATCTGTAATAATAAAACTAATCTCATTACTATTCATTGATACGGAATTTTTTTTAACCATACCACCAACTCTTATTTTTTTTTTATCAAATTCAGCAACATTTTTAATTTCGGAAGGAGACTGAAAATAGACTACATTTTCTTCTAAAGATTTTAAAATAAGATAAACAGATAATCCAATTATAGCTAAAATTGATAGTATAAAAATAAATCTTAATTTAACTTTTCGACCATACATGGTTTAAAGTTTAAATATATGATGAGTTAGATAAAATCTCTTTGATAGCACTTTGTGATTTTGCAAAAGATGCCTTCTCCAAATTTAAAGTTCCAAACTTAGCAATAAATTTTTTCTTCTCTTTTGTATGCTGAATTTTAACTATTACATAAAGTGATAAGAAACTTAATAAAGTAAAAATAAATGCAGACCAAACATAAATTCCATATCCATCCATCAATAATAATTCATTTGTCATAGTCTATCTAAACCTTTATTTTTTATCTTTATCAGTTCTGTATTATATTTCATTAAAAAAATTAACAGAGAAAATAGAGCAAATGCCGCAGTCATTATTAATAGGGGAAACAACATTGAGGAATGAATTGATGATTTAGACAAAATATTTATTGAAGCTGGTTGATGAAGTGTATTCCACCAATCAACAGAGTATTTTGTTATTGGAACATTAATGATACCTAAAATTGTTATTATAGAAGTTATCTTATAAACCTGATCTTTGTTGTCATAAATTCTCCAAGCAAGTAGATAGAGAAAATAAAATAATGCTAAGATTAACATAGATGTAATTCTTGCATCCCACGCCCACCAAGTTCCCCAGGTAGGTTTTCCCCAAATAGAACCTGTTACTAGTGCAATTAAATTAAAAATAAATCCAGAGGGTGCAAGGCTTTTAGAGATTAAAAAAAAATTTTTAATTTTAAATATATATCCTAGGATTGATAAAAGAGTAATACCTGAAAAAATACCAAGTGAAATCCATGCAGCGGGTACATGAACATACATTATCCTTACTGAATGACTTTGTTTATAATCTTCAGGTGAAAGAATTAACGACTCAATTAAACCAATAGTTAAAACAACAATAAATAAAATTATAACGTATTTTGGTGCTCTTGAAGTAATTGAAAAGATCTTATTTGGTTCGAAAAATTTAAACATATAAAATTATTTATATAATAATAATTTATTTTAGAAGTTTAATGTGAAAAATTAACTGATCAAGAATGCAGAGGGAGATAATAACGAAGGGTAAATATTTTACATCCCTGATCAGTGTAGTAATATTTAACAATATCGTGTGTCTAAGATTTGAGCTAAATGTGTTAAAAAAGTGATATTTTAGTTAGATTGTTTAAAATAGCTCGACCCTTTTTTCCCTGAAAATATTTCCTCTATCAAGGGATGCTTAATTGGCTCATCAGAATCATCAAATAATAGATTTTGTTCTGATACATAAGCTTCATATGTGATTTCATCGTTTTCTGCTAATAAATGATAAAACGGTTGATCTTTTCTTGGCCTTACATTTTTAGGGATAGATTGATACCACTCTTCTGAATTATTAAACTCAAAATCAACATCATAAATTACACCTCTAAATTCAAAGTGTTTATGTTTTACAATATCACCGATTGAAAATTTAGCTTTTTGAATTGCCATTAACTTTAGTATGGGTATTTAAAAACAAAAATCAATAACAAAAATTTTAAATTTTTGGATAAATAATATTTTATGTTAATATCTTAAAGTGAATAAATCTTTTTTAAAGTTTCTTACTGATTTTGGGCCATTAATAATTTTTTTTTACTACTACTACGATAGTGGAAAGGATTTAAAAGTAGCTATTCCACCTTTTATTGTTGCGACATTAATAGCATTAGGAATAATGTGGTTTTTAGAAAAAAAAATTCCAAAAGTTCCTTTAATAAGTGGAATATTAATTACCTTATTTGGGGGATTAACAATTTATTTTAATAATCCAGTATTTATTTATATCAAACCTACAATAATAAATATTTTATTTGGTTTAGGTCTTATTTTCGGCAGATATTTTACAAAAGAACCTGTTTTAAAAAAACTTATGGGTAAATCAATTTCATTAACAGACCAAGGATGGGAAATTCTTAATAAAAGATGGATATTTTTTTTCTTTGGATTGGCAATATTAAATGAATTGGTTTGGAGAACACAAACAGAGGAATTTTGGGTAAATTTTAAAGTATGGGGTTTATTACCTATAACTTTTATATTTACGGCTTTTCAGATAGGCTTAATTAATAAATATAAAACAAATGAATAGAAATTTAAAGTTAGTAATAAATAATATTGATAAACAAATCGAGGATAAACATTTTTTTGAGAAAGATGAACTTAAAATTATTTTAGATTTATATGCTAAGATGGTTTCAGAGGGTTCATGGAAAGATTATGGTCTGAGCATATCAAGTAAACAAGTTGGCTTTAGCGTTTTTAAAAATACTGCAGAAAATGCACTTTATAGAATATGTAAAAATTTTAGACCGAAAAATAAAAACCTTAAGTATTCAATAACTGATATTAACGGAAAAATATTAAAAAATTCCTTTGATTTAAATCTTTTGTTAAGAAATACTAATTGGAAAAAACTTCAAAAATAAAATTATCTTCTTTGACCGAAAAGTCTTAAAAGCATAATAAACAAATTAATGAAATCTAAGTATAAAGTTAATGCTCCCATAACAGCTTTTTTACCAATTAATTCACCAGTATCAGAAGCAGAATACATATTTTTAATTTTTTGAGTATCGTAAGCTGTTAACCCAACAAATATCAAAACACCTAAAATTGAAATAACAAAATACATCATAGAAGACTTCATAAAAATATTCACTATAGAGGCAATGATAATTCCAATAAGGCCCATCATTAAAAAAGATCCTAATTTAGTTAAATCTCTTTTCGTGGTGTAACCATAAATACTCATTGCACCAAAAGTTGCCGAAGTAATAAAGAAAACTCTTGTAACACTCATACCAGTGTATACTAATAAAATTGATGACAACGATAACCCCATTAAAGCTGCAAAAATCCAAAATGTAGTTTGAGCTTTAGATGCACTCATTTTATTAATTCCAAAACTCATATAAAAAACAATACCCAAAGGTGCTAACATAACTAACCATTTTAATCCTGACATGTAAATGGCGTTTCCAACTTCTGTTAAACCAATGATCGCTCCATTATCATTAGTTACGACTGACATCTTGAAAGTAATCAATGCAATAATACCAGTTAACAATATCCCCGTTGCCATATAGTTATAAACTTTTAGCATGTAGGCTCTTAGACCTTCATCGGTTACGACAGCAGTTTCTTGAGCTGCTGCTTTAGCTCTTCCAAGGATTCCTTTTTTATCAAATTTCATAATAGACGATATATATAGTCTTTTACTAATTATTCAAGATGCCTTAAATAAGAATAATAAATATTAAACTAAAAAAACCTATATGAATTACAAAAAGTTAGGAAACACAGATATTGATGTTAGTACAATTTGTCTCGGTACAATGACTTGGGGTGAGCAAAATACTCAGGAAGAAGGATTTGAGCAAATGAATTACGCTTTAACTAATGGTGTAAATTTTTGGGATACAGCGGAACTTTATGCAATTCCACCTAAGCAAAAAACTTACGGTAAAACAGAGGAAATAATTGGAAATTGGTTTGAAAAAACAAAAAAAAGAAGTGAGGTAATTCTTGCAACAAAAGTTGCAGGGCCTGGCCTTGATTGGATTCGAGGAGGAGGAAATCAATATGATGAAAAAAATTTAAATGAAGCAGTAAATGGAAGTCTAAAAAGGTTAAAGACCGATTACATTGATCTTTATCAACTTCACTGGCCTGAAAGAAAGAGTAATTTTTTTGGGAGACTTGGATATCAACACAAAGATGAAAATGATTGGAATAAATTTGAGGACATTCTTAATTCTCTTAATAAAATTATAAAAAGTGGCAAAATAAGATATATAGGACTCTCTAATGAAACTGCTTGGGGTCTTTCTAAATTTTTAGAGTTATCAAAATTAAAAAATCTTCCGAGAATGATGTCAGTGCAAAACCCATATAGTCTTCTAAATAGAACATATGAAGTTGGTCTTGCAGAGGTTTCTATAAGAGAGGAAAGTGGTTTATTAGCCTATTCTCCTTTAGCATTTGGATATTTGACTGGAAAGTACAGAAATGGAGAGTTACCAAAAAATTCTAGAATGAAATTATTTGGTGACCAATTTGTAAGATATAAAACAAAAAATGGTCAATTGGCTATAGAAAAATATAATGAAATAGCAAATAAACATGGATTAAATTTCACACAAATGAGTTTAAAATTTTGTGAACTTCAACCTTTCATGACAAGTGTAATTATCGGAGCTACGACAATGGACCAGTTGAAAACTGACATAGAAAGTGTAAATATAAATTTATCTGACGAAGTTATAAATGAAATTAATGAAATACAAAAAACTTATCCAAACCCATGTCCTTAATTAAAAAATTTTTATTTTTACCATCTTTTATTTTATTGCTTCTGTTGTCGAAAACATCAGCACAAGATTTAAAGAAAGTAGGTAAATTTAAAGATTGGGAGGTTATGGTAATGTCTGAAACTTCTGGAAAAGTATGCTTTGCTCAATCAACTCCTGTTTTGCAAGCACCTAAAAATAATAAAAGAGATGCTAGATTATTTGTTACTTTTAGACCTAGTGAAAAGATTTCAAATGAAATTAGTACAACAGCGGGCTACGAATTTAATAAAAAAAATTCTGTTTTAGCAACTTCAGGAAATAATAAATTTAAATTCGATATTAAACAACAAGGCTTTGCATGGATGACCAGTAATAAAAAAGAAAAAATTATGGTCAAAGTCATGAAAAAAGGATCTAGAATTATGGTTTCAGGCTATAACGATAAAGGTTCTCAAACTATAGATCATTATTCTCTACTCGGTTTTACAAAAGCATACAACACTGCAAAAAAAGCTTGCGGTTGATTAATGAAATCAAAAAAAAGAATTGTTTTAGCTTACTCTGGCGGTTTAGACACATCTATAATACTTAAATGGTTACAAGAAAATTATAATGCTGAAGTAATTTGTTACACTGCAGATATTGGGCAAGAAATCGATCGAAAAAAAATTCTATCTAATGCTAAAAAATTTGGAGTTAAAAAGATAATTATAAAAGATTTAAAAAATACATTTGTAAAAGATTATGTATTTCCTATGATCAGAGGACACGCGATTTATGAAGGTGTTTATTTATTGGGAACCTCAATTGCTAGACCTTTGATAGCAAAAGATCAAATTAGAATTGCAAAAAAATATAAAGCTTATGCTGTATCACATGGCGCAACTGGGAAAGGAAATGATCAAGTAAGATTTGAGCTCGGTTATCATTATTTTGGTCCTAAAATTAAGGTGATAGCTCCGTGGAGAATTTGGAAATTAAAATCTAGGACCGATTTAATTAATTATGCAAAAAAACATAAAATTTCTATTCCAAAAGATAAAAAAGGTGCTTCTCCGTTTTCAGTAGATGATAATTTATTTCATACGTCTACTGAGGGAAAAGTTTTAGAAAATCCAAAAAATTCTGCACCTGAATTTATTTTTCAAAGAACAGTTTCACCTGAAAAGGCTCCAAATAAATCCTCATTTATTTCTATTAGATTTAAAGATGGAGATCCAATTGGAATTAATGGAAAAAAATTAAGTCCTGCAAAGTTACTTGAGAAAGTTAACCAGTTAGCTGGAAAAAATGGAATTGGAAGAGTTGATCTAGTCGAGAATAGATTTTTAGGAATCAAATCAAGAGGAGTTTATGAAACTCCAGGTGGGACATTGCTAATTCATGCCCATAGAGCAATTGAGTCTGTTACTTTAGATAAAGAAACAATGCATAAAAAAGATAATATAATGTCTCGGTATGCAGAACTTATTTATAATGGTTATTGGTATTCAAAAGAAAGATTTAAGCTACAAAAAATTATTGATCTTAAAAAGAAAAAAGTAAATGGTATAATTAAACTTAAACTTTATAAGGGAAATATAACAATCGAATCAAGAATTACTAATAGCAAAGCTTATTCAATGAAAAAGGTTTCCTTTGAGGAAAATAAATCTTTCAATAAAACAAATGTAGAAAAATTCATAAGTTTTCATAAAAAAAAGTTGAAAAACTACTAAAAATTTTTGGACAATTTTGGCATTGTCAATTCTGAAAAAAAACTTAATTTAATTATTATGGATGGTTTAAAAAAATGGATGCAGGACTCAGCTAATATACTATTTGACGATAGTAAGAATGATCTTAGATCCTTACCAAAAGCAGTAAGATTACAAATTTTATTAGTTCTAAGTTTTATTTGGACAACAGTTTTTAGTCTGTATGTTTTCTCATATACTACTTTTGCTTTTGGATGGGCTGGAACATATATTGCTCATATCGGACTTATATTTGCCGTGTACATGACATTTAAACAATTTCATAAAGCTGAGGAAAAATCGAGTAGTGTTTTTAGAACAAAAAACTTTGACCCATTCAAAATTATGGTGATAGTTTTTGTAATTGTTTTTATCTTTGTTTTTTCAAAAGGTATAGAAGTTCTAACAAACACTAATTCATATACAATTCCTTATGATGGGCCGTCAAAATCAGTGTTTGAAAAATGGCTACCATTTAGTAAAGATAAATAATGGAAAAAATTGCAAAAAATTTACAGCTTATTTTGATGGTGATTATTTTAATAAGTACTGTTATTGCTGTTGGAATAGAAATTTACAAAATGTTTCAAAATCGATCGGTAACTTTAGCCGATTTACTTTTAATGTTTCTTTACCTAGAGGTACTTGCAATGGTGAGAGTTTTTTGGAATCAACAATCAATTAGCATTACATTGCCACTATTGATAGCAATTACTGCTCTTGCACGTTTCATAATTCTTCAAGGAAAAGAAATGGATCCAAGTGCACTAGTTTACGAAGCGGTAGCTATTGTTTTAATTGCTGGAGCAATTGTTATCTTAAGATTAAGACACAGCGATAAACTTGGTTTAAAGAAAAAAAAATCAAAATAATTTATAATGAATTTTGAACCTTCGAGGGTGAAGGCCTTAAACAAATTAAACGATTTTGTTGAAAACAATCTTTCTGAGTATTCTAAACTTAGAAACTTTGACTTTGGGCCAGAAAATAGATCCAACGTTTCATGTCTGTCTCCTTACATTACACATGGAATAGTAAGTGAAAAAGAAATTATCAAAAAATCACTTAGTAAATTTTCTTTCTCAAAAAATGAGAAATTTATCCAAGAAGTTTTATGGCGCACTTACTGGAAAGGTTGGCTAGAATTAAGACCAAATGTATGGTCAGACTATTTAATAGAATTAAATAAAATTAGAGAAGAATTCAAAAATAATCAGAAATATCTTGATGCAATAGAAGGTAAAACAAATATTGAATGCTTTAATGCATGGACAAATGAACTGAAAGAAAACAATTATTTACATAACCATACAAGAATGTGGTTCGCAAGCATTTGGATTTTTACTTTAGAACTACCATGGCAATTAGGTGCAGAATTTTTTATGCAACATCTTTATGATGGGGACGCTGCATCAAATACGCTTGGATGGAGATGGGTTGCTGGAGTGCAAACCAAAGGAAAACATTATTTAGCAAGTGAATGGAATATAAAAAAATTTACTAACAATAGATTTAATAATATTAAATTAAATGAAAATGCTCCTCCAAAAGTATCTGAAAAAACTTACCAAATCATAAAAAAAGATTTTAATAATCCACAAAATATAGATGATAAAAATCTATTAATTTTTGAAAATAATCTCTCTTTTGAAACCACTGATTTTCAAAATAATAAATTTAAAAAAGTTTATTTAATTTCTAATAAAAATGAAAATAGATCTATTAAACTCAGTGAAAAAGTAATGAAATTTAAATCCCTTTTAATCGAAAGCCAAGAGCAAAGATTAAAAGCTAAGTCTATTGATTGTGAAGTAATTGACATAAGCGAAATAAATAATACTGAAAATTGTTATGGTTTATACCCTACCGTAGGTGAAAACTTAGATTATTTAAGTTTAAATAATTCAAAAATAGAATTTATATATAGAAAACTTGATAGATACTCTTGGCAATATTGTAATAAAGGTTTCTTTAATTTTAAAAATTTTATTCCTAAAATAATTTCATCATTGAGTTAAAACCATCTAAACATACCAATAATTCCAGCTGTCGCATAAAAGAATTGTAAAAATAGAATTCCTCTATGACCTCCCCTATAAGCCCAAATTCCAATTAAGATTGCGGATATAAGTAATAAGCAAAAACCAAAAAACTCTATACCAATATTCATAGCTACAAATAATGAATATAATATTGCTGTGATAACACCTGCCCATTCAAAAATTTTATTATTCATATTTTTTATCTTGCAAGTTTAATAAAAATATCCCCCATACCAGCATCTAAATTTTCTAAAGGTGTATTATTTCTAAGTTCACAATATCTACCGGTAAATTGGTGATTTTTAACGAAGTCGATTTCATCTTTTTCACAATTTTTTCCATTATGCAATAAACCTATTACAATTCGATCATTAAGACTATAAACCTCTGATTTATTTATTTTTTTACCATCACAAAAATAATCTTTGTTTACTCTATTGGGAAAATCTTTTTTACCACAAGGATTTTTTATAGTTAAAACATAAAATTCTTTAATGCCATCTTCAAATCTATATTTCATTTTTTGTGCTTCTGAATACTTCATAAGATCACATGAACATGGAACGCAGCACCTATAATAGTTTCCACAAATTTTTTTGTTTGTTTTACTTTCTTTAATAAATAAAAATTCTGATTCACTGTTTGGATCAATCAGAGATCCAGAAACTGCACAATATAATTTATTAAATTCAATAAAGTCTTTGTAGCTAATTTTTTTATCTATAATGTATTTAAAAAATTTAGGTCCTGCAGCATTTCTATTCTTATCTGGGAATATTCTCGACCAATCAGTAATTAACTCCTTGTGATAGTTCTTTTCTTCAGCAAACGACTTAAACTGAAATAATATTATAAAAACAATTAAAGATATATTTACTATTTTTTTCATTTTTGTTTTACAGTAATTGTTTGGTTTAGCTTCTTTATATCAATTATTTCTTTACTTCCATTTGTCCATCTTACCTCTACTTTAAAATTTTTTTCATTTTTTCTAATTCCATAATGTGCCACAGGCTCCATTTGACATAAGTAACCAGATCCTGCATCAATAGTTTTTGAATGTTTTCTTTGATTAGTTATTAAAGTTACAGTGGCTCCTCTTGCTGGCGCACCATGTTTGTTAAGTGGTTTTATTCTTAAATATTTATTTTCTTTTTTAACTATTGCCTTGTACAAAGTTAATTTTTGTTCTTTACTTTCACCTCTAGAAACTAATAATTCTAAAACTCCATCATTATCTATATCCGCAACTGCAGCCCCAGTTCCATATCCATTAGCTTCGAGTCCTACCTTAAAATTTATCTGTTCAAATTTTCCATTATCTTTAATGCGAAATAACTTATTTGGTTCTGCTATATTGTTCATAAAAACTTCATCAAAACCATCGTTATCAAAATCTGCAGAAATAATTGTTCTTATTCTAGAAGGTTCATCAAAATCTTTATTTCCAATGTCTTTAAATTCATTATTTTCCAAAACCCAAGCTCTGTGATATCCGAGCCAGTTACCACTTAAAATATCCAATCTACCTCTATAATAGATGTCTGATAAAGCTGTACCCCTTCCATTTTGGATTGCATCATCTAATCTATAATCAAATGCAACATCATCGAAGTTTCCATTATTATTTTTAAAAAGAAAATTTGCTCCTCTCTCATTAGCTGCAAAGATATCCGCTCTTTCTGTTAAGATATGTCCAGATACGACTGCTCTTCCACCAGTAATATTATCAAGATTTAAATTCTTAGCTTTATCTTTGATAAGTTCATTTTCAATCTCGTAAAATCTTGTTGGTCCTCCGTAGTTTGCAACATAAATACCATATTCACCATCTCCCTTTCTATCTACACAAACAACAGATCTTCCTGCTGTTAAATTAAGACTTTCTTTATTTTTTTCTAATTCAAATAAATCAAAGTAATTTTTATCTTTTATATCTAATAATCTGTCTGAATATTTTTTAACTCCACTATATGTATCAGTGTTTAAAAAATAAATTTCTTCAAAGCCATCTTTGTCAATATCACATGCGGCAACTCCAATGGTTTTCTTAGAAACATCTGAAAAAATTTTTTGTTGGTTTAAATCCTTTAATTTTCCATCCTGAAAAGCTAGAGCTAAATTTGGAAAGCCAAAACCTGTAACCAAAAACTCATAATTACCATCCATATTAAAATCTGTTACAGAAATACCGTAGCTAAGCCTCTTCTTATTATCCTCAATAATTTTAGATAAATCCTCAAAAAATTCCGCACGAGTATTACTTGGAAGAGTAACAACTAAAAATAAAATTAAATATTTAGAAAAATTTTTTACTTTTTTGATGAACATTTTTTTGAACAATATTTGACTTTTTCCCAATTTAATCTCCATTTTTTTCGCCAGATGAAAGGTCTTTTGCAAATAGAACAAATTTTTGAAGGTAGATTTTCTTTTTTCACTAGATTGTATTTTGTTTAATAAATTTATCTGCAGCTGACAAAATCAATTTTTTTCTGTCAGTTTTCATTTTGTCAAAAATTCTGACCATCATTGAAAGTCTTGGATTTTTCAAAAAAAATTTTCTATTACGATCAATAAATCTCCAATAAAGTCCATCCATTGTGTTGCACCATTCACCTTTTTTAAAATCCATCATTTTCATAAAGTAACTCGATCCACATATATAAGGTTTGGTGGCAAATATTCCCCCATCACTAAACAATCCCATACCATAAACATTAGGAACCATTACCCAATCTGAAGAATCTACAAACATTTCCATGAACCATTTGTAAACAATGGTGGGTTTTATTTCACAAAGATTCATAATGTTAGATAAAATCATTAATCTTTCAATATGATGAGACCATCCATGGTTTAAAGCATTTTTAATTGAATAATCAAGTGGAGGTAATCCAGTTGTGCCTTCATACCAAGATTTTTTCATTTTTCTATTTTGTTTAAAGAAGTTTCCAGTTTCCATTTCATTTGAATAACTTTGATAAATTCCTCTCATAAATTCTCTCCAGCCAATCACCTGACGTATATAACCTTCTAATGAATTTAATCTTATCTTTTTATTTTTATGAAATTCTAAAACCTTTTTAATAATAAATTCTGGAGTAACTAAACCTAAATTAATGTAAGGACTTAACGCACTGTGAAATAAAATATTATCTTTTTGATCAACAGCATCCTCATAATCGCCAAATAAGTTTGATTTTTCTTTAATGAAAAAATTTAAAAGCTTTACAACATCATTATATTCAGTAGCGAACCAAAAATTATTTGTTTTGCCTGGATGATCTTTGAATAATTTCTCAATAATTGGTTTTAATTTTTTAGTATGATTAGTTTCATTTATTTTTGGGAACTTTGGAATTGAAATATTTTTTGGTAATTTATTTCTATTATCTTCATCAAAACTCCATTTACCTCCAATAGGGTTTCCATCTGAGCCCATCAATATTCCTGATTTTTTTCTAACATCCTTATAAAAAGTTGCCATGAAAGGTTTTTTTGATTTGGATAGATATTGTTTAAATTCCTCTCTTGAATTTAGGAACATTGGAGTTGGAATAATATTCCATTTTATTTTTTCCTTTTTAAGAAATTGATTTATTTTTTTTTCGAAAAATTTATCTTCAATTTCAAAACTTGAAATCTCTTTTATTTTTTTTGAGCTAATTACTTTTTTTAATTTTTTACAATAATCATCCTTAAATTCTTTATCCTCGATTTTAATGTAATCTAATTTGAATTTATCTTTTTTAAGGCTATCTGCATGTGAGCGCATTGATGATAAAAAAAGGAGTATCTTTTGTTTGTGATGTTTTTCATAAGTACATAGTTGATAATCTTCAGCCATAAAAAATAGGTGGTCTTTTTTGAAGCGGTCCAAGTATTTTGATGGAAATAATTGATTACCCAGTATAAAAAATAACTTCATAGTTAAATATAACTAATAAATTTTTTTATGTCAGAAAAATATCTAATTTTTGGTGCGACAGGTTCAATCGGATCAAGTTTAGCTGAACAATTGGTAAACTCGGGAAATTCTATTCATTTAGTTGGCAGAAATCAAAATGAAACAAAAAGTATTTCAGAAAAACTTGGTTGTACTTTTACAATTGCTGATGTTTTAGAAGATGGATTTATAGAAAAAGTTAAAAATGACATTTCAGATATAAAAGGTGTCGCTTATTGTGTTGGTTCAATAGA
Organism: uncultured Pelagibacteraceae bacterium; assembly: GCA_902577525.1. Classification (GTDB taxonomy): domain Bacteria; phylum Pseudomonadota; class Alphaproteobacteria; order Pelagibacterales; family Pelagibacteraceae; genus Pelagibacter. The sequence goes on along the minus strand of CACGZG010000002.1, from coordinate 108,832 downwards.
CTTAAAACCTTTGAGAATGGTTAATGAAAATGATTTTAATAAATGTATGAAATTAAATCTCTATTCAGCAGTTGAAGTTATTAAAGGTTATCAAGAAAGTTTAAAAAGAAATAAAGGTTCAGTGGTTTTATTCTCTACCGTTGCAGCACAACGAGGATTTACTAATCATGCAATAATTGCTTCAGCTAAAGCCGCCGTTGAGGGATTGACTGTTTCACTAGCAGCTGAATTTGCTCCAAATATTAGAGTGAACTGTATTGCACCAAGTTTAACTAATTCAAAGATTGCAGAGCCAATGTTAAAAAATAAAGCATTAGCAGATGGAATAGCAAAAGCTCATCCTTTAAAAAGATTGGGTGAAGGAAAAGACTCGGCTTCTCTTGCAAAATTTCTCATTACTGACGACAGTTCATGGGTTACTGGTCAGATTATTGCCGTTGATGGTGGAAGATCAAAACTTTCTTAAAGTGAGAAAATTTTTTATTTCCATATTTTTATTTTTAATTTCTATAAATGTTTCATTTGCAGAAAATCTCATTTTTAAAAAAATTATAGATTTAAACGACCCATGGGGCTCTACATTCATCAATAATAATGAACTATTGATCACAGAAAAGAGTGGGAAAATTAAGTTGATTAATCTTAATTCTAAAAAAATCTCTGAAGTTAATCATAATCTTAATTATCTAGAACATGGTCAGGGAGGCTTGTTAGATGTTCTATTAAAAGATAGTTTTGTTTATATTTCTTATTCAGAAAATAGAGGAGCTGGAAAAACCAGTACTTCAATAGCCAAAGCAAAATTTGATAAAAAAAAATTAAATTTTAAAAATATTTTTCAGGCAAACCCACCGATTAATTCAGGATATCACTTTGGGTCAAGATTAGCGATTAAAGATAATTTCTTATTTGCTTCAGCTGGTGAAAGAGGAGAAGGAATGATTGCACAAGATCCAACAAAACATCCTGGAAGTATTATTAGAATTAATATTGATGGAAGCATTCCTAAAGATAACCCAAAATTTCAAGGAAAATCTGATTGGTTACCAGAAATTTATCAAATAGGAATTAGAAATCCTCAAGGTTTAACTTTATCACCATTTGATAAAAAAATTTATATGAGCAACCATGGTGCAAGAGGTGGTGATTGGTTTGGTGAAGCAAAAAAAGGTGAAAACTATGGATGGAAAATTCTAGGGTGGGGAGGTACAAATTACTCTGGTATTCCAATTGGTCCAAAATGGAAACCAGGTTTTACAAAAGCAATACACTATTGGGTACCTTCTATCGCAACAAGTGCAATAACTATTTATAAGGGTAAAGAATTCAGCGAATGGAATGGACATGCTTTAATAACTTCTCTTAAAGATCAATCCCTTAGGAAATTAATATTCACTGACTTATCAAATGTAAAAGAAATGATAATTTTTAAAGGTAAAATTGGTAGAATAAGAGATATACAGGTTCATCCAAATAATGGAAAAATTTATTTTTTAGCAGGAGATAGTTTATGGTTAATGGAAAAAAGTTAATTCGTATTTCATTAATTTTAATTGGAATTTTTTTTTATAATTGTTTAAGTATTGCAATGGAAAAACCTTATCATCATCTGCCAGATGGAACTTTTAGAAACCCTGAGGGGTCACCAAAAAGAGATCCTAATGTTAAATGGTCTTACAAAATATTTAATCAAGAAAAAAAGAAGCTTGATATGACGGTACCTAAAGAACATGTTGTGGAGAAAAAAAAAGTTTTATCAGATCTAAAAAAATATCAAGAAGATGATTATGTTGCTTGGATAGGTCATGCTACTTTTTTAATTAAGCTTGGAGATACAACAATAATTACTGATCCAGTGTTCTCAAAAAATGCAGGTCCCTTAATCTTTGGACCAGATAGATTTACCGAACCAGCTTTAAAACTTAATGAAATCCCAAAAATAGATTTATTTTTACTTACTCATAATCATTACGATCATCAAGACATGTCTACTATTAGAAAATTTCCATATAAAAATGCAAAAGTTTTACTCCCACTAAAACTAAGTAAATATTTTAAAAGATATAAAGATGTTAATGAAATGGATTGGTATGATGAAATTAAGATTAATGATAATTTAAAAGTTACATTTTTACCTGCTGTTCATTGGTCAAAAAGAAGTCTAACAGATACAAACAAATCACTATGGGGAAATTTTTTGATTGAATACAATGGAAAAAAAATTTTATTTACGTGTGATACTGGTATCGGAGATATTTATAAAGATATAGGTAATAAATATGGCCCAATTGATTTAACATTTATAAATATAGGTGCTTATAATTTTTACCCAATAATGCCTTATAAAGATAAATCGGTTTATCATACTAATCCTGAAGAAGCTTTAGAAGTTGCTCAAAACTTAAAAAGTAAAAAAGTAATTGGAATGCATTGGGGAACTTTTGTTTTGTCTTTAGAGCCGATTATGGAGCCGCCAGTAAGATTCAAAGCTAGTGCAGAAAAATATGGTTTCAAAAAAGAGAATGCTATAATTTATAAAATAGGTGAGTTTGGATCATTAAAGAAATTACTTAACTATAATTAATTATCTAATAGTTTTTTTTTAGCTTTTTCGAATTCTTCTTGAGTTAAAATACCATCATTCAAAAGTTGATTTAGTCTTTCAATTTCATCACTAAGGTTATTTCCATCATCTGACGGAACATCAATTTTCTCATTTTCACTAATTTCATTGGCTTTGTTTGCACTTTTGGCACTAAAACCTTTCATGATAGCTGTAGCACCTAAATATAAAACAAATCCAAGAATCGGAATTACCAAACCAAAAAAAATAATTTTTTCCATTAACTAATCCTCATCTTCCTCTCTCCATTTTTTTTCATACATTAGCCATGCTGCAAATATTACTGAAAAAGTTCCTACAATCATACCATAATCAAATCCAGTTTGTTGATCATAAAGGTACCATCCCAACTGAGTGGCACCAATTGGTGGGATAGTTAGTATACCCATTATGATTGCTATTCTATATGGATATTTAGGTTTTTTCATAACTCAACCTATCAAATATTTTTTAGCGATTTAATCGTTATATTTGCGATCTTTTGAAACAGTCGATTGTATTTTTAAGTAAACAAGCAATAGTCATCGGTCCAACACCGCCAGGAACAGGTGTTAAAGCTTTTGCATTTTTTGAAACTTCATTAAAAGCTACATCTCCAACAATACCTTTATCTGTTTTATTTATGCCGACATCAATTACAATGCTATCTTTTTTCACCCAATCACCTTTTACTAATTCTGGGATTCCAACTGCTGCAACAATAATATCTGCTTCGAGACATTCAGCTTTTAAATCTTTTGTTTTAGAATGAGTTATTGTTACAGTACAATTTTCTTTCAAAAGAAGTTGAGTCATTGGTTTACCATTCAAGTTTGATCTACCAACTACGACTGCCTTCTTTCCACTTAAATTAGGTTCTATTTTTTTAATTAATAAATAACAACCTAATGGTGTACATGGTACCGAACTTTCATAACCAGACGAAAGATTTCCAACGTTCATTGGATGAAAACCATCTACATCTTTTGATGGATTAATGGCCTCAATAACTTTTTGTTTATCTATATGTTTAGGTAGTGGTAGCTGAACTAAAATACCAGATACTGTTTTATCTTTATTTAGTTCCTCTATTTTATCTAAAACAACCTTTTCCTCTACTGAATCTGGATATTTTATAACATCAGATTTGAGACCAACTTCATTAGCTGATTTTTCTTTATTTCGAACATAAATTTGACTTGGAGTTAAATCGCCAATTAGAATTACTGTCAATCCAGGTACTTTATTATATTTTGCTTTTAATTCTGACACCTCTTTTTTTAATTCCTCTCTTAAAAGTGCTGCCTCTTTTTTTCCGTCAATTAAAATCATAAATTTTTTTAAAATATCATTGGTGCAATGTAGAGCTTCATACACATTTCTATGAACCAAATCAATAGAAGTAAAATTATTGGGGATATATCCAGAGCACCTAAATTAGGAAGAAATCTTCTTATTCTGTTTAAAAAAGGCTCTGTCAGTCTGTAAGTAAAATCTAATATAATAAATACAAATCTATTTTGAGTATTTAAAATATTAAATGCGATTAACCAGCTTATTATGACGTTCGCAATAACTACATAAGAGTAAAGTTTTAACAATTGCAAAACTAAATAAAATAAAGCAATCATTTTTTTTCTACATAAATAGACTGGCTTGGAAAAGCGAAAGAGGCTTTATTGTTTTCTACTATTTGTTTAATTGCAATAGCTAAACGCTCTTTAACTGATAACCAATCATTCCAACTATCTGTTTTTGTAAAACAACGAACATACATGTCTATTGAGCTATCTGAAAATTTATCTACTCTTACCGCAACTCCAATACTTGTGTTAAAATCCTCGCTCTTGTTAATATGTTCCTCAATTTGATTTCTAATAGTTTTTAGTTGATCTACAGTAGTGTCATACTGAAGGGTTATTATCCAACTTATTAACCAATTTGAAGTTTCACTAATATTAATTACTGCATTTTCTGCAAATTGAAAATTTGGAATTATTGCTAAAGATTTATCAAATTTTCTAATCGTAGTGGATCTAAAACCAATTTTTTCTACTATTCCCTCAATAATTCCATCAACTAGAATCCAATCACCAATTTTAAATCTTTTCTCTACAAGAACTAAAATTCCTGATATTAAATTTTTAAATAAATCTTGAGCTCCAAGAGCTACGGCTACCCCAAATAAACCTAATCCAGCAATTATTGGTCCAATTTTTATACCCCATAATTCTAATACTGCTGCTAAACCTAAGATAAAAATTAGTATCTTTAATGATTTGATAATCCATCCGATTAACTCTCTTGTTAGAAGTTTATCAAGACCACTTAAGATATATGAGACTGGCTCAATAATCTGGTGGATAATCCAAAAAATCAAAATTGTAATTAATGTTCTATTTATGGTGTCAACAACTTCTCTTCCTTCAATTGAAAATGTCATGTAATAGCTTGCGATAAAAAAACCTAGAACTACGGGTAAAAATCTAGCTGGTCCAGTTAAAGCATGTACAAAAGTATCGTCTAATTTATTTGTTGTTCTTTTTGAAATAATTTCTAATTTTTTAATAATTAGTTTACTTATTAAACCTCTGAAAATTAAGAAAATTAGAAAAATTCCTATCCCAATCAATATTTGAAAAATATCTACGCCAAGTATCCCTTTATTCCAGACTGACAAAAATATTTCTGTAAAATTATTTATTAATTCCATAATCAAATTTTATATAATAAAAATTCCTCTTCTCCAGGATTAAAAAGAAATATTTTTTTCCATTTAATTTCATTAAGTATAGACGATGTTTTTTCACCTATACACATTAAATTAGTATTCATCCATATATTTTCTAATTGATGAATCTTAATAAAATTTAAAAAACTTGAGGCACTGTTTTGTGAATAAACATAAACCATTTCAGGCACATTTTCTTTTAAATCTTTAACAAAATTCTCATCAAATTTTTGATTATGTGTTACTCTATAATTAATAATTCTTTTAACATTATATCCTTCCTTTGATAACTGCACATCTAAATCAACTGAAATTGTTTCGCCACTTATGTAAAGGAGCGGTTTATCTTTAATTTCATAGTTTTGTAGAATTAATTCTTTTAAGTTTAAAACATTCCCTTCAGCAGCGATTGTTTTTTGAAAACCAAGACTTCTAGCTTTTTTTTCAGTAATGTCCCCAACACAAAAACACAATATATTCTTATCAAGATTATTTAAATTTAAATATTTAATTGCATTTGCACTTGTAAAAATGATTCCACCATAATCAGAAAAATTAATATCTTCATAACTCATTTTTTCAATTATCAATAATGGAAGATGAGAAACTTGATGTCCTAATGATTTAAATTTGAGAATCATTTCTGAACAATCCTCCAATTGTCTTGTTAATAAAATATGCATATTATTTCTTATATGAATTATTTGATTTTTTTTTTAAGATTTGACCAATTTCGTTACCAATTTCTTTAAATTTTTGGATTTTTTCTGATCTTTTTTCATAAAATCTTTTTAAGCCATCTAAAGAAAAAAGTTCAGCTTCAACAATAATATTATTTCCATCAATTATAGAATGTGCACCAACAGCTGTTTCACAATCGCCTTCTAAAACTTTTAAAATATTTCTTTCTGCATTAGCTCTTTTAAAAGTTTCTGTGTGATTTACTTTTTTTAACAATGAAATTGTTTTTTGATCATCTTCTCTACATTGAAGTGCAATTATTCCTTGTCCTGCACTTGGGATTAATTCTTCAGTTGTAAATATTTCAGAAATTTGATTTTCGAGTTGTAAATATTTAATTCCTGCATATGAAAGAATTATTGCATCGTATTTACCTTCTTTTAATTTTTTAATCCTTGTATCTATGTTGCCTCTAATTAGTTTACAATTAAGATCAGGTCTAATCTTTTTAATTTGAAATTCTCTTCTATATGAAGAAGTTCCAATAATTGAGTTCAGTTCTAATTCTTTTAATTTTTTTTTGTTTTTTGATATTAAAATTTCTCTTGGATCATTTCTTTCTAAAAAAAAATTAGTCATCAAACCTTTTGTTTCAATAGCAGGTAAATCTTTTAAAGCATGAACTGCTATGTCAATTTTTCTATTTTGAAGCTCTTTTTCAATGTTACTTGAAAATAAACCTTTACCTCCAAATTCAGATAGTCTAACATTTTTTACCTGATCACCATCGGTAGTTATACTTTTAATTAAAATTTCATCATCACTTAAGTCTGTGTTTTTTATAATACTATCTTTTGCTTTTTTTGCATAAAGTAATGCTAATTCACTACCTCTTGATCCGATAATAATATTTCTACTCATCAATAAATTTATTTCTTTTTTGTAACGAGATTGTACAATTATTAAAAACTATTTGAATGAGTAAAAAACCCTTTATTCTAGGAATTGAAACTAGTTGTGACGAAACAGCTGCATCGATATTGACAGAAAATGACAATGGCTATCCGATTATTTTATCGAATATCATTTCAAGTCAAATAGATGTCCACAAAGAATTTGGGGGAGTTGTGCCTGAACTTGCGGCCCGATCACACATAGAAAAGATCGATTGGATTGTAAAAAAAGCAATTGAGGATAGTGGAGTCGAAATTAAAGAAATAGATGCAGTAGCATCAACTGCTGGACCTGGATTAGTTGTTTGTCTTTCAGTTGGTTTAAGTTTTGGAAAAGCTTTTGCGGCATCAATAAACAAACCATTCATAGCTGTAAATCATTTAGAAGGTCACGCATTAAGTCCAAAATTAAATTCAAAAATAAATTATCCATACTTACTTTTACTAATTTCAGGAGGACATTCACAATATTTAAGTGTTAAGAATTTAGGTGAGTATAAAAGACTTGGTACAACTATTGATGATGCTATTGGCGAGGCGTATGATAAAACCGCAAAGCTTCTAGGTATAGAATTTCCTGGTGGACCACAAATAGAAATTTTAGCAGAAAAAGGAGATCCACATAGATATAATTTACCAAAACCAATATTTAATAAGGGCGGGTGTAATTTATCTTTTGCAGGACTAAAAACAGCAATTTTAAAGGTCTCAAAAGAAATTAAAACAGAACAAGAAAAATTTGATCTTGCAGCTTCATTCCAAAAAACTGTAATAGAAATTTTGTACAAAAAAACTAAAATAGCTTTTACTGAATTTGAAAATACAGTTAAACCAAAAGAAAATAAATTTGTCGTTGCGGGTGGCGTTGCAGCAAATAAAAAAATTAGGGATATGCTAATTAATCTTTGTAAAGACAAAAGTTATGAACCTATCTTTCCTCCAATTGAATTATGTGGGGATAATGCAGCAATGATTGCTGTTGTTGGTTTAGAAAAGTTTAAATTAAAACAATTTAATAATTTAGATTACCCTGCAAAACCAAGATGGCCCTTAGATGAAAAAGCAAAGTTTCTAAAAGGTGCAGGTGTAAAATTATAATGTAAATTTTTATGGTTAAACGTTATTGGTTACTTAAATCTGAACCAGATGTTTGGTCAATTGATCAACAAAAAAAAGCTGGGAAAAAAGGAGCTCCTTGGGATGGTGTCAGAAATTATCAGGCTGCAAAAAATTTAAAATCAATGAAAAAAGGTGATCAATGTTTTTTTTACCATTCAAATATTGGTAAAGAAATAGTTGGCATTGTTGAAGTAATAAAAGAGGCTTATATGGATAAAACAGACCAATCTGGTCGATTTGTTGCTGTAACAGTTAAATTCGTTGGAAAACTAAAGACACCAATTTCTCTTGAAAATATTAAAAAAAATAAGGAATTGAGCCATTTATCTTTAATTAAACAAAGCCGGTTATCTGTTATGCCAATCGACTCTAAAAGCTGGAAAATTTTAAATAACATGGGTAAAATTTAAATATGCCAAAAAAAAAGAAAAAATCTAAAACTAGAATTAAATCTTCAAAAAAAAGAAGAAAAAAAAATTTAAATAAAAATAGAATATCTAAAAAAAGAAAAAGTAAAACAAAAAGAAAAATAAAAAAGAAAATAAATAAAGTAGAAAATTCTTCTTCAGAATTAATATTTAAAACTCGTCCAGATTGGATAAAAAGCAGTCTTGCAAATAAAGCTCAATATCAAAAAAAATATAATGAATCTATAAAGAATAATAATGTTTTTTGGAAAAAAGAAGGAAAAAGAATTACCTGGATAAAGCCCTACAAAAAAATTAAAGATGTCAAGTATAGTAAAGATGAAGTAAGAATAAAATGGTTTGAAGACGGTACATTAAATGCCTCTGCAAACTGTATAGATAGACACTTAAAAGACAAAAAAGATAAAACGGCAATTATTTGGGTAGGAGACGATCCAAAAGATACTCAAAAAATTTCCTATAAACAACTTCATCAAAAAGTTTCTAAAGCTGCTAATGGTCTAAAAAAACTAGGAATCAAAAAAGGTGACAGAGTAACAATTTACTTAACCATGATACCAGAATTAGCAATTTTAATGCTTGCTTGTGCTAGAATTGGAGCAATTCACTCAATTATTTTTGGGGGTTTTTCTGCAGAGTCTATATCTGGCAGAGTTAACGATTGTGAGTCAGAATATATTATAACTGCAGATGAAGGTGTAAGGGGTGGTAAAACAATCCCTTTAAAAGCAACAACTGATGAAGCACTGACTAATTGTCCAAATGTAAAAAAATGCATTGTAGTCAAAAGAACTGGAAACTATGTTTTTTGGAATAGTGATAGGGACGTATGGTATCATGATTTAATTAAAGATGTATCAAATCATTGTGATCCTGAGGAGATGAATGCAGAAGATCCTCTGTTTATTCTTTATACATCAGGATCTACTGGGAAACCAAAAGGTGTATTGCATACTACTGGTGGGTATATGGTTTATGCTTCAATGACACACCAATATATTTTTAATTATAAACCAAAAGATATTTACTGGTGCACAGCAGATATAGGGTGGGTAACAGGCCATAGTTATATTATTTATGGTCCACTTTCTAATGGAGCAACTACAATAATGTTTGAGGGTGTTCCAAACTATCCTGATAGTTCAAGATGGTGGCAGATAGTGGATAAATTTAAAGTAAATACATTTTATACAGCTCCAACCGCTATTAGAGCTTTGATGAGAGAAGGTAATGAACCAGTTAACAAAACATCAAGAAAATCACTAAAATTACTTGGCACTGTCGGTGAACCCATAAATCCAGAAGCATGGATGTGGTATTATAAAACTGTTGGAAATTCTAAATGTCCAATAGTTGATACTTGGTGGCAAACTGAAACAGGAGGAATATTAATTTCACCTCAAACAGGTGCTATACCCCTAAAACCAGGCTCAGCTACAAAACCTTTTTATGGAATTAAACCATGTTTAGTAGATAAAGATGGAAAAGAAATAAAGGGTGCTGGTGAAGGAAGATTGTGCATTTCTCAATCATGGCCTGGTCAAATGAGAACAGTTTATGGAGACCACCAAAGATTTATAGATACTTATTTTTCACAATTTGATGGAAAGTATTTTACTGGAGATGGATGCAGAAGAGATAAAGATGGTTACTATTGGATTACTGGAAGAGTTGACGATGTAATTATTGTATCGGGACATAATCTGGGCACTGCTGAAATTGAAAGTGCTTTTGTAGCTCATCCTAAAGTTGCTGAGGCAGCTGTGGTTGGATACCCCCATGATATTAAAGGTAATGGTTTATATTGTTATGTAACACTTATTGCTGGCGAGTCTGAGTCTGGAGACCTTGAAAGAGAATTAAAATTATGGGTAAGAAAACAAATTGGGCCTTTGGCAACACCTGACTTAATTCACTTTACACCTGGATTACCTAAAACGAGATCAGGTAAGATTATGAGAAGAATTTTAAGAAAAATTGCTGCTAATGAACATGGCCAATTAGGTGATACTACAACCTTAGCTGATCCAAGTGTTGTTGACAGTTTAGTTGAAAATAGAAAAAATAATTAAAAATTTATTCTTTCCTCAAACTCTTTCTTCACAATATCCCATTTTAAAATTACTGAGTTAAGAACTATTTTGCGGTCTAGGTTTTTTAAATCCTGTGCAATAGGAGCCCACTCATATAATGAAAGCGCGCTTGGATTAAAAGGTAGATCTTTATAATAATTTTCCCAATTTACTTTTTGTAGTCTTTCATCAAAAGTATTTTTTGCTTTTTCAACAATTTCTAATGGCATCTTATTAGAAATTTCATCATCTAGAATTTTCAAAAAAATTTCTTTCACATTATTAATTTCATTATAATGATAATGAGCTTTCAAATAAGAAAATATAAATAACGTAAGGTCTTGAAGAGAAACTGCATAAATATTCCATTTGGCTAAATTAACTGATGTCATAAATTCATCATTCTCAAAATGAAGGACGTATCGTGTCCCCATTCTAGTCTTTAAATACCCATAAAGAGTTACTTGAGTAACCCATGCTGACTTAGTTTGAATAAAGTTTTCAAGATCGTCTAGATTTTTAATTTTTTTCTTAGGAATAAAAGCTTTAAATAATGCAAACAGGTAAATTTTAAAATCACTCCAGGTTAGATCTTTCCAAGTTAGTTTATATTTTGCCATAAAATAAGGTATTTTGAGTATTTATACCCCAAAAAGTCGCTTAATATGAACAATTTTAACACTTTAAATCTCTTTCATAATGGTTATGGTTTTTGGCAGTTATAACTAAAAAGAGAGAGGTATATAATGTCAAAACAAGCACAACACTGGGAAAAAACCAGGGGATTGTTAATGGTTACGTTAGCAATCTGGTTTGTATTCTCAATTGGCATCTTCCTTTTCGGAGCAGAAATGAACGAAGTTACGGGACCATTTGGTTACCCGCTAACTTACTGGTTCACTTGTCAAGGTTCTCTTGGAATTTTCGTAATCTTAATTTTCTGGTTTGCGAATAGACAAGAAAAAATTGACGAAGAGTTCGGCTTCAGTGAAAGAGGAGACGACTAATGATTAAAGGTAATTTTATAGACAATTTGCCTAAAGTTTATGGAATCTATACAGGTGGATTTTTAGCTTTCATAATTATTATGGCAATTGCTGAGCAGATGGGTATGTCAGCTAAAGCTATCGGAATTTGTTTCGTAGCCTTTACAGTAGCCATCTACGCGATAATTGGATATCTATCACGTACAGCTCAAGCAGATGCGTATTACGTAGCTGGAAGACAAGTGCCTACCGTGTTCAATGGAATGGCGACTGCAGCAGACTGGATGTCTGGTGCATCGTTCGTTGCCATGGCGGGTGGTATCTACTTCAAAGGTTACGGCTATATGGCACTACTTGTTGGTTGGACTGGTGGATACGTGTTAGTTGCATCACTATTAGCACCTTACTTAAGAAAATTTGGCTGTTATACAGTTCCAGATTTTATTGGTACAAGATACGGTGGTAATTTAGCAAGGTTACTTGCAGTAATAGTATTAACTGTTGCTTCATTTACTTATGTGACTGCACAAATTAACGCTACAGGTACTATTGCATCTGTTGCTCTTGATATTCCATTCCAATACGCAGTTTATGTTGGACTAGTAAGTATCTTATTATGTTCAATGTTAGGTGGTATGAGAGGAGTAACTTGGACACAAGTAGCACAGTACATTGTTTTAATTATAGCTTACTTACTTCCAGTATTCTGGATCAGTAACAAAATTGGTGCGGGATTCTTCCCACACTTTATGTTAGCTGATGAAGTTTCTAGGATTGCTGAATTAGAAGCTCAGTTTGGTTTTGTAAAAAACTCTGCTGAAAATCTAAAAGAAGTACCAAAAGGCTTAGCAGGAATAACTAAAGCTCACTCAGCGGTTAACGCTACACCATGGGCATTTATTTCATTAGCATTAGCGATGATGATGGGAACAGCTTCATTACCGCACGTGATGATGAGATATTTCACTACTCCAAGTGTAAAAGCAGCTAGAAAATCTGTAGGTTGGTCATTATTCTTTATCTTCCTACTTTATTCTTCTGCTCCAATGTTAGCTACGCTATCTAAATTGGCATTGATTGATCCAACATTACCGACAGGTATTATTGGTAAATCAGTATCTGAAGTTCAAGCGATAGATTGGTACCAAAACTGGAACCAAGCAAACCTAATGTTTATCAGCGACTTTAACGGAAATGGAACTGTTGAATTAAACGAGTTCTTCATGGGTGGTAAAGCCGTTGTATTAGCAACTCCAGAAATAGCTGGATTACCATACGTAATTTCAGGTCTGGTTGCTGCTGGAGGTATGGCTGCTGCCATGTCAACAGCTGATGGTTTAATTCTAGCGATTGCAAACGCTTTATCTCATGACTTATATTATAAGATCATTGATCCAAAAGCTGAAACTGCAAAAAGACTAGTCGTTGCAAGGGTATTACTTGTGGTGATTGGTTTTGCTGGAGCAACTATTGCAGCAATGGAGATCCAAGGTATCTTAGGTTCAGTTATCTGGGCTTTTGACTTTGCGATGTCTGGATTATTCTTCCCACTTGTACTAGGTGTATGGTGGAAGAGAGCTAACAGAGAAGGTGCTATAGCTGGTATGGCTTTAGGATTAATTTCTGGTGCTGGTTACTTAATTTGGGTAAGAAGCGGTGGAAGTGGATTCTTAGGTATTACTCAGTTAACGTTTGGTATCTTCGGTTCTGCAGTAAGTTTAGTATCTATGGTAGTTGTAAGTTTAATTACCTCAGAGCCTAACGCTGCAACGCAAAAAATGGTTGATGAGGTTCGTGTACCATCTGGTAAATCGATCCTTGGAAAACAACACTAAATAATTCAAGAAGGGGCGATTAATTTCGCCCCTTTTCTTTTAATAACTTTTCCAATATAAATTTTGAATGTCAGCTAACTTTCATCCTATAGTTTATATAATTGATTATATTCTTGGAGTAATTATGTGGACACTAATAGGTAGAGTAGCGATGAATATTTTTCAACGTGAGGACTCACAATTTTTTTTTATGAGAGTTTTTGTAAAATTTACAAATCCATTAATAGTTGTTTTCAAACCAATTACACCATCATTTATCATTGGTCCATTGGTTCCTTTGTATGTTGCATGGTTTTTTTTTATGATTAGATTTTACTTAATGCCATGGATTTTGGGATATTCGGTAATGGGTATGTTGTCGTTTCCATTGGAAAGTGAAATTTCGAGACAAATTTATCAATTTTTTAATTAAATTAAATTTTAAAATTTGATACTAGTAAATAAGACCATTAATGAAAAAAATTAAAATTTCTCCATCGATTTTATCAGCTGATTTCAGTAATCTTAGGACTGAAATTCAAAGACTTGAAAGTGGTGGAGCAGATATGATCCATGTAGATGTTATGGACGGACATTTTGTGCCAAATCTTACAATAGGTCCTCCTGTCATTAAAGCTCTTAAAAAACATTCATCATTACTTTTTGATGTCCACTTAATGATTTCTCCTGTTCATAAATATATTCAGTCATATTCTGAGGCAGGAGCTGATATTATTACAATTCATCCAGAAGCAACTGAAGATTTAAACTCGTCAATTTTAAAAATAAAAGAATTAGGTAAAAAAGTTGGTATTTCTCTTAATCCCGAAACAAAAATTGATGTCATCCTAGAATTTTTAGAAAAAATTGATTTAGTTCTAATCATGAGTGTAAACCCAGGTTTTGGTGGCCAAAAATTTATGCCTGAAGTTTTGAGTAAAGTAAAAGAACTTAAAAAAATTCAATCCGAAAAAAAACTTAATTTTGATATTGAAATAGATGGTGGAATAAATTTTGAAAATTCAAAAAAAGCTATTGAAGCAGGAGTAAATATTTTAGTTTCTGGCACTACAATCTTTAAAAGCAATAATGGAGATATTAAAAAAAATATTGAATTATTAAAATCAAAATAAAAAAATGATTTACATAAATCAGTTATTTTTGAATATTTCTAATCAAATAAGAAAATTTTATTTAAATTCCAATCTTTACGATAATAAAATTTCTAAAGTATTTCACAAAAATTTGATTTACAAACCTAGTCCCCACTTACTTTCTTCATTGATAAAATATCAAAAAAAAAAATTTCATATTAAAAATTTTTTTTTAGAAAATATTTGGAATACAGACAACATTAATGAAAATGATTATAAAAACCTAAATAGTTTTTATTGGTTTTTTAGTTTAGATTTAAAATCACCTAAAGAAACTGTGCATTCAGTTATATCAAAATGGATAAAAAAAAATTTTAGATATAATAAAAGAAGTTGGGAATTTGATATTACTGCAAAAAGAATAATTTCATGGTTATCATGTCATAATCTAACTTTTGAGGATAGTAGCCAAGATTATAAAAATAAATTTAATTTTTTTATACAAAAACAAACTAATCATTTGATAAATGAAATAAATAAATCAAAATTAATTGAAGATAAATTGATTGGATGTGCATCCATAATATTAGTTGGTCTTTGTTATCAAGATGAAAAAAATTATCTTTCTTTCGGTACAAATTTGTTAAAAAAAATTTCAAAAGTATCATTAGATAATTCTGGTTTTCCTAAAACAAGAAATATTAAACAACTCATATTTTACCTAAAATATTTTATTTTAATAAGAGAGTGGTTTAAAGAGTCTCAAATTCCTGTACCGGAATATGTTGATGAAGCAATATACCATTTAGGTCAAGGTTATGCTTTTATTTCAGAAAATATAAATATTAATACTTTATTTAATGGTAATAATATTTCAGATAACGATGATTTTCAAAATTATCTTAAAAGACTAGGATACAAATTTAAAAATTCTGAACAAGAGTTTGGTGGGTATGCAATACTAAGAAATAAAAAAACTTCTTTGGTAATGGATATAGGTTCAACTCCAAATTTAAATTACACAAATGATTATCAATCAGGAGCTTTATCGTTCGAAGTTTTTTCTAATGGTAAGAAATTAATTAGTAATTGTGGTTATTGTAAAATAAACAAAAAACTAAATTTGCTATCTAAATCTACCGCTACCCACAGTACACTTGTAATTGATGATAATTCCTCATGTAAATTTACTAAAATTAATAACAAATTTTTAGTAAAGAAAGCTACCAAAATTATTGATAAAAAAATCAGTTTTAAAAATGATTTATGGCAAATTAAAGCATCACATAACGGGTATCTGAAAAAGTATAATTCTATTCATGAAAGAATAATAGAGTTTTACCCGAAAAAAATGATTTTTGTTGGCATTGATAAAATTATCAAAAAAAAAACAAATAATAATTATAAATTTGATATTAGATTTCACTTTGAGCCAAATATTAAATTAATGAAAACTCAGGACAATAAAACAATTTTAATACAGTTAGTAGATGAGGGATGGAAATTTACGTGTGATAGTTATGATATAAATATTGATAATGGATTATATTTCGGTAATAAAAATTCATATGAAATTAATCAGAATATTTTTATCACGGGAGTTTCAAATAATCAGATAGAAAATATTCAGTGGCAACTAGCAAAAATATAATGAAAAAAATAAAAACAGCTCTTATTTCAGTATCAGATAAAAAGAACTTAAAACAACTTTTGAATATTTTAACAAAGAATAAAGTAAAATTAATCAGCTCAGGTGGTACCTATAAAGAAATTACTAATCTCAATTATAAATGTTTAGAGATTTCAAAATTTACTGGTTCAAAAGAAATTCTTGAAGGTAGAGTTAAAACTCTTCATCCAAAAATTCATGCAGGCATTCTGAATAAGAGAAAAAATAAAAAACATATCAAGGATTTAAGAGATCATAATTTTGAGAATATTGATTTAGTTATTGTGAATTTTTATCCGTTTGAGGAAACCTTAAAACAAACAAAGAGACACGAAAATATACTAGAAAAAATTGATATTGGGGGTCCAACGTTAGTGAGAGCTGCAGCTAAAAATTATAATGATGTAACAGTAATAACTTCTACTGAAAATTACTCTGATCTCATTGATGAAATTGCCAAAAATAAAGGATCAACATCTTTAGATTTTAGAAAAAAAATGGCTCGATTAGCTTTTTCTGAAACAGCTTACTATGATTCTTTGATATCAAATTATTTTAATAATATTTCTAAAACTATTTTTCCAAAGAAAAAAATTATTAATTCAAACTTAATTGGAAAATTAAGATATGGTGAAAATCCTCATCAAGAAGCAGCATTGTACTCTACCAATAAAGAATTTGATATTAACAAAATACATGGCAAACCCTTAAGTTATAATAATTTTAACGATATTTTTTCTGCATTAAAAATATCAAAATCTTTTCCTAAAAATACAGGGACAGTAATAGTAAAACATGCCAATCCATGTGGTGTATCTATTAAGAAAAAAAACATTGATAGCTTTAAATCTGCTTTAGCATGTGATCCAATCAGTGCGTTTGGCGGGGTAGTGTCATGCAATTATAAAATGACTAAAAATTTAGCAAATGAGTTAAAAAAAAAATTTTTTGAAGTAATTATAGCAAATGGTTTTGATAAAATTAGTTTAAGAATTTTAAAGAAAAAAAAAAATTTGAGATTAGTTGATATATCGAAATTTCATATCAAAGATTTTTTAAATATAACTTCTTTTGGAAACAATATTTTAGCACAAACAGAAGATAAAATTAAAGTCACAAAAAATAGTTTAAAAATTGTTTCTAAAAGAAAGCCTAGTAAGAAAGAATTAGATGATATGATATTTGCATTTAATACTTGTAAATACGTTAAATCTAACGCAATAGTTCTTGCCAGTGATAAAAGTACTTTAGGAATTGGTTCAGGACAACCCAGCAGACTTGATAGTTGTCAAATAGCAGTAGATAAAATGAAAAAATTTACAAAGAAAAATTATAAAAATGAAATTGTGGCTGCTTCAGATGCCTTTTTTCCTTTTACTGACGGAATTGAAAAACTAATACAGGCCGGTGTTTCTGCAGTTATTCAGCCCTTAGGTTCTATTAATGATAAAAAAATTATTAAATTTGCAAACGATACTGATACAATTCTAGTTTTTTCTAAAACCAGACACTTTAGACATTAATTTTAAATTTTATCTATTTTTGCTGCCAAGATAAAGTCATTTTCTGACAATCCTTTAATAGCATGAGTCGTAATATTTATTCTAGCATACCCCCAACCAAAATTAATGTCTGGATGGTGCCCTTCCTCCTCTGAAATTTTTGAAACTTTATTAATAAAATCCTGACTCTCTAAAAAATTTTTGAATGTAAATTTTTTTTCTAAAAAATGAGTATTTTCTTCATTTTTAAGCACATCCCAACCATCAACTTTTTTTTGATATTTATGTATTTCAGAAATATCAAATGGGTCAATACCACCTTCACAAGGAACACATTTTTTATTTAATAGATCTGTCATAATATCTGGAGCGGGCAAAGGGGGTCGAACCCTCGACCTTCTCGTTGGCAACGAGACGCTCTACCACTGAGCTATGCCCGCTTTTCATTACTTTAAAAATAGTATCTTTTAAAAATTAAGCAAGTGATAATGTTTAACAACTTTAAATAAACCTATATTTATTAAATTTTAATTTTTAATTAATTATAATTAAGTATTTTTGTCTCACAAAACTCTTTTTTATTTAAAAATTTAAAATATTATTTAGGATAATATTTGATGATTAATTTACCAAAGAAAATACCAGTATTTCCATTAAGCAATTTTATAATTTTTCCAAAGACAACAGTTCCACTAAATATTTTTGAAGCTAGGTATATTCAAATGATTAACGATAGTATGAAAGCTGATAAGTTTATCGGTATGGTTCAGCCCATGAATATAAAAGACCACCAGGCTAATACTCCTAAACTATATAACATTGGGTGCATGGGAAAAATAACCAGTTTTAAGGAAACCAATGACGGAAGGTATTTGATAGAATTAAAGGGAGTAATTAGATTCAAAATTGTGAGAGAAATAAAAAATAATAAAGATTACCGTGAATGTGAAGTAGACTTTACTGAATATCAGATAGATTTAAATAATAAAGAGGAGTCTGTTAAATTTTCTGATCTTGAATTAATTTTTAAGGATTTAAAAAGTTTATTTGAAAAAAGAGGTTTTATAATTAATTGGAATGCTCTTGAAAAACAAAGCTTAAGTGAAACAATAAATGCTTTAGCTATGGCATCTCCTTTTTCAATCGAGGAAAAGCAAATTCTACTTGAAGCAATAAATTTAGATACTAGAAAATTGAAAATTTCTGAAATCCTTGCTACTTATTCTTTTGACCAATATAATAATACTACAATACAATAAAATTAATAAATAAACCCATCGTTTGCAAAGTTTTTAAATAAATTATTTACAATTTTATTTTTCCCTAACATAGAAATATTTTTACTTATTAAAGAATTATTAATCTTACTTTCAAAAAAGAAAAATTGATAGATAAAATCAATTCCATTTGAAAAAACAAAATTTTTAGCTTTTGCCTTTTTTTCAAATTCTAATGCAGTTGAAATATCCAAAGGAAGACCAAGATCAACTCTTTTTTTAATAAGTGAATGTAATAATTGTATATCTCTTACAGTCATATTAAAACCTTGACCTGCTAGAGGATGTATTCTGTGTAATAGGTCCCCAAAAGCTAAATAATTTTTGTATACATAATTTCTCAAATTTGATGAAACTAATCTAAAATTTAAAATTTCACCAAATTTTTTAATTGAATAAAATTTGTTATATTTTTGAATTAAATTTCTAAAATTGATATTTTTATCCCCCCTAACAGAAAAAACAATTGATGTTGTTGAGTTTGAAATTGGCAAAAAAGCCAATGGTCCAAATTTTGTAAAAATTTGAATAGCTTTATCATTTTCAGAGATTTTTTTATGATGAATAATGCATGTATGAGCATAACTTTTATAATTTTTAATTATTTTTTTATAAAAAAATTTTTTTGTTATAGGATTATCTTCATCACAATTAATTACTAATTGATAATTTTTTTCAATTATTTTTTGATTAATAATATTTTTTTTAAATTTACAAAAAGTATGTTTTTGAAGTTTTGAATATAATAATTTGTATAAATCATTATTTTTTAAAATTGAAAATAATTGATCTTTATCATTTTTAAAATTTAAAATTGCCTCATTATTCAAATTTTCTGAAAATATTTCTATTTTTTTTATATCCCATAATAATTTATCAATATTTAAAATATGATTATTAAAAAAATCTATATTTGATTTAGATATAGCTAATGTACGATTATGATTTTTATCCTTTTTTTTTAATTGTGAAAAAACATCTACTCTAATCCCAAGATTAACTAAATTTTGAGCTAATGTTAAACTGGTAAGGCTGTTACCTAAAATGCATATTTTCATAATTTTTTTTAATTTTAACAATAAAAATTAGATGATACAAAGTGGTATATTTGATTCATTAACTATGGATATTAAAAAAATTGCTAACTCTTTTCTCATATTTGTCATAAGGCGGATATTAGAAATTCTCGGAATTGTTATAGCAATCTTGGGTATTTTATTGTTTATTTCACTTATTTCGTACTCTCCTGAAGATCCAAATTTTATTTTTCCCGAAAGTACAAAAATAAAAAATCTTTTAGGATTTCACGGGAGTTATACATCAGATCTTTTTTTTCAATCAATTGGTTTGATATCATTTCTTATACCAATCACTGTTTTCTTGACAGGAATAATCATTGTTAAAAATAAAAATTTTTTTTTAATTATAGAAAATTTATTCATTGTTACTGTCTATTCACTAATTGGCTCATTATTTTTTGATTTTTTTTATTCTGAGTCGTTTAATCTTTATATTAATGGAAATGGTGGATTTATTGGTAATTTTTTAAATAACAACTTTATAACAAACCTAATTAATGCCAATGCTAGTATTTTTTATTACATTTTTTTAATTATTATCTTATTTTTGTTTTTAATAAGTATTAATTTCAAAATTAAAAGTTTTATTAATCTATTTAAAAAATTATTAAATTTTTTTTCAGGATCAAAAAATAAAAATTACACTAATAAAAATGAATTAATAAATGAATATATTCCCCAAGATGAAATTAAAAACTTAATACAAGAAGATTTGCCATTCATAAAAGCAGAAACAAATCAATCTCAAAATAAAAAGATATTTAGATTACCATCAATTGATCTTTTAAGTGTTCCATCTAAGAATGAAAGAAAAGATACAAATAAAAATGATAATAATGATCCTAAATTTCTTGAAAAAATTCTTTTAGATTTTGGTGTTAATGGAAATATAAAAAAAGTAAGTCATGGACCTGTTGTTACTTTAAACGAGTTTGAACCAGCTGCGGGTGTAAAAGTTTCTAAAATAGTAAATTTATCTGATGATATTGCAAGAAATACTAGTTCAGAATCAGCGAGAATAGCTACTATACCAGGAAGAAATACTGTCGGTATAGAATTACCAAATATTTCAAGAGAAAATGTTTATTTAAGTGAGATCTTAAATAATTCAAATTTCAAAAAAAAAGATATTAAATTACCTATCGCTTTGGGAAAAGACATATCAGGTACACCAATAGTGAGTGATTTAACTTCAATGCCTCATTTATTAATCGCAGGAACAACTGGTTCTGGTAAATCAGTTTGTATAAATACAATTATTCTTTCTTTGCTTTACAAACACACTCCAGAAAAATGTAAATTTATCTTAATTGATCCAAAAATGTTAGAACTATCTACTTATGAAGGAGTTCCCCATCTTCTTTGTCCAGTTATCACAGAAGCAAAAAAAGCAGCATCAGTACTTGGTTGGGTTGTTAAAGAAATGGAGAGTAGATATAGGTTGATGACAAAAGAAGGAGTAAGAAATATTGATGGATACAATGCTAAACATAATTTAGCAATGCCATACATAGTGGTTGTTGTAGATGAAATGTCAGATTTAATGCTTGTAGCAGGAAAAGAGATAGAAAATTATATCCAAAAGTTATCACAAATGGCTAGAGCTGCTGGAATACACATTATTATGGCTACTCAAAGACCTAGTGTGGATGTCATAACTGGTACAATAAAAGCAAATTTTCCAACTCGAATATCTTTTAGAGTGACATCAAAAATTGACAGCAGAACAATATTGGGTGAACAGGGTGCGGAGCAATTATTAGGGAAAGGAGACATGCTTTATATGTCGTCAGCTAATCGAATTGTAAGGATTCATGCACCTTTTATATCAGATACTGAAATTGAAAAGATTAACAATTTTTTAAGATCTCAAGCAGAACCAGATTATGTTGATGAAATTTTTAATTTTGCCGATGAAAAAGAAATAAGTGAAAGTTCTAAAAATCAAGGAGATAAAGATGAACTCTATAAAACAGCAGTTGAATTAATTAAATCAGAGGGAAAAGCATCAACATCTTTTTTACAGAGAAAATTGCAAATTGGATATAATAGAGCAGCTAGAATTATTGATATGATGGAAGCAGATGGAATCGTTAGTAAAGCAAATCATGTTGGAAAACGTGACGTTCTTTGATGAGAAAAATTTTTTTTATTTTTTTTTTATTTTTTTCATCGTCTCAAAGTCTTGCATCAATTAAAGACAACATCATTCAAAATTTAAATAATATTCAAAATTTATCATTTAATTTTGAACAAAATATTAATGGAAAAATTGAAAATGGAAACTGCATAATTCAATATCCAAAAAAAATTTTCTGTGAATATAATTTAAGGAACAAAAAAATCTTGGTATCTAACGGTAAATCTATTGTAATTAAAACTACAAATGGTTACTACCTTTATCCTTTAAAAAAAACGCCATTAAATACTATTTTAAACAAAGAATTCATCATAGATAAAATTAAAAACTTAAATGAAAGAATAATAGATGATAAATTTATTAATTTTAACTTTAATGAAAATGAAACTGAAATAAATGTTTTTTTTGATAAAAGAACATATAATTTAATAGGTTGGCAAACTGTAGATATATATCAAAATTTAAGTATTACATATTTGTCCTCTATCATTAAAAATAAAAAAATTAAAAAAGATATATTTAAGCTTCCGGAGAGAAATAATTAAGTTATATGGCTACAGTCTCGGTCTTAAAAATTTTCATACCTCTTGAAATATAGTTTTTTAAAGCATTTTTATGATCTAACGAACAAGTATGAACCCATACTCTTTGAACTTTTTCTAAAAAAGAATTTTCAATTGCTACAGTTAGTAAAAATGATCCCAATTTTTGGTTATGATATTCTTGTAACAAACCCAAATAAGCTATTTCAATTTCATTCTTTTCATCATGTAAAATTAGCTCAAAATAACCAGCTAAATCTTTCTTGTTTTTTAAAATATAAGTTTTAACTTTTTTGTCTGAAACATAATCAATCCATTGTTTATCAGTCCATATAAGTCTATCAACCCAATGATGTCTCTTACCAACATTTTTATAAAAAAACTTATTTAAATGGAAGTCATCTGGTTTCACAAGTTCAACTGAATAATCTTTGAAGATTTTTTGAGATGCATTCAAATCATTAATTGAATGAATTTCCAAATAATTTCTTTGGATTTTTTTACTCATTCAACCATTTTACCAACTTTTTCTCCACCAAATAAATGAAAATGTAAATGTGGAACTTCTTGGCCTCCATGTTCACTAATGTTTGCTAATGCTCTATATCCTTTACCTGTATCGACTGAAATACCTAATTTTTTTGCAACAATATTAATACCTTTTAGTAGACCAACTATTTCATCTTTTGATGCTTTTTGACTAAAATCATCAAGATCAATATATTTTCCTTTAGGGATTACTAGTGCATGAATTTTTTTCTGCGGGTTAATATCATAAAACGATAAAACAAAATTATCCTCATAAATTTTTTTACAAGGTATTTCACCCCTTAATATTTTTGCAAAAATATTGTTATCATCGTAACTCATTTTTTTCTTTTGTTTAGTTCATTCATGACATCCTCTATTTTTACTTCATTTGCCTCCAGATACATTATTAAGTGATAAAACACGTCTGCAGCCTCATGAATTTTGTTTGAGTTGTTTTCCACAGCTTCAATAAGCTCATTTATTTCCTCTTGTACCTTTTCTTTACTAAAAGTTTTATTGCTAAGTAGTTTGTTTGTATAAGATCCTTCTACAGGAGATCTCTTTCTTTCTCTTGCAAGATTAAATAAATTTTCTAAGGTGCTTAGCATACTAAATTCTAACAGGTATTCCTTTTGAGTCCAAATATTCCTTAGCCTCTTTTACTGTATGTTTTCCATAATGAAAAATGGATGCAGCTAGAACAGCGCTAGCTTTGCCCATTTTAATTCCATCTACCAGATGATCTAAATTACCTACACCTCCTGATGCAATTATAGGAATATTTACTTTAGATGAAATTTTAGACATTAAATCAATATCATACCCAACTTGTGTACCGTCTCTGTCCATAGATGTTACCAATAACTCACCTGCACCATTTTTTTCCATTTGTTTTGCGTATTGCAAAGCATCAATACCACTATTATTCCTTCCTCCATGAGTAAATACTTCCCAACTATCTCCATTTTTTTTTGCATCTATTGCAACGACAATACATTGTGACCCAAATTTTTTTGAACTATCTAAAACTACTTTTGAATTTTCGACTGCAGCAGTATTTATTGAAACTTTATCAGCACCACAGTTTAGTAATTTATTAATGTCCTCTACACTTCTTATTCCACCGCCAACAGTTAATGGCACAAAACATTTCTTTGAGGTTTTTTCTACAACATCATAAATAATATCTCTATTTTCATTTGATGCAGTTATATCTAAAAAACAAATTTCATCTGCTCCACCATCACTATAAATTTTAGCTTGCTCAACTGGATCTCCTGCATCTTTTAGATCAACAAAGTTAATACCTTTAACAACACGACCATTTTTTACGTCCAGACAAGGAATTATTCTATTCTTAAGCATCTTCTTTTACTAATTCTTCTAATTTAATATCGCCATCAAATATAGCTTTACCAACTATTATACCTTCAACATTTTTCAAGTTTTTTACTTTTTTAATATCATCTATTGACGAAACTCCACCAGATATTATTACAGGACAATTTGATATTTCGGAAACTTTAATTGTTTCATTAAAATTTGGGCCTTGCTTCATACCGTCTCTGTTAATGTCGGTATAAATCAATCTGCTAATACCATAATCGTTAACCTCTTTTAAATAATCTAGAGTTAATTGATTAGAACTTTCCTTCCAACCTGATACTGACAAATACCCATCTTTAGAATCCAAGCCTAAAGCGATTTTATTTGGAAATTTTTCACATGCTTCTTTTAAAAAATTTTTATCTTTTATCGCAGCACTTCCTAAAATTACCTTTTCAACTCCAGAATCGATATATTTTTGAATACTATTGGAATTTCTGATACCACCACCTATCTCGATCTTCAAATTAAACTTACTTACTATATCCTGAATAATATTTAAATTTACTGTTTCACCAGTTAAAGCACCATCCAAATCAACAATATGTAAATTTTTAAATCCATGATCTTTATATTTCTTTGCCTGATCAACTGGAGAAGTTTTATACTCAGTTTTGTTTTCAAAATTTCCTTTAACTAATCTTACACACTTTTTATCTTTGATATCAATTGCTGGAAATATTTTCATTTATAGACTTATAAAATTATCAATTATTTTGAGCCCCAACTTATCACTCTTTTCAGGGTGGAATTGAGTTCCAAAGATATTTTCTTTTTCAACAGAGCAAACAATATTTGATGAATAATCGGTTGTAGCTGAAATTACATTTTTATCTTCTGGTATAAATTCATAACTGTGAACAAAATACATGTGAGAATTATTTTTTATGTCTTTGAAAATTTTGCTATCCTTAACTATATCAATCTGATTCCAGCCAATATGAGGAAGTTTATATTTACCATTTTGATTATTTATTTTTGAAACTTTACCTGCAATCCACCCTAACCCTTTGGTTTCGGTTTCTTCGTAACCAATATCAGCAAACATCTGTAAGCCAACACAAATTCCAAGAAGAGGTTTTTTATTAGTTATCGCAAATTCATTTAATGTGTCTGTAAGACCATTAATTTTATTTAAAGCATCTATACAGCTTTTAAATGAACCCTGCCCTGGTAAAACAACCTTATCAGTAGATTTAATTTTGTTTAGATCAGCGGTCACAGTGATATTTACTTTATCTTTTGCAACTTTTTTAAAAGAGTTTATTACCGAGCTAATGTTGCCCGAATTATAATCAACAATTATAACATTCATTAAACTTATAAAGAACCTTTAGTAGAAGGAATTGATTTTTTATTCCTAGGGTCCATTTCCAATGCAGTTCTTAAAGATCTTGCTAATCCTTTAAAGCAAGACTCAATAATATGGTGACTGTTATCACCATAAATATTTTCAACATGTAAAGTAATTCCAGCAGCTTGAGAGAATGCTTGAAACCATTCTTTAAATAGTTCTGTATCCATTTCTCCAAGCTTTTCTACTTTAAGCTTAACTTTCCAAATTAAATATGGTCTATTAGAAACATCAATTGCAACACGTGTTAATGTTTCGTCCATAGGAATAATTGCGTGTGCATACCTTCTAATTCCAACAAATTTTTTCGACGCTTTTTTTAGAGCCTCTCCAATTGCAATTCCTGTATCTTCTGTTGTGTGATGTAAATCAATATGAGTATCTCCTTTGGCTTTAATATTCATATCTATGGAGGAGTGCTTGGATAATTGCTCAAGCATATGATTTAAAAAACCTATACCTGTGTTAATTTTATATTTCCCTTTACCATCTATATTCAAGTCAACACTAATACTGGTCTCTTTAGTTTTTCTACTAATTTTCCCTTTACGTTTCATAATTAAAAACAGGTATACATATATTATTCAATTATGGCAATAATACTAAGCCTGGGCTTGAACTATTTAAATTAGTATCCATTTAACAGGTATGACAACAATTGTTCTAGTAAGAAAAAATAATGAAGTGGTTGTAGCTGGAGATGGACAGGTCAGTATGGGTAACACAGTAGTTAAAAGCACTGCCTCAAAAGTTAGAAAAATTGAGAAAAGAAATGTAGTTGCCGGTTTTGCGGGTTCAACAGCTGATGCATTAACACTTTTTGAAAGATTAGAAGCAAAATTAGAGAAACACGCTGGTAATCTGTCGAGAGCTGCTGTGGAGTTAGCTAAAGATTGGAGAACTGACAAATATTTAAGAAGATTAGAGGCATTAATGGCTGTAGGAGATAAAGAAAATAGTTATATAATCTCAGGTACTGGAGATGTTTTAGAGCCAGAAGGTGATGTAATTGGAATTGGCTCTGGAGGAAATTATGCACTTGCTGCAGGAAAGGTTTTAATGGCAACTGATATGAGTGCAGAACAGCTCGCCAAAAAAGCAATCGAAGTTGCTTCAGAAATATGTGTTTTCACAAATAATAATATTAAAACAGAAAAAATATAATGGATAAATCAAACGTCACAAAATTACATCCAAAGGATAAAAATTCGTCAAATGAATCATCATTAGGTACATCACTTTCACCAAGAGAAATTGTTTCAGAATTAGATAGATTTGTAGTTGGACAAAACAAAGCAAAAAGAGCAGTTGCTGTAGCGCTTAGAAACAGATGGAGAAGACAAGCATTAAAAGGGGAAATGAAAAATGAAGTTTTACCAAAAAATATTCTTATGATTGGACCGACAGGTGTTGGTAAAACAGAAATTTCAAGGAGATTATCAAAATTAGCAGAAGCACCATTTGTAAAAGTTGAAGCTACAAGATTCACTGAAGTTGGATATGTTGGAAGAGATGTCGAACAAATAGTAAGAGATTTAGTTGAAATTGCTATTTCAATGGAAAAAATAAAAAAAAGAAAAGAAGTAAAAGCTAAAGCTCAGAAGCTTGCTGAAGAAAAAGTTTTAGATGCCTTAGTTGGCAAAAAGGCAAGTGCTGCGACAAGAGAGAGTTTTAGACAAAGACTAAGAAACGGTGATTTAGATAATAATGAAATAGAAATTGCAGTAAGTGACTCCGGTGGCAACTCTACCTCTTTTGAAATACCAGGAATGCCAGGTGCAAATGTTGGGATGATCAATATTGGTGAAATGCTTGGTAAATCTATCGGCACTAAGGAAAAAAAGAAAAAAATGACCGTTAAAGAATCTCATGAAATTTTATTAAATGACGAATCTGATAAATTAATTGAACAAGATAAAATCATCAAAGCTGCAAAAATATCAACTGAAAATAACGGTATAGTTTTTTTAGATGAGATAGACAAAATATCAGGAAGAACCGACAGGGTAGGTGGAGACGTTTCAAGAGAAGGTGTTCAAAGAGACTTGCTACCTCTTATTGAAGGTACGACTGTAAATACTAAATATGGTCCAATAAAAACTGACCATATTTTATTTATCGCTTCAGGTGCTTTCCAGCTTGCTAAACCCTCTGATTTGTTACCGGAGTTACAAGGTAGATTACCTATCAGAGTTGAATTAGAAGCCTTAACAAGCGATGACTTTAAAAGAATTCTAAAAGAACCAGATTACAGTTTAATTAAACAATACATAGCTCTTTTAAAAACTGAAAATGTTGATCTTGAGTTCTCTGATGATGGAATAGATGCAATTGCAAATATTGCATCTGAAGTAAATTCAACTGTGGAAAATATTGGTGCGAGAAGATTGCATACAATTATAGAAAAAATTTTAGATGAGATAAGTTTTACTGCTACAGATAGATCTGGAGAAAAAATAATAATTAATAAGGATTATATTAATAAAAATCTTGAAAACCTTGTGAAAGATACAGATTTATCGAAATTTATTCTTTAAAATTATTATTTTTTTTTAAAAATATATAGAAAGCCCCTGATCCACCATCCTCGATATTAGCTTCTTTAATTTCATTAATATATTTCATTAACTCTAAATTGTTTTTAATATATTCAGGCAAAGAGAATCTTAAAATACTTAAATCTTTTGATTTATAGGGATCTTTATCATTTTCTGAATGAAGGCCCTTCCCTGTGATTACAACAATTTTGCGCACTCCATTTTCAAAAGATACTTTAATCAAATTTTCAATTTTTATATTTGCTTCATTTAAAGAATGACCATGGAAATCATAATATTTTGTTTTAATTCCATGTTTTTTTGAATTATCAAAATCCTTATTAGGTAAGGTAGATTTATCTGATATGAAATCTTCCCAATCTTTTTTATCTTTATCTGAGATTTTATTATTCAATTAAGTTATCGTATCAACTAATTGCCAATTAGGATTACTTGATTTTACATCTCTAGAAAATACCCAAGTATCATAAATTTTTTTTATTTTTTCTGGATTTCCTGAAATAATTTTCTTTTCTTTATCCCTTACGCAAGTTATGACCTCAGCAACAAAATCAACTGTTACCTTCAAAATGTTTCCAATTTTACTGTGGTCTTTAATTTTTGCAGAATTAAGTCCTATAAAAGTAATTTCAGCAAAATGGCCTCTATTATTTCTATCTTTTAGCGCTTCATTAAACTGCTTGTATATTTTTTCACTTAATAAAGGTTTGCTCGTTGTAAGTTTATTATCATTATCACTAAAATCAGTAATTATAGTTTCATAGGCAATTTTAGCACCTTTAATAAATTCATTTTGCGCCTCTGTATCGAATTTCTCTAAATTATTAAATTTTTTTTCAAGATTTACATTTTTAATAATTTCTTGAAACTGTGGAGGTGTTTTTCCCTCAAAACCAGTTCGTTTACCCAAAATACCTCTTAATCTCAAAAAAATAAACCCAGCTATCATTGCAAGTAGTATGATGTCTATGTATTCAAAACTATAATTCATGGAATGATAGTAATTACTATGTTGAATAATTTCAACCAACAATTACATTAAAGACAAATGAACACAGTCCTTATATCAATCATTTTGATACCAATCATAGAAATTTATTTATTTATCAAAATTGGATCTGAAATAGGAGCTTTAAGTACTATTCTGCTTATTTTTATTACTGCTTTTATAGGTGTTATTTATGCAAGATATGAAGGCTTAAATACTATTAGATCCGGTTTAACTCAAATTATTAAAAATGAGATGCCTGCTTACGAAATTTTATCTGGAGCAGCAATAGCATTTGGTGCCCTACTTTTAATAATACCTGGTTTTGCAACTGACCTGTTTGGATTTTTAATAATATTTCCATTAACAAGAAAATTAATTTTTGGAAAAATTTCAAACAAAATTAAAAATAAAAACACTGAGAAAAAAGATTTTATAGAAGGTGAATTTGAAGATATAGATGAAGACAATGACAGAAAAATTTAAAATTTTAGCTAAATTTATTAAAGATATGTCTGGGGAAACTGCAGATATAGAGACTTATTTATTTGTAAAAGACAATATTTCCAAATATCAATTGAATATTGATATTACTTCTAAGGCTATCAAAAATAAACTCATAGAAGTAAATACAACTCTTAAATTTGAAGATAAGGAGCCAAACGAAAAAAAATCATATTTTGAGATTATTTACACTGCTATTGTTAGGGTAAATGATGATGTTAAAGACAAAAAAGACTTAGAAAAAATTATTTTGTGCGATGTACCTACTAAGATTTATCCAGATTTAGAAAAATCATTTTTAAATTTAGTTCATAACTCAGGTCATCCAGGGATTAAGTTAGAAAAAAAAATTGATTTTAACAAACTTTATAACGAAAGATTTAACTAAAATAATTTTTTTTTAAATTATTCTTCAAAAAAAGACTGTGTCTTTTTTTTTCCTCCTCTGAAGGAATTATTATTTTTTTGTAATATGATTTTTTCTCATCAAATGACTTTTCTTTAATGTCATAGTTTTGAAAATCGAGTGAGGGTTCTTTTTGATCAATTAAATTAATATAAACTTTTGCTAATAAATCACAGTCAACTAAAGCTGTATGAAGTGATCTTTTAGAGTTATCAATCCTATACCTTTTACAAAGTGCATCCAAACTTATCGATGAGCCTGGAAATTTATCTCTTGCTAGTTCTAACGTGTCAACAATTTCATTTTTTAATTCCTCCATTCCAAGAATTTTCAATTCGTTATTTAAATGAGCTAAATCAAATGATGCATTATGAATAATTAGTCTTTTATTTTCAATAAATTCTAAAAATTCTTTAACAATCTCTCTAAATTTTTTTTTCTCAGACAAAAATTCATCTGTATAACCATGTATTTTTAGAGCTTGTTCTGAAACTTTTCTTTGAGGATTTAAATAATAGTGAAATTTTTTATTTGTTGGAATCAAATTATCTATTTCAATACAACCAATTTCAACAATTCTATGCCCATCTTGAATAGATAAGCCTGTTGTCTCAGTATCTAAAATAATTTCTTTCATTTCAAATATTACTTAAAATATATTTAACATATTTTTCAACCGTTCCTTTTTTAAAATCATTTTTAACTAAAAAATCAGATTTTTTTTTTTTATAATCAATTGGAAGTTGAATATTTTTAAATTTATTAATTAATTTAAAATTTATATTTTTTCTTTTTTTCAATCTTTTTAAAATTTCAGTTCTATTAGATTGAACAAATACTAAAATATCTCTTTTTTTGTTTAACTTATTTTCCAATAAAAGTGGAATATCAAGAATTACAATTTTTTTATTTTTATTTTTTTTCAAAAATTGAGTTAATTTTTTTTTTACCTCTAAATGAACAATAAATATTATTTTTTTTAAATTTTTTTTATTATCTAATATTGCTCTAGTTACAACACTTTTTTCAATTGGAAATTTATTGAAATAGTTTGGTAAAATTTTCTTTAATTTGTTAAAAATTTTTTTATCTTTTCTATATAATTTACCAACAACATAATCTGCATCAAAAACTGGAAACTGAAATTTTTTAGCTACAAAACTTTTACCTGACCCAATTTCTCCTAAAATTCCTATTCTTTTCATATATCTAAAACTTTTAAAACTTCATTATTAATTTCGGGTTGAATATTGTGCCATATCTTAAAAGCTGCAGCAGCTTGATAAATAAACATCTTCTTTCCATTTTCTATTTTATTTCCTAGAACTTCTGCATTTTTTAAAAAATTAGTTTTTGGAGGATTATAAATTACATCATAAAAAAATTTATTTTTTATTTTCGATAAATTTAATTCTAACTGGTCATTTTCATTTAGACCTACACTAGTAGCATTGATTATCATATCAAAATCAGGAACATCTCCCCATTCAACGATAATTAGATTTCTAAAAAATTTTTTTAAATCCTCTGCTTTTTCTCTTGTTCTATTTGTGACAAAAATTTTACGTAATCCCATATTATTTAATGCAAATATAATAGAGGATACCACACCTCCAGCTCCAATTATTAAAACTTTTTTATTACACATATTAATATTTAAATCTTTTATTGAATGCTCAAAACCGCTCACATCTGTGTTATGACCTTTGATTTTATTATTTTTTATATAGATAGTATTTACTGACTCAGTTTCTTTAGCTTCATTGCTTAGTTCATCTAAATAAGGAATAATTTTTTTTTTAAAAGGAACAGTTACATTTATACCATTAAATTTATTTTCTCTCATTTCATGAATTAATTTTTCAAGGTCATCATCATTTAATTTTTTTTTTGTATACGTTGCATTTAAATTATTATTCTTTATCCAAAAATTATGAAGTTGTGGTGACAATGAATGCTCTATAGGATTTCCAATAACCAAGAATTTTTTCATCTTTTAAAACTTTCGTTAACTTTCATAATTACTCAAATAATCTTTAATTTTTTTAATTGGAAGCCCCATTATGGTATTTTCATCACCTTTAATTTCTAAAAATAAATTTCTTCCCTTTCCCTCTATTTGATAAACATTATAAGCATAAAGTATTTCATCAGGTATTTTTGACAAATAAACTTTAAGTTCATTTTCATTAAAATTTTTCATGGTTAAAGTTGCCATATCCGTAAAATTCCAAATCATTGCACCATTTTTGGAAATACAAACTGAGCTAATCAAATTATGTTTTTTTCCATTTAATTTTTTCAAAATATCCAAGGCTTCTTTTCTATTTTCCGGTTTAGAAATCAATTCACCATCTAGATCTATGACACTGTCAGCACCCAAAACTAAAACATCTTTATTAATTTGACTTACTTTGTTGGCTTTAAGTTCTGCAAGATTTTTAGAAATATCTTCTGGAGTAGCTTTGTTTTTTAAAAGACTTGATTTAACTATGTCTTCATCAACATTTGATGGTTTTACTTGATTATTAATATTATTTTTATCAAGTATTTCTTTTCTTACTTTGCTTTTTGAGGCAAGTATTATTTCAACCATTTTGTTTATAAATTTCGTAAATTTTGATAATTGATGCTGCTGTTTCCTCAACTGATTTTCTTGTTACATCAATTACAGGCCATTTATATTTTTTAAACGTATTCTTTGCATCATCAACTTCTTTTTTAATTTTTTCAAGATTTGTATAAGTTTTATTTTCTGTTTCTTTTAATGAATTCATTCTATTTTTTCTTATATCAACAAGTCTTTCTGGTTCTGTATTAAGACCTACAACACAAGCAATTTTTGGGTTTTCCCTTAATATTTTAGGAACAGAATTTTCATTTACTAAAGGTATATTGGAAGTTTTAAAACCTTTGTTTGCTAAATAAATTGAGGTTGGTGTTTTGCTTGTTCTGCTAACTCCTAATAATATTATATCTGATTTATTAATTTCTTTTACAAGATTTCCATCATCATGGTTCATTGTGAATTGAATTGCAGCAATTTTTTTTATAATACTCATCATTTAATTCGTATTGTCCACTGGGTTGATGAGATGCTTTTTGATTTAAAAGTTTTGAAAAACTTAATATTAAATCTCCTAATACTCCAAAACATGGTATTTTTTTATCATTGCTTGTATTAGCTAAATATTTTGCCAAATTACTATCTACTATAGAATATAAAATTATAGAATTAGAAATTTTTTCGGCATCAGTTAATATTTTAAGAATTTGATTTTCGGTTCTAGTAAATGAGTAGGTATAAACTTTGTAATTTATATTCTTGAATTGAGCCTTAATAGCAGTAAAAATTCTATCTAGCGTTTCTCCAGTAGAGTCTGAAATTAAATATATTTGATAGACGTTATTCATTATAAATAAATATATATGTTAATATATAATTGCAATTTTAAGCTTGTTAAACATAAATCTAGTTATATTAACTTTAAAATTAAAATATAATGAAAAAAAATTTACTAATCAATTACTGGGACACTTACTATAAAAATAACAGAAAAATTAAAGAATCAAGTTTTGCTAGATTTGTTATAAAAAAAATAGATAAAAACAGCGAAATAATTGATATAGGATGTGGAAACGGTAGAGATAGTTTTTTCTTTAGTAAGAATGATTTAAAAGTTACAGCGATTGATATTTCAAAGAATGCAATAAAAAATAACTCTTTAAAATCAAGTAAAAATTTAAAATTTCTAAAATTTGATATAGGGAAAAATACAATGTCTAAAAAATTTGACTTTATTTATTGTAGATTTTTTGTGCACGCAATAAATGAAAAGAACGAAAATAAATTAATTACCCTTATTAAAAAAATAAAAAAAAAAAACACTTTAGCTTTCTTTGAATTTAGAAATCACAAAGACAAAATGTTTCAGAAAAAAAAAATTAGAAAACATAATGATATAATTGAGTTTGAAAAAGGACATTTCAGAAGAATTATAGATCCTAAAAAGTTTATAAAAAAAATAAGCAGCAAAATAAAACTTAAAGTGATTTATAAAAAATCAGCAAAAAATTTATCTATAGTTAAAAACGATAATCCAAATTTAAGTAGAATTATCTTTAAATTTTAATGAATAATAAAGACATCATACAAAAATTAAATTTAGAAAATTTGTTAATAATTTCTAAAGTTTTTAAAAAGGAAAGAGGATTTATTTTTTATGGAACGCTTTTAGGAGTTGTAAGAGAAAAAAATATTTTAAGAGGTGATGACGATATTGATCTTTTAATAGATATTAAATTTAAAAAAAAAATACTTAAAGTATTAAAAAAACTAAAGATTTTTAAGATAAATAAAAAAGTTATTAACAAATATTTTATTCAATTAGTGCGTAAAAATAAAAAAATAAAAACTTTTGTTGATCTATATTTTTATATTAATAATCCTAGGAACACATATATAGAGGAAAAACATAATTTTTTGTCTTCAATTAATTTAAAAAGTCACACTTTACATATTCCTAAAAGATTAATTTTTCCAATTAAAAAAAGTAAAAAATTTAAAAATGTTAACTTGCCAAATAAACCTAAAAATATTTGCCGTTATCTTTATGGAAAATCATGGAAAAAACCTTTAAATAAAAATACTGGTTATAGAATGGAAATTTATAATAATAAACCAAAACTAATTAAAAGAAGTAAAATAGGTGGAATATCTAGATCATTAAAACAATTTTTTTATAATCAATATAAGAAAAAATAATAAAAAACTTTTATCTATTTAGTTAATAAAATGTTTATAAAAATTGTATTATTATTATAAAGATAACTGTTTAAAGGATTATTTTTAATATAATGTATAATTTTAAAATTATTCACATTTTTAAACAAATTTATTAATTAATTCCAAAGTTAATAGAAACTGTTGATTAAATATAAAATGTCACAGATTCAAGTTAAATTTGATAAGTGGAATGGGATAATTTGTTGATAAAAAATGTATAATTTTTAATTACCATTATCCACAAGCTATACTACAAATACAATAAATTATAATTTATATTTTATGTCACTTATCAAAGAAGTATTAATTAATAAACGAACTGATCTAAATCCTGTATGGATTATGAGACAAGCAGGTAGATACTTACCAGAGTTCAGAGATATAAGAAAACAAAATCCTGATTTTATAAAATTATGTCTTAATTCAAAATTGTCTGCTGAAATAACATTACAACCTTTAAGAAGATTTGAGTTGGATGCAGCAATAATATTTTCTGATATTTTAATGTTACCATACGGATTGAATCAGAAAGTAGAATTTATAAAGAATATTGGTCCAATTTTAGGAGAGTTAGATTTAAAAGTAATTTCAAAAATCGATGAAATCGATTTTGTTGAAAAAGTTTACCCAGTTTATAAAGCAATCGAAATGGTAAGTAGAAGTGAATTAGTGAAAAATAAGATTACCATAGGTTTTGTTGGTGCCCCATGGACTTTATTAGTTTATATGATTAACAAACAGTCCCCAAAACTAAAATTAAATGATAATTTTTTTAAAGATAATTTTTTAATCAACAGAATATTAATTATCCTTGAAAAATTTTTAAAAATTCACATAAAAAATCAAATTGAAAATGGAGCACAAGTTATACAGATATTTGACAGTTGGGCCGGGTTATTAAGAGAAGCTGATTTACCAAATTTTGTTTATATTCCAACTTATAATTTAGTAAATTATATAAAATCATTAAAAATACCTGTGATTTGTTTCCCAAGAGGTATTAAAAATTATAAAAATTATTGTGAGATTGTAAAACCAGATGCAATTTGTATTGATTACCAAGTTGATCCATTACAAATAAGTAAAGATATTAAAATACCAGTTCAGGGTGGAATGGATCCAAAAGTTTTATTAACTGATAAAGAAAATATAAAAAAAGAATCTAAAAAATACCTAGATATATTTAAAGATCATCCTTATATCTTTAATTTAGGGCATGGTGTATTGCCAGAAACTAATCCTGATATGATGGATTATTTAATAAAATCTATAAAGGATTACTAATGAAAAAAGCAATAATTTTATTTAATTTAGGGGGCCCAGACAAATTAGATAATGTAGAGCCTTTTCTATTTAATCTTTTTTATGATCCGGCGATTTTAAACTTACCTAATTTTTTAAGATACCCTTTGGCAAAACTTATTTCTAAACGTAGAGCACCAATAGCAAAAAAAATATATGAAGAACTTGGTGGATCTTCTCCTATCTTAAAATTAACACTTGAACAATCTAATGCATTGGAAAAAAAACTAAACCAACAAGATGAAAAGAATTCATATAAATGTTTTGTTGTGATGAGATGTTGGCACCCAAGAGCTGAAAAAGTATTAAATGATGTTAAATCCTATAGTCCAGAGGAGGTTATTTTGTTGCCACTATATCCACAATATTCTGCCGCTACTTCTGGATCATCGATTAATGAATGGATAAATGTTTGTAAAAAAAATAATTATAAAACAAAAACCTCGATAATTTGTTGTTATCCGACAGAAGAGTTTTTTGTAAAAGGGCATATTGATGAGATATTAAAAAAAATTGATAAAATAGAAAACTTTAAATTAATTTTTTCAGCTCATGGTTTACCAGAGAAGAACATTAAAAAAGGTGATCCTTATCAGTGGCAAGTAGAAAAATCTGTAGAAAAAATAATTAGCAAACTAAATATTAAAAATCTTGATTGGGTTCTTAGTTACCAAAGCCGTGTAGGACCCTTGAAATGGATTGGTCCATCCACAGAAGATGTAATAATAGAAAATTCTAAATTAGGTAAAAAAATAGTTTTAGTTCCTATTGCATTTGTTTCGGAACATTCCGAAACTTTGGTTGAGCTGGATATAGAATATAAAGAACTTGCAGAAAAGAATGGCTGTATTGATTACATAAGAGTTCCAGCTCTTGGGACAAATAAAGATTTTATTAATTCTCTGTCATCTCTTGTAATAAAGAAGGAAGAAAGAATGTTTTCTGAAGATTTATACCCCCCCCAAAATACAATGCCCGACTCAATTTAAAAAATGTCCTTGTTTATAAAATGAATATTTACTTACTCTTCAAAAGTCTCCATTTAATAGCTGTAATTTCTTGGATGGCGGGTCTTTTGTATTTACCAAGAATTTTTGTTTATCATTCTGAAAATAATAATGAAATTATTACTGACGTATTCAAAACAATGGAGAGAAAGCTTTTTTTCTATATTATGACCCCAGCAATGATTTTAAGCTGGTTGTTTGGTTTGTTACTTATTCATGAAATAGGTTTTGGCCAATTAGCTAACTTATGGCTTCAACTTAAATTGATTTTAGTAATTCTATTAACTGTTTATCACTTTTACTTAGGCGTTTTACTAAATAAATTTCAATTAAATATGAATGAAAAATCCTCAAAATTTTATCGTTATATTAATGAAATACCCACATTATTCCTTATTTTCATAATATTTATTGTAATTTTTAAGCCAATCTAGGGTTGAATATTTTTTAATTGTATATATATTCGACATATTATTAAGTCCTTAATAATTATCAATCATGAACATCCAAGAATTAAAACTAAAATCATCAGAACAGCTTATTACTCAAGCTGAGGAGCTTGGTATTGAAAACGCAAGTACTTTAAGAAAACAAGAAATTTTATTTGCAATCTTAAAAAAAGTTGCCGAAAAAGAAGAAATTACTGGCGCGGGTGTTTTACAATTACTTCAAGATGGTTTTGGTTTTCTGAGAGCGATGGAGTCAAATTATTTACCAGGACCGGATGACATATATGTAAGCCCAAGTCAAATTCGAAAATTTGGTTTAAGAACTGGGGATACTGTTGAAGGGCCGGTTAGAGCACCTAAGGACGGTGAGAGATATTTTGCTTTACTTCAAGTAAGCAAAATAAATTTTGAAGAACCTGAAAAAACAAGACACAAAATTGCATTTGATAACCTAACGCCACTTTATCCTGATAAACAGCTTGTGATGGAAGTAGAAATTGCAAAACCAGATAAAAAACAAGATTTAACACCAAGATTAATAGATTTAGTTAGTCCTATTGGGAAAGGACAAAGATCCATTATCATCTCACCACCAAAAGCCGGAAAAACAATGATTTTACAAAGCATAGCCAATTCTATAGCTAAAAATTATCCAGAGTGCTATTTGATAGTATTATTAATAGATGAGCGACCAGAGGAAGTAACGGATATGCAAAGAACCGTAAAAGGTGAAGTAATTAGCTCAACATTTGACGAGCCAGCTCAACGGCATGTTGCCGTTGCTGAAATGGTAATAGAAAAAGCAAAAAGATTAACGGAACATAAAAAAGATGTAGTAATACTCTTAGACTCAATTACGAGGCTGGGAAGAGCCTATAATGCAGTAATACCAAGTTCTGGTAAAGTTTTGACAGGTGGTGTTGACGCAAATGCACTACAAAGACCAAAAAGATTCTTTGGAGCGGCAAGAAATATAGAGGAAGGTGGATCTCTAACAATAATTTCGACTGCTTTAATTGATACTGGAAGCAGAATGGATGAAGTTATATTTGAGGAATTTAAAGGTACGGGCAATAGTGAGACTGTTCTAGATAGAAAAATTGCTGATAAAAGAATCTATCCCGCAATTGACATCACAAAGTCAGGCACAAGAAGAGAAGAACTACTTTTTGAAAAAGATGATCTTCAAAAAATGAATGTATTAAGAAGGATAATTGCCCCCATGGGTACAATGGATGCAATTGAATTTATTAGCTCGAAATTAAAAGATACTAAAAATAATGCTGAGTTTTTTAATTCAATGAATAAACCAGCTTAATTTTTATATACGATATTTTTTAATATTGAGAGTTCTTCTGAATAATTCTCCCACTTTTTTATTGAAGATTTGTAGATTGGAGCTCTAACTTGAGCAAGACTTGCTGTAGCCACCTTATTTTTATTTTTATGGGGTTTCATACAATTCTCATCCCAAGATAAACCACAAAAATCTAATAATTCCTGGGTTAATTTTTTTTGATTATTTAGCAAGTCTTCATAAACTAAATCAAAAATCTCATTGCCAAAAATATTTTTCCAATATTCCATTAAAGATTTGTATAGATTAAAAAAATTTCCTAATTTTTCTTGGTTATAACTAAAAGATAATGATGAGTGAGAAAATGAATTTTTAAAATTTGAGAAACAAATATCCATAGAATCTCTTTTACAATGAATAATTTTAGACTCGGGAAATAAAATTTTGATAAAACCTATCCATCTAAAGTTTAGTGGAGCTTTATCGATTAAAAATTCTTCACTATAATTGAATGATTTTACTCCCTCCAAATATTCTTCTTGAATTCTTTTCAAATTTTCAAAAGAGATTTCCTTAATTTTTTCATTAATAAATTTGTTTTCTAACAATATATTTTTATGAATAGACTCACTTAGAAATTTAAGTTCTCCCGCTCCAAAAACATCTCTATGTGCTGATACTATTTGTTCAATTAAAGTTGTGCCAGATCTTGGCATTCCAACTATAAAAATAAATTTTTTCGATGATGGAATTTTTAGTGTATAGCTAAAATTTTTAAATAAACTCTTTAGTTGATCAAATAAATCAATATCTTTGTTAATGTTGTATTTATATCTATTATCTGCAATTTCGTTCGCTTTGCTTAAAAATTTAAAAGACTCCTTGTGTAAACCTAGATCTTCATATGCTTTTCCTAGTGCAAAAAAAAGACTTTGATTTTGTTCTTCAGATAATTTTAAACTTATTTTTTTTTCCATAGAAGCAAGATGAATATCTTTTTTATCCTTGTATTTATGAATAAGACTTATAGATTTATCTACCCCTGTATTATTTGGATTTAAATCATTTATTTTGTACAAATAATTTAAAGCCTCATCAAAATTTCCAATTTGTTGATGATAGTGACCAAGTGCCGTATAAACTATTTCTTTAGCCTGGTTATTTTTGCTTAAACTCAGAGCTTTTTCATATAGTGACTTACATTCTTGTAAATTCATTTCACTAAGCTCAAGATTTCCTAAATTAATTAAAGATTCTACAAAATTATCATTTATAGAGAGTGCTTGATTAAAATATTCTCTTGAAAGTTTGTTGTTATTTAATTTATTTGAAATAAGACCTAAATTATTTAATACATGAATATTTTTTGGATGATTGCTCAAGGCACTTTTCATAATAAGTAGAGCCTCATCGTCTCTGTCTAAAGCTGATAATGATAAAGATGTTGCATTGTAAAAAATAACTTGGTCAGGAAATTTTTTTATCAAAATTTTGCCTTTTTGTATTACTTCAGCAAATTTTTTTGCATTATAAAGATTTACAATAATCTCAGCTTGTTTTTTTATTAAATTAATATCATTCATTTAATTACTTAGAGCCTTTTGATTTACATAAATAAATTTCTCATAAAATAAATTATATTATAGTATAATTTTAATACTATATTTTGATATAATGACTATTTATGCTTTATCGACAGGTTCTGGCGTGGCTGGTGTTGCGATTATAAGAATTTCAGGACCAGATGCAGCTAATGTAATAAAATCCCTGACTGGAACCAATATCCCTCGTCCAAGAGTTGCTACTCTGAGAAAAATAAACAATATTAACACTTCTGAACTAATTGATGAAGGATTAATCTTATGGTTTCCAGGGCCTCAGAGCTATACAGGAGAGGATATGGCTGAAATCCAGATTCATGGGGGTCATTCAGTTATAACTGCCATTCAAAATGAAATTTCAAAAATAAAAGATTGTAGATTAGCTGAACCAGGAGAATTTACAAAAATTGCTTTTATGAATGGTAAAATAAATCTATTAAAAGCCGAAAGTATAGCTGATTTGATATCAGCAGAAACAGAAATTCAGAGATTACAGGCCTTAAAGACGATGAAAGGAAAATCATCGAAAAAATTTAATGAGTTAAGAGATAAATTATTAAAGATTTTATCATTCGTTGAGGCAAAAATTGATTTTCCAGAGGAGGATTTACCAGATGAAAATTTAAAAAAGATTAAAAAAGATTCACAAGAAGTTCTTTATGAAATAAAAAAAATTTTAAACGATCAAAGAGTTGGTGAAATTATTAGAGAAGGTTTTAAAATTGCTATTATTGGCCCTACCAATGCAGGCAAATCAAGTTTATTAAATTATTTGGCAAATAGAGATGTTGCGATAGTCTCTGAAATTGCTGGTACAACAAGAGATGTTATTGAAACACATCTCAACTTAGATGGGTACCCGGTAATTATTTCTGATACAGCAGGTATAAGAGACTCAAAAGATGAAATTGAAAAAAAGGGAATAAAGTTATCGCTCAGCAGAGCAGAGAATGCCGATTTGAAACTAGTAGTAATTGATGCTAAAAGTGTTGATTTTAGTGGTTTTTTGAATGATTTATTAAAAAAAGATGCAATTTTAGTAATTAACAAATCAGACTTACTGAAAGGAAAATTAGATATTGAAGTTACTAAATTCAATCATG
The DNA here is from genome assembly GCA_902577525.1 of uncultured Pelagibacteraceae bacterium. GTDB lineage: Bacteria > Pseudomonadota > Alphaproteobacteria > Pelagibacterales > Pelagibacteraceae > Pelagibacter. The sequence goes on along the minus strand of CACGZG010000002.1, from coordinate 66,871 downwards.
TTTTGATTTCACTTAAAGACGGTCTAAATATAGATAAATTAATTTCTAAAATAAAAAATAATTTAGAAAATAAACTTATTGTTGAGGAAGATATTTTAATTACAAGAGAAAGACACAGACAGAATTTATTACAGTGTGTTGAACATTTGACTAATTTTTTAATTAAAAATGATAAAAAAGATTTTGATAAAGGAGCCGAGGATTTAAGGTTAGCCACACGTCAATTAGGAATGATTGTTGGTAAAGTTGATGTAGAGGAAATATTAGGTAGTATTTTTAAGGATTTTTGCATTGGAAAATAGCTCTTTATTATATGAATATTTGACTTATTTTGCCATTTTATATTGGTAATCAAAGCTTATTTAATAATTAAATAGAATTCTTGTAAATATCACAATCGAATATAAATTTAATGCATGAAAAAAGATTTTAAATATGATGTAGTTGTCATTGGTGGCGGTCACGCTGGGTGTGAAGCTGCAGCGGCTTCAGCAAGACTTGGTGTAGATACCGCTCTATTTACACACAGCATAGATACAATTGGAGAAATGTCGTGTAATCCAGCTATTGGTGGTTTAGGGAAAGGTCATTTAGTTAGAGAAATTGATGCCTTAGACGGTATTATGGGAGAGGTTGCAGATAAGTCTGGAATACAGTTTAGATTATTAAACAGAAGTCGAGGTCCTGCAGTTCGAGGGCCCAGAACTCAATCTGATAGATCACTTTATAAAAGATTTATTCAAGAAAAACTTGTAAACTACTGTAATTTAAGCATTTTTTCTGATCCTGTAATTAAGTTTATTTTTAATGAAAATGAGATAAGTGGTTTTTTAACTTTAAAAGGTCATAAAGTTATTTGTAATAAGTTAATCTTAACAACAGGCACTTTTTTAAATGGGTTGATACATATAGGTGATGAAAGAACACCTGCTGGTAGATTCAATGAAAAGCCTAGTACCGGTTTAAGTGAGCAGTTAAAAAAATATAATTTTAAAATAGGAAGATTAAAAACTGGGACACCTCCAAGATTAGACTCAAGAACAATTAATTATGAAAATTTAGAAAAGCAGTTTGCGGATGAAGATCCATATTTTTTCTCTTTTTTAACGAAAAAAAATCTTAACAAACAAGTGTCTTGTTCGATGACTTATACTAACCAAAAGGTTCATAAAATAATTGGAAAGAATTTATCTAAAAGTGCAATGTATTCTGGAAGCATACAAGGTGTAGGCCCAAGATATTGTCCCTCTATTGAGGATAAAGTAGTTAAATTTGCTGATAAGACCAGACACCAAATTTTCTTAGAGCCTGAGGGTCTAAATGATCATACTATATATCCTAATGGCATCTCGACTTCACTACCTGAGGTTGTACAATGTGAAATACTCAACAATATCAATGGTTTAGAAAATGTAAAAATAATTAGACCAGGATACGCTATAGAATATGACTATATTGACCCTCGAGAACTCTTTTTAACTCTAGAAACCAAAAAAATAAAAAATCTTTATCTCGCAGGTCAAATTAATGGAACCACAGGTTACGAAGAGGCAGCGGCTCAGGGTCTTATTGCAGGTATCAATGCAGCTTTATCTTTTAAAAATGAGGAACCTTTCATTTTAGATAGGTCAGATGCTTACATTGGTGTGATGATAGATGATTTAGTCACTAAAGGGGTTGCGGAGCCTTATAGAATGTTTACGTCTCGAGCTGAATATAGATTAAGTTTGAGGTCTGATAATGCTGATCTAAGGTTAACTCATAGAGGGATAAAAATTGGTTTGATATCAGAAAATAGAAAAATTATATTTGAGGATAAATTTAAAAAATTGAGTAAAATAACTCTCCAAATGTCTAGTCTGAATATTTCTCCCTCTAAGGCAGACTTTTATGGAATTAAAATAGCTAAAGATGGTGTATTTAGGTCAGCAGAAGAAATTTTAACTCAAAAAGATGTAAATATGAAAAAAATTAGAGAGATTTGGCCTGAAATAGCTGATTACGGTAATGAAGTTGATGAACAAATTCAGATTAATTCACATTATAGAGGGTATTTGAAAAAACAAAGAGCTGATATTCTTGCCTTTAAAAGAGATGAGAATTTAACAATACCAGATAATATTGATTATGATCAATTTTCAGGCCTTTCTAATGAAGTTAAGGCTAAATTTAAGAAAATAAGACCAAAAACTATGGGTCAGGCATTAAGAATTGATGGAATAACACCTGCGGCTGTATATATTTTGTTGTCACACGTTAAAAGAAAGTCTATTAAGCATATAGCTTAATGGATAACTTAATTTTAAATTCTTATTCTAAAATTCCTAATTTAAATGTTTCACGTGAAACTTGTAATGAGTTTGAAAGTTTAATTTCAATGATACAACAAAAAAACAAGGAAATTAACATTATCAGCAAAAAAACAAGTGAAAAACAGGAAATAAGGCAACGTCATATACTAGATTCTGCACAAATCATTGATTTTGTTGATTTAAATTCAAATACAACCTCAGATTTAGGTACTGGAGGTGGGATGCCGGGATTGATAGTGGCAATTGTTATGAAAAATTTGAAAAATAATATGAAAGTAAATCTTTTTGAAAAAAGCTATCACAAATGTGTTTTCTTGAGAGAAGTTTCAAAAAAATTAAAATTGAATACAAAAATAATTCAACAAGATATTTTTAAAATTAAAAATATAGAGACAGGGACAATCATGTCTAGAGCATTCAAACCTATGCCGGTCATTCTAAATTTAGTGAATGAAAATTTTAAAAGATATAAAAACATTATACTTTTTATGGGGTCTAGTGGAAAGAAAGTTTTAAATGAAACTTTAAAAGAATGGGATTTGGATTATGATGAAAAAAAAAGTTTAACAAATAATGAGTCATTTATACTTAATATAAAAAAGATAAAAAAAAAAATTTCATGAAGATAATTTCTATAATCAATCAAAAGGGTGGAGTAGGTAAAACAACAACAGTTATTAATTTGGCTTCAGCATTGTCTCAGCAGAACAAAAAAATTTTAGTAATTGATTTAGATCCTCAGGGCAATGCTACAACTGGATTAGGGTTATCAAATGTTGAACATTCAGATCAGACAATTTATGGAATTTTGAATGGAACAATGTCTATTTCAAATGTAATAAAGAATACAAAATTTTCTAATCTGGATATAATTACATCTAATGTAGATTTATCTGGATTAGAGGTCGAAACGGCTGGTGATAACGATAGAGCGTTTATTTTGAAGACTAAATTAACCGCATATTTAAACAATTCTGGAGCAATATATGATTACATTCTTATAGATTGCCCCCCTTCCTTAAGTCTTTTAACTGTAATGGCTTTGGTAGTATCAAATTCTCTATTAGTTCCGTTACAGACAGAATTTTTTGCTTTGGAGGGTTTAACTCAATTAATGAAAACTATCGAAAGAATTAAAGTAAATTTAAATCCTAGTTTGGAGATACAAGGAATACTGCTTACTATGTATGATAAAAGAAATAGATTATCTTCAGAAGTTGAACAGGAAGCAAGAAGTTATTTTAAAGAAAAAGTTTATCAAACTGTAATACCAAGAAATGTAAGATTATCTGAGGCTCCCTCACATGGAGTTCCAGTTCTTGTTTATGACAAAAATTGTCCTGGTAGTAAATCTTATTATAGCTTCACTGATGAATTTGTCCTTCAAGAAGCAAAAATTGGAAGTGCGGCCTGATGAATTCTAAAATTAAAAAAGGTTTAGGTAGGGGTTTGTCTTCTTTAATCGGTGAGACAAAAGTTGAAAATAAAACAAACAATCTTTACTTGACCGACATTGTACCTAATAAATTTCAGCCTCGAAAAAATTTTGAAAAAGAAAATTTAGAAGATTTAACAAATTCCATCAAAGAGCGGGGTGTTATTCAACCCATTATAGTAAGAAAATCAAATTCCGATAATTCCAAATATGAAATTATTGCTGGAGAGAGGAGATGGCTAGCAGCAAAATATGCTGGTTTAGAGGATATTCCAGTTGTGTTAACTGAAGCAGATGATCTTAAATCTTTAGAGTTTGCAATTGTCGAAAACGTTCAACGTCATGATTTAAATCCGCTAGAGGAAGCTCAAGGATATCAGAGATTAATAAATGATTTTTCGTATGATCAAGAAAAAGTCTCTAAATTTATTGGAAAAAGTCGAAGTTATATTACTAATAGCCTTAGAATTCTAACATTACCAAAAGATGTATTGGATCTTATTGAAAAGAAAAAAATTTCAACAGGTCATGCAAAAATATTGGTTGGCTTAGATAATGCATCTTTTATTGCTAATAAGATTGTAGAAAAGAAGTTAAGTGTGAGACAAGCTGAAAATTTTGTAAAAATTTTTAAAAAAAAAAATAAGCAAAAAATCAATAAAGACCCTAATATTAAATCCCTTGAGTATGATTTACAAAGTAAAATTGGCATAAATGTCAAAATTAGTCATAAAAAAAATAATAAAGGAACAATTACTTTTGATTATAAAGATTTAGATCAATTAAATAAAATAATTGAGGTTATCAAGAAAAATTATTAGTTTTTGCTTTGTTTAATAAAAAATCAATTAAAATAATTATTGGTTGAGAAATATTTTTTTTCACTTTGATTTCTAATTCATTAATTTCATTTATCAAATTAAGTATTTCATCTCTTGACCAAAATTTTAATTGATTTTTGATTATATCTTTATCTTTCCAAAATATTGGAGGTTTATAAGAAGAAATAACTTTATCAATATTTTTCTCTGATTTCACATTATCTTTGATTCTCAATAATCGTTTTGTCTTTGATAAAAAAACTCTGATAATCAAAATTACATCCTCAGTGGTCAAGATATTTTCATTGATGATATTATTTAGTTTATTTTGATTTTTATTCAAACAAGTATCTATAAGTTCTGCTATATCTTGATTACTTCCTAAATTTGTAATTTTTTTTATCTCTTCAAAGCTTAATTTATTTTTATCAATCGTATAATTTTCAATTTTATTAAGTTCAGTTTTAAGAAATTGTCTTTGGCCGTTGGCTCTATCTATAATTAGATTAATTGTCTCATTGGAAACTGAAATTTTTTTTTCTCTAAAATATTTTAAAGCGATATTATTTAAAGTTTGGTAATTATCAGGATAAAACGGAATGCAAACGAGATCTACATTTTTTTCAAAAAGAGTTCGCAATTTAGATTTCTTTTCTAGAATGTCTGATTCCAAAATGAGAGTAGTTCCATCAATTTTCTTTTCCAGTAAAAATTCTATACATGATATAATTTTATCAGAACTTTTTTTAATTATCATAAATTTTTCACTGTCAAAAAAAGATTTAGACAAAATAGTATTTGTAAAATTTGATATATCTTTCAATATTTCAGCTTCATAATAAACATCAGCATTGATTTTTTTCTCGTGTTTTAATAAAGAAATTATCTCATTTTTAAAGCCTTGGTTGTCGCCATAAAGGAGAAAAAATTGAGCTTGAGTTTTTTTAATTTTATCTATTTCAAAGCTTTTGATTATCATTAAATTGACCTTAATTTAAATATTAAACTTTCAAAGATTTCATTTGTTAGATTTTTTTCAATGTTATCTTTATATTGTTTGAGTTCAAATTTATTTGATTGATTATTATAATTAAATTTTTTAGAAAACTTTAATTCTTTTTGTGATTTGTCTTTAAAGATTATTTTAACATCAGTTTCAATTTTTAGTTCAAATACTACTGGATTACCTTTTTTGTCTTTAGATAAAATTTTCTCATTTTTTTTTGACTCTAATTCTAAAATAAGTGGTTGGTTATTATTTTTTTTTGTATAAGGTTTCAAACTATTTCTAATTTGATTTGAAATCTCATCTTGTGTTATATTTGTTATCTTAACTATAAAAAAATTTGCTTCTTGTGTTTTAAAAATTGGTTGATACCCGTTACATGAATGAAGAAAAATAATTGAAAATATAATTAAAATTTTTCTCATTTAACAATTAAATTTATAATTTTGTCTTTAATATATATGTTTTTTATGATTTGTTTACCATCCAAATGTTTTTTAAAATCTTGAATAGATTGTATTTTTTTAATTAATAATTTTTCGTCGGTATTTTTGTTACTAATAACCAAACCTCTTTTTTTTCCATTAATTTGAACAACAATATTTAATTCTTTTTTATCTAGATATTTTTTATCAAAATCCGGCCAATCAAAATCAGTTTTCTCACCAATACTTGTTAAACATTCTGAAATAATGTGAGGTATCACAGGTTGCATTATTTTTAATATTTTTACATAATTCTTTTTTAATGTATCAAAATCACAATTAATGTTACTTTGAAATTTTACTAAAAAATTATAAATCTCGTGGAAGTTAGCAATAATTACATTGTAGTGAAAATTTTCAAGATTAAATGAAATTTTTTTGATCATTTCGTTAGTGAATGTATTTATCTCATTATCATTTTTGTTACTTTGTTGAATAGGTTTTTCTTTTAAAATTTTTTCAAAACTACAATGTAAATTCCAAAATTTTTGTATAAATTTATATGCCGCTTGCATTCCTCTATCTGACCATTGAACATCTTTTTCAGGTGGACTATCTGATAGTATAAAAAATCTAACAGAATCTGCTCCAAAGTTATCTATCATTATCTCAGGGTCTATAGTGTTTCTTTTGGATTTAGACATGGACTCAGATGATCCAACCTCTACTTTTTTATTTGGATCTTCTTTTAAAAAAAATACTTTACCATCTTTGGTGTCAACTTCTTCTGGGCTTAACCAAGTATTTTGATACTTATAAGTTTCATGACAAACCATACCTTGAGTGAATAACCCAGTAAATGGCTCTGAAACATTTAAAGAATTGTTTTTATAACTTAATGCTTTTGTGAAAAACCTTGAGTACAACAAATGAAGTATTGCATGTTCAACCCCACCAATATATTGATCTACAGGCATCCAATATTCCAAATCTTTTTGATCAAATCCAGTTTCTGTATTTGATGGTGAACAAAATCTTAAAAAATACCATGAGGAATCAACAAAAGTATCTAGAGTGTCTGTTTCTAAATTACATTCCTCACCATCTATTTTTATTTTTCTCCATTGTTTTTGATGATCTAATGGATTACCGTTAACATTTAGATTTATATTTTCAGGTAATCTGATTGGCAACTTTTCGACAGGTACTTTAACTATTTCATTATTTTTATTATACGCAATTGGAATTGGACAACCCCAATATCTTTGACGTGAAACTCCCCAATCTTTTAATCTAAAATTAGTTGTTTTTTTTCCAATTTTTTTTTGTTCTAAAATTTCAATAGTTTTTAAAATTGACTCTTCTGGGACTTTTAACCCATCTAAAAATTTAGAATTAAAAATAATTCCACCTTCTGTGTAAGCTTTATCATTAATTTCAAAATTTTTTTCTTTATCATTTGGTTTTACAACTGGGATTACTTTAAGATTATATTTAAGGGCAAAATCTAAATCTCTTTGATCATGAGCTGGACAACCAAAAACAGCACCAAATCCATAGTCCATTAATACAAAATTTGCAAAGTAAACTGGCAATTTTTTCGTTTCATCTAAGGGATTTATTGCCAATAAATCTGTTTTAAATCCTAGTTTATCAGCTTGCGATATTGACTCTTCGGTTGTTCCAGTTTTGGAGCATAATTTTTTAAACTTTTCAAATTCATGATCCTTTTCATAAAACTTTGAAATAGGATGATCCACAGAAACTGCTAAAAAAGACATTCCAAACAATGTGTCTGGTCTTGTAGTAAAACATTTAATTTTATTTATCTCTGAATTACCTAATATTTTAAAATCTAGTTCACATCCAAAAGACTTACCAATCCAATTCTTTTGCATTAATTTAACTTTTGAAGGCCAGTCTTTAAGATTATCTAAACTATTTAATAATTCCTCTGAAAATTTTGAAATATTGAAAAACCATTGATTAAGTTTCTTTCTCTCTACGACCGCCCCTGATCGCCAACCTTTTCCGTTTATAACCTGCTCATTTGCTAAAACTGTTTTATCGACAGGATCCCAATTTACATAATTATCTTTTCTATAAACAAGGCCTTTATCATATAGATCGAGAAAAAATTTTTGCTGGTGTTTATAATATTCTGGTGAACACGTAGAAATTTCTCTATCCCAATCAATAGATAAGCCCAATTTCTTTAATTGTGTCTTCATTGTCTGAATATTTTTTTCAGTCCAATCTTTCGGATCTAAATTATTCAATTTTGCAGCATTTTCAGCAGGCATCCCAAAAGAGTCCCAACCCATAGGATGTAATACATTAAATCCTTTTAAACGTTTATATCTAGATAACACATCACCTATCGTATAATTCCGAACATGACCCATGTGTATTTTACCAGAGGGGTATGGAAACATTTCTAGACAGTAAAATTTTTTTTTATTCTTATTAATTTCTGCTTTGAAAGAATTATTTTCTTCCCATTTCTTTTGCCAATTTTTTTCTGTCGATTTAAAATTGTATCTATTCAAATATCCTCTTTAAGAGTTATTAGTTTGTATTTGCAGGATCAGGATAAAGTTGTTTTGGTCGTTTTTTCCTTTTTTTTTCTTTTAACTCTTTATCTAAAACTGCCGCTCTTCTTAAAATTTTATCTTTGATTTTTAAATTAAGATCACTATCAATTTTTTTTGTGATGCATTGATTATTCTGATTACAATTTCTTTTTCTAATATCTATAACCAACCCATCAGCTCTTATTTCGTTAGACAAAAAAGTTATTGTAATTTTTACTGCTTCATCAGCAGATCCTTCGTTATACCAGTCTGTTATGATCAGACCTCCAGCATAATCTACGCTTGATAAACTCATAAAATCTATGGTTTCTAGAGATGCTCTCCATAAAGGATTTGAAGAGGCAAATAAAAAGTTCGTTTCACTTTTTCCTATATTGCCTAAAGATATTCCTCTACCTTCTTGTACATTTTTTCTTGCTCTTTCTTTACCACTTACCTCACCTCGTTTAGACCAATCAATATCTGAAAAACCTCCACATCCACTTAAAAGTAAAAAAAAGAGCGTTATAAATAAATTTTGGGCTTTTTTGATAAAAGTCATATAAATGATGGTTTATCTGAATAAATGGCTATTTCAAAAGATAATTTTGTTGTAAAAATACCACACTAAATAAAAAAATTCAAAAATTAAAGATAATTAATGATTTTTTAGCCATTTTATTGGTATTTAAGCGTATTCATATAATTAATTATATTAACAAAGGAGTAATATGAATAACTTAAAAAAACTAGGTCTTACAGCTCTAGCTGGATCACTAGCAGTAACAGGTGCTAATGCAACTGAGTACGCAGTGACTGGTGATGCAGTAATTAAATATGCATCTATCGACGCTCCGGCTTCTGCACAGACTTTAAATGGTAAAGGTGTTGGTGTTGACACTGACCTTTATTTCAATGCATCTGGTGAATTAGACAACGGTTTTACTGTTGCTTTTTTCCAAGCTGCTAATACAGATAGCTCATGGTCAAATTCATCTTCACAAGTAACTGTGGGAATGGGATCATTAGGTACACTTAAAATCAATAACGTAGCTGGTGCTGCTGGTAATGGTATTGACGACGTAATGCCTGCTGCATACAATGAAACTTGGGATGGATTAGCTTTAGCTGGTGACAACCCTTCTTTCTTTGGTAGCTCAACAGCAAGTGGTTCGTTAACTTACTCAATTCCTGCACAGGAACTAATGGGTGTAACAGTTAATGCATCATTAGACTATGACCCTGCTGCAGACGTAGGTTCTACGACTGCTGGTGGCGTAAACGTATCATCAGTCGTTGGTACAGCAATGGTACTAAAGATTGACCATGAAAGTGGTTTATCTATTGGTGGTGGTGTTGAATCAATTGAAAATGGTGGAACAAAATCTGCTACTTCAACAGGTAATGATGAGGATAACATAACTGCATACGTTAAATATTCAGCGGGACCAATATCTGTTGGTTACCAAGAAGCTTATCAAAACAGTGCTAATGGAGCAGCTGACAATGAAGCTGACTTCTGGGCTGTTGCTTATGCAGCTGACAATTTCTCTATATCTTATGGAGAGTCAACTCTTGCTAATCACCAATTAGCTGGTTCTACAGTTGTAGAAAGACAGAATGAGTCAATTCAAGCTACTTACACAATGGGTGCTATGACTTTAGGTGCTGCTCTTTCAGAAACTGGAAACGCAGGTGGATCTGCTGGTAAAAAATACGAAGAAACAGAATTATCTGTATCTTTTGCGTTTTAATCTAGCTTAGATTAAATTTTAAAAGGGCCCCTTTTTAGGGGCCTTTTTTTTTGTTAAAGTAAGAAATACCTGCAAAGCCTTTCAGTTTAATTAACTTTAGTTTATTTAAGTTTTTTTGATTTATTCCGCCAAGGGCAATTACATTTAAATTTGTTAAAGATATCAATTTTTTAAATTTGTTTATTCCAAGATAATTTTTATTTTTTTTAAATATTGAGGATATGAATATATCTTGAACTTTTTGTTTTTTTTTAATTGTAGTTTCTTTTAAGGAGTGTGCAGAACCAATAATTTTGAAACTTTTTTTTAAACTATAAGAAAGATGTTTGTAACTATTATTAAACGATGGTAAATAAACACCATCTAGATTAAGATTTAAAGCGATCTTGAAATTATTAGACAGATAAAATTTATTTCCTTTTTTTTTACAATAATTTCCTAATTTTTGTATTTGCTGAATATCTATCTTATTTCGATAGTTTCTATAAATTATATTTACAGATTTATCTAAATTATCAATTAAATTTGTGTCGTATTCACTTATAAAGTAGTATTTTTTTTGATAAAATTTATGCATAATTCAATAGAAAAATTAATACAAATTGAAAAACTTGTAAAATCTAAAAAAGAGAGTTTAAACTTACCAAAACAACCAAGAATTATTGCAGTTTCCAAAACATTTAAATTAGAAAAAATTTTACCTTTAATTGAGCATGGGCATTTAGATTATGGAGAAAACAAAGTACAAGAAGCTATTGAAAAGTGGTCTGAAATTAAGTTAAAAAAACCTGATATTAAATTACATCTAATTGGTAAACTACAAACTAATAAAGTTAAATTTGCTGTAAAGTTATTTGACTATATCCATTCTGTAGATAATGAAAAACTTGCAAAAAAAATTGCAGACGAACAAGAAAAACAAAAAAAAAAGATTAAATTATTTATCCAAGTAAATATTGGAGATGAAACCCAAAAATCTGGTTTAAATCAAAAAGAATTGGAAAACTTTCATTTTTATTGTCAAAAACTTAATTTAGATATTGTTGGTTTAATGTGCTTACCTCCTAATAATGTTAATCCCGTACCTTTTTTTAAAGAGTTAAAAAAATTAAATGATCATTTACAATTGTCTGAATTGAGTATGGGGATGTCCTCAGATTTTATTGAGGCAGTCGAAAATTCTTCTACTTTTTTGAGAATTGGTTCAAATATATTTGGACAACGAAGCTAAGAAATTTTTATTTTAGATTTTTTATTTAATAATTTTAGCATTATCAAAAAATCTTTTTTTTTAAGAGCAATGCATCCAGCTGTAGGTTGATAGTTATTGGTTAAATGTAAAAAAATACAACTCCCTCTCCCAACAATATTTTTATTAAAATTATATTTTATTAATAATATAAGATCATATTTCATGTCTTTTCTATAAAGTTTTTCATGATGCATCTTTTTCTTTATATTAATTAATTTATTATAATTTTTTTTATCTTTAATATCATCACACCAACCCATATTTTTTTTTATTATAAAACTTTTAATTTTTGTAAAAGGTTTTTTGATTCTGTCTTTTCTGTAAAAAAGTGGACCTAATTCAAAAATGCCTTTAGGTGTTTTTTTATCACCTTCTATTTTATTTTTTGTAATACCTTTTTTGCCAATAGAACACTTTAATTCAAAGTCGTCTAATTTAAGAATATGTTTATTTTTTAAAACTATTATCATAAAATAATTATACATGAAAAATCAAAATTTAGTGATTTATGACTCACAAGCTCTTTATGACATTTTAAATGAATTAAATGAATTTTTAAATTTTAACTTAATAAATGTATCTAAAAAAGATTTTTCAAATTTTGATTTTAACAAATTTGATGATTATATAATTTTAGTAAATAACGATAGATTGAAAAATACTAACAAGTTAATTTTCAATGATTTTCCTATTAAGTTTTCAAATCTTATTGAAAAAATTAATATTGAGTTTTTAAAAAAGAAATTTAACAAACAATCTCATATTCAAGTTGGAAACTACTTTATTGATATCAACTCAAGAATATTAATGAAAAATAACGATAAACTTGATGTTACAGAAAAAGAGATAAATACAATTATTTATTTAAAAAAAAAAGATAAGCCAATTACTATTAAAGAATTACAAGAAAGCGTATGGAGTTATCAGTCTAAACTAGAGACACATACTGTTGAGACTCATATTCATAGATTAAGAAAAAAAATTAAAAAAAAATTTAACGACGAAAATTTTATAATAAGCACAAAATATGGCTACCAAATTAATCAAAAGAAATAAAATTGCACGAAATCTTTTTTCAAAAAAATTTCAACAAAGAGTTATTAAACCTAAAAAAGGGAAAGGAAGTTTTAAAAGAAAGAAAAAATAATTTTATTACCTAAATTTTTTTCCAATTATCATATGGTGGTGTTAAATGTTCAAGTGTTTCTGAGTTTTTAGCTATACAAACAATGTCAGCTGAAATGGAAATTCTTTCTTCATTACTGTTTGTTGGTTGAGTTGAGTGAGGTGTTTTGGATGGAAAAAAAACGATATCATCTTCTTTAACATTAATAGTAATTTGACTACTATTTAATATATTAATTTTTTTTAATACTTTTCGATTTAAAGAGGAAATAGATCCAAATAACCCAGGAATTATCTCATTTCTCGTAACTTCATCATGAATCATCAAGTTTGCATCATTTGAATTTTTTTTAAGATAATACGCAAATGATATATGTGATTGCATGTGTTTATGTTTAGCTATTGTTTCGTTTCCGTGTGAAATAGTTGCCCACGATCTTTGTATAAAGATATCTAATTGATCAATATCAATGGCTAATTGTTCTAGATATTCATTAATATTTTTTTTTACTTCTAAAAAAAATTCATCAAAAATTATATTTTTTTGTAAATTTTCAAATCCTTGTGTATCACCTGTCCAAGCATCACCTTTTTTTTTATAATCTGCTTTTTTGGAATTATCCCTCATCTTTCTAATTTCACTTATCATTTGATCTTTTTTATCATTTGAAAGAACGATTTTGTTGCAAAAAATTGAAAGTGGAAAAATATTAATTACTCTCATTAAATTCTTGCTCCCATTTTTTGAATTATTATAGATGATAATTCTGTTCCTTTTTCCAAGCATTCTTTTTGGGAAAAATCGTTGATATACCCATGCAGATAACCTGCTGCAAATAAATCCCCTGCCCCTGTTAAATCAACAACATTGAGATTTTTCTTAATACCAACTTCAACCACTTGTTCATTATAGACAGATATAGCTCCCTTATCACCTCTAGTAATTACTAAATGTTTATTAATTTGCTTACCAAAAGAGAGAACCTCATCAAAATTTTTAGCATTAATTAATGACATGATTTCACCTTCATTTGCAAAAATTATATCAAGTTTATTCTTAACCAACTCTAAAAAGTGAGGTTTATGCCTGTCAACACAAAATTGGTCAGATAAAGACATTGCCACTCTTTTTCCATGAATAATTGCTTTATCAAAGGCTTGTTTTGGGTCACCTTCATCCCACAAATATCCTTCAAGAAAAATAATTTCACTTTTTTTTAGTGATTTAATGTCTAAGTCGTCTTTATTAATCTTACCAGCAGTCCCTAGAAATGTACACATAGTTCTCTCAGAGTCTGGGGTAATTAAAATTAAACAGCTACCAGTTGGTAATAATTCTTTTTTTTTAGAGTATAGAAAATTTACATTTTCCCTCTTTAAACCATCTTCATACTTAAGACCAAATTCATCATCAGATATTTTCCCTATAAAACCAACATTATTTTCAAGTTGAGACAAACCTACTATTGAATTTGCTACAGATCCTCCAGAAATTGTTTTTTCGATGGTTAAATTGGTAAATAGTTCTTTAAATTCAATTTCATCAAATATTAGTTTCATTGATCCCTTTGTAAGTTTTTTTTTTGATATAAAATCATCATCAACTTTACAAATAACATCTACAATTGCATTTCCAATTCCCAAAATTTTCATCAAGCTTTTTTTGTAATTATAGGTTTTTTTCTTTTAGGATAACAAGTAGTACAAATTTTACAAGTTATTCCATAACAATCTCTTGCTTTACAATATTCTCTTCCATAAAAAATAATTTGCAAATGAAGTTTATTCCAATTTTTTTTTGGAAAAAGTCTTTTCAAATCCTTTTCAGTTTGTACAACATTTTTTCCATTAGTAAGACCCCATCTTTGAGCAAGTCTATGAATATGAGTATCAACGGGAAATGCAGGGTGTCCAAACGCTTGTGACATAACTACACTTGCCGTTTTATGACCAACTCCAGGGAGTTTTTCTAATTCTTCAAATGTTTTTGGAACTTTTCCATGATACTTTTCAACTAATATTTTTGAAAGGTGAAAAATACTTTTTGCTTTTATTCTAAAAATACCAATCTTTTTTATTAACTTTTCAATTTTTTTTCTACCAAGCTTTAAGAAATGAGCTGGTTTGTAGTATTTAGTGTAAATATTTTTTGTGACATTATTTACATTTACATCTGTACATTGCGCAGATAAGAGCACAGAAATTAGTAGCGTAAAAACATTTCGACTTTTAAGAGGAACATTTATTTTTGGATAAATTTTGTTGAGATTATAAGATACGATCTTTGCTCTTTGAATCTCATTCATTATTTAAAATTCATAAGATCTCTCATAGAATAAAGACCTGCTTTTTTTGTCATTAGCCACTTTGCAGCTGACAATGCACCCTCAGAATATAAAGCTCTATCAAAAGCTTCATGATTTAATTTGATTATTTCTTTACCACTTGAAAATTTTACTTCATGTTCACCAATAATTTCTCCTTTTCTTATTGAATTGAAGTTGATTTTTTTCGAATATGGAAATTTCTTATTATTAAGATATTTTTTACCTATTAAGTTGTAAAAGTTTTTATTCTTACCGATAGCAATACCTTTTCCTAGCATTAAGGCAGTACCTGAAGGATAATCTTTTTTATGTTTGTGGTGAATTTCTGATATCTTGGTTAAAAAAGTATCATTAAGTGAAGCTGAGGCAATTTCAGTAAGATACATTAACAAATTGATACCTAAGCTCATATTTCCTGCTTTTAAAATTGGAATTTTTTTTGCGTAAATTTTTATTAAATTTTCTTGTTTTTTATTAAAACCAGTAGTTCCAATAATTACTCTTTTTTTTAATTTTGACGCAATTTTTAAGATTTCAAAAGTACATTTTGGAATAGTAAAATCAATAATCAAGTTTGTTTTCTTAAAAACATCAATAGTATTTTGTGAAATCTTAATTCCATTAATTTTATTATTTATTTTTTTTCCCTCAGTAAGTGCAACTAATCTAAAATTTTTATCGGATTTAACAGATTTAATTATTTGTTGGCCCATACGACCCATACAGCCAGTTATGCCTAAATTAATTTTTTTCATTTAAAGACGAAGTATATAATTATCACAAGAAACAATACAATTATACCCCAAATACTTAGATTTTTAAAAAATATTTTTTTTTTCATATTTGTTTCCAAAAAATTAGGAAACACCAATATCAAAACTGCAATTAAAGCGATGGCTGGAATAATTTCTTCTAAACCCATTTTTAATTTTTCCAAAAATTTTTAGCTTTTTGAAAAAATTTTTTTATACTTGGATTTGATCTTTCATTATCAATTTTTCTAAATTTTTCTAATAATACTTTTTGCTCTTTGTTCAGTGAAATTGGAACTTCGGTTTTGACTTGTACATACAAATCACCAAAATCTCCTCTTCGCATAAATGGCATACCTTTACCTTTTAATCTAAATTGTTTTCCATTTTGAGTCCCTTCTGGTATCTTAATTTTTGCTTTTCCGCCATCAATAGTAGGTATTTCAATTGATGTTCCTAAAGCGGCATCCGCAATAGAAATAGGAAATTCAAAGAATAAGTTTACATCTGATCTTTTAAAAAGTTGATGATTTTCAACGTTTATGAATAGATACAAATCTCCACTAGTTCCACCTCTCACCCCAGCTTCACCTTTACCAGCTAGTCTAATTCTTGTTCCATCGTCTACACCTTTAGGTATAGTAACAGATATTTTTTTTGAAGCTTGTTTATTTCCCTGCCCATTACAATCATTACAAGGATTAGTAATTTCTTCACCACTACCAGCACACTGAGGACAGGTTTGCTGAACAGTAAAAAAACCCTGATTAGTTCTAACTTTTCCGTTTCCTCCACAGTAAGAACATCTATCTGGATTATATCCAGGCTTGGAACCATTTCCTTTACAAGTATTACATTTTTCTGATGTAGAAAATTGAATATTTTGTTTTTTACCAGTAAAAGCTTCTTCCAATGTGATCGATAAATCGTATCTTAGATCTGAACCTCTATTATTAGATTTCTTTCTTGAACTTCTACTACCTCCGCCAAAATCACCAAAAAAATCCTCAAATATATCTGAGAAATCAGCACCGCTAAAGCCACCAAAACCTCCAAAACCTCCTCTTCCACCCCCATTTTCAAATGCTGCGTGTCCAAAGTTATCATAGTTTTCTTTTTTGGATTTGTCTGAGAGAACACCATACGCTTCACTAGCCTCTTTAAATTTATCTTCAGCAACTTTATCTCCTGGATTTTTGTCAGGATGATATTTTACAGCAAGTTTTCTATAAGCTGATTTTAGTTCATCAGGAGAAGCGCTTTTGTTTACACCAAGGACATCGTAATAATCTCTTTTAGCCATTTATTAACCTGGACAAATAGATGTCAGTTAAGCGCTTTTTTCTTTATTTTCGTCTTTTACTTCCTCAAAATCCGCATCAACAACATTATCGTCTTTCTTTCCTTTATTGTCATTTCCATCATCTTTTCCAGAATCTGGTTTATTATTTTGTTGTGATTTATATATTGCTTCACCAAGTTTCATTGAAGCTTGCACTAATGCCTCGGTTTTTTTCTTAATATCTTCAATATCCTCACCTTTTAAGGACTCCTTTAGAGCGTTAGATCCATCTTCAATTGCTTTCTTTTCAGCATCAGAGATTTTAGTACCATGTTCTTTAAGATTTTTTTCAGTTGAGTGTATTATAGTATCAGCTTGATTTCTAACATCTACCGACTCTCTTTTTTTCTTATCAGCTTCTTTGTTTGCTTCAGCGTCTTTTACCATTTTTTCAATTTCTTCATCACTCAATCCACCAGAGGCTTGAATTTGAATTTTTTGCTCTTTACCTGTGCCTTTATCTTTAGCAGAAACATTAACAATACCATTTGCATCTATATCAAAAGTTACTTCTATTTGAGGGACACCTCTAGGAGCAGGTGCGATACCTACTAATTCAAAATTACCCAATGCTTTATTGTCAGTAGCCATTTCCCTTTCACCTTGAAGGACTCTAATAGATACAGCTGGTTGATTATCCTCAGCAGTAGAAAAAACCTGACTTTTTTTTGTTGGGATAGTTGTGTTTTTCTCTATCAATTTTGTTGAAACACCACCCAATGTCTCAATTCCTAACGAAAGTGGAGTAACATCCAATAAAAGAACATCTTTAACATCTCCTTGAAGAACACCTGCTTGGATAGCTGCACCCATTGCAACAACTTCATCTGGATTTACACTTTTATTAGGGTCTTTACCAAAAAAATTTTTAACTTCTTCTATAACTTTTGGCATTCTAGTCATACCACCTACCATTACTATCTCGTCAATTTCATTTGCAGTTATTCCAGCATCTTTTAAAGCTGTTTTGCAAGGTGGCATTGTTTTTGCAATTAAATCCTCTACTAAAGCTTCAAGTTTTGCTCTTGTCATTTTTAGATTAATATGTTTTGGACCTGTCTTATCGGCTGTAATAAATGGTAAATTAATATCAGTTTGTTCTGCTGCAGATAGTTCAATCTTTGCTTTTTCTGCAGCTTCCTTGAGTCTTTGTAGGGCTAACTTATCTGACTTAAGATCAATCCCAGTATCTTTTTTAAACTCAGAAATTAAATATTCTACGATCGTATTGTCAAAATCTTCACCACCTAAAAAAGTATCTCCGTTTGTAGACTTAACTTCAAAAACACCATCGCCTAATTCAAGAATTGAAACATCAAATGTTCCACCACCCAAATCATAAACTGCAATCTTTTTGTTTTGTTTTTTGTCTAAACCATAAGCAAGTGATGCAGCAGTTGGTTCATTTATAATCCTTAAAACTTCAAGACCAGCTATTTTTCCCGCATCTTTTGTTGCTTGTCTTTGGGCATCATTAAAATAGGCAGGCACAGTTATTACTGCTTTTGTAACGGCTTGACCTAAATATTTTTCTGCGGTTTCTTTCATTTTTTGTAATATAAAAGCTGAAATTTGTGATGGTGAATACTTCTCACCTTTTGCCTCAATCCAAGCGTCGCCTTTTTCAGAATTTACAATCTTAAAAGGCGCTGCTTCAATGTCTTTCTTGACTGTTGGATCATCAAAGTTTCTACCAATTAACCTTTTAACAGCAAAAATTGTATTCTCAGGATTTGTTACTGCTTGTCTCTTTGCTGGTTGACCAATTAATTTTTGATTTTCATCTGTAAAGGCTACCACAGACGGTGTCGTTCTCGCACCTTCCGCATTCTCTAATACTTTAGCTTGTGTTCCTTCCATTATTGCAACACAAGAGTTTGTGGTTCCTAAGTCTATTCCGATAATTTTACTCATAATTTTATTGTGTCTAACCGTTCATATAGGGTTTAAATGTGAAACTACAAGTTAATCTCATAATTATTTATTTTCTAAATTTTGCTTATTTTCGTCAGTTTTTTCCTCTTTTTTTATCACTTTTTTTGATACACCGACCAATGTGGGTCTAAGCAATCTGTCTTTAATAGTAAAACCTTTTTGAATTTCTTGAATTATTGTTCCCGGCTCTTTTGTATCATCTTCAACCTCCATCATTGCTTGGTGTAAATTTGGATCAAGTCTTTTATTGAGACTATCAATAGGTTTAATATTATTTTTTTCAAATACTGTTAGTAAATCTTTTTTTATAATATCTAAATGATCAATTATTTTCTTTAAAGCCTCTGTTTCTTTTAATTTTTCATCATTTTCAAGTACTTGTTTAGAACGATCAAGGTTATCGATTAAACTAAGAGCTTCTTTTGCAAAACTATAACCACCATATTCAAATGCATCCTCTTTTTCTTTTTCAAATCTTCTTCTTTGATTTTCCATCTCAGCAAAGGTTCTTGCAACCTTATCCTCAAGCTCAGTAATTTTTTCTTCTGGGGTAAGTTCTTTAATTTCCTCTTTTTGGTCTTCTACAGTCTCCTGTTTATTTTCAGCTTCTAAATTTTCTTCGGTATTTTTAGACACTTCTTCAGTATCTTGATTTTGGTCTTTAAAAGTCTTATTCTGGTTTTCTTCTTTTTCCATAAGCTCTTATATGGTAAGGATTTTGATAATTTCTAGATGCCTAAACAAAAAATTTATAAATTGCTTATAGGTACTAACAACAAAGGTAAACTGCGTGAAATCAAGAGATTATTACCAAAAAATATCAAAATTTATTCTACTTCGGATTTTAATATTAAAAGTCCTAATGAAAATGGTAAAACTTTTAAAGAAAACTCTTTGATAAAATCTAAATATTTTTCAAAAAAAACAGGATTAATATGTTTGGCTGATGACTCAGGTTTAGAAATAGATTTCTTAGCTAAAAGTCCTGGGATTTTTTCTGCAAGATGGGGAGGGAAGAATGGGGATTTTAGTAAAGCTATTAAAAGGGTTTACAAAGAGTTAAATAAGAAAGATAAAAATTGGAAAAATAAAAAAATTACAGCTAGATTTATTTGTGCTTTGTCTATTTCATATCTAGATAAAGAAATTGCTTGTGTGTTAGGAAAAATAGAAGGTAAAATATCCCTTAAGCCAAAAGGAAAAAGAGGTTTTGGTTATGATCCAATCTTTATTCCTAAAAATAGAAAAATTACTTTTGGACAGATGGCTCCTCATCAAAAACAAAAAATTGATCATAGATACAAAGCTTTTAAAAAAATTAAAAAATTTTTATGAATTTACCACCATTAATTTTATAAAAGTTAAGTCGATGATTAATTTGATTATTTTCAACATCAAATACGCCTATTTTTCCTTTAAATGAATTTTTTCTTTTAAACAATTTATCAGCATCTAAAATTGAGTTTTCTAAAGTTAAGTAATATATTAGACCAACCAAATCATAACTTAATAAAGATAAATAGTTTGGATATTCATTAAATTCATCAAAAAATTTTTTTTTAAAACTATCAAGATTATCTTTATCAATTGAAGGATAATAAATTGGTTGAATTGTTTTTTCATTTAAAAAACTTTCATCAAACCATTGATTAAAAGAAATAATATATTTCTTTTTAGGTGATACATCTGTATAAAGAAAAGAAGTAATTACACTTTTTAAGCTTTCTTCAAAATCTGATATTATAACTGTGTCAAAGTTTACATTTCCTATTGTATATTTTTTTTTTAATTTTTCTAATTGTCTTTCTTTATCTGGTAAATCAGAGTCTTCTACTCTTTTTATCTCATCTGAAAGGTTTTGTTTTCTTATCTTATAATTTGTAATTTTTTCTATTTGTGCAGTAAGTTTAGTTGGTTCTGTATCATAAACGTAAAGCTTTGAAATTTTTATTTTTGATTTTTTAATTGCTCTTTTGATTTCGCTTTCGTAATTAAGATTTGGTGTTAAAAAAATAACTTTATTAAGTTTATTCATTTCTGTAAATTTTTTTATAGCATTAATTTGTGAAGTTGCATTAATACCGCTGCTAATTACACTTTTAGGTAAATTTAAAGTTTTATTTGTAAGAGATACAAACGTCATCCCTTCAATTTCATCAAGATAACTTAGACTTTTATAAAAAACTGGACCAATTACAATATTAATACCCATTTTTTTTAATTCATTTGCAGCATTAATTGTTTTTGTTGGATTTGAATTTGTATCTTTTGGATAAATTTCTAAATTTTTAGAGTTAATATCTTTAAGAGCAATTCTTATTGACTTGATGATTTGAATACCTATTTCTTTATCATCACCCGTCATTGGAACTAATAAACCAATTTTTATTTTTTCCACTGCTATAACTTTTTCTGACGAGAAGCTTAGAAAATAAAAGAATAAGATTACAATAAGTTTTAAATATTTATACATTTAATGATACTATATTACTTATCGAAAGATTATGGTGAGAAATTGAATGTCAATTAATAATCAAGAAATTGAAAAAGGGCTTTATTTAGTATCAACACCAATAGGAAATTTAAGAGATATTACATTTAGAGCGATAGATATTCTTAAAAATTCTGATTTTATACTATGTGAAGATACAAGAATTTCAAAAGTTCTATTTAATAAATATGATATTGACGCGAAGTTAATTGCTTACCATAAATTTAATGAAAAAAAAAATTTACCGAAAGTTTTAGAGCTGTTAGACAAAGGATTGATAGTATCTCTAATTTCCGACGCAGGAACTCCATGTATTTCAGATCCAGGAACAATTTTAATCAATGAATGTATAGAGAGAAATATTAAAATTTTTCCAATTCCAGGACCATCCTCAGTAACATCAGCAGTTTCAATCAGTGGATTTTCTGATCAATTCTTTTTTTATGGCTTTTTTCCAGAAAAAAAAAATTTAATTAAAGATTTAAAAAAATTAGCTGAGTTAAATATTTCTATAGTATTTTTTGTATCATCAAAAAAAATAAGAAAAATTCTTACTTATCTTAAAGATTATTTTAGTGATCGTAAAATATTAATTTGTAAAGAAATGACTAAATATTATGAGGAATTTATTAACACAGAGATTAATAAACTTAACTTAGAAAAATTCGAATTAAAAGGCGAACTTACTATCGTTATTTCAGAAAAAAAAGATTTTAGAAAAATTAAACAAACATTAAATGAAACTGATAAAAAAATCATTAGTAGATTAATCAATAAGTTCAGTGTAAAAGAGATAGTTGATATAATTAGTGAAAATAAAAAAATATCAAAAAAAGAAATTTATAATTATTGTATTAAAATTAAATGATTAGTAGATTATTAATATTAGTTACTTTTACCATATTCATTTCAGGGTGCGTGGGTGTCTCCTCTAAAGGTATTTTTGGGACTGGTGTGAGTGTAGCTTTTGACCCAAGATCAGTCGGAACTCAGATTGATGACTCAATTATGCAAAAAGGTTTAACAGCTAAAATTTTATTATTAGATAAAAATTATTTTTTATCAGTCAAATCAAAAGTCTTGGATGGAAGAATATTTCTTACTGGTAAAGTTGATAATCCAGAGGAAAAATTAAAATTAACAAAATTAGCCTGGGAAACTACAGGTGTAAGATCAGTTAGAAATGATATTAAAGTAAAAGAAGATTTTAATTTTAAGCAATCAGCAAAAGATGTTTTAATTACATCTCAATTGAGAGCTGCTTTGATAATAAATAGAAATATTAAAGCTACAAATTATCAGATTGATACTTATAAAAGAAAAATTTATATCTATGGAATTTCCATGACTGAAGATGAAAAAAATGAGGTTATATCAGAAGCCAAAGAAATTTTAGATGTTGAAGACATTATTGTAAGTATTCTACTTGTTGAAAACTTAAGAATTCAAAAAAATTAATTTTTTTTGTAATTAATTACGTCCGCTGAGTAAGCAGCTATTGATGCTAAATTAATAATATCAGACGTTGAACTCCTAAGTGGTGCTATTTCTATGGGTTGGCCCAATCCAATAAGCAAGGGACCTATAACTTTTGCTCTACTCATAGATTTTATCATTTTGTAGGAGATAGCTGCACTATGTTGACTTGGCATTATTAATACATTTGAGTTTCCAACAATTTCTGAGAATGGATATAATTCTTTGTATATTTCTTCAAGAGCAACATCTGGTTGCATTTCTCCATCAAATTTAAAATCAACTTTATCTTTTTTTAAGATTTCAACAGCATCGCTTAATCTTTTTGTTCTATCAGTAGCTGGCTCTCCGAAAGTAGAATGTGATAAGAATGCAATTTTTGGATCAAAACCAAAAAGTCTTACAACTCTTGCAGCTGATTTTGCCATGTCTGCTAGTTGTTTTGCATCAGGATATTCTATAACTGAAGTGTCACAAAGAAATATGGTTTTTCCTCTATTTACAATAAGGTTAAGACCAAACATAATTTCTCCAGGCCTTGGATCAACGACTTTAATTATTTTTTCAAGTGAAGAAGAATATCTTCTTGTATTTCCTGTTACCATTGCATCAGCATCTTCACAAGCCACCATACATGAAGCCCATATAACTCTGTCATTTCTCACAAGCCTGTCACAATCCCATTCTAACATACCTTTTTCTCTTTGAAGTTTTTTAAAAAGATATTTTACATATTTGTCTCTTTTAATTTTATCTTTAGAATTAACTATCTCGATATCAAAACTTTCATTATATCCAATTTTTTTAATTTGACTCTTAATTAATTCTTCTTTTCCAACCATTATTGGAATTCCTAATTTTGAGTTTTTAAAAGCTATCGCTGCTTTAAGCATATTTTCATCTTCACCATCTGCAAAAACTACCCTTTTTTGTTTTTTTTTAATATATGAGTTGACACCTTGCATAATCGTTACAGTTGGATCTAATCTTTGTTTAAGTTGTTCTTTATAAACATCAAAATCATCAATCTTAATCCTTGCCACCTTAGTATCAATTGCTGCTTGAGCAACTGCTGCAGGTATCACACTAATTAATCTGGGATCAAATGTTGATGGGATAATATATTCTTTACCGTAATGTGGTCTTTCACCACCCATCGCAGCGATAACCTCATCAGGTACATCTTCTTTTGCTAACTTTGCAATTGCATTTGCAGCTGCAACCTTCATTTCCTCATTAATTGTTTTGGCACGTACATCTAGAGCACCTCTAAAAATGTATGGAAAACCAATTAAATTATTTACTTGATTAGGATAATCAGATCGTCCTGTTGCTATAATTGCATCATCTCTTACTTCCTCAATTTCTTCAGGTGTGATTTCTGGGTCTGGATTTGCACACGCAAATATTATTGGATTTTTAGCCATCTTTTTAACCATATCTTTAGTTAATGCTCCTTTAACCGACAAACCTAAAAAGACGTCTGCATTTTTAATTGCATCATCAAGGGTTCGATCCTCAGTTTTTATTGCATGGCTTGATTTCCAGTGATTTAAATTTTCTCTTCCCTCAAAAATAACACCTGTTCTGTCAATCATTGTAATATTTTTTTTAGGAACACCACTTTTTTTAAACAAGTTGGTACATGCCATTGCAGACGCTCCTGCACCATTTACTACTACTTTAATTTTTTCTATTGATTTTTTTGTTATATCAAGAGCATTTATTAATGCTGCAGTTGTAATTATTGCCGTTCCATGTTGATCATCGTGAAAAACAGGTATATCTAAAATTTCCTTAAGTTTATCTTCTATAATAAAACAATCTGGTGCCGCTATATCCTCTAGATTTATTCCACCAAAACTAGGAGCAAAATTTTTAATACTATTTACTATTTCATTTGGATCTGAAGACTCAATTTCTAAATCTATGGAGTCAATGTCTGCAAATCTTTTAAAAAGTACTGCCTTACCTTCCATTACTGGTTTTGATGCAAGAGCACCTAAATTTCCCATTCCTAAAATTGCTGATCCATTACTTATTACAGCAACAAGATTTCCTTTACTTGTATAATCGAATGCAGCTTCAGGATTTTCACTTATAGCTCTTACAGGTGCAGCAACACCTGGAGAATATGCTAGAGCAAGATCACGTTTCGTTGTCATATTTTTTGAAGATGAAATTTCAATCTTCCCTGGTTTTTTATGACTATGAAATTCTAAAGCCTCTTTATCGGTGTAATGATCTACTTTTGTTTTTTTCATTTTTAATAATTAGGTGTACAAATGGGGTAAAATTAAGACTAATATGATTTATGAACTTAATTAAGTCAACAGGCACTTTTGGTTTTTATACTATTATCAGTAGATTACTTGGGTATTTAAGAGATGTTTTAATTGCAATTTTTCTTGGAGCTGGTTTATTAGCAGATGCTTTTTTTGTAGCCTTTAGAATACCAAATACTTTTAGAAGATTGTTTGCGGAAGGAACATTTAATTCTGCATTTATACCTAGTTACACTTCTGAACTTGCAAGAGGCAAATCAAAATCAAATAAATTTGCTAACGATATCTTTAACTTATTACTTTTGGGATTATTTTTTTTAGTCATTCTTGTTGAGATATTTATGCCTGCCTTTATTTCCTTAATTGCACCAGGTTTTGTTAAAAATTCCGAAAAAATTGAACTTGCTATTCACTTAACAAGAATCACATTTCCATTTTTAATTTTTGTAAGTTTGTCATCTTTTTTTGCTGCCATATTGAATTCACATAATAAATTTGCAGCAGCATCAGCAGCACCCATTATTTTAAATTTAATTTTGATAAGTGTTTTATTTTTTGGGAAGTATTTAAATGATAAACTTGTTTATTATCTTTCTTACGGGGTATCAATAGCTGGCTTTTTGCAACTATTTTTTCTGTACAAATTTGTAAAAAAATTTTATCTATTAAAATTTAACTTTAAATTTCACATAAATCATAAAGTAAAATTTTTTTTCAAAAAACTTTTACCAAGTATTTTTTCATCTGGTGTCACACAAATTAATATTTTGATTGGCACAATTATTGCATCTTTTCAGGCCAGTGCCGTTTCTTATCTTTATTATGCTGATAGAATTTATCAAATAAATCTCGCAATTGCAGGTATAGCAATAGGTGTAGTCATACTTCCCCAACTTTCAAAATACATAAAATTAAAAAAAAAGGATAAAATCGTCTTAATTCAAAACAAAGCTTTAGAACTTAGTATGTTTCTTAGTTTACCAGCAACTATTGCTTTATTGATTGCTTCAGAAGAAATAATCTCTGCTTTATTTGGTTATGGTTCATTTGATGAAGTTTCAGTTTCTAACACCGCAAAAGCACTTTATTATTTTAGTTTTGGATTACCCGCATTTGCTTTAATCAAAGTTTTCTCGAGTTTCTTTTTTGCAAATCATGATACAAAAACTCCTTTTTACATTTCTTTAGTTTCAGTAATCTTAAATGTTTTAATAAGTGTTTATTATTTTAAAACATTGGGTTTTATCATCATTCCAATTGCAACTTCTATATCATCTTGGTTTAATTCAATATGTTTGTTTTATTATTTAAAAAAAAAGGATTTATTTAGTTTTAATAAAATATTTTTTAATAAACTTTTAAGAATTTTTTTAGCCTCATTAATAATGGGTGTTTTTTTAAGTTTTTTAATTTCAAATTTTGAAAATCACTTAATGTATGAATACTACCTAAAATCATTTTATTTGATTTTATCTGTTATAATATGTTTAATATTCTATTTATTAGTATCATTCTTTATCAAAGCTTTTAATTATCAAGATCTTAAATTAAAGTATTAGATTATGGGAAAAAAAATTTTTTCAGGTGTTCAACCAACTGGTAATCTTCATTTAGGAAATTATTTAGGAGCAATTAAAAACTTTGTTAAATTGAGTGAAGACAAAGACAATGAATGTATTTTTTGTGTCGTCGATCTTCATGCTATAACTGTAAAACAAAATCCGGTTGAACTTAAAGAAAATATTCGTGAAACTGTAGCAACCTTTATTGCAAGCGGAATTGATCCAAAAAAAAATATCATGTTCAATCAATCTCAAGTTTCAGCACATTCTGAAGCTGCTTGGATATTAAGTTGCGTAGCTAGAATGGGTTGGTTAAACAGAATGACACAATTCAAAGAAAAAGCTGGCAAAGATAAAGAAAAGGCAAGCATTGGACTTTATTCTTATCCAATTTTAATGGCAGCAGACATATTATTGTATGATGCAACACATGTTCCAGTTGGGGATGATCAAAAACAACATTTAGAGCTCTGTAGAGATATTGCTCAAAAATTTAATAATGATTTTGGGATTGATAATTTTTTAAAAGTACCAGAGCCACTTATACAAAAAAATTTTTCAAGAATTATGAGTTTAAAAGATGGTAAAAAAAAAATGAGCAAGTCTGAAATATCAGATTTAAGTAGAATAAATTTAAAAGATGATGAAAGTTTAATTATTAATAAAATTAAAAAAGCCAAAACAGACACTTTGCCGATGCCTACTAAACTAGATGAATTAGGAAAAAGACCTGAGGTTAATAATCTTCTAATTATATACTCAAGCATCAAAGATATATCTTTGGAGGAAGCAATAAAAGAATTTTCCAGAAAAAATTTTTCAGAGTTTAAGGAAGATCTATCTCAAAGTATAAATGATAAGATTGGACCTATCACTAAAGAAATAAAAAAACTATTAAATGATAAAAATTACCTTGATAAAATACTTCAAGAAGGTTGTATTAAAGCTTCAGAAATAGCCTCAAAAAAGATAAATAAAATTCATGAAATAGTGGGTTTTTAAAATAAATTAATTACAAGTTTAAATTTTAAAAATTTTCATTATATATAACTTATGTTCATTCAAACCGAAATAACACCGAACCCAAATTCATTAAAATTTTTACCTGGAAAGGTTGTATCAAATCAAGGGTCTTTTGAAATTAATAAAAAAGAAGATACTACTAATGAACTATTAAGGAATCTCTTATCTATTAACGGAGTTGAAGGAATATTTTTGGGAAAAGATTTTATTTCAATCAATAAAAATGACGAAGTATCTTGGAATGATATTAAGCATATTGTTATTTCTTTAATAAATGATTTTTATTCAAATGGAAAAGAATTTGTAATTGACAATAATTTAAACGAAAATAATCAAAATTTAAATGAGATAGAAAAAAACATAATTAAAATTTTAGATGAGAAAATAAGACCTGCTGTTGCAAAAGACGGAGGAGATATCAAGTTTGTAGAATTTAATGATGGCATAGTTAAAGTGCAATTGCAAGGAAGCTGCTCAGGATGTCCAAGTTCCACGATGACACTAAAACAAGGAGTTCAAAACCTTCTTACTCATTATTTGCCTGAAGTTAAAAGAGTTGAGGCAATTTAAATGAGTAGAAAAAAAAACAGTTATTTCTTTAAACATTTTGATGAAATTCAAATTGGATCTATACCAAGAGTGATTTTATCAAGTTTTGTGTTAATGATTTTCTTTTATTCAGCACCATTTTTAATTGATTTTTCTAATAAAAAAATTTTCATAAAAAATGAGTTTCAAAACAATTCGAAAAAAGTTTTGGCTTATACTCTTAATCAAGAAAAATATGGAGAAGATCCTGGTAGTAAAAATTTAGATGAGAGAGATTTATTAATAGACATATTCAGTTTAAATGATCTTGAGACCGATACTGTAAGATTAAATGCGTCAACAATAAAACAATTATTTGAAGATACAGATTACAAATTAGAAGATGTAAGAGAAAAAAAATTAGTTAAACCTGTTGCTCTTACTCTGCTTCCAAATGAAATTAAAATGATAGAAAGTACTAAAAAAAGAAAAGAGTTTTTTATACAAATAGTTTTACCCTTAATTTTGAAAGAAAATAATAATATTCGTTTAGACAGAAAAAGACTTTTTAATATCATTAACAAAAGTAATAATTCAAAATTAGAAAAAAAATGGCTTGAAAAGAAATATAAGCAATATGGTATACCTTCAAAAGACCTTTCAACTTTAAAAATAAGAATGGATGAGATACCAGTTTCCTTAGCTATTGCCCAAGCAGCAAAAGAAACTGGATGGGGAACCTCAAGATTTGCTCAAGAAGGAAATGCACTATTTGGACAATGGACTTGGTCAGGCGAGGGATTGAAGCCAAAGGAGTCTGATAAAAACGAAGGACATAAAGTGATGCGTTTCAATGTTCTACAAGCCTCTGTAAGAGCTTACCAAAGAAATTTAAATACTCATTCTTCATATAAAGATTTTAGAAAAGCACGCGCAGGGCTAAGAGATGCCGGAAAATCTTTAGACAGTATTATTCTTGCTGAATTTCTTGATACATATGCTGCAACTGGTGAAAAATATGTTGAGATTATTAGAAAGATTATTAAACAAAATAATTTGAAAGATTTTGATGACGCTAAGTTATTGCCATCAAGTAAAGAATTAGAGAGTTTAATTTAATCTCTCATAATTGTAAACTGAGTTCCAAACCAACGCCATTTACCATTATCGTTAAGTGAACAATTTATTCTTCCACGTCTTGGAGCAAAAGGTTCTCTGAATTTAACTGATAATATATTTTTTGAAATTTTTATAATTGATTTATCCCATTTATCTCCCTCATTTGAATAACAATTAATATTATTTAAATTGGTTTGTTCATCAAAAAATTCGATGATTAATTTAGGTGGATTGTTTTTTGTTTCAATTTTTTTTTGATTTGGCTCAAGTTTCTTATATTCTAAAGGCAAATAACTAATTAATGATCTGAATCTATTTAAATTTCCATATTTTTCATTTATGGGAAATCTTGGAAGTTCAAATTTGTCTTTGTTTATATCAATAACTCCCGAATGTTGTCCAAAGGCAACTTTAAAGTTTTTTGATATATAATTTTTCATGTAGAGTGAATATTCACCAAATGGATATGAAAAAATTTCTGGAACATAGCCTAGTTTCTTTTTAAAAATTCTTGATGCGGTCTCAATATCCTTTTTGAATTCGTCATTACTCATATCTATTAGATATTTATGTGTGTGTGAATGATGTCCGATAAATCCAATTTCAGATTTTTCAACCTCTCTAATTTCATCCCAAGACATATATCCCTTTTTTCCGACAGGCTCTGTGGACACAAAAAGTATAAAAGGAATTTTGTTTTTTTTCAGATACGGCCAGGCTTCATTATAAAATGATTTAAATCCATCATCTATTGTTATCAAAATTTTTTTCTCAGCTTTAGGTTTATTAAATTCTTTTAGAAAAATTTCTGGACTATAAAAATCATAATTAAGATTTTTAATTATGTTCATTTGATCTTTAAACATATTCATACGAATATTTGTGGAGGGATATTTGTTTTCATTAAATCTGTGATACATTAATGACAGAATACCACTATCGTTCGAATAATATTTACTATTATTCTCATCTGAATTAGATTTGGATATATAAAAAAATTCTAAAATGAATAAACTTATTATTGATGCTACAAAAAATGAGATTTTTTTAATGATCATTGGTAATGACTTTAATCATAATATTTCTTATGAAAATAGCAAAATTAATTTTGAAAAGTTGATGTTGTTAATAAATGAATTTTTACAATCAAAAAATTTAAGTTTGACTAAGATTTCCAAAATTTACGTTAACGGGGGTCCGGGTAGCTTTGCTGGGATACGAAATTCTCTATCAATTGTGAAAGCTATTAATTTAGCAAATAAAATCGATTATTACTGTTTTAGTTTAAAGGATTTTAAAGGAGAAAATCAGATTATATATAAAAATGTGCCAAATTTATGCAAAAAATTTAAAATCAAAAAAAATTTGATTAATCCTATTTACTTGAGTTAGAATTAGTTATGTCAGAAACAATTGAAGAAAAATGTTTGTCTAAAGGGGTAAAACTTACTGACCAAAGGCGTATAATAGCTAAGGTAATGTCTGATTCAACTGATCATCCAGATGTTGATGATCTATATCAAAGAGTATCTAAAATAGATCCGAAGATTAGTATTGCAACTGTTTATAGAACTGTAAAGTTATTTGAAGAGTCAGGTATTTTAACTAAGCATGAGTTTAAAGGTGGCAAGGCAAGATATGAGGAATTAAATGAAGGACACCATGATCATTTGATAGATGTAAAAACAGGTGAAATCATTGAATTTGTCGATGAGGAAATAGAGAAACTTCAAAAAAAAGTTGCTGATAAATATGGCTACAAATTAGTTGATCATAAACTTGAGTTATATGGAGTCAAAGTTAAATCAAAAGATGAATAAAAAAATATTTATAAAAACTTTTGGGTGTCAAATGAATGAATACGACTCGAACAGATTATGTGATATGGTCAAAAAGATAGGTTTTGAAAAAACTACTATATTGAACGAGTCTGATTGTTATCTTTTAAATACATGCCACATAAGAGATAAAGCAAAAGAAAAAGTTTATCATGAAGTAGGAAGATTAAAAAAAAATTTTAGATTCAAAAAAAAACCGCTTGTAATTGTTGCGGGGTGTGTTGCTCAAGCTGAAAATGAGGAAATGTTAAAAAGAGAACCATATATCGATATAGTTATTGGTCCTCAGGCCTATCATAAGATTAATAATAAGATTGAGGAATTTTTTGATAAAAGAAAAAAATTAGAGGAGACAACCTTTGATGCAGAAACTAAATTTAGCTATCTAAATAAAATAAAAAATAATTCTAATAAGGTTTCATCTTTCCTTACAATTCAGGAAGGTTGTGATAAATTTTGTCATTTTTGTGTTGTTCCATATACACGGGGTCCTGAATATTCTAGACCATTTGATGAAGTTGTAAACGAGGCAAAAGTCTTGTCTGAAAACGGTGTTTCAGAATTGACATTGTTAGGTCAAAATGTGAATGCTTATAAAAACAATAATAAAAGATTATCAGATTTAATATTTGAAATAGAAAATATTCCACAGATTAAAAGGATAAGATATACGACATCTCATCCTAAAGATATGACAGAAGATTTGCTTAATGTTTACAAATATTCAAAAAAATTAATGCCATTAGTTCACTTGCCTGTACAAAGTGGTTCGGATAAAATTTTAGGACTAATGAATAGAAAACATAAAATAAGTGATTATGTTGAAATCTATGAAAAATTAAAAGTTATCAATCCAAAAATTGAATTTTCAAGTGATTTTATTATTGCTTATCCAGGTGAAGAGGAAAATGATTTTAATTTAACATTAGATTTGATCAAAAATATAAAATTCATAAATTCTTTTTCATTTATATTTAGTCCAAGACCAGGAACAGTTGCATCTAATTTAAAATTAATTGATAGGAGAATATCTATTATGAGATTAGAGAAGGTCCAAAAACAATTATTTGATAATCAAATCAAAATGAATAAAAATTTAGAAAATGAGGAAATTGAGGTACTAGTGGAAAATAAAACAGATGAAAGCAATAAGTTTTTTGGTAGATCTGAGTACATGACTTCAGTCATTTTTGATGGTAATGATAAAGATGTGGGAAATACCGTAAAAGTAAAAATAAATTTTAGCAATCAGAATACATTGTTCGGCGAAAGTTTAAATAATTTCAATAAAAGAGTGGCATAAATTTGAGCAGTACAATTAAAAAAGATACTCAACCCTCACTTAAGTTTGTATATTCAGAAAATAGTTCTCTCAGTATTATTTTTCACGATAATGATTTATTAATGGGTATTGTTGGAGAATTTAATAAAAATTTAAAAGAATTAGAAAAAATAACAGGTGCTAGCATATATTCCCGAGGAAATTCGATATTAATTAAATCATCGTTGGAGAAAAATGAAATTGTAAAAAATGCAATTCAGTTTTTAGTAAATCAATTATCAAATAATGGAAATTTAGAACAAAAAGATATTTTATCCTCTGTTGATAAGTTTATGATAAATGAAAAAGTAAAAAATACTAATATTACAGATATTATAAAGACTCCAAAAAAATCAATTATCCCAAGATCTGAAAGACAAAAAGAATACGTAAGAGCACTTAGAGAAAGAGAAATAATTATTTCTGCTGGTCCTGCAGGAACCGGAAAAACTTTCTTAGCAGTTGCTATAGGTTTAACAATGTTATTGGAAAAAAAAATTGAAAGAATTATTTTGTCTAGACCCGCCGTAGAAGCTGGTGAGAGACTTGGTTTTTTACCAGGAGACATGAAGGAAAAAGTTGATCCTTATCTAAGGCCTTTGTATGACTCACTTTACGATTTGTTTCATTTTGAAAAAATTCAAAGAATGATAGAAATTGGTGATATTGAAATTGCACCTCTCGCCTTTATGAGAGGTAGGACATTAAAAAATTCATTTGCTATTTTAGATGAGGCACAAAATGCTACAGACACTCAGATTAAAATGTTTTTAACTAGAATAGGTGAAAACTCAAAAATTGTTGTTAATGGAGATCCTTCACAAATAGATTTACCAAACAAAAGTATGTCAGGTTTACAAAAATCTAAGAAAATTTTATCTCATTTGAGTGAAATTGCATTTGTAGATTTTAATCATTCAGATGTAGTGAGACACCCTCTTGTATCAAAAATTGTTAAAGCTTATAACATCAATGATAAGAATTAATGTTATTTCCGAGGAAAAATCTTGGTTAAAAAAAATTAAAAAAAAAAATAACTTATTTAATCGAGTTTGTAAACATTTTCCAAAAAAATACAGATTTATTAAAAAAAAAGCATACTTAAGTTTATTACTTTCAAATAATAATAAAATAAGAATTTTAAACAAAAAATTTAGAAATAAAAACAAGCATACAGATATTCTTGCCTTCCCCTTTGATCAAAAAATAGGAAATAAAAAAGAGTTTTATCTTGGAGATATAATTATTAGTTTTGATTACATGGATAAATTTAAAAAACTAAGTAATAAAGAATTTCAAAAAAAAACAATAAAGATTTTTATTCATGGATTTTTACATTTGATAGGGCACGACCATATGCTTAAAAAAGATTATATAAAAATGATGGACGAAGAAAAAAAAATTTTTAAATCTGTTCAAAAATTACTGAATTAAATTGAAAAAAAAATTTTTATTTGAAAGTTTGTTATTATTGATTATAGGTGGTTTAACATCTTTAAGTCTTCCACCATTCAATTTTTTTTTGATAAATTTCTTAACATTAAGCATTTTTTTCATTTTTTTATTTAAAAGGTTAGATAGAAAAGTATCTAAAAAAAAATTCTTTTTTTATGGATGGCTCTTTGGTTTTAGTTATTTTTTTTCTAATTTGTATTGGATTACCATATCTTTAACTTTTGATAAAAGCTTTATATTTTTATTACCAATAGCTTTAATTTTAATACCTTCTTTCTTAGCTTTATTTTATAGTTTTATTTCTTTATTTTTTTGTTTAATTAAGCCAAAAAATATCATCAGTGCCTTTTTTACATTTTCGCTTCTATTTGGGGTAATTGAATTTTTAAGAGGTACAATTTTAACAGGATTTCCATGGAATCTTATAGTTTACACTTTTTCAGAAAATCTTAAATTTATAAGTATAATTTCATTAATTGGCACATATTCTTTAAATTTAATTGTAATTAGCCTTTTTATTACACCAGCAATTTTTATTTTGAGAAAATCAAAAAAAGAAATTTTTTTAACAATCATATTTTTTTTATTACCTTTTTTGTTTCTGATCTATGGTACATTTCAAAAAAAAGAATTTTTAGATAAAAATTTCATTGAAAATCCCTATATAATTAGGATTATTTCTTCAAATATAAATCTCGAAAGATTTTATAATGATACTCCAGCCAAAGATGTAGTTAATGAGTTAATCTCGATAAGTAAACCAGATAAAACAAAAAGGATATTTTTTTTATGGCCAGAGGGAATTATACCTAATACATACTTAGATCAAATTAAATTATTTGCGGGTGATTTTTCAAAGAATTTTAATGAGAATCATTTCATAGGCTTAGGTATCACAAAAAGAACGATAAAGAATAATAAAAAAATTTATTTCAATTCTTTATCAGTTTTAGATAATAATTTGAATTTATTAAACAATTATGACAAAAACAAATTAGTTCCTTTTGGTGAATTTCTTCCTTTAGAAATTTTTTTAAAAAAAATTGGTTTAAAAACAATAACCAATAATTTTGGATCTTTTACAAAAGGAAATGATAGAAAGATAATTAAGATTGAGAATAAGAATTATGAATTAAGTTTTTTACCATTGATTTGTTATGAAATAATTTATACTGGTAATTTATCAAAAAACTTTGATTTTGATTTCATAGCTAATATTTCCGAAGATGGTTGGTTTGGTAAATCTATTGGCCCAAAACAACATTTTGCTCACAGTATATTTAGAGCAATAGAAAATGGAAAATATGTAGTTAGAGCGGCAAATAATGGAATGTCTGCTTTAATCAATCCTTTAGGAGAAATTGAAAAGAAAATCAATTATGGTGAAAAAGGTTATATAGATTTCGAAAAAAAAAAAGATGTGGATAAAACATTTTTTTCTAAATATGGAAATATGATATTTCTAGTATTAATTTTATTGTATATTTTTCTAACAATTTCATTTAATAGGATCAAAGATGAATAATTTAAAAAATTTCCTTTTCACCAGTGAGTCTGTATCAGAAGGTCATCCAGATAAAGTATCTGATAGAATATCTGATATGGTTGTAGATACTTATATTTCAAAAGATCCATTTTCGAGAGTAGCGTGCGAAACTCTCACTACGACAAATAAAGTTGTTTTAGCCGGAGAAGTCCGAGGACCTGAAATTGAAAAAGATGAAATTATTTCAAAAGTTAGAAACTGCATAAAAGATATTGGTTATGATCAGGATGGATTTACTTGGAAAGAAGCAACAAAAATTGAAAGCCATTTGCATTCTCAGTCTATTGATATTGCTATGGGAGTAGATTCTTCAGGTAATAAAGATGAGGGTGCTGGGGATCAAGGTATTATGTTTGGATATGCTTGTAATGAGACAGATGTTTTAATGCCTGCTCCAATTCATTACTCTCATAAAATACTAAAATTGATGGCTGAGGATAGAAAAATGGGTAAATTAAAACATATTGAACCAGATTCTAAAAGCCAAGTAACATTTGAATATGTTAATGGTCATCCAACAAAGGTAAAATCGGTGGTTATTTCTTCTCAACATTCACCTGAAGTAAATCAAGATCAAGTCAGAGAATTACTAAGACCATACATGATGAATTCGATACCTAAAAATTTTATGAAAGATTTTGATGACAAAGAATTTTATGTAAATCCGACTGGTAATTTTGTCATTGGTGGTCCAGATGGTGATTGTGGTTTAACAGGTAGAAAGATTATAGTTGATACCTATGGTGGTGCTGCACCACACGGTGGAGGAGCATTTTCAGGCAAGGATCCGACAAAAGTAGATAGATCTGCAGCCTATGCAGCAAGATACATTGCAAAAAATGTTGTGGCTTCAAAAGTTGCAGATAGATGTTTGATACAATTAGCTTATGCTATTGGTGTATCAAAGCCTTTGTCAATTTATGTAAATTTATTCGAAAATGATCACGAAAAAAATAAATTTGTAATAGAAAAAATTAATGAAAATTTTGATTTAAGTCCGAGAGGAATAAGAGAAATGTTAGAATTAAATAAACCAATATATGAAAAGACAGCTGCGTATGGTCATTTCGGAAGAATGCCAGAAAAAGATGGAGCTTTTTCATGGGAAAAAACTGATAAAACAACCTTTTTTTCAAAATAGTTTTTATTGATTATTTGAAAATCTTTAATATATTCCTCGTACATTGTTGAATTATCAAAATGGGCGTTAGCCCATTTTTTTTTGGAGTGTATTAAGATGTTAAACAAAAGAGCAGATAAATTAGAATTATTGAGAATTGCCGAGGCCGTTGCGCTTGAAAAATCTATAGATAAAGAATTGATTATTAATTCAATGGAAACTGGTATTGCTAAAGCAGCAAAATCTAAATTTGGACAAGACAATGAAATAAAAGTTTTAATAAATAGAGAAAATGGAGATATCGAAATTTTTAGAAAATTAATCATTGCAGAAAATCCAGATAACTCAAATACTGAAATTAATCTTGAAGATGCAATAAATTTAAATGAAATGAATAAAGATAAGAAAGTTGGTGATGAAATTTTACAGCCATTACCGTCTTTTGATTTTGGTAGAATTGCTGCTCAAATAGCAAAACAAGTGATAAATTTTAGTGTCAGAGAAGCAGAGCGGGAAAGACAATTTAATGATTTTATTGATAAAAAAGATACTATACTGAGTGGTATAGTAAAAAGACTAGAATTCGGTAACGTAATAGTAGATTTAGGAAGAACAGAAGCAATAATTCAAAAAAATGAACTGATTCCAAGAGAGAACATAAAAGCTGGTGATAGAATAAAAGCATATTGTTATGATGTAAGAAGAGAGCCGAGAGGACAGCAGATATTTCTTTCTAGAGCACATCCAAAATTTATGGAAAAATTATTTGTACAAGAAGTACCAGAGATTTATGATGGGTTAATTGAAATTAACTCATCATCAAGAGATCCTGGGAGTAGAGCAAAAATATGTGTAAAAGCAGTTGATACTTCTCTAGACCCAGTCGGAGCATGTGTTGGAATGAGAGGTTCGAGGGTTCAAGCAGTTGTTAATGAACTACAAGGGGAAAAAATTGATATAGTCAATTGGTCGGAAGATCCTGCGGTATTAGTTTCTAATGCTCTCTCTCCTGCTGAGGTTCAAAGAGTAAATGTTGATTTAGAGAGAAAAAGACTTGATGTAATTTTAACTGAAGAAAATTTAAGTAAAGCTATTGGAAGAAGAGGTCAAAATGTAAGGTTAGCAACAAAATTATTAAATTATGAAATTAATATTATGACAGACCAAGAGGATTCAGAGAGAAGACAGTTAGAATTTAGAGAAAAAACAGATAATTTTGTAAAAAATCTTGAATTAGATGAAACCTTAGGACAACTTTTAGTAGCTGAAGGCTTTTCTACAATTGATGACATAAAAGATAGTTCAATAGAAAATTTAATCAAGATAGAAGGAATAGAAGAAGAAACTGCAAAAGCATTAATTGAAAGAGCTAAGGAATTTTACCAAAAAGATCAAGAAGATATATCTCAGAGAATTAAAGAATTAGGATTAGCTGACAATCTGATAAATTTAAAAGGTTTAACACCAGGAATGTTGGTCACACTTGGTGAACAAAAGATATTAAAATTAGAGGATTTCGCAGACTTAGCTTCTGATGAATTAACTGGTGGCTTTGATGTTGTAAAAGGTGAAAAAGTTAAAATTCAGGGTTATCTTGAAGATTTTGCATTATCAAAAAATGAAGCAGATGAATTAATTATGTCTGCAAGAAATATAGTTTTTAAAGATTAAGGGATGAGTAATGGAAAACAAAAAAACAAAATTAACTATTTCTGGAAAACCCAAAAAATTATTTAGAAATTTTGATAATAAAAAATCACAAAGCAAAAATACTGTAATTATTGAAAAACAATCTAAAAAAAGTATTTTCAACAAATCATTAAGTTCTAAATTTTCAACGTCAGGGTTTAAAAAGCCATATTCAAAGCCAAACTTATCTATAAAAACATTTACAGGTGTAAGTGATTTTGAGAGGCGTAAATTAGCCGAACAAAGAGCTACAAAAAGACTAAAAGTCGACTCAGAGGGAAAAGAAAAAAAATTAAAATCCTCGTTTAAAAAAAGAGAAGTAAAGTTAACAGTTTCTAGAGCACTTAGTGATGAGATAGAAACTAGAGAAAGAAGCTTGGCTTCTGTAAAAAGAGCTAGACAAAAAGAACTCAAAAATTCATTAAAAAATGAAAGCCAAGAAAATCTTAAACCTGTAAAAAGAGATATAAAAATACCTGAGGCTATTACAGTAAGAGAGCTTGCAAATAAAATGGCTGAACAATCAAGCAATGTAATAAAATATTTATTTGGTATGGGTGTTACAGTTACTATTAACCAAACCCTAGCAGCCGATACTGCAGAATTCTTAGTAAAAGAGTTTGGACATAATCCTATTAGAGAAGAAAAAACAGAGGAAATAATTCAAAAAATTAAAGAGTCTAGATCGGAAAATTTAAAATTAAGACCTCCAATAGTAACAGTTATGGGTCATGTTGATCATGGAAAAACATCTGTCCTTGATGCTTTGAGAAGCTCAAATGTTATATCTGGAGAATTTGGAGGGATTACGCAACATATTGGTGCCTATCAAATAGAAAATAATAAAAATAAGATAACATTTATAGATACACCTGGTCATGCCGCATTTACTGAAATGAGAGCAAGAGGATCGAAGCTCACGGATATAGTTATATTAGTTGTTGCAGCAGATGACGGGGTTAAACCTCAAACTATTGAGTCAATAAAACATGCAAAAGCAGCAAAAGTTCCAATAGTTGTAGCAATTAATAAGTGTGATTTACCAGAAGCTGATCCACAAAAAATCAAAAATCAACTTCTTGAGCATGAATTGATTGCTGAAGAATTATCTGGAGATACATTAATGGTTGAAATTTCGGCTAAAACAAAAAAAAATTTGGACAAGTTAATTGAAACAATAAGTCTTCAAGCAGAAATTTTAGATTTAAAAACTAATTTTGAGTCTAAAGCAACTGGTGTTGTCTTGGAGTCAAAAATTGATATTGGAAGAGGACCTGTTGCAACAATCATAATTACATCTGGAACATTAAAAAAAGGCAATTTTTTTGTAAGTGGCTTAAAGTGGGGTAAGGTTAGGGCAATAATTAATGATAAAGCTAAAAATATAGATGAAGCATTTCCATCAATGCCAGTGGAAATTTTAGGAATTAATGGTGCTGCTAAAGCAGGTGATGATTTTATTGTTTTAGAAAGTGAAAAAGAAGCAAAAACTTTAAGTGAAAATAGGGTAACAGAAAAAAAAGATGGAAAAAACCCATTATCATTTGCGAGTCAAGAGTCTGCTTTTTCGAATAATTCACCTGAGGAATTGAATTTAATAATTAAATCAGACGTTCATGGTTCCTCTGAAGCAATTAAAAATGCAATTAGTCAAATCAAACATGAGGAAGTTAAACCAAAAATAATTTTATCAGATATTGGAATGGTTACAGAAACTGATGTTACTTTAGCAAAAGCTTCTAATGCAGTTTTGATTGCTTTTAACGTAAAGCCAAGTAAAGAAGCAAAAAAGTTAGCTGAGAATGAAAATATTAAAATATCTTCTTACAATATTATCTATGAAGTCTTAGATTATATAAAACAAAAAATGTCAGGCTTGTTATCTCCAGATGTGGAAGAAAAAATTACTGGAACAGCACAAATTTTAGAGATATTCAAAGTTTCAGGTGCTGGAAAAGTAGCTGGATCAAAGGTAACTAATGGTGAGATTTTAAGCTCT
This sequence comes from uncultured Pelagibacteraceae bacterium, assembly GCA_902577525.1. Taxonomy (GTDB): domain Bacteria; phylum Pseudomonadota; class Alphaproteobacteria; order Pelagibacterales; family Pelagibacteraceae; genus Pelagibacter. The sequence continues at coordinate 26,360 of CACGZG010000002.1, read as the reverse complement.
TCAAATGTAAGAATAATTAGGGACGGAACAATAATTTATACGGGTAAAATAAGTAGTATTTTTAGAGAAAAAAACCAGGTAAAAGAAGTGAACAATGGTCAAGAATGTGGAATTACTTTAAAAGACTATATCGATTTTCAAAAAAACGATACTATTGAAGCTTTTAGTGTTACATCTAAAGAGAGGACAATATAATGGTTGATAAAATAGGAAAGCCAATATCCCAAAGACAACTAAGAGTAGGTGAAATGATTAAACAATCTTTAGGTATGATTTTTTTGAAAAATGAGGCTAAAGTCCCTAATTTAGAAACAAATACTATTACAGTGACTGAGGTCAGAATGAGTCAAGATTTGAAAATTGCTAAAGCATATGTTTTACCGTTAGGTGGAGTAGATGCTGACGAAAAAATTGAAAAATTAAAAGAAAATTCTTTTTTAATCAGAAAAACATTATCTCAAAAAATAATAATGAAATTTTTACCAAAAATTCTTTTTAGAAAAGACGATTCTTTTGAATATGCAGAAAAAATAGAAAATTTAATAAAGCAATCAAATAAATAAGGATAAGATGTATGAATAAAAGAATAAAAGAATTAGCAATGCATGATACTGATACGGGATCATCAGAAATTCAAATAGCTTTGCTAACTGATAAGATTGAAAATCTTTCAAAACATATAAAACAGTTTAAGAAAGATAAACATTCTTCTGTTGGCCTGTTAAAAGCAGTCAATAGAAGAAAAAAATTGTTAGATTATCTTAAAAAAAATAAGATGGATTCTTACAAAAATGTGCTGTCGAAATTGAATTTAAGAAAATAAAAGTCAAGATAGATAGAACGGAATGGAACGAAACGAACGAATAGAAATGGAAATGAAATGTTTAAAGTATACAAGAAGGAAATTGAAGTAGCAGGAAAGAAAATAAGTTTAGAAACAGGTAAAGTAGCAAGACAAGCAGATGGAGCAATTATAGCATCATGTGGAGAAACAGTGGTTTTAGCAACAGTTGTAGGAGCAAAAAAAGTAAATCCCGATGTAGATTACTTTCCACTGTCTGTAAATTATCAAGAAAAATATTATGCAGCTGGTAAAATTCCAGGTGGATATTTTAAAAGAGAGGCAAGACCTACTGAAAGTGAAACATTAATCTCTAGATTAATTGATAGACCAATAAGACCATTGTTTCCTGATGAATTTAAAAATGAAGTTCAGTTATTACCAACAGTAATTTCTTATGATAAAGAAAATGAAGCGGATATATTATCAATTATAGCTTCATCCGCAGCATTAGCAATATCAGGAATGCCATTTATGGGTCCAGTGGGGGCTTCTAGAGTTGCATATATAGATGGAAAATATGTTTTGAATCCATCAAAAGCTGAACTTGAAAAATCAAAATTAGATTTAGTAGTAGCAGGCACTAAAGATGCTGTGCTTATGGTCGAATCTGAGGCAAATGGTTTAACAGAGCAAGAAATGTTAAATGCAGTTAAGTTTGGTCATGAGGGTTTTGTTCCCGTAATTAAAATGATTGAGGAACTTGCAAAAGAATGTAGAAAACCTGAGTGGAATGTTGAAAAGAAAGATTTATCTGAGGTTAAGAAAAAACTTGAGAAAACTTTTACAGGGGATTTAAAAAAAGCTTTTGCAACAAGAGACAAACAGGATAGATCAAATCAAATTTCTGAAATAACTGATAAAGCAAAAAAACTTTATGAGGAAAATGAAAACTATACAGACTTAGATATAAATTCCGAACTCAAAAAGATAGAGAAATCAATTGTAAGAACAGATATTTTAAAAAATAAAAATAGAATAGATGGCAGAGGATTATCTGATGTTAGACCTATATCTTGTGAAGTTGGTATTTTACCTAGAGTTCACGGTTCAGCTTTATTCACAAGAGGAGAAACACAAGCAATAGTGACTGCTACTTTAGGGACATCTGATGATGAGCAAAGAATTGAAAGCTTAGATGGACTACAAAGAGAAAGATTTATGCTTCATTACAATTTTCCACCATTTTCAGTTGGAGAAACTGGAAGAATAGGAACTGGAAGAAGAGAAATAGGACATGGCAAATTAGCATGGAGAGCTATTCATTCCTCATTACCTACAAAAGATGCTTTTCCATACACTTTCAGGGTAGTTTCAGAAATTACTGAGTCCAATGGTTCATCTTCAATGGCTACCGTTTGTGGAACATCATTAGCATTAATGGATGCTGGTGTGCCGATTAAAGAACCAGTTGCGGGTATAGCGATGGGTTTAATAAAAGAAGGTAATGAATTTAGCGTGCTATCAGATATTTTAGGAGATGAAGATCACTTAGGAGATATGGATTTTAAAGTAGCTGGGACTAAAGATGGAATTACTTCGCTTCAAATGGATATTAAAATTACTGGTATCACATTTGAAATTATGGAGCAGGCTTTAAGCCAAGCAAAAGATGGAAGAGTTCATATTTTAGCTGAAATGAATAAAGCATTATCAAAATCAAGATCTGATGTTGGAAAACACACTCCAAAAATGGAAAAAATTAATGTTGATAAAAAAGATATAGCTGCTGTGATTGGAAAAGGTGGTGCGACTATCAGAGAGATTGTTGAAAAATCAGGCGCAAAAGTAGATGTGAATGATGAAGGTGTGGTAACAGTTGCCGCTCCAGATGAAGAGGCAAGAAACATTGCTATGCAAATGATCAAAGATATAACAGCTAAAGCTGAATTAAATAAAATTTATTCAGGAAAAGTTATGAAGATTATGGAGTTTGGAGCATTTGTAAATTTCTTAGGAAAACAAGATGGGCTTGTTCATATTTCTGAATTGGCAGACAAAAGAGTCGCTAAAGTAACTGACGTTGTAAAAGAAGGCGACGAAGTAAAAGTTAAAGTAATTGGCTTTGACAGAGGTAAAGTTAAACTTTCTATGAAACAAACTGCTGAATAATAGTGTTTAAAATAACTGAATTTATATTTAAATAAATTTAACTAAATTTCAGGTAATATTTTTAGGATCTGGCATCCCAACCTTGTTGTACCCAGCATCTACATAGTGAATTTCACCTGTAACACCATTTGCAAGACTACTTAATAGATATAATGCTGAATTACCAACATCATGAATATCTACGTTTCTTTTTAGAAATGAGTGGTCTTCATTCCATTTATACAAGAATTTTGCATCACCAATTGCTGAAGCTGCTAAAGTTTTAATAGGTCCAGCGCTTATTGCATTCACCCTGATCCCTTTAGCCCCCAAATCTCTAGCTAAGTATTTAACACTAGCCTCTAAAGCTGATTTACAAACACCCATTACATTGTAATTTGGAATAGCTTTAGTTGACTCGTAAGTTAATGTCAGAAGACTACCACCTTGCTTCATTATCTTTGAGGCTTCTTTTGTAACTTCTGTAAATGAAAAACATGAAATTAACATACTTCTTAAAAAGTTTTCTCTAGTTGTATTTAAATATTCACCTGATAATTCTGATTTATCTGAAAATGCTACTGCATGAACTACAAAATCAATTTCACCCCATTGAGATTTAATATCTTCAAATAATTTTACTACCTCTTCTTTTTTTTCGACATCACAACTAAATGTAACTTTTGAATTTAATTTTTCTGCTAAAGGAATAACTCTTTTTTTTAAAGCATCTCCTAAATATGTAAAGGCAAGTTCAGCACCAGCTTCAGCTAATTTTTGTGAAATACCCCACGCAATAGATCTCTCATTGGCAACGCCCATGATCAAACCCTTTTTGCCTTTCATTAAACTCATTAACTAAACCTTTTCAAAAATTAAAGCAGCATTAGTTCCACCAAAACCAAAACTATTAGACATAATCGTATTTAATGTAACTCCAGTTTCTGTTTTTGCAACTATTGGAAATTTTTTAGCTTCTTCATCCATTTCATTAATATTCGCTGATCCAGCAATAAAATTATTTTTCATCATAATTAAACAATAAATAGCTTCATGAACTGAAGCGGCACCTAACGGATGACCTGATAAAGATTTTGTTGAACTTATTTTTGGAATATTAGATCCAAATGTTTCTTTGACAGCATTTAGTTCTGTAATATCTCCAACAGGAGTAGATGTTCCATGAGTATTTATATAATCAATTTTATTTTTGGCAGTTGCTATAGCCATTTTCATACATCTTACAGCCCCTTCACCTGATGGTGCGACCATGTCATATCCATCTGAGGTCGCTCCATAACCGGTCAACTCTGCGTATATCTTAGCTCCTCTAGCTTTAGCATGTTCATATTCTTCAAGCACTAAAACCCCAGCTCCTCCTGCAATCACAAATCCATCTCTTGTTTTATCATATGCTCTAGAGGCTGTTTCAGGAGTTTCATTATATTTAGACGACAATGCAGTCATTGCATCAAACATAGCAGTCATAGCCCAGTGTATTTCTTCACTACCCCCAGCAAAAATAATATCTTGTTTTCCCATTTGAATTAATTCCATTGAATTACCAATACAGTGGCCACTAGTAGCGCACGCAGAACTCATTGTATAGTTAGTCCCCTTAATTTTAAATGGAACAGCTAAAGTTGCAGATGCAGTACTTGCCATAGTTCTTGGAACGATAAAAGGCCCCATTAATTTTGGAGTTTTTGCTCTTGTTTTATCTGCTGCTAAAATTACATTTTCAATTGAAGGCCCTCCTGAACCCATAACTATTCCAGTTTTAAAATTACTTACTTCTTTTTCCTCTAGGCCAGAATCTTTAATTGCCTCTTTCATTGCTATGTAATTATATGCAGAACCTGAACCCATAAACCTTATTGTTTTTCTATCTATATGATCTTCAAGTTTTATATTAGGTTTGCCATGTACATGACTTTTTAAGTTATGTTCTTTGTATTCCTCAGCAAATGAAATTCCTGATTTTGAATTTAATAATGATTGACGAACCTCATCTTGATTGTTCCCTAAACAGGACACTACTCCTAATCCCGTAATTACGACTCTTCTCATTATTTAAATAATCCTACTTTTAAATTATCTGCTGAATATATTTTTTTTTCATCAGCTAGCAATATACCGTTAGCCAGACCAACAGTTGTACCACCTGGAGACATAATTTTTTTCATATCAATTTCATATTTAACTAACTTTACATCCTGCAAGACTTCACCTGTAAATTTTACTGTGCCAACACCTAAAGCTCTTCCTTTCCCTGGATTTCCTATCCAACCTAAATAAAATCCTACTAGTTGCCACATAGCATCAAGCCCAAGACAACCTGGCATTACTGGGTCTTCTTTAAAATGACAATTGAAGAACCACAGGTCTTTTTTTATATCTAATTCAGCTTTCAAATAACCCTTTTTAAAGGCTCCATCATTATCATTTATTTCAGTAATCCTATCAAACATTAACATCGGTGGAAGAGGTAATTTAGCATTTCCAGGACCAAAAAGCCCTCCATTTCCACAGTTTATGAGTTCATCATAAGTGTAAGAGCTTTTTTTCATAGAATTTGATCATCCTTCTACTTGATTTTATTAAAATATAATATACATAAAGTTTAGAATAATTATAATTTACAATGTCAAAAAACGCCGAATTTATTGATAAATTGAGATCTTCAGGTTTAAGACCTACAAAGCAAAGGCTTAAAATATGTGAAGTGTTGTTTAATAGAGATAAAACTTTCCATTTTACAATTAATGATCTATCGAAAATAATTTCAGACAAATTGGGTGAGAAAATTTCTCTTGCCACTGTTTATAATACAGTTCATGCTTTTAAAAATAAGGGCTATTTAAAAGAAATTTCAATTAATAGTGATAAAAGTTATTTCGATACAAATATATCTAATCATCATCACTTTTATGACCAAGATACAAACGAGTTAATTGATTGTGATAATGAGTTAATTGGAAATGTAAATATAAAAAAAAATATCACAGGAAAAAAAATAAATTCAGTTGAAGTTCTGATTAAAGTTGCGAGTGATAATCAAAATCAAAATTAATTAAATAATTTCAGTAGTTTAAACAATACATTATAATTATTCTAAACTGTTGACATACAGTTTAGAATCATTATATATTTATCTCAATCAAATAAGGAGATTAAAATGTCGTTAAAAGGAACAAAAACTGAAGAAAACTTAAAAGAGGCGTTTGCTGGAGAAAGTCAAGCAAACAGAAGATACCTTTATTTTGCTCAAAAAGCTGACATCGAGGGATATAATGATGTAGCTACAGTTTTTAGATCAACTGCTGAAGGTGAAACAGGTCATGCACATGGGCATCTTGAGTATTTGGAACAAGTTGGTGATCCAGCAACTGGTAAACCAATTGGTGAGACAAAAGCAAATTTAGAGTCAGCTGTAGCTGGTGAAACGCATGAGTACACAGATATGTACCCAGGTATGGCAAAAACTGCAAGAGAAGAAGGATTTGAAGAAATTGCTGATTGGTTTGAAACGTTAGCAAAAGCTGAAAAATCTCATGCTGGTAAATTCCAAAAAACTTTAGAATCTATTAGCTAATATACTTAATTAGTGGGCGTTTATCGCCCACTAAAAACTTTTTTAAAATTTACATAAAATGATAGAGCAATTAGTACAAACAATAAAAGATTGGTGTAATGAACCTGCAATTATGGCTTCAATTGCTTTAATTTTAATAATGAATTTAGTGATATGAGTAAAGAAGGAAGTACAGAAGCCCCTATAAGACACCCAATAGATTTTGAAAGTCCAGATTTTTTGAATCCGGAAAAATTAGATTCTGAGATGAGAAGAGTGTTTGATATTTGCCATGGTTGTAGAAGATGCTTTAATCTTTGCGATTCATTTCCAAAACTCTTTGATATGATTGATGAGTCAAAAAACGAGGATGTAGAAAGCTTATCAAGCGATCAATTTGCTCCAGTTGTGGATGCATGTACATTGTGTGACATGTGTTTTATGACTAAATGTCCTTACGTACCTCCACATGATTTTGATCTAGATTTTCCTCACTTAATGCTGAGATATAGAATGGCACAAAAGAAACAAGGTAAATTACCTGCTGTCCCTAGACAACTAGCCGAAATAGATAGAAATTCCAAAATTGGTGTGATGTTTTCAGGTTTAATAAATTGGCTGTCTAACATCAAAAATAAATTCTTCAGAAAAGTATTAGAAATAATTACGGGCATAGATATAAGAGTCCAATTACCAAAATATAATTCTGAAACCTTTTCTAATTTTTTCAAAAAAAATATTAATAAAATAAATTATGAAAGTAAGAAAAGTGACAGAAAAGTTGTGATTTATTCAACTTGTTTTGTAAATTTTAATAAAAAAAATACAGGTGTTGCAGCCTTAAAAGTATTGAAGAAAAATGGGGTTGAGGTTCAAGAGGCATATGCTGGATGTTGTGGAATGCCATTTTTGGAACAAGCAGATTTGCCAAAAGTGGTTGAACAAGCCAAAAAGGTTTCAAAAGATTTAATAGAATGGATAGATAAAGGTTATAAAGTGATCACCCTTACGGCTAGTTGTGGTTTAATGTTAAAATTTGAATGGCCACTTTTACTGCCTTACGATGATAATATAAAAAAACTGTCAGCTAATGTAATGGATATTGATGAATACGTAGTTGATATTTCTAGCAATGAAGGATTAGCTGATGGTTTACAAGAAATAGATGGTGGAGTTACAGTTCATAACGCGTGTCATGCACGAGCTCAAAATATGGGTATTAAGGCCAGAGATATGTTAAAATTAATTCCTAATATAAAAATTGACGTAGTGGAAAGATGTGCTGGTCACGGAGGAACTTTTGGTGTTATGAAAGAAACACACGATTTAGCAGTCAAAGTTGGAAGACCTACAGCTAGACAAATAAAAACTAAAAATAATAAATATATGGCTTCAGATTGTCCGTTAGCAGGTAAACATTTAAAACAATTAGAAGCAGATACAAATATCTCAAATGATGAGGCACTACATCCTATCGAGTTAATGGCAAAAAGTTATAAGTTATGATTATGTCAAAAGAAAAAAAATTAATCCAAAAGGAAGATATCATGCCTTTAGATGTCTATATAAAACAAAGAAAAGAATTAAGAAAAAGTATTGTTGAATTTAAAAAAGATAGAAGAGTTCCATTAGGACCTTATGCAACATTTTATTTTGAAAGCTATGAAACAATGTTAGCTCAAGTTCAAGAAATGCTTTACATTGAAAAAGGTGGGGATGAACAATTAAAAGATGAGCTATCAGCTTACAATCCTTTAGTGCCAAATGGAAAAGAATTAACAGCAACACTTATGTTTGAAATTGATAACCCAGTCTCAAGAGCGACATTTTTAGGTAAAGTAGGTGGAATAGAAGAAAAAGTTTATATGAAAGTTGATGGAGATTTAATTAAAGCGGTTCCAGAAGAAGACGTTGATAGAACTTCAGCAGAGGGAAAAGCTTCTTCAGTTCAATTTATTCACTTTAAATTTAATGATGAGCAAATCAAAAAATTTAAGTCTAATTTATCATTAATCGAAGTTGGAATTGATCACGATGAGTATTCACATTCAACAAAATTGAATGATGCAACAGTGAAATCATTATCAGCAGATTTTAATTAATTAAGCCCCAAACATTATCTATTTTAATCCAACCTTTAAATTTTTCAGTTTTAACTTTACACCAATTACCATCACAGTTTTTTACAATTAAGAGTCTACCCTTTTTAATTTTGGCTATTGGTTTTGAAAAATTAGAATTGTTCTTAAATAAAATTTTATCTTCTAATGATATTATGGAATTTATTTTTTTTAATTGTGACCAGTGTATCCATCCACTATTATTTTTAGAGTCTATAATTCTTCTCCAATTTTCTTTTTTATCAATTTGTTTTATTGGTAAATTAATTTTTTTATATACATATTTAATTGGTGACTCAAAACTTGGACCATATCGTACGTTTACTTTATTTTTTTTTAAAGAAAGAAATATTTCTTCTGAAACAACGTGAGATGGAAATAAAAACCAAACAAATATAAAAAAAAATAATTTTTTCATTATTTTTTTTTATATTTTACTTTTCTAAAATTAAGATTTAATAGATCTATAATCAATATCTGGTTTTCTAAGTTTTGACCAATTTTCATAAGCATTTTTAAAGCTTCATTTGCTTGTGTAGTGCCCACTATTGATGCGGTTGTACCAAGAACCCCCTCAAATTCACAATTTAAAATATCATCAGAAACCTCTTTTTCTTGGTAAAAATTTTTCAATGATGCTGTCTTTTTATTTTTGAAATCAAATGTAAATATATGACCATCAAATTTACTTATAGCGCCAGTCACTAATTTTTTTTTTAATTTCATACAGTAATCATTAATTAAGAATTTGGTTCTAAAATTATCAGAACCATCAATAATAAGTTCATAATTTTTAATTATCTTTTCAATATTATTTTCCTTAAGTCTTGATTTATAAGTTTTAATTTTTGTTAATGGATTTATTTGTTTAAGTTTACTTGCTGCTACATTAACCTTTGTTTTTTTAACGTCATTAGAATTAAATAAACTCTGTCTATGAATGTTTGAAAGGCTGACAATATCATTGTCTATTAAACCTATAGTGCCAATGCCAGCTCTTACTAGATTTTCTGCAGCAGGACACCCCAAACCACCTAATCCAACAATTAAAACTTTGGAGGACATGATTTTTTTTTGTCCTTTAGCACCAATATTTCTTAAAATTAATTGTCTTGAAAATCTTTCTACTTGAGACTTATTTAAACTATTTTTCATTTACCAGTTGATCCAAAACCTCCATCACCTCTTATAGACTCTGGAAGTTCATTTGTTTCTTCTAGTTCCATTTTAATAATTGGAGTTAATACCATTTGAGCGACTCTATCTTTGTTGTTAATTATAAAATTTTCACTACCATGATTAAATAAAATAATTTTAATCTCTCCTCTATAATCACTATCAATAGTTCCAGGTGTATTCAAAACACTAATATTCTTTTTTGCTGCTAAGCCAGATCTTGGTCTAATTTGAATTTCATATTTTTTGGGGAATGCGACAGATAAGCCGGTCGGGACAAGGCAAGATTTGCCTGGTTCTAAATTAATTGGCTTTTCTGTAAAAGCCATCAAATCCATGCCAGATGCACCATTAGTTTTATATGCAGGTAATTGAACAGTGGGACTTAATTTTTTGATTAAAACTTTAATCATTAATTTAAATGATTAATAATTTTTTCTACAACTTCATCTGAAATTTCAGATTTAGGTTTATATTTAAGTTTTTCAGAATCTTTATTTTTATAAAAAATTGACACTTCATTAAAATCTGAATTAAATCCAATTTTCTTATTAGATACATCATTTGCAATTATCCAATCACAATTTTTTTCATTTAGTTTTTCATTAGCATATTTCTCTAAATTTTTTGTTTCTGCAGCAAATCCAATTACTAGCTTAGGTCTCAAAGAATTATGATTAGAAATGTAATTTAAGATATCTACATTTTTTTCTAACTCTAAATTGAGATTATCTTTTTTTTTAATTTTTTCTTTAAAAGCATTTTTTACTTTATAATCACCAACTGCTGCAGAAAATATTGCAACATCAGCAGGTAAGTTATTAAGTGTTGATTGAAACATTTCTTCAGCAGTTTCAACTTGAATTAAATTAATATCGTCATTTATCTCTAAATTTGTTGGTCCAGAAATTAAGGTTGTATCAAATCCTTTGTTTGATAAAGATTTTGCAATCTCATATCCTTGTTTTCCACTTGATTTATTAGTAATAAATCTTACTGGATCAATATATTCATTAGTAGGTCCTGCAGTTACTATTGCTTTTAACCTGTTATTTTTTTTCAAACTTTCAAAATAGTTTTCCAGTTCATCTATTATTTTTATTGGTTCGGACATTTTACCTTCACCGTATTCACCACATGCCATATCTCCAATTTCAGGACCAATTAATCTATAATTATAAGATTTTAGTTTAGTTATATTTTGTTTTGTAGATTCGTGTTCCCACATTCTAACATTCATTGCTGGAGCAATAAAAATTTTTTTGTTTGAGGCTAGAGCAACAGTAGATGCTAAATCATCTGAATTTCCATTAGCAAGTTTAGATATTGTATTGGCGGTTGCAGGAGCAATTAAAATAAGATCTGCCCATCTTGAAAGACTAATGTGATCCATTTCGGCTTCATTTTCCAGACTAAAAAGATCTTGATAAACTTTAGATTGAGATAGCGAAGTAATAGAAAGTGGTGTCACAAATTCAGCACCACTCTTTGTCAGAATTGTTTTAATAACAACTCCCCTTTTTTTAAGAAGTCTAATTATTTCTAGGCTCTTGTATGCAGATATCCCACCACAAATTATTAATAAGATTTTTTTATTATTCAAGTTATCCATTTAAAGAATTAAAATACCAATAGACCAAAAATTACAAGGACTAATAAACTAATAATAGATTGATTTCTAAATGCTATCATCTCTGACTTCTGCGCATTTAAAGCAGTGTATGAGTTTGAATTTTGTGGTATCTGTCCGCTTGCTAAATATGTGAGAGCTTGATTTGCTTTATCCATTATTTCAGGAAATTCTGGCAGTCTTTTAATCACCTCTGATGTATTACGAAGAGTTTCATTAATTTGTATCATTGGATCTTTTGTTTCTTTTAACCAATTTTCAAGGACCGGTTTTGAAGTAGTCCAAATATTAGTATTTGGATTTAATTTTCTTGCAACTCCTTCAACAACAACCATTGTTTTTTGCAACATCAGAAGCTGGGGTTGAGTTTGCATATTAAACTTTTCAGTGACATCAAATAATTGTTTCAAAAGTTTTCCACCGGATATGTCTTTAACTGCTTGTCCAAAAATTGGCTCTCCAATAGATCTAAGCGCTTGTGCAAGATCGTCTATAGGGACATCTTTTGGAACAAGTCCAGCAATTAAATGCACTTCTGCAACTTTACGATAATCTCTCTGAATAAATCCAAATAAAATTTCTGCTAAGAATCTTTTGCTCATTTTATCAAGTCTTCCCATAATTCCAAAATCAATAGGCACTATTTGTCCATCATTATCTATGAATATATTACCTTGATGCATATCAGCATGAAAAAAACCATCTCTTACTGCATGTCTTAAAAAATTTTGAATTATATCTTCTGCGATTTTTTTAGTATTAAAATTTTTATCTTTCAGCTTTTGAGTTTCTCTAATTGATACTCCTTCCACCCAATCTAAAGTCATTACATTTTCACTTGTATAATTCCAATATATTTTGGGAACTTTAAATCCCACATCATTTTTGGTATTTTCTGCATATTCATTTGCAGCTGCGGCTTCAAATCTTAAATCCATTTCAAGATTTGTTATTTCCTTAAGCAAGAAAACAACCTCTACTAATTTAAGTCTTTTTGTTTTTTTAACAAATGACTCTGTTAAAAATGCAAATAGCATCATTGCATCAATTTCTTCATTAAATATTTTTTTTATATTTGGCCTTAGAATTTTTATTGCAACATCTTTAATAGTGCCTTCATCATTAATTTGGGCCTTGTGTACTTGTGCTATTGAGGCTGCAGCAACAGGTTCACTGAAATTAATTATCGAATTATAAGTTTTTATACCTAAATCATTTCTAATTATCTCTTTTGCTTGAAATAGAGAAAAAGGAGGCAATCTATCTTGAAGATTTTCAAGTTTTTTAGAAAGTTCTTCCCCAATAATATCTGGTCTAGTTGCTAAAAATTGTCCAAGTTTTATAAAAGTGGTTCCCATTGACTCCAGTGAACTAGACAATCTCTCTCCCTCATCTATATTTTTATGATTTTGTTTTTTTTGAGATAATGAAAATGATAGGATTTTAAAAAATATTTTAATAGTAAGAGGCGGTTCTTGAAATTTTGAGATAACATCTAAGATATCAGATTTAGCTATTTTTCTTCCAAGTTTAAACAAAGTAATTAATTTTTTTATCATTAAATTTTCCAACCACTGTGAATAGAAACTATTCCTCCTGATAGATTTCTATAAGTGGTATTTTTAAAATTATTTTTTTTCATCAAATCGATTAACTCTTCTTGATTTACAAATTTCTCAATACTTTTTACAAGATATTCATATGGTTCTTTTTCACCCATAACTAGTTTACCAATAAAAGGAATTATTTTTGAATAATTTTTATATAAATAATCTAAATTAGAGTTTTGTATTTTGGAAAATTCAAGACATAGAAATCTGCCACCAGGTTTTAATACTCTATAAGCTTCTTTTAAACTTTCATTTAAATTTTTAGTGTTTCGCAAGCCAAAACTTATGGTGTAGAAATCATAAGAATTATTAATTAATGGAAGTTTTTCAGCTGATGCTAAAATCCAATAAATATTTTTAAATTTTTTTAATTTATCTTTTCCTTTATTAATCATTCTTATATTAGGATCTACACAGGTAATTTGTGCATCTTTATTAACATTATTTAAAAAAATTTTTGCAATATCTCCAGTCCCGCACCCAACATCAATCAATTTTTGATTTGGTGAGGGATTCATCGAGTTAATTAGAGTTTTTTTCCAAATTCTGTGTATGCCAAGAGACATAAAGTCATTCATTAGATCATATTTGTCAAATACTTGGTCAAAAACATTTTTTACTAATCCTTTTTTATTTTGTAGATTTTGTTGCATAATAAATATTTATAAGGTGAATATAATAATAAATGCCAGAATTACCAGAAGTAGAAGTAGTTAGACAGTCTTTAAACAAAAAAATTAAACAAAAAAAGGTAGAAAAGGTAATAGTAAGAAATAGAAATCTTAGATTTAAAATTCCTTTTAATTTTGAAAGAATACTTAAAAAGCAAAAAATAATTGGTGTGGATAGATTTTCTAAATATCTGATTTTATGCTTATCAAATAAAAGCTATTGTTTAATCCATCTTGGCATGTCAGGTACTATCCATCTAGTACAAAATAATAAAGATAATAATTTAACAAATACTAGTTTTTATAGTTCTCCAAAATTACCAGAAAAGCATAACCATGTAGAAATATTTTTTAGTAAATTTAAGATGATTTACAATGATCCTAGAAGATTCGGTTTTATAGAAATAATAAATAATTTTGAATTATTAAAAAAAAGATTTTCACATTTTGGTCCAGAACCATTAGAGTTAAGTTTTAATTTAAACTATATTCTTTCTTATTTTAAATCTAAAAATAAAAACATAAAAAATTTTTTATTAGATCAAAAATTTGTTTCTGGAATCGGTAATATATATGCTAGTGAAATATTATTTTTAAGTAAAATCAAACCTACTAAAAAAGCAAAATCTTTAACAAAAAGGGACTGTAAAAAAATAAGATTCTTTTCAAAAAAAGTACTTTTAGATGCAATCAAAAAAGGTGGTTCCAGTATAAGAGATTTTAAAAATATTTTGGGTAAATCTGGTAATTTCCAAAAAAATTTTAGAGTTTATGAAAGAGAAGGACTTAAATGTAAAAAAATGAACTGTAAAGGAATTATCAAAAAAATAATTATTTCAAATAGATCTTCTTTTTTTTGTAATTCTTGCCAAAAATAACTAATTATTTGATTGACCGAAATAGATTCTCAAGTTATACAGCTGCGGAAATGGCTAACACAAAATCTGCAATCAAGAGAATCAGACGTATTTCTAAACAAACAGTTGTTAATAAAGTGAGAAAAAGTAGATATAAGAATGCTTTAAAAAAAATGAATGTTCTCATTGAAGGAAAAAAAAAGGCAGAAGCAGTAAAATTCTTACCAAAGTTGAATTCTGAACTAATGAAGATAGCTAAAACTGGAGTTATAAAAAAACAAAACGCTTCTAGAAATATTTCAAGAATTACAAGAAAAATTTCATCACTTTAAAATTTTAACACCTAGGGTTGTTGATTGAATTCAACTTCTAATCCTACAAAATCTATAAGATAAATTATTATTAATACAATATTTAGATTTAGTAAATTTTTAAATTATTTTTTTTCAATCATAAATTTTATTAACAAAAAATATTTATAAAATAAACAAATTTTATTTTATACATTAACAAGTTGCACAATCCTAGATTTTATTTTTTTTTAGTTTTCAAAAATAATTTGTTGCAAAAATTTTTCTAATGGTCGAAAGTAAGTTTCCTCCTAAATATTTTATGAGCAACACAAATAATAATTTAAATAATCTAAAGTCTGAAAATTTTAATTGGTCTCTTATTCAAAATGAAATGGTTAATAAGTTAGGTAAAGATATTTATGAAAGTTGGCTGAAAAAAATCGAGCTAGTTGATGAGTTTAATAATTATCTTATTCTATCAGTTCCTACTAGATTTATTCGAGACTGGATTACATCAAGATATTTAGACCAAATTTTACAAATAGTAAAAAGCTTTAAAAAAGAAATTATTAGATTAGAAATCAAAATAATTGAAAAAGATGTAAAAGTTAGGTTTGAAAAAAGTAAATTTAACATATTAAATGAAAGTAAAAATATATCTTATTTAAAAGACTCCTATCTTCAATTTAATAGAATTGACCCAAATAAAAGATTTGACAATTTTATAACAAGTTCAAGTAATAAGTTAGCTTTTGAGGCATCTTTAAAAGTTTCAGAAAATATTTCTCATTATAATCCACTTTATATTTATGGAGGAGTAGGTATGGGAAAAACTCATTTATTAAATTCAATAGGATTAGAATTAAAAAAAAATAATAAAGTTATGTTTATCTCTGCTGAGCGTTTTATGTATCAATTTGTGAAATCAATAAAGTCTAACGAAATGGTGAAATTTAAAGATAATTTCAGGAATACTGATATTTTATTGATAGACGATATTCAGTTTATGAATGGAAAGGAAGCTATGCAAGAGGAGTTCTTTCATACTTTTAACGCTCTACTAGATAAAGGATCTCAAGTAATAGTTTCAGCGGATAGAGCGCCGAATAAACTTCCAAGAATTCAAGAAAGAATTAAATCTCGATTTTCAGGTGGCTTAGTTGTGGATATTCAAAAACCAGATTTTGAACTTAGAAAAAAAATCGTTGAAAAAAAATCAGAGGAACTTAATAGTTTATACGTAGATCAAGTGAATATTTCAAAAGAAATTCAAAGTTTTATAAGCACAGAAATTACCACAAGTATCAGAGAATTAGTTGGGGCAGTAAATAGAATATTTTCTTTTTCAAGAATTTATAATAAAAATCCAAATCTAGCAGAGTCTAAAGTTGTTTTAAAAGATTTACTTAATTTGTCAGAAAATAAAGTTTCAATTGATTTGATTCAAACTTTAGTTTGTAAATTTTTTAAGATAAGTAAAAATGAAATGTTGTCATCTAGAAGATCGAGATATCTAGTTAGACCTAGGCAAACAGCAATTTATTTAACTAAAATTTTAACATCTAAATCTTTACCTGAGATAGGACGTGAGTTTTCAAATAGAGATCATACAACAATAATACATTCTGTGAAAACTATTGAAAAATTGAAAGAGCAGGATTCAGACGTTTCAGATAATATTAATAAACTTAAAAATCAAATTCTATATAATAGTAAAGAAAATGAAATTTAATGTTAATCAAAACGATTTTCAACAAGCTTTAGGTTTTTGTCAAGGAGTCATTGAAAAAAGAAGCACTTTACCAATTTTATCAAACATATTGTTAGATGCACAAAATTCAAAATTAATAATTACCGCAACAGACCTAGATTTAATATTCATTCATGAGATAAATAATATAGAAGTCATAATGGAAGGTAGAACGACAACAACATCATCTACTATATATGATATTGTTAGAAAACTTTCCTCAGGAAAAAAGATAAATTTAACTTTAACAGATAAAAATAAATTACATTTAGAGTCTGAAAAATCAGATTTCAATTTAAATTGTATGAGTGCTTCCGAATTCCCACTTACAGATGAAAATTTTAATCAAAATGAATTTTCTATAAAATCTAAACATCTTTTGAAATTATTAAATAAGTGTAAATTTTCTATATCGAACGACGAAACAAGACACTATTTAAGCGGTATTTATTTTCATCAAACTGAAGTTGATGATAAATTTTATTTAACAGCAGTCGCTACCGACAGTCACAGAATGTCAATTTCAAAAATTAGATTGGAAAAAAAAATCATTTTTGAACCAATCATATTACCAAAAAAGACTATTTTTCAATTATGTTCTTTGCTAGATAATTATGATGGTGAAGTTAAAATTTCTAATATCAAATCAAAGATTAAATTTGAACTTAATGAAAGTGTTTTAATCTCTAAATTAATCGACGGAAAATTTCCAAACTATATTCAGGTAATACCTAAAAATAATCAAAAAAAATTGGAGATAGAACTAAAAAAATTTTTGAATTCTGTTGATCGAGTAGCATCAGTTTCATTAGATAAAAAAGATGGAGTAAAATTTGATTTATCAAAAGACATATTAAACTTATCTGTAAACAACACTAATAGTGGAGATGGAAAAGAAACTTTAAATGTAAAGTTTGATTATGATTTGCAAATCAGTTTTAACTCAAAATATTTAATTGATGTAGCTTCACAGCTCGATGGAGAAAATGTTGAAATATTTTTTAATGATACAGGATCTCCTGCTTTAATTAAGGATCCAGGGGATTTTGATAGTATATATGTTGTGATGCCCATGAAAGGTTAACTTAGTAAATTTAGTTCAGAATAAATTTTTTCCTCTAAAATTTTAATAAATTCCTCTTTTGATAGATCATTATTAATTGGTTTCAATATCGAAATTGTAATTGTTCTATGGCTTTTTTTAAAACCATTTTTTGGCCAAACATAGCCAGAGTTAATAGCTATTGGTTGACAAGTTATCTTTAAATTTTCATAAATTCTTGATGCCCCTTTTTTAAACGGAGGCCTTTCAGCTGGTAAAACTCTTGTACCTTGAGGAAAAATTATTATAGGTCTTTTTGAGTTTGCAATTGTTTTAGAGATGTTTTCAAAAAAACTTAAGTTATCTCTCGTAAATTTATCTCTTTTAATAGAAATTGATCCAATTTTTTTTAGATACCACCCAAAAATAGGAATTTGAAGTAATTCTCTTTTGAGAATAAAGACAGGGGAATTGAATATCGTTTGTAGATAGAATGTTTCAAACATTGACTGATGAGAAGATGCAATAAAGAATTTTTCATTTTTTATAATGTTTTCTTTTCCTTTAATATTAATTTTAGTGGATAAAAAAATTTTAAGACATATACCAGTCCAATGTCCCATCAATTTTCCTCCAAAAAGAGTAACATTTTGTGGTAAAAAAAATGCTGGTAAAAAAATTAGTGAAATAATTATAATTCCAGAAAAAAAGAAAATTGAGAATAAATAATTCCTTATCATTATTTTCAAAAGCTATATAAGATCTTTATATTTTTGTCTTTTTCTAATAATTTTAACTTTCGACCCTCTTATGAGCAGTTCTAAAGGTTTTAGTCTTACATTGTAGTTAGAGCTCAAGGACATTCCATATGCACCAACATCACAAATAGTGATAAAATCTTTTTCTTTTAATTCATGAAAATTGTTTAACGAAATAAATTTGTCAGTACTTTCACAAATTGGTCCAACAAATTCGTGAGTCAAATTAATTTTTCTACTTCTTTTTTTTGATGCAAGTATTTTATGTTTGGCACCATATAAAGCTGGTCGCATTAAATCATTCATAGCAGCATCTAAAATAACAAAGGTTTTTTTATCATTTTTTTTTATATAAATTATTTTTGAAATAAGTATTCCGGTATTTCCAATTATTGATCTACCAGGTTCAAATATTATTTTTGATTTATGATTTTTCAAAAACTTTTTTATTGCTATACAATATTTTTGATAATTGAGTTTTTTAGTTTCTTGACCATACGAAATACCCATGCCTCCACCAAGATCAATAAACTTGAAATTATAATTTGATTTATTTATAATTTTTTCAATCACTTGAAGCATTTTTTCATAAGGTTTATTATTTAAAATTTGACTACCAATATGAACACTGAGGCATTGAAGATTTAAATTTTTTGAATTTTTACAATATTTTAAAATTTCAAAAAAAATTTTATCATTTACTCCAAATTTATCGTCTTTTTTTCCAGTAGAAATTTGCGTAAGTGTTTTTGCGTCTGTATTAGGATTTAGTCTTATACCAATATTTACACTTTTTTTTTTTAATTTCGCAATTCTTTCAATTTCTATTACTTCGCTTTTTGACTCAGCATTAATCAATAGTATTTTTTTTTTAATGGCAAATTCTATTTCTCTTGGGGTTTTTCCAACCCCAGAAAAAACAATTTTTTTTGGGTTAATTCCCGCTTTTAGAGCTATCATTAATTCACCCATAGATACCACATCAGCACCTAATCCAAATTTTTTAATTTCTTTTATGAGGTTTATGTTAGCGTTAGATTTTACAGAAAAACAAATCAATGGTGAGATTGATCTAAAGCTTTTTTTAAAATTTTGAATATTTTTCTTTAATTGGTTATACGAATAACAATAAGAAGGTGTTTTAAATTTTTTTGCAATTTTATCAATACTTAAGTTTTCTATTTTTAGAATTTTATTAAAATATTTCATTAAGCTTTATTCAAATAAATATCTTGTATACTAATTTTTTTTTTTGTTTTTTCGTAAACAGGATCTCCTTTTTTTCCACAAGAAATAATCACAAAAAATAAAAATAAAAATAAAATTTTTTTAATCATTGTATTGTTTTTTATATTTAATTATCATCTTTTTAATATTTGCAAAAGATGTTCCACCAAATGATTTTTTTGAATTAACTGAATTTTTCAAATCAAATACTTGTAAAACGTCAATTGTAAGGCTTGGTTCGACTTTTCTTAACTCTTGGATAGTTAATTGATTTAAGTTCTTTCTTTTTTTTTCTGCATAATTGACTATGTAGGCAGTTTTTTCATAAGCTTTTCTAAAAGACATAGAATGGTTTTTGACAAGATAATCAGCTAGATCTGTTGCGGTTATGTAACCTGAGTTGGCAAGCTCTAACATTCTTTTTTTATTTGGTGTGAGATTTTTAAGTATTTCATCAAATATTTTCAAACAATCAATTAATGTTTTATTTGATCTAAAAACAAGATCTTTATCATCTTGGAGATCTTTGAAATAAGATAATGGTAGGCCTTTTAAAATAGTTAGCATAGAAAAAAGATTCCCATAACTATTGCCAGTCTTTCCTCTTAGATATTCTAGAAGATCTGGATTCTTTTTTTGAGGCATTATTGAGGACCCAGTCACTATTTTATCTGATAAATTAATTAGTTTAAAACCATCAGAATTCCAAATAATAAGATCTTCAGCTATTCTAGATATATGCATTGAACATACTGAAACGCAGAATAAAAAATCTAAAACATAATCTCTGTCAGAAACAGTATCTATAGAATTATTAGTAGGTTTTTTAAAACCTAGTTTTTTTGTAGTATAATTTCTATCAATATTAAATGATGTTCCAGAAAGTGCAGCGACACCTAAAGGATTTTCATCTAAATTATCAAAGTTATTAATAAACCTTCTTTTATCTCTATTAAACATTTCTACATATGCCATTAAATAATGTGCAAAAGAAATCGCTTGTGCATTTTTGAGATGAGTAAATCCTGGCATAATCGTATATATATTTTTTTCTGAAAGTTTTATGGTACTTTTAATTATCTTATTTAATGATTTCACAATTTCTGTGGTAGCTAACTTAATCCAAATTTTAAAATCTGTAACAACTTGATCATTTCTTGATCTTCCTGTATGCACATACCCTGCATCTTCACCAATAATTTGAAAAAGCCTTTTTTCAATATTCATGTGAATATCCTCAAATTTTTCGTTAAATACAAATCTTTTAGATGTTATTTCTTTCTCAATTTTACTAAGACCATAAATAATCTTATTCTTAATTTTAAATGATATTATTTTTTGTTTAAAAAGCATTTCAACATGCACAATGGAAGCAGCTATATCCTCTTTATATAATTTCTTATCTATACGAATTGAATTTCCAATTTTTTGAAAGAGACTAGAACTCTTGTTTTTAATTCTCTTACCCCAAATTGCTTGGTTGTTTTTATTTTTTGGCATGATAATTAATTATACCTAATTAATATGAGATTATTAATAATATTTATTTTTTTTATATCTAATTCTTTCGCAGATGAAACTCTTAATATTAAGAATCTGGCGGTAAACAAAGAGTTAAAAAAGTATAAAGATATAACATTTTTTGACGTTAACAATAAAGTTGTAAATTTAAATGACTATAAAGGAAATTTGGTTTTATTGAATTTTTGGGCAACTTGGTGTGCTCCTTGTAAAGAGGAAATGCCCTCTTTAGATTTATTGCAAGTGAATGAAGATTTAAATAATTTAAAGATTTTTCCGATAAATGTTGGACAAGATAATTTAGAAAAATCCTTAAGTTTTTTTAAAAATTTGAAAATAAAAAATTTGAAAATATATTTTGATGAAACAATGTCAAATGCTAAAAAATTTAGTCTAAGGGGTTTGCCGACAACAATTTTACTTAATAAAGATGGATTAGAGTTTGCTAGAATTGTTGGTTCAATTGATTTTAAAGATAAAGAATTTATAAAATGGTTAAGTAAATATAATTAGTTTTTAAAAAAATAAGCAAAACCTACTAAAGCAATTACTGCTATGAATTGGAGTAAAACTCTCAATTGCATTAATTTATTGGAATATTTTTTACTAGTTTCACCACCCTTAAATAATGTCCCTATACCAAGTATAAGAACAACTCCCACTGCAATTAATAAAACTACGGATAATATTTTTACTAACACTCCTGAAATCATAACTGTATTGTAGGTTGTTTTAAAAATAAAAAAACATAAATTATTAAGTATGACATTTTGTCTAGATTCAACCATTATAAGACCTGAAGATAATCAAAAAATTAAGAGTGCAATTATCTTACTTCATGGCTACGGAGGAGATGGCAAAGATATCAGCATGTTATCATTAAATTGGAAAAGATATTTACCAAATACAATTTTTATTTGTCCTAATGGTCACGAAAAGTGCGTAATAAATTCATCTGGTTATCAATGGTTTGATTTAACTAAAGATGATCCAGGTTATATATTGAAAGAGTCAATCAAAGCTGAAAAAAAATTAAATAAATTTATTGAAGAAATTAAAAGTGAATTTAATTTAGAAAATAAAAAAATTTGTTTATCTGGATTTAGTCAAGGATGTATGATGTCTATAAATTTAGGATTAACTTCTGATAAAAAATTTAATTGTGTTGTAGGTTTTTCAGGCAAGATAATAAATCAAGAAGATTTAATATCTAGAAAAAAAGTCTCAACCAATGTTTTATTAATACACGGTGACTCTGACCAAGTTGTCTCACCTAATTATATGTTAGAAGCAAAAGATTTTTTAATTAGAAATAATGTTGAAATTACAACACATTTAATTAAAAATTGTGATCATCATATTCCTATTGAAGCTTCGAGTTTAGCTTTAAATTATATTTTGAAAAGAATTTAATCTCTTATTATTGAAATAATATTTTATTTAAGTTAAGATTTTATAATGAATAACTTTGTTGAAAAAAATGTTTCCTTAGAAAAATGTCCTGCATTAGTTTTAAATGCAGATTATAGACCTTTAAGTTATTATCCTTTGTCATTATGGTCATGGCAAGATACAGTAAAGTCAGTTTTCTTAGACAGAGTAGTTATTGTGAGCACTTACGATAGAGTTGTAAGAAGTCCTTCATTTGATATGCAATTACCAAGCGTTATAGCTCTAAAAGATTATATTGTCCCACAATCTAAGCCAAGTTTTACAAGATTTAATGTTTTCTTAAGAGATAAATTTTCTTGCCAGTATTGTGGTAGTAGTGAAGAATTAACATTTGATCATTTGCTTCCAAGATCAAAAGGTGGAGAAACCAACTGGGACAATGTTGTTACAGCTTGCTCAGAATGTAATGTGAAAAAAGGTGGAAAATTATTAAAATCATCTGGCATGAAACTTGCACAACATCCTTATCAACCGACTACGGAAGACCTCCACCGTAATGGTAAAAATTTTCCTCCTAATTACTTACATAAAAGTTGGATGGATTATTTATATTGGGATGTCGAGTTAGAAGCCTAAATCTTAAATTTTTTCAGAGATATTAATTGCAATCTTCGATCCTGTTTTGATAATTTTATCCATGATAGAGTAAAGACCTTTTTTGGTAGCGCCTTTATCATAAGCAATATCTTTATGATGCAATTCATCTTCTCTAAATTTTGTGATTTTTTTTTTTAGATTTTTTTCATCAGAACCCAATTGATTAATTTGATTTTGATAATGTTCATCTATAACTTCTTCTACTGAGGCAGTACACAACATAGCTGCTTTCTTTCCAAGAAGAGTTGAACCAAAACCCAATCCAACACCTAGCAAATCCCACAATGGTAAAAATTTGGTTGGTTTTATATTCCTTTTCATGATTTCTTTTTCAAAAAATTCACAGTGTTCTTTCTCATGAATTTTCATTTCTTCAATTATTTTTTTTAAATTTTCGTCTTTAACTAGTGTATTAAGTGCTAATAATTGACCTTCGTAAATCTTTACTGCCCCTCGTTCACCAGCGTGATCCACTCTAATGAATTCTTCAACCCTTTTTTTTAAATTTCCCATAATTTCTAAAAATATTAATTAATAAAATAATTAAAATTAAACTTAAAATCATATTAAATGTAGTTAGTGAAAATCCAAAAACTCTAAATGTCACATCTTTACAGCTTACAGTTTTTATTTGTAACTGCTTTAACAATTCTTCTTTCGAGAGAATTTTAGATGAATTCTCAACTCCACATACAGCTGACTCTTTAAAAAAACCTTGCTCAATTCCAAAATGATAAAAAGAAATTAAAAAAGAAAAAGAGAATATTAAGATGAGTAAAAAAATTATAAATTTTTCATCTTTCCTTAAAAAAAAACTTATAATAATAAGGATTATACTTAATCCATAAGGAACTCTTTGAATTAAGCACAGATTGCATGGCTGATGTCCAAGTATATATTCAATAAAAAATGCAGAAATTAATGAAATCAAACTTATTAAGAAAATAATTTTTAAATAAGTATTTAAATTATAATTAAGCATTGGGTTAAAATATTAGATAAATAGTTATCCCAATTATAACAATTAATATTCCAATTACTGTAAACCATTTAGACCCATGTTTGTCCATAAAATTTGTAAAAAGACTCCCAAACTTATATGAAAGATAAGACACTATAAAAAAACGTAAACCTCTAGAGATCAGGCTAATAAGAATAAAAATTAAAATGTTAAAACCTATCAATCCGCTTGCAATAGTAAAAACTTTATAAGGTAAAGGTGTAAATCCAGCTAAAAAAAGGATTCCTAGCCATGCATAAAAACCTTCACTATTAATTAGATTACTTTTAAGATCAGCCAGTTTATTTTCATATCCATAAAAACTCATTATTTGCATTCCTATATCAAAAAAAAAAGCTCCAAGAAAATATCCTAACACACCTCCAAAAACAGAAAAAATTGTTGCAATAAGAAAAATTTTAACGAAATCATTTTTTTTTGAAATTACCATAGGTATTACCATTACGTCTGGTGGAATAGGAAAAAAAGAACTTTCGATGAATGAAACTAATGCTAAATAATATCTAGAGCTTTTGTGTGCTGCGAATTCTAAACACTTTTTATATAAAGTCGTAAACATTTTTTGGTTTTAATATAAATTTAGTTCTTATACTATTTAATAAATTATTAAACAATTAAGGGCGAATGGCGGAATTGGTAGACGCGCACGACTCAAAATCGTGTTTCGTAAGAAGTGAGAGTTCGATTCTCTCTTCGCCCACCAAATTATGGAATTAAATAAAGTTAATAGCTTAGTTGAGCTCTTTTTTAAAAAGTATAAAGAAAAAAAAGAATTATCAAATCAAACATTTTTAAAGTGGTTAAAAACTAATGAAAATGATTTTTTAACATGGGAACAGGTTAAAGATTATATTTGTTTATTATCTGGGCATTTAAGAAAAAGTTTATCTGTAGGCGATAGATGTGTTTTATTATCAGAAAATCGACCTGAGTGGCTTATTGTAGACTTAGCAATTATGAATGCGGGTGGAGTAACAGTTCCATTATTTACAACATATTCAGATAAAGATTATGAATATATAATAAATGATTGTAAACCTAAGATATGTATAATTTCTAATAATATTCAATTTAAAAAAATTGAAAAATTTATCTCAAGTGAAACAAAAGTTATTTCAATTGAAAACTTTAGTAGAAAAATTGAAAGCATTGTAAATATTTTTGAAAAAAATCATAAAAAGGAAATAATAAAAACACCTGAGAATTATAATGACAAAAATATAAGAAAAGATCTTGCCTGCATAATCTATACATCAGGCACTACTGGCAATCCAAAAGGAGTGATGCTTAGCCATGGAGGAATTTTATCAAATTGTGAGGGTGCCAAAGAAATTTTAGCATCATTGGTAAAAAATGAAAAACCAGTCTTTTTAACTTGGCTTCCATTATCTCACTCATATGAGCATACCGTTCAATATGTGCAGATATTCCTTGGAGCAAAAATTTATTATGCAGAAAGCTTAGAAAAATTATTACCTAATATAGCAGTAGCCCAACCTACTATCATGACGGCTGTTCCGAGATTTTATCAAAATTTATATAGTAAAATTAATCTCAATTTTTCAAAACAGAGAGGAATAAAAAGAAAATTAATCGAAAGCACTATTTTTTTAGGAACTAAAAACCTGAATAAAGAAAAACTAAATTTAAAGGAAAAAATTATCGATTTTTTTTGTGAAAAATTAGTTAGGAGAAAAATTAAAAATCAGTTTGGAGGTAGATTGAAAGCCTTTGTTTCTGGAGGAGGCGCACTTGATCAAAAGATAGGTGAATTTTTAAATTCTATAGGTTTACCAACTTTACAAGGCTATGGATTAACAGAAACCTCTCCTGTTGTAAGTTGTAATCTTCCTGGAAAAATCAAAATCGAAACTGTCGGTCCACCATTTAAAACTAATAAAGTAAGAATTGCTAGTGATGGTGAAATTTTAGTAATGGGAGAAAATGTAATGTTAGGCTATTGGAATAAGAAGCAAGAGACAGATGAAATAATCAAAGATGGTTGGTTACATACGGGAGATATAGGTGAGATTACAAGGGATGGAAATTTGAAAATTACTGATAGAAAAAAAGAAATTATCGTCAATCTTGGCGGAGACAACATTTCACCTTCAAAAATTGAAAATTTA
>CACGZG010000001.1 GCA_902577525.1 uncultured Pelagibacteraceae bacterium | reverse complement strand
TAATATGTATCAAGGATATTGGCAAACAACTATTGGCGTCGAATTGAAAGGTAAAATTCTTGGATTGATTGGTCTTGGTAAAGTTGGATCTCAGGTTGCAAAAATTGGAAAAGCATTTGGTATGGAAGTTATGGCATGGAGTGAAAATTTAAACTTAGATAAATGTAAAGAGTTAGAAGTTTTACCATGCAGCAAAGAGGATTTGATTAAAAATTCTGATTTTTTATCTATTCATGTTCAAGGGGGTGAGAGATATAAAAATTGTATAACATTAAAAGAATTAGATAAAATGAAAAAGACTGCTTATTTAATTAATACATCAAGAGGTTCAATTGTAAATGAGGATGATTTAATCATTGCTTTATCTACAAACGAAATTGCAGGTGCTGGTCTTGATGTTTATGAAAAAGAACCTTTACCTGAAAATAACAAGTTAAGGTTTTTACCCAATGTATTATTAACACCTCATATAGGTTACGTGACTGCAGAAAATTACAATATCTATTATGCTCAAATGATTGAGTCATTGGAAGCTTGTGTAGAAGGAAAACCAATTCGTATAATTGATTAAATATGAATTTATCTGTAGTAAATCATGAAGATTATTTTGCTAAAATTGGAGATGATCACAAATTTCCTATTAATAAATTTGGTGAACTTGCAAATTACTTATTAAAAAAAAAAATAGTAAATAAGTTTTATAAACCATATGCTTGTTCGGATGAGACTTTAAAAAGAGCACATTCAGAAAATTATATTCGAAATGTGAAAAATAAAACCTTAGATGAAAGTATTATCAAGAAAATTGGTTTTCCATTGGTTGATAGCGTAGTTCAAAGATCCTTAGTTGCAACAGGAGGTACGGTGCTAGCATCAAAACTTGCTATTAATAATGGTGTTGCCTGTAATACTGCGGGCGGCAGTCATCATGCAAATTTTGAAAGCGGCGCAGGTTATTGTGTATTTAATGATGTGGCAGTAGCGGCTCAATATTTACTTGATAGAGGATTAGCAGGAAGAATATTAATAGTTGATTTAGATGTTCATCAAGGAAATGGCAGTGCTGATATCTTTAAAAATAATAAAAATGTATTTACTTTTAGCATGCACTCAAAAACCAATTATCCAGCAAAGAAATCTATTAGTGATTTAGATGTCGAACTTGAAGATAATATGGAAGACGATCAGTATATAAAACTACTTAAATTTTATTTAAATCAATTAAATGATGAGAATTTTGATTATGTTTTTTACATTGCGGGAGTAGATATTCATCACAATGATCGTTTAGGTAAATTAAAAATTTCAGACGAAGGAATTAGAGAAAGAGATGAAATTGTTACAGAAAATTTTTTTTCAAAGGGAATACCTCTTTGTGGAGTTTTAGGAGGTGGGTACAATAAAGATTTTAATAAACTAGTTGAATTACACTCTTATTTACATCAATCTTGTGCTAAACTAATTTAGCTAAATGAATAAGAAAAATCCTAATTTAACCGCGGAACAAAAACTAGTTATGTTTGAGGATGGTACTGAACCCCCTGGTTCAAGTGAACTTAATCAGGAAAAAAGAGAGGGTAATTACCACTGTGCAAACTGTGGTATTAAATTATTTAACTCTAAGGCAAAATATGAGAGTGGGTCAGGTTGGCCATCATTTTTTCAATCATTACCTGATGTCTTTGAGACTAAAACAGACCATTTATTAGGTTATGCTAGAACAGAATACCATTGCAAAAATTGTAATGCTCATCATGGCCATATCTTTGATGATGGGCCACAACCTACTGGCAAAAGGTATTGTAATAATGGTGTTTGTTTGGTCTTCAAAAAGAGTAGTGATTTATAAAAATTACTAGCTTCCAATCAATCTTAAAAACGAGGCGATTATTCCATAACCAGATAATTCAATAGCAACTATGATAAGGATTATTAAAATAAATTTTTTATTCATCTACTGAAGACAAAAATTATTAAAAGTATCCAAAAAAAAGCATAATAAAAATAAATATATTTTTTGGTAAAATTGTAAGTAATTGGATTATGAACTGGTTTATTTTTCTTTCTTTTTTTTTTAGTCATCAGCGTGTACTTTTTCATCTTTCTCATGTTTTTCTTGTGCAGCAATAGTATATTTTGCCACTGGTCTAGCCATTAATCTTTTTAACCCTATAGGTTCAGCTGTATCTAAGCAGTAACCATAGGTATTGTCTTTTATTCTAAACAAAGCTTTATCAATCTCAGAAATCAATTTTATTTGTCGATTAATTGCTTTCATCTCTACATTTTTGTCAGTGTATGAGTTTGCTTGGTCTACAATATCTGCTGAAATACTATTATCGTCCATACTCCCGTTATAGAGAGCATCATTGTTTGATTTAACTAATTCTTTTCTCCATTCTTGTAATTTCATTCTAAAAAATACTTTGTGTTTTTCACACATATATTTTTCAGTATCTTTAGGGATATATGTTTTTGAAATTTTAATAGGACCTTTATTTGTCTCTTTTATCTTATTTGCTGATTTTATTTTTGGCTTTATAACAGTTTTAGTTTTAGTTTTTACTGCTTTTTTTTTAACTTTGCTGATTCTAGGCATATTTTAAATTTAAATCCGAGGGAGTATATTCAGCAAAATAGAGGTGTCAAGCTACCTTAATTATTGTAAATATTCACTATGAATGTTTTAAATAGAAATATCAATAATGTTTTTTTTATTTTTGCATTATCACATTTAATAATTTGGACACTTGTTCCTTCTTTAACAAATAAAAATTTGCCTTTAGATACTATTGAGGCATTAGCGTGGGGAAGTAATTTAGATTGGGGCTTTAACAAACATCCACCCATGAGTGCTTTTTTTCCTGAAGTATTTTTTCAAATTTTTGGTTCTCAAGATTGGGTTTATTATTTATTAAGTCAAATATTCGTGGTAATTGCTTTTTATTACGTATTTAAATTTGCTTTTGAAATTTTAAGAGATTTAAAATTAAGTTTAATTTCTGTTTTATTATTAGTTTCTATCTATTTCTATAATTTCACCACTCCTGAATTTAATGTAAATGTTTGCCAATTACCATTTTGGTCATTAGTCGTTTATTATTCATGGAAAATTTATTCTTCACAGAAAATTAAATTTTCAGATTGTTTTCTAGTTGGCTTATTTGGTGCAGTTGGTTTTTTATCTAAATACTTGTTTATCTACCTTTTGGTATCAATAGATTTATTGTTTATTTATTTAATTTTTTTCAAAAAAACTAAAAAATTTGATTTTAAATATTTGATTACAATTGAGGTTTTTTTAGTTTTACTAGTTCCCCATTTAATTTGGCTCTTTAACAATGATTTTATAACCATAACGTATGGATTAAATCGAACAGGATTAGAAGGTTCTGGTATTTCAGATCACATTAGTAATCCAGTATTATTTTTATCAAAACAAATTGGAATACTGGTTCCTTTCTTCTTTTTGATTTGGTTACTCACTAAAAAGATAAAATTTAAGATAAATATGAAAGATAAAAAATTGATGTTTCTTCTATTTATTAACTTTATGCCTATTATCTTAATGTTTCTGACATCATTGATTACTGGTTCAAAAATACGAACAATGTGGATGACGCCTTTTTATTTATTTTTTGGAGTGTTATTTTTATATCTTCTAAAATCACAAATTAATTTAAAAAAAATAAATTTGTTTCTTTATGGATTTCTTTTTCTATTTTTTTTATCGCCTATTCTTTATTCTTATGTCTCAATATCACAGTCAGATAAGCGCACGGATTATCCTGGAAAAGAAATTGCGATGAAAATTCAATATGTTTGGGATCAAGATTTTGATAAAGAAATTCAATTTGTAACTGGTGATGAGTGGAAAGCTGGAAACCTTTCATATCATCTGAAATCTAGACCAAAATGGGAAGGGTTTAATAATAAAGAGATACTTAATAACTCGTCACAATTTATTTGTGTGGGTGATATTTGTTTGGGAAGATATTAATTTTTAAATGAAAATTAAAATTTTAGTACCTATTTATAACGACTGGCAATCAGCTTCAAAATTGCTAGATGAAATTGATAATAATATTTCAGATTTAGATCACGAAATCTCTGTGATTATTGTCAATGATGCTTCAAAACATGATCGTCAAGAGGAACAAAAGGATTTTAAAAATCTACATTCAATTAGAATTCTAAATATGAAAATTAATCAAGGTCACGCCAGATGTATTGCAACTGGATTAAAATATATCTTTGAAAAAGAAGACTTTGATTATGTAATTCCAATGGATGGAGATGGAGAAGATAGACCAGAAGAAATTAAAGAATTTATCAATCAAATTGATAATTCAAATAATAATCCAATAGTCGGTGAAAGAGTTAAAAGATCAGAAAAATTGATTTTTAAAATTTGTTATCAATTACATAAATTAATCACCCTAACTTTCACTGGTAAATCAATTAAATTTGGAAACTATACATGCCTACCGAAAAGCACAGTTGAAAAAATGATTAAAGAAAAAGCTACCTGGAACAGTTTTTCGGGATCATTAAAAAAAATTGAAAATAATTTATTGCCAATACCATCCACTCGAGGCAGTAGATATTTTGGTCCATCAAAAATGAGTTTTTTTAATTTGATAAAACATTCGCTTTCAATCATGAGTGTTTATAGAAAAACATTTTTAATTCGTTCAGCTTTATTCATAATTGTGTATATTTTGTTTATTAAGAGCAATGCTTCAGTAATAACGGCTCTTCCCTTAGTATTTTTATTTATAGCCGTCTATGCAATTTCAAATTTAGCTTTAAGAGAAAATATGGATGAATACGATAAAGCACTTTCAAATATAAATGATATTGAAAATATTAAATAAAATTAATTTAATTATTATTTTTTTATTTCTAGGTAGTAGTTTTTCTAATGCAGAATTTAAAATAATTAAAAAAAAAGCTAAAATTACTAATCCAGAAATTATTTTTCCTATACCTAAAAATTTAGATAAGTGTATTACTAATATGTATGTGAATAAAGCAAACAATCCTGTTTTACCGGTCATTAAAGTCGATGCACCACGAGGTTACGGTTTAGATAATAGATTTATGTATGCACTTAATAAATTTGAAAATTTTAAACGTCCCTGTGGTGGTGGAAATATTGAGGCTTGTGAGAATGTTAAAAGAGTAATTTTGGACTGGGCAAAGGCGGATGCAGCTCAAAGAAAAGGGCCATCAGATCACGAAGCAAAACATTGGAATGATACTTTAACAGTTAACCTTTGGATTGCATCGCCGATGATGGCTGGATATTCATTTGCCAAACAAGTAGTAAGTTTTTCAGAAGCAGAGGATAAAATTATTAAAGATTGGTTCAAAAAAATTGTAAAAAAAAATCAACATCTCATGTATGAGTTGAAAAAATATAAGCAAGGCACTCAAGCAATTGGGGTTCCTAGAAGTGCACATAATCACGCGTTGTCCTCAGCGATTAGTCATATGCAGTTGGGTATTTTGCTGAATAATAATAAATTATTTAGAAAAGTTTTTAAAAATTACGAATATGCAATTAAATTTCAAAGAAAAGATGGCAGTATGCCGATTGAGACTAGAAGAGGTGGCAGGGCAATGTTTTATCAAGGAAGAGCTATGACCGCATTAACAGCCATTGCAGTTATTGCTGAAAATCAAGGTTATAATATTTGGGATTACGATCATAAAGGAAAAAATTTTCATAATATTGTTAAATTTTTTATAGATTTTACCGAGAATAATGAGATTGTTTTTAAATATGCTAAAGAAATGAAGGCTCCTGGTCCAGCCAAAGATTACAAAAGACAAGATTTAGATGGTAGTTCAAGTAGTCATTGGGGCTGGCTTTCTGCCTATGCCACGCGTTTTCCAAATCATGAAAATATTCAAAGGCTTAAACAATGGTCTAGTAATAATAAAGATTTAAATAACTATCAAAGAAAAATAGTTTCTAATTTTGATAATTATTTAAAAAGAAATTCAGGCACATCTTCATGGACTGTAGTAGAGCCAAGATGTCATTTTACTAGGTAGCTCTAATTGTTGGTAAACAATAAAAATCAGCTGTATCTATTTTAGAAGAGTATTGTCTTCGCATATTCCATTTTTTATGGACCCCAGCACTAGCAAGACTTAATGTGGATCTTCCGTATCTATAATTAGTATTATCTATTGATCTCATTAAGCTTTTTATTTTTTCATCCTTTTCAGATGAAAATAAATTTTTTCTACCATCATCATTACGCAGTCCTGTCAGCATGACACCTGCTTTTTGATAACGGTAACCATTTTTGAAAATACTTTCTAATATTGAAATTGCAGTTTTAACTGTTTCAATACTATTGTTTGTTGCAATTGGAAAATCAATTGTCTTTGCATTTGAATAATAACCATAATCTCTTTGGAAAGGACTGGTTCTAACAAAAACTGTAATTGCTTTTGCAACTAAAGACTCCGATCTAATTTTTTCAGATGCGTTTAAACAATAGTTTGCAACTGCTTCTTTTAGTTCTTGAAATTTTTCAATTCTCTTTCCAAACGATCTTGAAACTACACAGCTTTTTCTTTTTGTTTGTGTGGTTTCTAAATTTATACAGGGAACACCTCTAAGTTCCATTGCAGTCCTAGAACTTAAAACATTAGAACATTTTTTGATCCAGGTATTAGATTTATTTTTAAGTTGCTTTGCATTATAAATTCCGTTTTTTTGATAAAACTTTGTAAGCTGTCTGCCAACACCCCAAACATCATTAATTTCAACTTTTTCTAAAATAGGATCTAAATTTTCTATTCCTATTAAACTTGTTACCCCTGATTGTTTTTTCTTTGCAATATGATTTGCGACTTTACTTAAAGTTTTAGTTTTAGCGATACCAATACTAGTTGGAATACCTGTCCATTGTAAAACTGTTTCTCTAATTTCTCTTCCAACTTTTTCAACTTCAGAGTCTGGAAAATTTGATAAATCTATAAACGCTTCATCAATTGAATAAACTTCTATTTCAGTGTTAAATCTTTTAAGTGTTCTCATTACTCTTCTTGATAAATCTCCATATAAAGAATAATTTGATGAAAAAACTTCAACTTCATTTTTAATAATAATATCTTTTGCTTTAAAATAAGGTTCACCCATTTTAATTCCTAAAGCTTTTGCTTCATTGGATCTAGAGATGATACAACCATCATTATTAGATAATACAACCACAGGTTTTTTTCTTATTTTTGGATTAAATAATCTTTCACATGAAACATAGAAAGAATTGCAGTCAACTAATCCTATTTTTTTAGTACGTTGAATGGATGACATAAGTCACAACTCCCCAGATGAAAACATCTTCTTCTTCATTGATTAAAATTCTATTAGAAAAATCTTTAGACCCAGATGATAAAAATTTTTTATCTCTTTCTTGAACTAGAGTTTTAACCACAAGCTCGTCATGAACATTTGCAATAACTGTTGAAAAGTTTTTTGGTTTTAAACTTTTATCGACAACTAATAAATCCCCATCATTAATCCCAACATCAACCATGGATTTACCCTGAACTCTGATAATGAAAGTTGCTGGAACATTTTTGATTAAATGCATGTTCAGATCAATATCTTCTTCGATATAATCAGTGGCAGGCGATGGAAAACCAGCACCAGCTTTATGTAGATAATAAGGGACTGTTAGTTTCATGTTCTTGTTTTGTTCTAATTTATAGCTCATTTATACAATGCATGCAAGAGGTTGTATTTTGAGTCCGTAATTGAATCAAAAGTGAATCAAAACGAGAACATCAAAACTACATTTTGTATGCTTGTGGATAACTTCAACCAAGGATAGTTTGAAACATCATATGAAAAAATTAATTTGTCATTGTGGAGCTGTTGAAGCAGAAATAAATTTAGACGGAGATTTAGTAAAGGTAATAAAATGTAATTGCTCTATTTGTAAAAGAAAAGGAGCAATTATGTCGATGGTAAAAAATGAAGATTTTAAAATTGTAAAAGGTGAGGATAAATTAAAACTTTATCAATTTCATTCAAAAGTTGCTAAACATTACTTTTGCTCCGAGTGTGGAATTTATACACATCATAATCCAAGGATCAATCCAGCCATGACAGGATTTAATGTTGGATGTATTGATGAAATAAATACTTTTGATATGAAAGAAGTTCCTGTAAATGATGGTCAAAATCATCCATTAGATAAAAAATAATTTTCATGCAACAATTCATTTTATGCTTTGGTAAGGTAAAAAAAGACTGTTTAAAGTTTATTAAATCACAAGAAACAAAAGCTGATAAATTTAAAAATAAAGAAAGAATGATTAAATCCTATTTAATCCCACTGTGTTTTTGGATAAGTAAAAAGAGCACTAAAAAAAGACCTTTTTTTGTGGGTTTAGCAGGAGGTCAGGGAACTGGCAAAACTACTATAAGTTCACTTATAAAAATAATTCTTACTAAATATTTTAAATTGAAGGTCTTTAGGATTTCTATTGATGATTTTTATAAAACAAGAAAAGAGCGAATTAACTTATCAAAAAGAGTTCACCCAATGCTTTTGACAAGAGGAGTACCTGGAACTCATGATATTAATATGATGTTGAGTTTCTTTAGAAAGACAAAAAGTAAGAAATTTAAAAGATTAAGATTGCCTACTTTTAATAAAGCTATCGACGACAGGTTTAGTAGAAAAAGATGGTATGATTTAAAAGTTAGACCTGATGTAATTATTTTTGAAGGTTGGTGTGTGGGTGCAAAATCAGAAAAAAATAATACTTTAAAAAAAAACATTAATTCTCTGGAAAAAGCAAAAGATCAGAAACAGATTTGGAGAAAGTATGTTAATCAACAATTAAAATCGAAATATAAAAATTTATATTCTCAATTAAATTGCTTAATTTATTTAAGAGCAAAAAATTTTAGTTTGCTGCAAAAATGGAGACTAAAACAAGAACGAAAGCTTTGGCTACAAAGTAAAACTAAATCAAACTTAAAAATAATGAGCAGAGGAGATGTAATAAATTTTATGCAAACATATCAAAGAATTACACAAAATATGTTTAGATATATGCCTAAATATGCATCAATAATTTTTAATTTAAACACTAACCATCAAATTAAAACTGCAGTATATAAAAAGAAATGAAAATATTTTTAAAAGTTTTTTTGCTGTCAATTTTGTTAACGAATTCTGTTTTAGCAGAAACTCTAGCCATCGCATTGAAAAAAGCTTATGAAACTAATCCAGAATTAAATGCTGAAAGAGAAGCTATAAATATTTCTCAGCAAGAACTGAAAATTTCAAAAAGTTCTTATCTTCCAACAATTACTTTAGAAGGTAGTAGAAGTGAAGAAGATACAGATAAATTAACAAATCAAAATGGATCAAATGCTTCAATTACTGATGTAGATCCAGAGGTACAATCAATTACTATTACACAAACTTTAATTGATTTTGGTAGAAGGGCAGAATACGCAAAAAGTAAAATTGGAATAGATTTAGCTAAAGCAAAACTCTTAAAAAAAGAGCAGGAAATTTTATTTAAAGCAGTAGATGCTTATACAGGAATAATATCAGCAAAAGAAAAATTTGAAATTAATAAATCAAATGTAAATTTATTAGATAGACAGGTTGAGACTGATAAAATAAGACTTGAGAGAGGTCAAATCACGTTATCGGATGTTGCCCAATCGGAGTCTTCTCTAGCAGAAGCTCAAGCAAAATTTATAAAGGCTGAAAATGATCTTTTAACAAGTAGATTAAATTATGAAAATGTTATTGGTCAATTAAATGATATTGAAAGTTTAGATAAAAGTTCGATAAATAATTTAGATTTACCTAATCAATTAGTTGATGCAATTGAATTATCTAAAAAGAACAATCCTGACTTAATAATTGCAGAACTTGAATATGAACAATCAAAAAAAGAAACTATTACTGCTAGATCAGATTTAGCGCCAACCGCTAAATTGTCTTTTGATAGATCAAAGACTGAGGATTTAAGTTCCACATATGATGAAAGAGAAAAAGATGTTTTAAAAGCAACTGTCACATGGCCATTTTACTCTGGAGGGAAAAATTATGCGAATTTGAATAAAAGTAAAAGTACCGAATTACAAAAAAGTTTATTATTAGAAAATTCAAAAAAAAAAAATCAAACAGACGTAGCTAGCGCATGGTCATCCTATCAATCAAATAAGAGTCTATTGAATTCAGTTCGTGCTCAGGTAAGTGCTGCAGAAATTGCTAACGAGGGTATTGTTGCAGAGTATAATAGTGGTTCAGATCGAACTACTCTTGAAGTTATTCAGTCTAATTCTTTATTATTAAATGCTCAAATTTCATTAGCTGATTCTGAGAAAAATTATATTCTTTCTCAATTTAATCTCTTAAAATCCATCGGATTATTGAACAGCGAGTTCTTAAAAATAAGATGATTATTGGCTTTTTGAGCTTAAAATAAATTAATCTTGCTAATGAGAACAAAATGTGTACATTTATTTCATGATTCGAGTATTAAAAAAATTAAAAAAAGAGGCTAAAAATGACGAAAAATAACCTAAAAGTAGTTAAATCTACAAAAGATCAAGAATTGGATATAAAAGAGAAAAATAAAGCACTAGACGCTGCTATCAGCCAAATAACTGACAACTTTGGAAAAGGTTCAGTTATGAAGCTTGGCGAAAAAAGAGCTATGGATATCGAGTCGATATCTACAGGTTCTTTGAGTTTAGATTTAGCTTTAGGAATAGGTGGTTTACCTAAAGGAAGAATTATTGAAGTGTACGGACCAGAGTCATCTGGAAAAACAACATTAGCATTACAAGTTGTTGCTGAAGCTCAAAAGGCAGGTGGAATTTGTGCCTTTGTTGATGCAGAGCATGCTTTAGATCCAGTTTATGCAAAAAAATTAGGAGTAAATACTGAAGAGCTTTTAATCTCTCAACCAGATGCAGGTGAGCAAGCTTTAGAAATCGCTGATACGCTAGTAAAATCAGGCTCTATTTCAGTTATCGTAATTGACTCTGTTGCAGCTTTAACTCCAAAAGCTGAAATTGAAGGAGAGATGGGTGATCATCACGTTGGTCTTCAATCAAGATTAATGAGTCAGGCTTTAAGAAAATTAACTGGTTCAATTTCAAATACAAACACAATGATGATTTTCATCAATCAAATTAGAATGAAAATTGGAGTAATGTTTGGAAGTCCTGAAACGACATCAGGAGGAAATGCACTTAAGTTTTATTCATCTGTGAGAATGGATATTAGAAGAATTGGTGCTATTAAAGATAAAGATGAAATTATTGGAAATACTACAAGAGTAAAAGTAGTTAAAAATAAAGTTGCACCACCATTCAAAGTTGTTGAGTTTGATTTAATGTATGGCAGAGGAATTAGTAAAATGGGTGAATTAGTCGACCTAGGTGCTAAAGCTGATATTATTGAAAAATCAGGTGCATGGTATGCTTATAAAGGTGAGAAGATTGGACAAGGTAGAGAAAACGCAAAAACTTATCTTGCTCAAAATCCTAAAGTTGCTGCAGAAATAGAAATGGCAATTAGAGAAAAAGCTGGTGTGATTTCAAAGAAAATTGAGGGAAATCCATTAAGTCCTGAAAAGATTGAAAAAGAGAAGAAAGTAGCTGAAAAAGAAGAGGCTGCAAAAGAAACTACACCCTCAAAAAAGAACTAAAATTAAAGGTCATCTTTAAATTATAAAAGGCGCTTATAATAAGCGCCTTTGCCCCTTTACCGCTATCTAGACATAGAACAAAAAAGCTGTATTTTAAAAATATGGCTCAAAAAACACTAAATCAAATTAGAGAAACATTCTTAAAATATTTTGAGAAGAATGATCATAAGATTATTGAGTCGAGCAATCTAGTTCCAAATAATGATCCTACATTGATGTTTGCTAATTCTGGAATGGTACAGTTTAAGAATGTATTTACTGGTTTAGAAAAAAGAGATTATCAAAGGGCAACCACTTCACAAAAATGTGTGCGGGCAGGTGGAAAACATAATGACCTAGAAAATGTTGGTTATACACCAAGGCACCACACTTTTTTTGAGATGCTAGGAAATTTTTCTTTTGGTGATTATTTCAAAGAGAAAGCTATCCATTATGCATGGGATTTAATTACTAAAGACTTTGGTTTAGATAAAAATAGACTTTATGTAACAGTTTTTCATGAAGATGATGAAGCCTTCAATATTTGGAAGAAAATAGCGGGTTTCAACGATGATCGAATTATAAGAATTGCAACTTCAGATAATTTTTGGTCAATGGGAGAGACAGGACCTTGTGGTCCATGTTCTGAAATATTTTATGATCATGGAGATCATTTAAAAGGTGGTTTACCAGGCTCAAAAGATGAAGATGGTGATCGTTTTATTGAAATTTGGAACCTTGTTTTCATGCAATATGAACAAGTTTCAAAAGATAAAAGAATTAATTTGCCAAAGCCTTCAGTCGATACAGGTATGGGATTAGAAAGAATTGCAGCTTTACTTCAGGGTACTCATGATAATTATGAAACAGATCATTTTCAAAAACTAATTCAATCAACTTCTGAAATTGTTAAGAAAAAACCAGATCAAAATAATCTTTCAAGTTTTAGAGTTATTGCAGATCATTTAAGGGCAAGCTCATTCTTAATAGCTGAAGGAGTTTTACCATCTAACGAAGGCAGGGGTTATGTTCTAAGAAGAATTATGAGAAGAGGAATGAGACATTCACATTTGTTAGGATCTAAAAATCCTGTTTTTTACAATTTATTTGAAACACTAAAAAATGAAATGTCAGGAAACTATCCTGAATTAAAAAGAGCTGAGTCATTGATTAAAGAAACTCTTAAAATGGAGGAAGAAAAATTTTTAATTCTTTTAGATAGAGGAATTAAAATATTAAATGATGAAATAACTAAAATAGATAAAGTTCTTCCTGGTGATGTTGCTTTTAAATTGTATGACACTTATGGATTTCCTTTAGATCTTACTGAAGATATCTTGAGAAATAAATCTTTATCAATTGATACAAAAAAATTTCAATTATTGATGCAAGAAAGTAGAGAGCTTGCCAAAAAAAATTGGAAAGGATCAGGAGATGCTGCAGTAGAAGATGTTTGGTTCGGAATAAAGGATAAATTAGGCGCAACAGAATTTTTAGGCTATGAAACAAATCAGGCTGAGGGTGTCATTTTATCATTATTAAAAGATAATAAAGAAGTAAAAGATTTGAAATCAAATGATGAGGGAATGATAATAACTAATCAAACACCCTTTTATGGAGAGTCAGGTGGACAAGTTGGCGATACTGGGGAAATTATTTCTGGAGATTTCAGATTTGAAGTATCAGATGTACAAAAGAAATTAGGAGATCTTTTTGTTCATTATGGAAAAGTAAAAAGTGGATCTATAAAATTAAATGATAGTGTTGAGATGAAAATAAATGAAACAAGAAGAAATGATACTAGAGCTTATCATTCAGCAACTCATTTGTTACATGAATCTTTAAGAAGAGTTTTGGGTACACATGTTACTCAAAAAGGTTCCTTAGTTGAGCCAAGTAGATTAAGATTTGATTTTAGTCATATGAAGCCTATTTCTGATGATGAAATAGATAAAATTGAACAATTTGTGAATTCAATGGTTTCGAAAAAAACAGAAGTACGAACTCGTTTAATGACCCCTGATGAAGCTGTAGAAAATGGTGCATTGGCTTTATTTGGTGAAAAATATGGTGATGAAGTTAGGGTTCTTTCGATGGGAGGTGATAATGGTAACTATTTTTCTACTGAACTTTGTGGTGGAACTCACGTAAAAAATACTGGTGATATCGGAAAATTTAAAATAACCAGTCAATCTTCAATAGCAGCAGGAATAAGAAGAATAGAGGCTTTAAGAGATAATCAATTAGAGGATTATCTAAAGAATAAAGAGAAATTATTTAATCAATCTTCTGAAAAGAATGATGAAATTATAAATGATCTTACTCAACAGATAACTAGTTTAGGAGGTAAACCAACTTTAGATCAATCAGATCAAAAATTGTTAATAAAAAATTTAACTAAACAATTAGAAACTTTATCTGTGAAAACAATATTAAATGACAAGAATAAAAATAAAATTAAAGATGAGGAGATTAAAGGTATAAAAGTAAGATTTCAAAATGTAGATGGTCTTCCTCCTAAAGAATTAAGAAAACTTGTCGATAACGGAAAAAAAGATTTAGGTAATGGAATTATAATTGTTTTTGCAAGCAAAGATGATAAAGTTGGAGTTGCTGTAGGCATTACAGACAAATTAACTTCAAAATTTGACGCTGTTAAATTTGTAAAGATATGCTCTGAAGTAATTGGAGGTCAAGGTGGGGGTGGAAGAAAAGATTTTGCTCAAGCTGGTGGCCAGCATCAAAGTAAAATTAATGAAGCTTTTGAGAAAATAAAATCTTTAATTTAATTTTTTTTTAAGATTTTTATCTATCACATCTAAAAATTGATTAGTTGTGAGATATTTACTTGAAGGTCCAACTAATATTGCAAGATCTTTAGTCATTGATCCATTTTCAACACTTTCAATACATACTTGCTCAATCGTATTTGCAAATTTTATAAGTTCATTATTCCCATCAAGCTTACCTCTATGAGCTAATCCACGTGTCCAAGCGAAAATTGATGCAATAGGATTAGTAGATGTTTCCTTTCCTTGTTGATGCATTCTATAATGCCTTGTAACAGTCCCATGCGCAGCCTCTGCTTCCATTATTTTTCCATCAGGTGTTAACAAAGTACTAGTCATTAAACCCAATGAACCGTAACCCTGAGCCATAGTATCTGACTGAACATCACCATCATAATTTTTACATGCCCATATATATTTACCACTCCATTTCATAGCACAAGCTACCATGTCATCAATTAATCTATGTTCATAAGTAATTTT
Organism: uncultured Pelagibacteraceae bacterium; assembly: GCA_902577525.1. Taxonomy (GTDB): domain Bacteria; phylum Pseudomonadota; class Alphaproteobacteria; order Pelagibacterales; family Pelagibacteraceae; genus Pelagibacter. The sequence goes on along the minus strand of CACGZG010000001.1, from coordinate 121,842 downwards.
TGCATCTTCAAATTTTTTCTTAAATTCTTTGTTAAATACATCTTCAAATATATCTTTAAATCTACCATCATATTTTTTTAAAATTGTATTTTTAGTTGATAAATAGACAGGCCAATTTTTAATCAATCCATAACTAAAACAAGATCTAGCAAAATCTTCAATTGATTTATCTAAGTTGTACATTGAAAGTGCAACACCTGGACCTGTAAAATTAAAAACTTCATGTTTAATTTCTTCTTTCCCATCCTCAGAAGTCCATTTAATTTCCATTTTTCCTTTACCAGGAACCTTAAAGTCAGTTGCTCTATATTGATCTCCAAAAGCATGCCTTCCAATAACCACCGGATCTGACCAAGAAGGGACTAACTTAGGAATATTATTGCAAATTATTGGCTCTCTAAAGACTGTACCCCCAATAATATTTCTGATCGTTCCGTTTGGTGATCTCCACATTTTTTTTTAATTTAAATTCCTCAACTCGAGCCTCATCAGGTGTAATAGTTGCACACTTAATACCTACACCAATTTTTTTGATTGCATTAGCTGAGTCTATTGTAATTTTATCATCAGTATTATCTCTACTTTTCATTCCTAAATCGTAATATTCGATACCAAGATCAAGGTAGGGAAGAATTAATTTTTTTTTAATGAATTCCCAGATTATTCTGGTCATTTCATCACCATCTAACTCTACAATAGGGTTTTTAACGTTAATTTTACTCACTTTATTTTATTATCTTAATAATTGAATTTCGCGATTTTATATACATATTAATGACAAATTATCAAATAGAAGAATATGTTTACTAAGATTTTTCCAAAGATACACGCTGAAGGCTATAAATTTTTAGTTATAGCAGTAATAATTACTATTATCTTTTATGTTTTTAGTAATTTTTTGGGTTTAATAGGATTAATTTTAACTATTTGGGTTTATTATTTTTTCAGAGATCCAGATAGAATTATAATCAATGATGACAATTATCTTGTTAGTCCTGCTGATGGAGAAATTATAAAAGTTGAGGAAGTTGATGGTCCTAAAGAATTAAGTTTGGAAAATAAGAAATTTAAAAAAATAAGTATTTTTATGAATGTTTTTGATTGCCATGTAAACAGAACACCATGTAGTGGAAAAATTGAGGAAATTTTATATAAACCTGGAAAATTTTTAAATGCTTCCCTAGACAAAGCCAGTGAAGATAATGAAAGAAATTATTACAAAATAAAAGACCGAGAAAATAATGATATAATACTTGTTCAAATAGCAGGCTTGGTAGCTCGTAGAATAGTTTGTGAGTCTGATAAAGATCAAGATTTGAATCAAGGTGATAGAGTAGGTATGATTAGATTTGGAAGTAGAGCAGATGTATATTATGAAAACTATGAACCTTTAGTAAAAGTTGGTCAAACTGCAATAGCTGGAGAAACTTTACTAGCTAAAAAATAATGGAACCACAAAAAAAAAATTTTAAGATTGTTTCAGATAAAAAAAGTGCAAGAGTAATTTTACCAAATATGTTAACTCTGATAGGAGTTTGTATAGGTTTAACTTCAATAAGATTTGCATTAGATGGTAAATTTGAATTAGCAATTATAGCAATTATTTTTGCTGCTTTAATTGATGGTTTAGATGGAAGAATTGCAAGATTAATTAAAGGAACATCTAAAGTTGGAAAAGAACTAGACTCTCTTACAGATATGATTAGTTTTGGAGTCGCCCCAGCTTTCATAATGTTTTTTTGGAAGCTTAATACTCTTGGTCGATTTGGTTGGCTGCTTTGTTTGGTCTATGTAATTTGTGTTGCTCTTAGATTGGCTAGGTTTAATGTTAATTCTAATCAAGAAGCCTCTTGGAGAGATAATTTTTTTGAAGGTGTTCCATCACCTGCTGGGGGAATTTTAGTCCTTACACCACTTATCATAAGCTTAAGTGGATTTAATTATTTTAAACTAAATTATGATATCATTGTTCCAGTATTTTTTATTTTAACATCATTTTTATTAATTAGTAAATTTCCGACGTATTCTTTTAAAAAAATAGTTATTCCTAGAAGAACAACTATTTTTTTATTATTTAGTATAATTTTATTTTTTGGACTTCTACTTATTTATACATTTAATGTAATTGCATTAAGCTCTGTTATATACGTTTTGTTATTGCCTATAAGCTTTATACATTATCAAAGAATTAAGAAACAACATGAAAATGACAGAATTCAAGACGAAGATGATCTTGAAGACGTACTTTAATGAAAAATAAAACAATCGTATCATTAGCAGATGCTAATTACTTTCCTTTATTAGAAGAATTAGTAGACTCCATTAAAAGATTTAAAGAAAGTGAAAACATTTCTATATGCATTTTAGATGCAGGTTTGACCGATAATCAGAAAAATTCATTATTAAAAAAAGTTGATGAAATTAAACCCGCTGAATGGGACATTGAAGTACCTGCTTATAAAGTTAAAGGTAAAGAATGGTTAAAAAGTCAAGTATCAAGAGCGTTTTTACCAAAGTATTTTCCAAATTATAATAAATATTTATGGATAGATTGTGACGCTTGGGTAAATGATTGGTCATCTGTTGAATTGTATTTTAGAGCCTGTGATAATGGTAAATTAGGTATAACCCAAACTATAGGACCAGGATACAAGATAACTTCAAAAGTGAATTGGCTAATTGGAAAATTAGCCATCATAAAATCACAAAATTTTAAACATGCTATAAAATCAAATGTTCCTTATAATAAAGCTAGAAAATTAGCATTTGCACCTCATATAAATATTGGAGTTTTTTCGTTAGAGAAAAATTCACCTGGATGGAAAATTTGGCAAGACAATTTAAAATTGACACTTAAGGCTGGCAATATTTTTGGTTCTGAGGGTTTAGCTATTAATATGTCAGTTTATATTGATGAATTAAAAACTGAATTTTTACCTCTTAATTGTAATTGGATTACAAGCAATCTGCTTCCTAAATTTGATCAAAATAAAAAAACATTTGTTGAACCATATTTACCAAATTATAAAATTGGTATTATACATCTTGCTGCTGGAATTTGGAAAGATGGAAAAGACATGAGAATTGACGAAACTATAAAAATTGAAATTGAAACTTTAGATAATAAAAAAACTCTTAAGAGCTTAAGATATAATAAATAGTTGAAAAAAAATAAAATTTCAAAAAACTGGATTAACAAACAACATAGAGATATATATGTACGTCAATCCAAAGTTGATGGCTATAGAGCAAGATCTGCATATAAGTTAATTGAAATAAATGAAAAATTCAAAATTTTTAAGGGAGGGATGACAGTTTTAGATATAGGAGCAGCTCCAGGAAGCTGGTCGCAGTATGTATCTAAAATTGTTAAAAATGGAAAAATAATTTGTTTAGATTTAAAAGAAATGAAAAAAATTGAAAATACGATTCAAATAAAAGGTGACTTTACAGAGCTAGAAATTCAAAAAAAAATTAAAGAAAATTTAACTAATAAAATAGATGTAATAATTTCTGATATGGCCGTAAATACTACAGGTATTAAAGATATTGACTCAATTCAAACAGGCGAATTATGCAAAGAAGCTATGAATTTTTCAAAAGATGTAATTTCTATTAATGGTTTTTTTGTTTCAAAAATTTTTATGGGAAGTACTTTCAATGAAATTGTCGCACTTGGAAAAAAAATTTTTAAAGAAGTTAGGGTTTTTAAACCAAAATCTAGTCGGAAGGACTCTAAGGAAAGTTTTATTATTTGTAAAAAAATTAGATAGGCTCTTTTAAAATAAAAGGAATCATATATAAAGGATTATGGTTCCTATAAAAGAAGCACTTACCTTTGATGACGTAACTTTAGTTCCAAAATACTCAGAAGTTCTGCCTTCACAAGTAGACACAAGTATTAAATTAACAAATTATCTAAAATTAAAAATCCCCCTTATATCCTCAGCGATGGATACAGTTACTGAGAGTAAAATGGCTATTGCAATCGCAAAAGCTGGAGGTCTTGGAATAATTCATAGAAACTTAGATATTAAGAAACAAGTTCAAGAAATAAAAAAAGTAAAAAAGCTAAAACTTTTAGTAGGAGCTGCTGTGGGAGCAGGTCCAAATGAGTATGAGAGAGCAAGTGCTATTTTAAAAGAAAATATTAATATGATAGTTGTGGATACAGCTCATGGTCATACAAAAAAAGTCCTTGAAATAATAAAATTCATTAAAAAGAAAAAAAATAAAAAGACCGCATTATGTGCTGGAAACATTGCTTCAGCAGAGGCAGCAAAATACTTAAATAAATTGGGAGTTGATGTAATTAAAGTTGGTATAGGTCCTGGTTCAATTTGTACTACAAGACTCGTTGCAGGTATTGGAGTTCCTCAATTAAGCGCAATTTTAAATGTGAGAAATGGAGTTAAAAATAAAAAGGTAAAAATTATATCTGACGGAGGTATTAAATATTCAGGAGACTTGGCTAAAGCATTTGCTGCTGGTGCTGATGCTGTCATGATAGGTTCATTGTTTGCAGGCACAGATGAAACTCCAGGGAAGCTTATAAAAAAAAATGGTAAATTATTCAAAAGTTTTCGAGGAATGGGCTCAGTTGGTGCTATGAACAAAGGATCTGCAGATAGATATTTTCAAAATAAGCAAAAAGATATATCAAAATATGTTCCTGAAGGCGTAGAAGGTTTAGCAAAATATAAAGGAAGGGTAGGGAATGTAATATATAAACTTATAGGCGGTCTTAAGTCATCAATGGGGTATCTTGGGTCAAAACAGATTAAATATCTGAGAAAAAATCCACAATTTGTTAAAATTACTAAGGCTGGATTTTATGAAAGCATGGTTCATAATGTGGATATTGTTAAAACTAATAATAAATACTAATGAATAAGATTATTAAATTTACAATTTTTTTTTACATCATTTTGAATACTTTAAGTATTTCTTTAAGTAATGAAAATTTTTTTCAAAAAGGTTTAAAACTTTTTGAAAATGAAAAATATGATGATGCGAAATTTATGTTTGAAAGAAGCATTGTTTTTAATCCAAAAGACTCTAATTCATACTTGTATTTAGCAAAAATTTATAATCAACAAGAAGATCAAAATAAAGAGGAAAAAAACTTAGATGCAACTTTATTGATCGATCCAAATAATGAAGAAGCAATTTTGATGTTAATGAGAATAGGTTTGGAGAAATCAAATTATTCAAAAATAAAAGATTTGTCTCAGACTTTTTCTCAAGTTTGTAAAAAATTATGTGACGAAAATAAAAAAATTTTAGAGACTCTCGAAAATATAGAACCAAAAAATGAGTCTTGATCAAAGTTTAGATAAAATCTTAATAATAGATTTTGGATCACAATTTACCCAATTAATCGCTAGAAGAATTAGAGAACTTGGTGTGTTTTCTGAAATAATTAGTCATAAAAAGATAAAAATAAAAAACATTGATAAAACTATTAAAGGAATTATTTTGTCAGGCGGTCCATTAAATGTTTATGAAATTAAAAAGTACTCATTTGATAAAAAAATAATACAACAAGGATTACCTGTATTAGGAATATGTTTTGGACATCAAATACTTTCCAAAATTAATGGAGGCAGGGTAAAGCAATCAAAGCATCGAGAGTTTGGTTTGGCAAATATTTCTAAAAAGAAAGACAGCCTTTTAACAAAAAAATTTTTCAAAGGAAAAGATTCAATTAAAGTTTGGATGAGCCATACTGACCAGGTATCTAAATTACCAAAAAATTTTAGAGTAATAGCTTCAAGTCAAAATTCAAAATTTGCAATGGTTGAAAATCGATATGAAAAATTTTATGGAGTTCAGTTTCATCCAGAAGTGACTCACACTGAAAATGGAAAAATAATTATAAGTAATTTTGTTTTTTTGATTTGTAAGGTAAAGAAAAATTGGTCAGTCAAAAATCAAAAGATAAAATTAATAAAAGAAATTAGAAATCAAGTAGGAGATAAAAAAGTGATATGTGCCTTATCTGGTGGTGTTGATAGTAGCGTTGTTGCTCAATTGTTGAATAAAGCAATAGGAAAAAAATTATATTGCATTTTTGTTAATACAGGACTTTTAAGAAAAAACGAGGAAAAGCAAGTTATTGAGACTTTTAAAAGAAAATTGAAAATAAATTTAATTTATGTAAATGCAGAAAATGAATTCTTAAATAAACTTAAAAATATTTCAGATCCAGAAAAAAAAAGAAAAATGATTGGAAATCTTTTTATAAAAATTTTTGAACGTTATGCAAAAAAAATAAGAGACGTTAAGTTTTTAGCTCAGGGCACTCTATATCCAGATTTAATTGAAAGTAAATCAGTTACTGGGAGTCAAACATCTAAGATCAAATCTCATCATAATGTAGGCGGACTGCCAAAAAAGATGAAACTTAAATTAGTTGAACCACTTAAGTTTTTATTTAAAGACGAAGTAAGAAGATTAGGTTTAGAGCTTAGTTTAAGTAAAGAAATTATTTCCCGACATCCTTTTCCTGGTCCTGGTTTAGCTATTAGAATGCCAGGTTTTATAACAAAAAATAAGATTAATATATTAAGAGAGGCAGATCACTATTTCATAAAAGCTCTAAAAGACCATGGTCTATACGATAAAATTTGGCAAGCTTATGCAGCCTTGCTCCCTGTAAAAACAGTTGGAGTAATGGGTGATAATAGAACTTATGAATATTTGTGTTTGCTTAGAGCTATTACTTCAGAAGATGGAATGACAGCAGATTTTTATGATTTTAAAAAAACATTTATTCAAATGATTTCAAATAAAATTGTTAATAGTATAAGAGGAATAAATAGGGTAGTTTATGACGTTACATCTAAACCACCAAGCACTATTGAATTAGAATGAATAAGATAAAAAAAAATTCTAAATAAAAAAAATAAATCTAAAATAGTTTGTCTTACAGCTTATTCAAAAAATTTCTCAGAGGAAATAGATAAGTATGTTGATATTGTATTAGTTGGAGATTCTTTAGGATCAGTTTTATATAATTATTCAACAACTAGAAAGGTAACCTTAACAGAAATGATTAATCATTCAAAAAGTGTAAAATTAGGAATTAAAAAAAGCTTAATGGTAGTAGATATGCCATATAAAACTTATAATACAAAAAAATTAGCACTTAAAAATGCAAGAAAAGTAATAAGAGAAACTAAATGTGATGCTGTTAAATTAGAAGGGGGAAAAAAAGTTATTGATCAAATTAAGGTTCTAATAAAGAACAAGATACCAGTTATGGGACATATTGGATTACTTCCACAAACTGTTAAAGGAAAATTTAAATCTAAAGGTAAAACCTCCAAAGAAATTAATCAATTAATGAATGATGCTCTGTTACTTCAAAAAAATGGAGTTTTTGCAATTGTTTTGGAATGTGTAAAAACACCAATTGCAAAACAAATTACTAAAAAATTAAAGATTCCAACAATTGGTATTGGTTCTTCTGTATATTGTGATGGTCAAGTTCTCGTAACGGATGACTTATTGGGATTGAATTCCTCAAAAATTAAATTTGTCAAAAAGTTTATTAATTTAAAGAAACATATTAATTTAGGATTGAAAAAATTTGCTTCAGAAGTTAGGTCTAAAAAATATCCAACAAAAAAACATTCTTATTAGAAATATTTTTTAAACTGTTCATTGATTGATAGAATTTCTAAATCTACGAGACCACCTATTACAAGTTGAATTGCAACTAATAAAATAAAAACTAAACCAACGTAAACAATCCATAAATGTTTTTGTATATAGTTTGCAAGATATGTTGCTAAAGCTCCTGTAAGGATGACAGAAAGAACAAGTCCAAAGATCATAAAACCAAAATTTCCTTTAGATGCTCCTACTACCCCAATTACATTGTCAAAACTAATCATTATGTCAGCAAATAAAACTTTAAAAACACTATCTATAAATGAAGGTTCTTTAGATTTTTTTGTAGGAGATTTGATCTTTTTAATTTCAAAAAGATCTTTTCTTAAATCATTTACTATCCAAATTAAAAGTAAACCACCTAATATTTTTACAAAGTAGAATTCAAATAAATAAGTAGCAAATATTGCAAAAATAATTTTAAAAACCAGAGCGCCAGAAACACCCCATAAAATAATTTGTCTTTTATTTTTCGGTATAAAATTAGCTGAAATAACACCAATGATGATCGCATTATCTGCTGTTAAGATAATCGTAATGAATATAATTTGAGCTAATATGATTAATTCTTCTAACAAAGTAAGATCATATTAATAAATATTTCCTATAATTCAATTAAAAGTAGTATTATTTTTTTATTGATAATTATTTTAATACATAATGAAATGCTTTTAATAAAAATGGAGGATAAATGAAGTTTATTAAATATTTATTTACTATTTTAGTTTCAATATTTTTGTCAATAAATCTTGCAGTAGCAGAGAAGTGGGATATGGCTCTTGCTTATGGAGCTGGAAATTTTCATTCTGCTAATGCAGCTGAGTTTGCAAAAAATGTAACTGAAAAAAGTGGAGGAAAATTAACAATTGTTACTCACCCTGGTGGTTCATTATTTAAAGGTGGAGAGATCTTTAGAGCAGTTAGAACTGGACAAGCTCAAATTGGTGAGAGATTTATGTCAGCTTTAGGAAAAGAAGATCCGTTACTAGAAGTAGACTCGCAACCATTCTTAGCAACATCATACTCTGATGCTATGAAATTGTATAAGGCTTCAAAAGCTGAAATTATAAAAGGATTAGACGAAAAAGGTTTGATATTTTTATATGCAGTGCCTTGGCCAGCTCAAGGGTTATATAGTAAAAAAGAAATTAATTCTGTTGATGATTTAAAAGGATTAAAATTTAGAGCTTACAATTCTGCTACAATAAGAATTGCTGAATTGACTGGAATGGCTCCAACAAAAATAGAAGCCGCTGAAATAAGTCAGGCATTTTCTACTGGAGCTGTTGAAAGTATGATCACATCACCCACTACTGGAAAAAATTCCAAAATTTGGGAAAATGGTGTGAAATATTTTTACGATATTGCAGCCTGGTTTCCAAAAAATATGATTATTGTAAATAAAGATGCTTGGAATAAATTAGATAAAGCAACCCAAGATCTAGTTATGAATCAAGCAGCTTTAGCCGAGAGAAAAGGTTGGCAGTTATCAAAACAAGGAAATGTAGGAGATAAAAAAGCTTTGGCTGACGCTGGAATGGTAGTCGGTAAAGTGAATGCACCTTTGCAAGCTCATTTTGAAAAGGTGGGAGAGACAATGGCAAAAGAATGGTCTCAAAAAGCTGGATCAAGAGGAGCAGCTGTATTATCTGCATATAAATAATTTTGATCTTTAATTAAGGCCACTAAATTTTTAGTGGCCTTAAATCATTATGTTTGAATCATTAAATAGAAATTTAAATAAACTTTATAAGTTTTCAGGATATATTGCTGCAATATTTTTAATTTTTGTAGCTGTTTTTATTTTAATAGGTATCTCATCAAGAATTTTTGGTTTTTATATAAGAGGACTTGCTGAATATTCTGGTTATTGCATGGCGGCAGCATCTTTTTTTGCACTAGCATTTACCTTTGTTGAAGGAGGACATATCAGAATCACACTTTTTTTAGAAAAATTATCAGGATTTAAAAAAAAATTTGTTGAAATTTGGTGTCTAAGTATGGCAAGTTTTTTTTCAGGCTATTTAGCATTTTATTTTATTAAAATGTTAATTGTTTCTTATAAATTTCAAGAACGCAGTGAGGGAGCTGATGAAATTTTAATTTGGATCCCTCAGACTAGCGTTGCTATTGGCTCAACTATATTTTTTATAAGCGTTTTTCACCAATTACTTTTAACAATCAAAAAGAATTAAATGGCTGAGATACTTCTAACGATTTTCTTCATTAGTGTTTTATTATTTTTTTTAGGGTCTGGAATCTGGGTTGCTTTAAGCATGATAGGTGTATCAGCAATAGGAATGATGTTATTTACCTCAAGGCCTGTTGGTGATGCAATGGCCACAACAATATGGGGCACATCATCCTCTTGGACACTGACAGCATTACCATTATTTGTTTGGATGGGTGAAATTTTATTTAGGACAAGACTTTCTGAAAATTTATTTAAAGGTTTATCGCCATGGATGCAAAAATTACCTGGCGGCTTAATCCATGTGAACGTTGTGGGATGTGCATTATTTGCAGCAATATCAGGTTCTTCAGCAGCCACAGTTGCAACAGTCGGCAAAATGTCAATTCCTGAACTGAGAAAAAGAAATTATCCAGAAAAAATTTTACTTGGTAGTTTGGCTGGCTCAGGTACATTAGGGTTGCTTATTCCACCATCAATTATCTTAATTATTTATGGAGTTGCAGTCCAAGAATCCATAGCAAAATTGTTCATAGCTGGAATTATACCTGGAATAATGATTGCTCTGATATTCATGTCTTATGTAATCATTTGGTCACTAATAAATAAAAAATCGATGCCAAAAATTATTGAAGAGTATTCATTTTTAGAAAAAATAAAAAGATCAAAACAGCTTTTACCAGTAATTATTTTAATATTAGCTGTTATAGGATCTATATATACTGGTATAGCAACAGCTACAGAAGCTGCATCTCTGGGAGTAGTTGGAGCATTAATATTGTCTTATTTTCAAAAAAGTTTGACATTCAAAACATTTAAATCTTCTTTACTTGGTGCAACTAAAACATCTTGTATGATTGCATTTATTTTAGCGGGTTCAACGTTTTTATCTTTAGCAATGGGATTTACTGGATTGCCTAGAAATTTAGCTCTTTGGATACAAAATATGGATTTATCACCTTATGTTTTGATTTTTGTTTTAATGATCTTCTATATAATTTTAGGAATGTTCCTTGATGGAATTTCGGCTGTTGTATTAACAATGGCAATAATTGAACCAATGATAAGACAAGCAGGTTTTGACATGATTTGGTTTGGTATATTTCTAGTTATTGTTGTTGAAATGGCTCAAATTACACCACCAGTAGGTTTTAATTTATTTGTTCTTCAAGGTATGGCAAAAAAAGATATGGGATATATTGCCAGAAGTGCATTTCCATTATTTTTATTGATGGTCTTAGCGGTTATTTTAGTTGTGATTTTTCCTGAGATTGCTCTATGGATGCCAGAACAAATGATAAAAAATATTAGTTAAAATAAATATTTATAGAAATTAATATTTTGACTTTTCTCCAGCTATAACTGCTTTAAGCTGATCATACTCTTCACAATTGCAACCTTTTAAGACCTCAAGTCTTTCCACTGCTAAATTATGTCTGTTAGTAGCTACATACAATTCACCAAGATATTCATTTATACCTTTATGATTAGGATTAATAGCTAAACCTTGAAGATAATATTTTTCACCGTTTTCAAAATCACCTAGTTTTCTAGATGTGAAACCAAGATAATTTAATGTATCAGCTTTGTTAGGTTTGTTTTTATTTGATTTGACTAAGAGTTTAAATGCTTTTTTATAATTAGATTGTGCTTTATCTTTTTTTCCCTTTTCTTCATTTTTTTTTGCTGATTTTATTAATTTTACTGCCTGATCATAGTTTGATTTAGTGTCATTACCTGATGAACTACTTGATGAGCCAGCTGCAAAAATATTTGTAGTTAAAAAAAATACAATAGATAAAGTTAAAATAATTTGTTTCATATTAAATAAATTTTTTCATTTTGTTTAAAGTTTTAAGTTCTAAGCCGTTTTCAACTAAATTTTTTTTAATAGATTTAGCTGTAGCTAGTGAACTAAAATTATCCCCATGTATACAAACAGAGTCAATTTCGCAAGGTATTTGCTTCCCACTGTGACAATTAAGCGACTGAGTTTGAACCATTTTTAAAACATGTTTTTTTGCTTGTTCAGGATCTGTTATTAAAGCATGTGATTTTTTTCTGGATACAAGATTGCCATCATCCTCATAATTTCTATCGGCAAATATTTCACAAGCAAACTTCATATCTAATTTTTTTGCTGCCTCTTGCATTTTTGATCCAGTTGGGACTAGATAGATTAAATCTTTATCAATTTCCTTAATAGTTTTGGCTAATATTGTGGCTAATCCAATATCTTCACATGCCATATTATTTAATGCTCCATGAGGTTTAACATGAGAAACTTTTTCATCGTGATTTGAGGCAATTAATTGCAAAATTTCGTATTGATCAATTATAAGTTTTTTTATTTCATTTTCGGAGAGATTCATTCTTTCTCTTCCAAAATTTTCTGGATCCTTAAAAGATGGATGTGCACCAATACTTACACCATTCTTTTTTGAAATTTTTACTACATTATTCATGGTTTCTTCATCCCCAGCATGATAACCACAAGCGACATTGGCTGAATTGACGATTTCTAATAAATCTGGATCATACTTATTCGAGTGATGTTTTGATTTTTCACCTAAATCACAATTTATATTAATTTCCATACTCATAATTTGTAAGTATAACATGGCATGATTAAAAATATATCAAATCTTGGTGACGCAGCTTTGTATTGTGATTTTGGGACTGAGGTAAACAAAGAAATAAATAGTAAAGTAATAAGATATTTTAAAAGTATTCAAAAAGAAAATATTGATGGGATAAATAACTTAACCCCCTCATATAATAAATTAATTATTTCATTTGATCTTCGAAAAAAAAATTTTCAAACTATCAAAAAATTAATAGAAAATTTAAATGTTATAAATGATGATAAATTAAAGACTAATAAGATTAAAATACCTGTTTGTTGTGAAGAAAATTTTTCATTAGATATAAAAAGATTAGAAGAAAAATTACAAATAACTCGTGATAAAATCTATGAGAAATTTTTTGGTAAGGAATTTTTTTGTTACATGACTGGATTTATTGCAGGTATGCCTTTTCTGGGTGACCTAGAAAATGAGCTACAGGCAAAACGTTTGGAAACACCAAGAGTAAAAGTACCTAAGGGTTCGGTTGGATTAACAGAACAATTTGCAAATGTTTATACATTTGAAAGTCCTGGTGGATGGAATATCATTGGAAATACGCCACAAGTTATTTTTGATAGCACTAAAGAGAATAATCCAAATTTAATAAATCCAGGTGATGTGGTTACTTTTGAACAAATTACTAAAGATCAATATTATAATAACAATGAATAAAAATTATTTTGAAATAAGAAGAGCCGGAATAAACACAACATTTCAAGATCAAGGTAGAGGCAACCTTTATCATATTGGTATTCCATTTAGTGGAGCAATGGATAATAGAAACTTTCAAATTTCTAACAAACTTGTTGGTAATGAGGTTAATTTTCCAACAATTGAATTTGCCTATCAAGGTCCTTTGTTAAAGTATTTTGGTGATAATATTAATTTTGCAATTGCAGGAGATGTAAAATTTATAATAAGAAAAACAAACAATGCTATTGATGGAAATTGTTATCAATCTTTCACTTTAGAAAATGGTGATGAATTAGACATTATAAGCACAAATAAATCTGTTTATGGATATTTAGCAATAAGTGGTGAATTTGATGTAAATTATCAATGGTCAAGTTGTTCTGTTAATACAAAAGCAAACATAGGTGCAAATAATGGAAAAAAAATACAAGATGGACAAAAGATTTATATTTCTAAAATCAATAAAAATTTAAGTGATAAAAAATTAAATTATATTAATACAAAAATTGAAAATATTAGAGTTATCCAAGGTACAAACTTTGATTATTTTTCTGACGAAGGAAAAAAGATTTTTTTTGAAAAAGAATTTATAGTATCAAAATTGTCAGATCGTATGGGTATGAGATTAGAGGGACCAAAAATAGAAAATATTGTTGATACCAACATTAAATCGGAAGGTTTATTAAAAGGTGTTATTCAAGTACCAGCAGATGGAAATCCGATTATTATGCTATCAGACCATGGTACTATTGGAGGTTATCCAAAAATAGGAGTTGTTATCAGTGCAGATTATGACAAGTTAGTTCAATTAACCCCAGGTTCAAAAATTAAATTTAAAAAAGTTGAACTGGCTGATGCAGAAACATTATTTAAACTATATGACTTGGAGACACAAAATTTAATTTCACAAATTTAATGACTTTTATAAGAAACTTACCTGGACCATTATTAATTTTTTTAGGCGCATTAAGTTTAAGTTTTGGCGGTTTAATTGTAAAATCTTTTGAGGGAGCTACATTATGGCAAATTCTATTTTGGAGATCTTTATTCTTTTCTTTAACAGTTTTAGCTTTCTTAATTATCAGTTATAGAGGAAAAACAATTGAGTCATTTTATAAATCTGGATTACCAGGATTTGTTGGTGGAATTATCTTATCTTTTGGTTTTTGTGGATATGTATTTGCTATGTATAATACTACTGTTGCCAATACTAATTTTATCATTTCACTACAAATACTATTTCTTGCTATATTTGGGTATTTCTTTCTAAAGGAAAAAATAAATTTAATTACTCTGTTTTCAATCTGTCTGGCGATGACAGGAGTTTTATTAATGGTTGGAAATTCATTATCTCCTGGAGAATTATCTGGAAACTTGGCAGCTTTTACAATGCCAATTACTTTTGCGGTTTTAATAATGATTGTGAGAAAATTTCCCTCTGTGGATATGGTGCCAGCTCAATTTGTTGCCGGCGTGAGCTCGTGTTTAATTGGTTTTTTGCTTTCTACAAAAATTATGATTTCTCCTCATGATATTTTTTTGGGTTTTCTCGCAGGTTTTTTTCAAGTTGGTTTTGGTTTTATATTTATAACTATCGGTGCAAGAACAACACCGTCTGCCATGGTAGGAATCATAATGTTATCCGAATCTGTCCTAGGACCGATATGGGCATTCCTTTTTGTAAGTGAAAGACCTTCTGCATTTGGATTAATTGGTGGCGCGATTATACTTTTTGCAGTTTTACTACAATTTTATTCGCTTCTAAGTAAACAAAAAAAAATTGTTTCTGATTGACTTTTTTCCATACATGTAAGATTATCCTGCTACGGGAGAGACTACAGAATATCGTAGCGCCGAAGGAGCAACCACCCAGGAATCTCTCAGGCAAAAAGGACCGTAACATATTAACTCTGGAAAGAGATTTAATTCTCGCCGAAGGAGCAAAACTCTCAGGCAAATATACAGATGGGTACAAAGAGTTAATATGGAAATAAAAAAAACATCGTTGTACCAATTACATCAAGATTGTAATGCAAAATTTGTTGAATTTGCTGGCTATCAAATGCCGATACAATATTCGGAAGGTATTGTAGAAGAGCATAAATTCACAAGAAATCATTCAGGTATCTTCGATGTTTCTCATATGGGTCAACTATTTATTTACGGTGGTGAAGACTTAATTAAAGATTTAGAAAAAATTTTTCCTTTAGATCTTAAAAAATTGAGACTAAATCATTCAAAATACAGCTTCTTAATGGATAAAGATGCTGGGATACATGATGATTTAATTATCACAAAAACAAATGAAGGCTTTTTGATAATCCTTAATGCAGCATGCAAAGAAAATGACTTTAAAATTTTAAAAGAGCTACTTAAAGAGAAATATAAAATGGTTTTGGATGAAAGTAGATCTCTAATTGCCATTCAGGGTCCTAAATCATCAGAAATTCTTAATGAAGTTATCAATGGTGTGAAAGATCTTAATTTTATGTCTGGAAACTGGTTTACATTTGAAAATCAGAAAGTTTATATTACGCGATCTGGTTATACAGGTGAAGACGGTTTTGAGATATCAATTGCAAATAATTTTGTAGACAAATTAACTAGAGAATTAATTAACAAAGGATCTAAATTAATTGGTCTTGGAGCGAGAGATACATTAAGATTGGAAGCTGGTTTATGTCTTTATGGTCATGATCTTGATAAAGACAAAACTCCAGTGGAAGCAAATTTAAAGTGGGCTATTTCAAAAGAAAGAATCTCTAAGGGAGATTTTATTGGCTCTGACATAATTATTAAACAATTAAATGATGGTGTCAGCAAAATAAGAGTTGGAATTAAACCTGAGGGAAGAATTATTGCTAGAGAAAAAACAAAAATATTTAATCAATCAGATGTTCATATTGGAGAAATCACAAGTGGTACATTTGGACCAAGTGTTAATGGACCTGTTGCAATGGGTTATGTGGAAAATGAATTTTCAAAAAAAAATACTAAAGTATTTTTAGAAGTTAGAGGTAAAAAACATCCTGCAAGTATTTGCAGCTTACCATTTTATAAAAAAAGTTATGTAAAAGGAGTAAACTAATGAGTGAAGTAAAGTATTCAAAAGAACACGAGTGGATTAAATTAGATGGAGATATTGCAACCATTGGTATCACAAAACATGCAACAGAGATGCTAGGGGATATAGTGTTTGCGGAACTACCAGAAAAAGGTTCTAGTGTAGAGAAAGATGGAACAGCTGGTGTCGTGGAGTCAACCAAAGCAGCTAGTGATGTATATACCCCTGTGAGTGGTGAAGTAGTTGATACCAATCAAGCTATAGTAGATGATCCATCAAAGATAAATCAAGATCCAGAGGATTCGGCGTGGTTTTTTAAACTGAAAATAAAAGATCAATCAGAAATGGATACTTTAATGAATAAAGACGATTATGATAAATTTGCAAAGGAGACTTCAGCATAATGTTACCAAATTCTGAAAAAGATTTTTTAAAAAGACACATTGGTCCATCAAAAGAAGATCAATTAAAAATGTTAAAAGAACTAAATTATAAATCATTAGATGATTTAATTGACAGCACTGTTCCAGAAAAAATAAAGTTTAAAGGTGAACTTAATATTGGTGATTCTAACTCAGAGTACGAGGCTTTAAGAAAGTTACGAGCAATTTCGAAAAAAAATCAAGTTTACTCAAATTTTATTGGTATGGGTTATTATGGAACATATACACCATATGTTATTTTAAGAAATATATTAGAAAATCCAGGTTGGTACACTTCCTATACACCTTATCAGCCTGAGGTAGCTCAAGGAAGACTTGAGATGTTATTAAACTTTCAACAAATGATTGTTGACTTTACAGGAATGGATATTGCTAATGCTTCTTTATTAGATGAGGGTACGGCTGCAGCAGAGGCCATGGGTCTTAGTCATAGATTAAATAAAAAAGATAGTAATTTAGTATTTGTATCTGAGGATTGCCACCCCCAAACAATAAATGTAATTCAAACAAGAGCTGAACCAATGGGTTTAAAAGTTCTAGTAGGAAAAGAAGATGAGGTTTTAGATCAATTAAAAGAAGATTTAGTTTGTGGAATTTTACAATATCCTGGAACTTTAGGAGATATAAAAGACCCGAGTGAAGCGATTAGCAAAATTCATAAAAAGAATGGGAAGGCGATATTAGCTTGTGATTTATTAGCGTTAGCAAAACTAAAAACGCCAAGGGAACTTGGCGCTGATATAGCAGTTGGAAGCTCTCAAAGATTTGGTATTCCGATGGGATATGGAGGTCCTCATGCAGCTTTTTTTGCGACTAAAGATGAATACAAAAGATCGATGCCTGGAAGAATTGTCGGTGTGTCAGTTGATAGGCATGGTAATAAGGCATATAGATTATCTTTACAAACTAGAGAGCAACATATTAGAAGAGATAAGGCGACAAGTAACATTTGTACTGCTCAAGCCTTATTAGCAATTGTATCAGCTGCATATGCTATTTATCATGGTCCAAATGGAATTAGAAATATTTCTGAAAGAGTGTCTCAATTA
Organism: uncultured Pelagibacteraceae bacterium; assembly: GCA_902577525.1. GTDB lineage: Bacteria > Pseudomonadota > Alphaproteobacteria > Pelagibacterales > Pelagibacteraceae > Pelagibacter. The sequence continues at coordinate 104,098 of CACGZG010000001.1, read as the reverse complement.
GCAAAAAGTTTTGCTGACAAAATAAAACAATCTGGATACGAGCTTTATTCGAATAATTTTTTTGATACTGTTACGATTATCACCAAAGAAAAAACTGATCAAATTTATAAGAATGCTCTGAACCAGAGAGTTAACATTCGAAGAGTAAATTCTGAAATGCTAGCTGTTTCATTTGATGAAAGAAAAAATGTTTATAGAGTAAATCAATTATTAAAAATTTTTAATGCAGCAGAGTCAATTAAAAAAGAAGATCCATCGGTAAGATTACCTAATCTTCCAAAAAATTTATTAAGAACTTCAAAATATTTAGAACATCCAGTATTCAACTCATATCATTCAGAAACTGAAATGCTAAGATATTTAAAAAGGTTAGAGGATAAGGATATAGCATTGAATAGAACTATGATAGCACTTGGCTCATGTACAATGAAATTAAATGCTGCAGCTGAAATGATACCAATTTCTTGGAAAGAATTTGCAGAACCTCATCCTTTTGTTCCAATTGAACAAATGGAGGGATTTAGAGATTTATTCACTGATTTAAAAAATTGGTTAAGATCTATAACAGGTTTTTCAGGTGTCTCTTTACAACCTAACGCAGGTGCTCAAGGTGAATATGCAGGTTTAATGGTTATTAGAAAATATCATTTAGATAGAGGTGAGGCTAATCGTAATATATGTTTAATCCCAAGTTCAGCACATGGCACTAACCCAGCAAGTGCACAAATGGTTGGAATGAAGGTTGTAGTTGTTAATTGTGATAAAGAGGGAAATGTTGATTTTGATGATTTAAAGAAAAAAGTGGAGCAACATTCAGAAAACCTTGGAGCGTTAATGGTAACTTACCCGTCTACCCACGGAGTATTTGAGGAAAAAATAATTGATATTTGTGAGTTAGTTCACAAACATGGTGGACAGGTTTATATGGATGGAGCAAATTTAAACGCCTTAGTCGGAGTCGCAAAGCCTGGAAATTTTGGTCCAGACGTTTGTCATATCAATTTACATAAAACATTTTGTATTCCTCATGGAGGGGGAGGACCTGGAATGGGACCTATTGCATGTAAAAAACATTTACAAGTTTATTTACCTAATCATCCAGTAATAAAAGATTGTGGGCCGACTACTGGTATTGGGGCGGTATCGGCTGCTCCTTGGGGCAGTTCAAGTATTCTATCTATTTCTTGGATGTACATTAAAATGATGGGATCAGCAGGATTAAAACTTGCTTCTCAAGTTGCAATTTTAAATGCGAATTATATTGCCCATAAACTAAAAGATCATTTTCCAATTTTGTATAAAGGATCAAATGGTAATGTTGCACACGAATGTATTATTGATATCAGAAATATTAAATCAGAGACAGGGGTAACGGAGGAAGATATTGCAAAAAGATTAATAGATTTTGGATTTCATGCACCAACTATGTCATGGCCTGTATCTGGTACTATGATGATAGAGCCGACGGAAAGTGAGGGCTTATCAGAAATCGATAGATTTTGTGACACTTTAATTAAGATTAAACAAGAAATTGAAAAAATAAAATCAGGTGAATTTGATAAATTAGATAATCCAATTAAAAATGCTCCTCATACAGACACTGAGCTTGCTTCAGATAATTGGGAACACAAATACACGAGACAAGAAGCAGCTTATCCATCGAAATTTTTAAGAGCTAATAAATTTTGGCCACCTGTTGCAAGAGTTGACAATGTATATGGTGATAAGAATATTTTTTGCACTTGCCCAAGCATGGATGAATTTAAAGAAGATGCAGCTTAATATTTGATGAAAATTGCTGTAGTTGGCTCAGGAATTTCAGGTTTAAGTGCTGCATATTATCTATCTAAAAATCATCATGTGGATTTATTTGAAAAAGAAGATCATTTCGGGGGTCATTCACATACAATAGATCTTAACATTAGCACTAAAAAGATTGCAGTAGATATTGGTTTTATTGTATTTAATTTTAAAACATATCCTAATTTAATCAAATTTTTCAATGAAAATAAAATTGAAATAGAAAAAAGTGACATGTCTTTCTCTGTCTCATTAAGAAATACTATGTTTGAATATTGTGGAAAAGGATTAGATGGAATTTTTTCAAATAGATCTAATTTATTCAATCTCAAATTCTTAAGAATGTTTTTTGATATTATTAAATTTTATAAAAAGTGTGATCATTTTGATAAATTTGATGAAAACATAACACTTGGTAATTTTTTAGAGAAAGAAAAACTTTCAAAAGAATTCATAAACTACCACTTAATTCCAATGGTTTCTGCTATTTGGTCTATGCCACCTTATGAAGCTAATCAAATGCCATTAAAATTTTTTTTAAAATTTTTTCAAAATCATGGATTATTTAAATTAAAAAATAGACCACAATGGTTTACAGTTTCCAATAGAAGTAGATCTTATGTACAAAATATTCTTTCTAAAATAAGTGGAGAACATTTTAAAAATTATATTGTTAATAAAATTAAAAGTAAATCTTCAGGTATAGATTTATATTACGGTGGAGAGAGTGAATTTTTTAATTATGATAAAGTTGTTATAGCAACTCATGCCGATGAAGCACTATCTATAATTGATAATCCAACAAATGAAGAAAAAGAAATTTTATCAAAGTTTAATTACCGAGAAAATATTGCTTATATTCATACAGATAAAACCGCTATGCCAAAAAATAAGAAAGCATGGAGTTCATGGAATTCTTCTTTAAAAAAAGATGAAGTGAATAAAAGCTCAATAACTTACTGGTTAAATTTGTTACAAAATTTAAAATGTAACGAAGATATATTTCTTACTTTGAATCCTCATTTTGAAATTGATCAATCTAAAATTTTAAAAAAAGTAAAATTTACTCATCCATACTTTGATCAATCTGCTCTAGATCATCAAAGAGAGCTTCAAAATTTACAAAATAAAAGAAATATTCTTTTTTGTGGTAGTTATTTTGGTTACGGTTTTCATGAAGATGGAATAAAATCATCTATTGAAATGCTTAAAAACCTTAATGACTAGCTCAATTTATAATGGCACTGTAATTCATAAAAGATTTAAACCAAAAGAACATTTTTTTAAATATAAAGTCTTTTCATTACTAATTGATCTTTCTGAATTAGATATTTTGGAAAAAAAAATTAATTTTTTCTCTCATAACAGTTTTAATCTAATAAGTTTTTTTGACAAAGATCATGGTGAAAGAGATGGCTCGTCACTAATTGATTGGGTAAAAAGAAATTTAAAAAAAAATAATATTTTTTTTGAAGATATCAAAATTAAATTATTATGTTATCCGAGAATCTTAGGATATGTTTTTAATCCTCTAAGTGTTTTCTATGTATATGATAAAAAGGATAATTTAATTTCAATATTATACGAAGTTAAAAACACTTTCGGAGAACAGCATACTTACATTTTTAAGGTAAAAAATAGTAATATTTTACAACATAGTTGCTCAAAAAAATTTCATGTTTCACCATTTATAGAGATGAATTGTAATTATTATTTTAAAATCCTTAAACCAGGTGAAAAAATTTCTGTTATAATTGATCAGTACCAGTTGAATGAAAAATTATTGTATGCTTCACAAGATGGAAAAAGAGCAGATTTTACAAGCAGAGAGTTAATAAAGTCATATCTAAAACATCCGTTAATGACCTTTAAAATCATTTCAGCGATACATTTTGAAGCGTTTAAATTATGGACCAAAGGATTAAAATTTATCAAAAAGAAATTAAAAATAAAAAACAATATAACTTTTGAAAATTAATGAGTTTGTATACTTTATCAGACAAAATTGTATTTAATATTTTAAAAGATATTGATTACGGTTATCTGGAAATTAAAACATATCAAGGGAGATTAATTAAATTTGGCACTAAAGATGAAACTTTAAAAGCAAGTATTAAAATAAAAAAACCAAATTTTACTTTTAATTTAATTAAAGGTGGGAGTATTGGTTTTGCAGAGTCATATATGAGAGATGAATTTGAAACTGATGATTTATCAAATCTTATTGAAATAACTGCGAGAAATATAAAGGTTATTCATAAATTTTCAGGTTTATTGGATTTACCAATCATAAATTTTATAAAAAACATTTTTATTAAGAATACAAAAATTAGAAGTAAGGAGAATATCTCGAAACATTATGATTTAGGAAATGAATTTTTTTCATTATGGCTTGATAAAACGTTAACTTATTCAAGTGCTATTTTTGAAAAAAAAACTCAAGATTTGTCTGAGGCCCAAAAAAATAAATATCAAAAATTAATTAATTTAATTAATCCAAAAAATGGAGACAAAGTTTTGGAAATTGGGTGTGGTTGGGGAGGTTTTGCGGAGTATCTAGGAAAAAAATATGACGTAAAATTAGATTGTATTACAATTTCCAAAAAGCAATATGAATACGCCAAAGAAAGAATTTATAAATGTGGCTTAAATGAAAAAGTTAATATTCAAATAAAAGATTATAGAGATTTAAAGGATAAATATAATTCAATAGCATCAATTGAAATGATCGAAGCAGTTGGACAAAACTACTTAGAAAGTTATTTTAAAACTTTAAAAGGGAACTTAGCAAATAACGGCACAGCAGCTATTCAAGCAATTACAATAGATGATAGTTTATTTGATAGATATAAAAATAAACAAGATTTTATTCAAAAGTATATTTTTCCAGGAGGATTTCTTCCAAGCAAAAATAGTATAAATAAATATGTATCTGAGAATGGTTTAATAATAAAGTCTTATGACTCTTATGCAAACCATTACTCAAACACTTTAGCTTTATGGAGAAATGAATTTAATAAAAAGTGGGATTTAATAAAAAATCAAGGTTTTGACTCAACATTTAAAAGAATGTGGGAATTTTACCTTTCTTATTGTGAGGCTGGATTTAAATCAAAAAATATTGATTTAATTCAATTTTCACTTCAAAATAAATAACTAAAAGGAGATATGTGAGCAAAATAAGAAACTTCAAATCAATTTTATTGATAATCTCATTATTCTTAATTACAAACTGCTCAAATAATGGTGCTATGAATCCTGAAGATTTTAAAAATAAAGAGCCAAGATTAATAATTGAAAATTATCTCTCTGGAAATGTTAAAGCATGGGGTGTTCTCCAAAACAGATCTGGAAAAGTAACAAGACAATTTTCTGCAGATTTAAATGGAAAATGGGATGGAAAACAATTAATTCTTGATGAAAAATTTAATTGGGATGATGGTGAAATTCAAACTCGACAATGGCAAATTACTAAAATTGATGATAACAATTATGAGGGTACAGCAGGAGATGTAGTTGGAAAGGCTAAAGGATATTCTTATGGTCCAGCATTTAAATTTGAATATGTTTTATTAGTTCCTGTCAAAGGAAGAGAAATGAAAATAACATTTGATGACTGGATTTTCAAACAAGATGATCGTGTTGCTATTAATAGAGCTACAATGACAAAATTTGGAATTAAAGTTGCTGAGTTAACAGTAGTTTTTGTTAAAGACTAACTGTTTTTTTGATATTTAGTGAGTTTTCCAACTAAACCAAAATAAATTTTATCAGGAAGAAAACTTAAAACTTTAAGTATGATTGTAAGTGATTTTGGAAAATGAATTTCAAAAACTTTTTTATTAATTAATCCATCATAGATTTTTGCAGCCGCATATTCAGGTGATTTTAAAAAAGGCATTTTAAAATCATTTTTATCAGTCATTGGAGTTTTTATAAAACCTGGTGAAACTAAACAAATACGTACATTTGATCTACCAAAATCAAAATATAAACTTTCTGCTAAATTATTAAGGGCTGATTTTGAGGGTCCGTATCCAGTAGAATTTGGTAATCCACGATAACCTGCAATCGATGAAACAATTGTGATAATTCCACTTTTTTTATTTTTGAAATATTCTTCTACAGCTTTAATACTGTTCAATGTTCCAAAAAAATTTATCTTAAAAACATCTTCAATTTGTTCAACATCAATATCTCTTTCTTTTTTTGGATTCCATGTTCCTGTAGAAAAAAAACAAATATCTACTTCACCAAACTTTTTTTTAATATTATTAAATACCTCCTTACATTTAGATTTATCTGTTACATCTAATGGAAAAGAACTTATATTTTCATATTGATCTGAAATTTCCTTGAGAAGATTTTCACGTCTTGCTGAAATTGCCACATTCCAACCCTCATTGGAAAATTTAATAGCTAAAGCTTTACCAATACCTGTACTACCACCAGTTATCCAAATTGTTTTTTTATTCATAATATAAAGATGTATAATACTTATATGTTAAAAAATAAATTTTTATCATTTATTCTTTTTTTTGTAATCACTTTTTCAGCATCATTTATTGGGGGTTTAGCATCGATTAGCTTCAAAGAGCCATGGTATTCACAACTTGTAAAATCCAATTATAATCCTCCAGATTGGATTTTCGCTCCTGTATGGACAATACTATATTTGATGATGACTCTAGCTATTTGGTTTTATTGGCATACAAAGAATCGAGATATGAATACAGTTTACATTTATTTTATTCATATAGTTTTTAATACAACTTGGAGTATTGTCTTTTTTGGTCTACATCAAATATTTTTTGCATTAGTAATATTAATAATTCTTATCTTATTGATAATCATTCTTATTATAAGGTTTAAACGTGTCAATTTTGTAAGTTATTATTTAATGATTCCCTATTTACTTTGGTGTTGCTATGCATTATTTCTGAATATTAACCTATTTATATTAAATTAAATGAATGATGTAGTAATAGTTGGTGGTGGAATTATAGGTGCTGCTACAGCTTATTTTTTATCTAAAGAGGGCAGGAAAGTAAAAGTAATAGAAAGAGATCCAACTTATAAATCTGCTTCGTTTCCACTTTCTTTAGGCGGATTCAGAAGACAATTTTTTCAAAAAGAAAATATTTTACTAGGTAAGTTTGCGAGAGAATTTATTTTTCAAATTCCCGAATTACTCAAAACAGAAAAAAATCCAAAACCTACTGCTAGCATGGTTACAAATGGATACTTATTAATGTTTGGCCCTGAACACGCTGATGAGCAATATAAAGCTTTAGAAAATCATAAAGCATGTGAAGCTGGAACAAAAAATATAAAAGGATCAGAATTATCCAAATTTTTTCCATATATAAAAAGTGAGGGCATCGAAACAGCAACTTTTACTGATAATCAAAGTGAAGGTTGGATTGATCCCTTCATGTTTCATAGTGCTCTCAAAAGTAAAGCTACAGAACTTGGAGCAGAATTTACTAAGGGTGAGGTAAAATCTCTTTCAGAAATAAAAGCAAAAACTATTATCTCAGCTGCAGGATGTTGGACTAAAGAACTTTTAGAAGACATACCTGTTGAACCACAAAAACATACAGTATTTAGAGTTAAATGCCCAAAACATATTCCTGAAATGCCATTAACAGGAGATTTAACAACAGGTGTTTATTGGAGACCAGAAGGGAAGGAATACTTGGCAGGATCACCTAAATCAGTATTTGATGCAGAGGATCTTGAACCTGCTTGGGATGATTTTGAGGAACTTGTGTGGCCTGCGCTTGCAAATAGAATACCTGCTATGGAAGAACTTAAATTAACTGGGGGATGGGCAGGGTATTATGATTGTAATAGATTAGACAATAATGCCGTTGTAGGAAAACACCCAAAGTTTGACAATGTTTATTTAGCTACAGGTTTTACTGGCAGAGGTTTAATGCAAGCACCTGGAATAGGTAGGGCTCTCACAGAATTAATTACAACTGGTGCATATCAATCGATTGATATATCAAATATGGCAGTTGAAAGAGTTTTAGGAAAAAAAGCTAGACCAGAACCTTATGTTCTTTAATTAAGTTCCACAAAAAGTTTGATATTTTTCATTTAAAAATATTGGCATTTGATAATTGATTATATTTTTTTGCTCTAAATAAGGTTTATTCAATACTTCTAAAAATTGATTAAAAGGTTTGATATTTCCATTATTAGCCTCATTCAAAACCTCTTCTACTTTATGATTTCTTGGAATAACAAGAGGGTTAACACTTCTCATCAATTTTAAATATTTGTCAGGAGTGTTATTGTTAATTTTTAATCTTTCTTGCCATCTTTTTTTCCAATCTTCAAAATTAGCTTTTTTAAAATTTTCTTTATTTGCAAATTCAAAATTCATTAAATGACAAAAAGTGTTTGTATAATCCATTTTTTCTTTATGCATCCAAGTTAACAAATCTAAAATCAAATATTTATCTTTTTCGTCAACACCAAATAAGCCTAATTTATTTCTCATCATATTAAGCCATTTTTCCTCATATTTTTTTTCAAAAGAATTAATTATTTCAGTTGCTATCTCAACTGCTTTGTTTTGATTTTTATCGATAAGTGGTATCAGACATTCTGCAAATCTTGAAAGGTTCCATTTTGTAATAACTGGTTGATTACAATAAGCGTACCTTCCCATTTGATCAATTGAACTAAATACAGTTTTAGGATCGTAAACATCCATAAAAGCACATGGTCCATAATCAATTGTTTCACCTGATATACTCATATTATCTGTATTCATAACTCCATGAATGAAACCAACTCTCATCCAATTAACAACGAGATCAATTTGTTTATCTAAAATAATTTTTAAAAGATCTAAAGGTTTATTTTTTGAGTTTTTAATATCAGGGTAGTGTCTATCAATCACATAATTTAAAATTATTTGTAATTCATCTTTATTCTGTCTAGCAGCAATATACTGAAAAGTTCCAACTCTAATATGACTTAAAGCAACTCTTGTCAGTATAGCTCCTTGTAACAAAGTTTCTCTCATTACATTTTCTCCAGTTTTAACAACTGCTAAACTTCTTGTTGATGGGATACCTAAATTGTGTATTGCTTCACTAATTAGATACTCTCTTAACATTGGTCCTAGTGCAGCCCTACCATCTCCATTTCTAGAAAAAGCAGTTTTTCCAGAACCTTTAAACTGAATATCGTATCGATCTTTTTTTTTTGATAAATGTTCTCCAATTAGAACAGCTCTACCATCACCCAACATGGTAAAATGTCCAAACTGATGCCCTGCGTAAGCTTGAGCAATACTATTACTCTCTGGTGGAAGCGAGTTACCCCCAAATAATTCAGAAATTTCCTTATCATTTAAATTTGAAAAATTAAGGTTCAGTTTTTCTGCGAGATTTTTATTTAATACCACTAGCTCTGGTTTTTTGACTGGGACAGGTTTTATGTCTTCTTTAAATGATTCTGGTAATCTAGAATAAGTATTATCAAAGCACCATCCAATGGTCATTAATTTAACTTACTTCTGTTTGATGTTCTTTAGGTTTAACTTCAGTTTTAAATTGATTTGAAATTTTTTGAACTTGAACTGATGAAACTTTATATTCTGCACACATTGTTTCCTCATCTTTTCCATGTCCAGTTACCATATTGACCATATGTTCAGGGAAATGGAATGTTGTAAACACAATACCCTCCTTAACTTTATCAGTAACCTCTACTTTAAGAGCAACTTCACCTCTACCTGAATATAATCTTCCAATATCACCAGTGTTTAGATCTCTATCAGCTGCATCTTTAGGATGTATTAACAACACATCTTCATTCACTATGTTAATATTATTTGTTCTTCTAGTCATTGTAGCAGCATTATAATGCTGTAAAACTCGGCTAGTTGTTAAAATTAAAGGATAATCTTTTTGATTATTCTTTATTTCAGTAGATTCCTTCCAATCAAAACTTTTTAATCGACCTTTTCCTAACTTAAATTCCTCTGTGTGTAGTATTTGAGTATCTGTTCCGTCTTCTTTTACTGGCCATTGTAATCCAAATTTTCCTAATCTTTCTCTAGTAATCCCTTTAAAAAATGGAACTATATCAGCTATTTCTGCTAGCACTTGATCAGCATCATAATCTGGTTGATTAAACCCTAGTTTTTGCATCATGTCTGTAACTATAACTCCATCAGGTTTTGTTCCTGGTAACGGAGGGACTGCTCTATTAACTCTCTGTACTCTTCTCTCAGTGTTTGTAAATGTACCATCCTTTTCTAAAAATGTAGTTCCAGGAAGAACGACTGTAGCCAGTTTAGCGGTTTCACTCATGAAAATTTCTTGTACCACCAAAAGCTCTAATGAGTTCATTGCCTCTACAACATGGGCGCTATTAGGATCCGTTTGAACAATATCTTCACCAATAATCCAAATACCTTTTATTTCTTTTTTAATCGCGGCATCAAACATTTGAGGAATTTTTAAACCTGCTTTAGTTGGGTGTGTAACACCATATTTTTCAGAATAAAATTTTTGATTTTTTTCATCTGCAACTTCAAAATATCCAGCACCTTGATGTGGTTGACATCCCATGTCAGCTGCCCCTTGAACATTATTTTGACCTCTTAATGGATTTACACCAACACCTTTTCTTCCAATATTTCCTGTGATCATTGCAAGATCAGCAATCAACATAACCGTCTTTGATCCTTGTTCATGTTCCGTAACTCCTAGTCCATGAAATTCCATAGAATTTTTTGCAGTTGCATATGCTATTGCTGCTTCTTTAACCAACTGTTTATCGACACCGGCAACTTTTGCTAAATGATCAATGTCTTGTCTTTTAATTTCTTTTAAAAAATTGTCAAATCCTTCTGTTCTATCTCTTATGAAATCTTCATTATATAATTTTGATTTAACTATGAAATGTAACATCATGTTAAGAACTGCAACGTTAGTTCCTGGTCTTAATTTGATATGATAGTCTGCAAGTTTTGCAATTTCTGTTGTTATAGGATCTAAAACGATTAATGTTTTTCCTTTCATGACTTGTTGTTTTATTTTTGCACCTGTTACAGGGTGTGCATTAGTTGGATTTGCACCAATAACTAAAAATAAATCAGCATGATAGATATCTTCTGTAGAATTAGTTGCAGCACCAGTTCCAAAAGTTTGTTGCATTCCCCAAGCAGTAGGTGAATGACAAATTCTAGCACAACAATCTACACTATTAGTTCCAACCGCTGCTCTTATCATTTTTTGAAAAACATAGTTTTCTTCATTAGTACATCTTGCAGAAGAAATCCCAGCAAACGCATCAGGTCCATGATCTTTAACAATTCTTTGCATTTCTTTTTTAATAAAATCATATGCTTCATCCCAACTTACTTCTTCAAATTTACCATTTTTTTTTATCAAAGGAGACTTTAGTCTATCTGGATGATCATAAAATCCAAAAGCATATCTTCCTTTAATGCAAGTATGTCCCGCATTAACCTCAGTTTGTTTTGGAGTATCTATTGCAACAACTTTGTCATTTTTAATTGATGCTTCTAAATTACATCCAACACCACAATAAGAACATGTAGTTCTTACTTTTTTATCTACAGCTGCTGATTTTGATTGAAAAACATCTGAAATAGCATCAGTTGGACATGTGTGTGCACAAGCTCCACATGATACACATGATGAGTCACCGAACATCATATCATTATCAGTTGTAATTCTAGATTCAAAACCTCTACCTGACATTGTAAGTACAAATGATCCTTGAATTTCATCACAAGCTCTTACACATCTTCCACAATTTATACAGTTATCTAAATTCATTCTCATATAATCATGGGAAGTATCTCTTGGAATTCCTTTATGTTGTTTTGGACTGTTGTATCTGTGATCAGAAATACCTAAATCATTAGCAACTGTTTGGAGTTCACAGTTATTGTTTACTTCACATGTATTACATTCCATTGGATGATCAGTTAGTACTAATTCAACTATGTTTTTTCTTAAATTGTGAAGATTTTCATTCGAAGTAAAAATATGTTGATTTTCAGTGACTGGGGTATGACATGAAGCTACAACTTTTGTTGGCCCATCTTTTTCTAAAGCCACCTCAACAGAACAAACTCTACACGCACCATATGGAGCAAGATTTGGATCATCACAAAGAGTTGGAACCTTTTTTTCTCCAACATAACTTTTAACAAATTTTAAAATAGAAGTATGATTTACACCAATTTCATATGGTTTACCGTCTATATAAGCAACTTTTCTTTTTTCTGAGCTCATTAATTATCTTTCACCATATCACTTTTCATTTCATCACCAAAATACTTTAAGATGTTCATAATGGGAGTTGGTATGGCACCACAAAGAGCACATAAACAGCCTTTTTTCATAGTAACTAATAACTCATTTAATAATTTTAGTGGAATTTTGGCAGTTTTTTTCTTTGCCTGATCAAACATTTCCTTACCTCTATATGATCCAAGTCTTCCTGGAAAACATTTACCACATGATTCTTCTGCTGAGAATTCAAATAAATGATGAATATATTCTGTCATTGGAAAATCTTTTGGAATACTCACGACACTCGCATGACCTAACATAAATCCCTTAGCAGTAAATTCTTGGAAATCTAAGTTTAAATTATTTATTTCTGCCACAGGAACAACACCTCCTAAAGGACCACCAATTTGAAATGCTTTTATTTTTTCTTTAAAACCTCCACCAATTTCATAAAATATTTTTTTCATAGATGTTCCCATGTCAATTTCATAAACACCAGGATTATTAAAAAAACTATCTAAACAAACTAATTTTGTACCTGCTGATTTTTTATTTCCAATTGAAGAAAATTTATTTGCACCATTGATTAAAATTCCAGATGCTGCAGCTAAAGTTTCTACATTATTTACAACTGTTGGTTTTTTATAAAGTCCTTCTGTGACTGGGAAGGGTGGTCTTACATCCACTTCAGCTCTTCTTCCTTCAATTGATGCAATTAATGCTGTTTCTTCCCCACATATATAAGCACCTTGTCCAATACAAATTCCTAAATCAAATGAAAAATTTGTTCCTAGTATATTTTCACCTAAGAGTCCTAATTTTTTAAGTTCATTGATACTTCCGTTTAAAGCTTCAATAGATTTTGGATATTCTCCTCTAATATATAGAACTCCTTCATTGCTTCCTATAACAAGGCCACACATTACCATTCCAAAAATAACCTTTAGTGGTTGATCTTCTAATAAATATCTATCTGAAAAAGCACCCGAGTCACCTTCGTCTGCATTACAAATAACATACTTTTTATCTCCTTTTGCTTTACTACAAAAATCCCATTTCATTCCAGTAGGGAAACCAGCACCACCTCTTCCAGTTAAATTTGAGTCTAGAAGAGATTTAATTATTTCTTTTTTATCTTTTTTTAAGAATTTATTTAATTGATCTTTGAATTGCTCAGCAGAAGAAAGTTTATCATCCATTAAAAAACTTGTGGTCGCATAACTTTTTGAAAAAAATTTTTCTTGTTGAATATTTTCACCTTTTAAAATTTGATCAATTTTTTCAATGTCTTTTCCGGCATAATTTTCTCCATCATAGTGAAATGCGTGATTTTCATAACAATGTCCTAAACAAAACATTTCTCCAACCTTGTCATCACCTAATTTTTCTTTAAGTTTGTCCTTTAATTTTTCCTGCGTTCCTGCACACATACAAGCACTTCCATTGCAAACAAAAGCTTTTTTTTCTCTGTGCGATGGTCTTAAAAATTCGTAGAAACTTTCAGCACCATGAATGGTTGAAACACCTAAATTATATTCTTTCGCAATTTCTTTAATATCTTTTGGTGAATCATTAAGAGCATTTTCGGACATTTTTTTAAATAAATTGTCCTTTAAACCAATCCTTCCAGATAAATTACTTATATTTTTTGACACCGCAAAAATTCCTTTTTTAACCTACAATAACTTTTTGGTTATTTGTGTAAATATTAAAACTATCTTCTTTTACGAAACCAACTAAGGTCATGTCAAATCTATTCGCAAGGTCAATTGCTAGGCTAGTTGGCGCACCTACTCCAATCATTAAGCCAATATTAGTCATCAAAACTTTCTGAACTAATTCAAAATTTAAACGTCCAGAACAGGTTATAAATTGGTCATTAGGATTGAGATAGTTGTTTATTAATGAGTCACCAATCATTTTATCTAGAGCATTATGTCTACCCACATCTTCTCTTAAAGATATTAGATTGCCATTTGATGAGAATAATCCACTAGCATGAATACCACCAGTTTTTGCAAATTCAGACTGATTTTTTCTGAGTATCGATGGTGAATTAATTATTATTTCTTCAGATAATTTTGGACTTGATTTTGGAGTTTTTTCCTTTTTAATAATTTCTAAAGAATCTAGTGAAGACTTTCCACACACACCACAAGATGAATTTGTTAGAAAATCTCTTTTTATTTTAGAAATGTTTACATTTTGAGAGTTATTTAATGTAATAATAATTTTATTTTGAATATTATATTGACCTACTTTATCACCAAAACTTTCTATATTTTCAATATCTTTTAAGTTTTGAATAATTTGTTCATTAAATAAAAAACCTCTTACCAAATCTTTATCATGCCCTGGAGTTCTCATTGTTATAGATAAGCTTTGTGTTATCCATTTATCTTTTTCTTTAAATTTTATAGAAATCTCTAATGGTTCTTCTATAGATATTAAATCATTAACATTTTCTAGTTTACCTTTTTTAAATTTTGTAACCTTATATTTAAAATTCATTTAATTACTTAAGAGGATATTTTTTTTTTAATATAAATTTATTAACAATAATTGCCATCAGGATGATTATAAAACATCCTGAGATTACTGGGAAAAGCAAGTAGTCGTATGATACACTGCCAATGATAACCATTATAGGATTTCCACCAGCTGGAGGATGCACAACATTTAGTAAAATCATGAAAAAAATTCCTACACCAACAGCAAGAGCTATATTAATGAATATTGGTAGGGGATTTAAATTTACAAAAATAACTCCAACTAAGGCTGTCACAAGATGTCCAAAAAAAACATTACGTGGTTGAGCAAATGGACTTTCTGGGAAGCCAAATAATAAAACCATTGATGATCCAAATGATCCAGCCAAAAATAAACCCAAAGCACTTTTGTAAGTTAGAACAGTTAACAAACCTATTGTTAAAGTTGAAAAGAAACCAGCTATTAAAGCTTTTTTAAAAATTTGTTTATTAAATTTTATCATTAAGCGCTTTAGTAACAGTTTTTAAAGGAAGCAACAAACATTCTTTTCTTGATATATTTTTTTTATGAAAAAGTTCTTTAAAACTAATCCAATTTTTTTCTAGATTGATTTTTGTGTTTTCAAAAATATTTTCACTTGTATTTATAAAATTTTTTATTTCATTTAAATGTTTATTTTTAATATTTTGTGAGAGAAGACTTACAGATGCTTGACAGTAAATACATGATTTACATTGATAGCCCATATCTATTACTTTATCATTTTTTACGATAAGACTAATTTCCATCTCATCACCACAAATTGGATTTTTATTTTTTGATTTATGAGTATGTTTTTTAAGAGTCTTATTGTTCTCTGTATTTGAGGCTATTTCTAAAATTCTTAAATCCATATTATCTCTTTAAATCAAATTTTAATGTTTTATATTTTGTTTAATGGATCATAACAATATTTTAGCTGTAGTGCTAGCAGGAGGAAAGTCACAAAGATTTGGTAAGGATAAATCTCAGATTAGATTTAAAGGAAAAATGTTAATTGACCATATTCTATCAGAAATAGTTGATGAATTTAATGAGACATTGATAGTTGTTAATAAGCCAATTAGTTTTACGAAATCAAAAAAAATTTCTTTAACAAAAGATTTTAAAGAGGGATTAGGCCCCTTGGGTGGTGTTCTTTCAGCAATGAAATGGATAAAAAATAATAATAAAAAATACAATTGGATATCAACTTTTCCTATAGACACTCCTTTTTTCACTAAAAAGGAACTAAAAAAATTTTATGAAAAAATTAATATTAAGGATAGTAAATTATTTTTTGTTAAAAGTAAGAATACAAGGCATAATATTTTTGGTCTTTGGTCATTAGATTTATTAAAACAGTTAGAAAAAGACCTATCCGTTGGTGAAAGAAAAGTTGAAACTTGGGCAAATTCTATTGGTGTAAATGTAATTAATATTGACTATAAAAATATTGATCCTTTCTTTAATATTAATACAAAAGAAGACTTTGATAATGCTATGAAAGTAAAATAATGATTAGCTATAAAAATTCTTTATATCAACTTAAAAAATCTAGATTAAAAATTGATGATGAAATCATAAAAAATAATAATTGTTTAAATAGAGTGTCTTCCATAAATGTTTTCACTAAGATGAATAATCCAGCTGAAGATAATGCTGCATTTGATGGTTTTGCAATAAATAGTGATGATACAAAATATTTAAATTCAAAAAAAAGTAAACTTTTTAAAATTTTAGGAATAGTAGCAGCAGGGGATAGACCTTTTAAAAAAAAAATAAAAAAGTTTGAGACTGTAGAAATAATGACTGGTGGAGTTATTCCAAAAGGTTTAAATACAATAATTCCAATTGAGCAAATTATATTCTATCCTAATAAAAAAAATCCTAGAAGCATTTTGATTGATAAAAAGATAAAAAAATTTCAACATGTTAGGTTTAAAGGTTCAGATTTTAAAAGAAATGATTTAATAATCAAAAAGGGGACAATTTTAAATCCTAGTCATATTTTGTTATTAAAAACTTTAGGAATAAAAAGTATTAAAGTCAAAAAGACACCAAATATTTTATTTTTTTCCACTGGTAATGAAATTACAGATAAAAGTAGAATATCAAATTGGCAAGTCAGAAATTCAAATAGCCATTATGTCAATTCATTGAGTAAAAGTTTTTTATATAACTATAAAGATGGAGGAATTTTGCGTGATAAAGATGCAAACTTATTTTCACAAAAAATTAAAAAAATGCTGAATTCAAAAATAGATATTATTGTTACATCTGGTGCAGTTTCAGCTGGAAAGTTTGATTACATTCCAGATGTTGTAAAAAAATTTAAACTCTCAAATTATTTTAAAGGTGTTGCAATTAGACCTGGAAAGCCAATTTTATTTGCAAAGATAAAAGGAAAACAAAAAGCTATTTTTGGTCTTCCTGGAAATCCAATCTCATCTGCAGCTTGTCTCAGATTTTTTGTTTATCCATATTTATTAGAATCACTAGGTATAAAAAAAGAAAAATCTTTTAAAGGAATTCTGAAAAATGATTTTATTAAAAAAGTTAATTTTACCAGATTCATAAAAAGTAAAATCAATACAACTAAAAATGGTAAAATTGAAGTTGAAATTTTAAAAGGACAAGAGTCTTTTAGGATCAAATCATTTAATAAATCAAATATTTGGACTTTACTGCCATCGGGAAAATCAAAATTTAAAAAGGGGAATGTTGTAGATTGTTTTTTTCTTAATTACTCAAATAAAATTTTTTAACACTTATTTAATTTTGTTGTAGTTCAAAGTATTTACAATTAAACATTTATTATGATCGAACTTAAAAATGAAAAAATTGCAATCCCTGTTGTTTTATTTGCAGGCATTCTCTGGTCATTCGGGCCTTTAGTGGTTAGATATATGGATAATCCACATATGGTTCCTTGGCAGTATATATTTGGACGTGGTTTGACAATTTTTATTCTTCTTAACTTATATCTCTATTTCGAAGAAGGAATAAATTTTTATAAAAATTATAAAAAAATTGGTAGATCTGGAGTGATTGGTGGTTGTGGTCTTGGTGTTGCTATGATTTCTTTTATTTATTCAATTACCAATACTACAGCAGCTGTTACCCTGTTATGTCTAGCTGCTATGCCCTTTTTTACAGCAATTTTAGCTTATTTATTTTTAAAGGAAAAAATTTCTTTGAATGTTTGGATTTCAATTTTAATAGCTACTGTTGGAATAATCATTATGGCTGTCGGAAACACAGAGAAAAACTCTTTATTAGGTTTTCTATTTGGTATCACTTCCTCAATTGGTTTTTCGGTATTCTCAGTATCATTA
This sequence comes from uncultured Pelagibacteraceae bacterium, assembly GCA_902577525.1. Taxonomy (GTDB): domain Bacteria; phylum Pseudomonadota; class Alphaproteobacteria; order Pelagibacterales; family Pelagibacteraceae; genus Pelagibacter. The sequence goes on along the minus strand of CACGZG010000001.1, from coordinate 86,157 downwards.
AGGTGGAGAAAAGAAACACCAAAGTTTACAACAGTTGCAATAGCAGGTTTATTTTGTTTTATTTTTGCAACTATTGTAATTTTGATCACAAAACAACCGTTTTTTTCTACCAGTTACAATGGATCTATGTTCTCTTTACATGGTACATTAGTTTGTTTAGGTCTTATTTTATATTCTATTGGTTCCAAGGCTATTCCGGCTGCAGAATTGACATTATTATCTTTAACGGAAGTAATAGGAGGAATTTTTTGGGTTTGGCTACCGCTTTTCGGAATAAATGAAGTTCCGTCTACCAACACGATTGTAGGTGGATTTTTTCTTTTTGTATCACTTGTCTATTATAGTCTAATAATGAGATGGAATAAAAGATTTATCGCTTTAAATTAATATTAAATTTATGGAAAGACCAGATTTTTTTACCTTAAAAAATGGAAAAAAAGTAAAACTCCCTTTCTCAAATAAAGAATACAATAGAAGAGTTAGTAATTTAAGACAAGTAATGGATAAAAAAAATCTAGATATGATTATTTTGACTTCAATGCATAATGTTGCTTACTACACTGGTTTTATTTATTGCTCTTTTGGAAGACCCTATGGTTGTGTGATAACAAAAGATAAGATTTCGACAATTTCAGCAAATATTGATGCATCACAACCATGGAGAAGATCACATTGTGATAATATAATTTATACTGATTGGAAAAGAGATAATTTTTTAAGAGCGATTGTTTCTTTAATTGGAAGAGATGAACCTCCAAAAAGTATTGGAATTGAAAATGACCATGTCACATTAGACATCAGAGAAAAAATAGGTACTATTTTCACTTTTTCAATTTTTTCGGATGTTTCTAAAGACTTAATGCAGTTAAGAATGATTAAATCTAGAGAGGAAATAGAAATAATAAAAAGTGGGGCTAGAATTGCTGATTTAGGAGGAGAAGAAATAGTAAAAAATATTGCAGAAGGTAATACTGAAATTGAAATAGCTATTAATGGAAGAGATCGAATGGAAAGAGAGATAGCAAAAACTTATCCTGATGCAGAATATATGGACACTTGGGTTTGGTTTCAGTCAGGAGTTAATACTGACGGAGCTCATAATCCTAAAACAAATAGAAAATTAATAAAAGGAGATATATTATCTCTAAATACTTTTCCAATGATTTCAGGTTATTACACTGCTTTAGAAAGAACACTTTTTTTAGATCATGCTGATGATGCTTCCTTAAAAGCGTGGGAAGCAAATGTGAAAGTTCATAAGAAAGGATTGGAACTAATCAAACCTGGTGTCAAATGCTCAGAAATTTGCCATGAATTAAATGAATTATTTGCTGAACTTGGCTATCTACAATATAGAACATTTGGTTATGGACATTCGTTTGGAGTGCTCTCGCATTTCTATGGAAGAGAGGCGGGCTTAGAGTTAAGAGAAGATATTGATACAGTTTTAGAGGAAAATATGGTTATTTCTATGGAACCAATGATAATGATACCTGAGGGAAATCCAGGAGCAGGCGGATATCGAGAACATGATATTTTAGTGATAGGTAAGGAAGGAGCTGAAAATATTACCAAATTTCCGTTTGGCCCAGAACATAATATTATAAAAAATTAGATTTAATGATGGATAGAAAAATAATTGTTAATAGCTGGAATGAGTGGGATCCACTTAAACATGTAATTGTTGGAAGAGCAGATGGCACATGTATTCCCGCCCCAGAACCTGCATTAGATGCAAAAGTACCTGAAGATTCAGATATGAGAGGTAAATTTGGTCCAAGAACAAAAGATACAGTTGATAAAGCAAATCAGCTTTTAAATGATTTTTCAGATATGTTAATTAAGCGAGGTATAAAGGTAGATAGACCAACACCTATAAATTTTAATCAAAAAACCTCAACTCCAGACTGGGAGACAGAAACTATGTTTGGTTGTATGCCTCCTCGAGATGTATTATTAACTGTTGGTAATGAAATTTTAGAAGCGACAATGAGTTATCGTTGTAGATGGTTTGAATATCTTTGTTACAGGCCATTACTCAAAAATTATTATAATTTGGATCCAAACATGAGACATGAGTCTGCTCCAAAACCAAGACTTACTAATGATGATTATCATAAAGATTATTTGTCTGACAAAATAGGGATTGAAAAAAGACTTAAGTGGACTGAGGAAAAATTTTTTGTTACAACTGAAGAGGAACCCCTTTTTGATGCAGCTGACGTTTTAAGATTTGGAAAAGATTTAGTTGTACAACACGGATTTACTACAAATTTAAAAGGTATTGATTGGCTTAAGAGACATTATAAAAATCATAGGGTGCACGCAGTCAACTTTCCAGGAGATCCTTACCCTATACATATAGATGCAACATTCACACCTATTAAGGAAGGCTTAATAATCAATAACCCGCAGAGAAGATTGCCGAATGAACAGAGAAAATTATTTGAAAAAAATGGTTGGAAAATAATTGATGCTGCTCAACCAGCTCATAATGAGCCGCCTCCACTTTGTTATTCATCAGTTTGGTTATCTATGAATGTTTTAGTTTTAGATCCAAAAACAGTATGTGTAGAGAAAAGTGAAATATATCAAGCTGAACAGTTAGATAAACTTGGTATGGAAGTTATTCCTGTAGAATTAAGAGATGCTTATGCTTTTGGAGGAGGACTTCATTGTTGCACTGCAGATGTATACAGAGAAGGTGAATTAAAAGATTATTTTCCAAAACAATAAATTAATTAGGGTTCTGTTTTAAAAAATTAATATAATCTATAACTTCGGTTAATTTATCGTCTGGTATATCTTTATAACTTAAATTAAATTTTTCTTTTATAGAGAGTGCGATATGCGCATAGGAATTTCTTCCTTTTGGATGATTAGGATGGGCCGGTAATTTACCTTTTAGATCGTCTCCAGTTTTCTGTATAATTTTCCATAACTTATTTGCATTTTCTTTATTCATGATTTGATTTTAATTTTAAAAGAGAAAATTTTTTAATTTTCTTTTGTTTTATCAACATCAAACTCTTCTAAACTTTTAGAAAAATTATTATCCACTAAATCTTCTTTTTCTTCAAAAGCTCTTAGCTTTTCTAATTCTTTTTGTCTTAATTTTTGTTCCCTTAGGTTTTCCTTATGCTCCCTCTCTTTTTGATCTCTATCAAATTTTTCTTCCCATTCTTTAATTTTAATATATTCCAATTGCTTTTGTTTTTCTTCCTCTTCTTTAATAAGTTTCAAAGCTCTTTCTCTTCGTCTTTTTTCTTTCAATTCTGCATTCTTTTGTTCTTCTTCTCTGACTTTTAGATCTATGTCTTTTCTATTCTGTTCTTCTTCTCTTTGCTTTAATGATTTCTCTTTATTTCTTAAATCATTCGCTACTAAAATTAGGTTCTCATCCTTTTTAACTAACCTTTCATTCTCAATTTTTTGAATTTCATCTTTTGATTTTAATTCTTTTTCTTTAATTTTTAGCTCTTCTTCTTTAGCCTTAATTTTATTATCCTCTTTTTTTAATCTTTCCTCCCACGTTTTGAGTTCTTTCTTTTCTTTAATTATATTATTATTTTCTTGAAGCTTTTTGAGTTTTATCTCTTTTATTTTTTTTTGTTCTTGATTCTTTTTATAATTTAAATATGCGTTGCTTATAGATTTCGTGGTAATGCTAGCCAATTTAGCTAATCCATTATTATCTTTATTTCTAACTCTTTTATTTCTGTTTTTGTTTTTATTTTTTAACGGCATTTTTTTTTATAATTGTTATTTGAGCAAAATTTTTACTTTTATTCAACCAGAAGTTTGAATAAATTTTTTCTCAGTGTTTATTTTGAGTTTCAACTAGTGAGTGATAATTTATATTACTTTATTTTCAGTCAAATAATATTTTACTAAATTCTTTTTCAGTCTCAAACTTTTTAGGTAAAAATTTTTCGCAAGCTCCGCCATGAATGTGTGTAATTTCTCCAATAAATATCTCATTGTTGTTTGAATACATATCAATTCTTATAAAACTAAAAAATTTAGATATTTTTTCTGCTAGAATTAGCATTTCAGATAGATTATTTGGTTTTTCAAGGTCAAAATCATTCATTTTAAAATCAATTGACATATTAAGCTTTTCCCAATTTAGAGTATAAATGCTTCTTGAATGGTCAAAAGATCGATTAAAATCGACTTGAATAACTTTAGCTACTCCGTTGTTACAAAAAATTTTATAGTCTTTAATGTTGTCATCACTAAAAAGCAAAGGTTCAATTATAATTTTTGGTTTAAGATTGAGATAATTTCTCTCTCTGTGACCAAAGTATTGATTTTCAATAAGCCAATTGTTTTTTATTGAATTTATATCTTCGGTGGTTAATTTTTCGTTTTTTTTCTTGATAATATATTTTCCTGCAAGATGAGTTGGTTTAATAATATAATCTATTTCTGAATTAAAATTGATCAATTCTTGAATTTTATCAGTTACTAATAGGTTTTTGATGACATGCTTATGATCTATAATTTCTTTTAAAAAAATCTTACAATATTCCTTATCAGTAACAAAAATTCTTAATGGATCATCAATAATATCAGAAGTTTTGATTTGATATAAAACATCATTAAAATATTTCTTTTTTGAAGGAAGTCTTTTGTGGATGTATGTGAATTGAATGAATGATAATAGATTGTCAAAAAATTTGTTTGTAGGAAGGTTTTTTAAAAAAAATTTAAATATTTTTCTTTTCAAAGACATAAAATTAATTTTTTTGTCATTATTTATTAGTTTCTACATTATAAACATAATAATATAAAGTTATTACTTAAATGCAAAAAACTAGAAAAAAATCAAAATTGATAATAGCGTGCGATGGAGAGTCGGCAAGTGGCAAAAGCACTGCTGCAAAACTCATATCAAAAAAATATAATTTACTACTAATCAATTCCGGATTACTTTATAGATATTGTAGCAAGTTAATCATAGAATCAAATCCCAAAAATAAGATCAAATTTTTAACGAATAAGTTTAGAAAAATCTCTTATCAGAAAATTAAAAAATATTCACTCCACAGCGAAATAATAAGCAAACATGTTGCAATAATAGCAAAAGATGCAAAAATAAGAAATATTGTGAACAAATTTCAAAAAGAATTAATACTATCAAATAATAGAATTTGTGTAGAGGGAAGAGATATAGCGAGTAAAATTTTATCAAAAAATCCAAAATATGATTTGGCATTTTATTTTAAATGTAAACTGGATGTGGCTAGTTATAGAAGATGGCTTGATTTAAAAAAAAAAGTCTCATTAAAAAGTGTGAAGAAATCTTTAAAAGATAGAACAACAATGGATAAAACAAGAAAAAATAGCCCACTCGTAAAAGTAAAAGATGCGATTTTAATTAGAACCGATAAGCTATCTAAAATTAAAGTTTTATCTATTATGTCAAAACATATAGATAAATTAATTTAGATTTCATTTTCTTCTTTTTTATATTTTACCCCTTTTCTTTCCAATATTTCTCTAACTTTTTCTGAGTAAGGTTCCTCAATATGTTCTGTAGTAGGATTTAATTCTATTCCTGCAGGTGTAATTGTTTGAGGCATTGCAACAAATTGAGAGTCAGGGTTGTCAATTGTTTGTCTTACTTTCATTCGGTAAATTCCAAAAATTCCAATTACTGAGTGAAAAAAAAATAAAAAAATAAAAAAACCATTTGAGCCAACTAAATCCATAAATATTGAACATAAAAAAGGCCCACTCATTGCACCTAATCCAAATACAAATTGAAGACCTGCACCAGCTGCAACAAATTTTTCTTTTGATATATAGTCATTTGTATGAGCTAAAATTAACGAAAACATTGGTAAACTACAAAAAGAAAATAAAATGAAAAAAATATAAAACCATGTCTTACTAGTAGCAAGACCACCTGGCAAATACATCTGTCTTGATACTAAAATTGCAAGAATTGAAAATACTGCTGCACCAAATGAGCTAAAAACAATTACTTTTCTTCTATCATACATGTCAGATATTTTTCCAATTGGAAATTGAGCTATTGCACCTGAAACAGCTAAAAGAAAAGTTACAATAGATATTTCTAAAATTGTGAAATTCATTGAGGTTGCGTAAACCGCTAACAATGTAAATAAAGCAGATTGAATAGTTCCATAAAAAAGGGAACTTACCATACCAAATGGAGAGGCATCGTACAGTTCTTTTAGCTTCATAGCTTTAATGCTTTTAAAATTTGGTGGTTTTTTTTTAGTTAAAAGAATTGGTATTAATGCTGCTGATGTTATCACAGAAACTAATATGAAAGGTTGAAAGTTTTTTGGACTACTAAAATTTAGTAAAAACATTCCAATTCCTAAAGATCCATAAAGTATCACCATATAAATTGATAGAACGCTACCTCTATTTTTATTACTTGATCTATCGTTTAACCAGCTTTCAGCTACTGTATAAATACAGACCATACTTATCCCAGTTAACACTCTCAACAAAAACCAGATGAAAGGATTTACTAAAATTGAGTGAATTAAAATTGCCAATGATGCTAATGAAGCAAAAGCTGCAAAAACTCTTATATGTCCAACTCGTGAAATAATATTAGGAATAGTTGCTGCACCAATAAAGTAACCAACAAAATACCCTGACATCATAAATCCAGTCGAGGTTAAACTAAACTCTTCTTGAACTGCTCTTACTCCAAGAAGAGAACCTTGAAAGCCATAAGCCATCATAATAAATCCCATACCGAGGAATAGTGCCCAAGAGTTTTTTAAAACTTTATCCATAAAATTCGCTTTAAATATTTGCGATGTATTATTAAATCAAGTCTTAATTGTGACAAGCTTAAGTTTTTTTAAGCTTTAAAAATGAGTGTATAGCTATTGTTACTATTATGATTATACCCCCTTGAAGTGTCTCTAAACTAGGCTGTTCTTTTATGATGAACCAAACCCAAATTGGACCAATTATAGTTTCTAGAAGAAAAAAAAGATTTACTTCTGCAGCAGGTATAAATCTGGGTGCAATAGTGACTAATACAAAAGGTATTGCTACGCATAAAATACACATCAATGGCACAATCAAAAGATCTTTACCAACTAACACAAAACTTTCTATAAAAAGTAATGCAAAAGTTGCTACAAATAATTTACCAACTACTGCAGCAGGAACTAGATTTTTATTTTTAGCAGATCTAATTATGACTGCTCCAACTGCTAAACCAATTGCAGTAACAAATCCCAAAACATCTCCAAAAAAATTACCTAATTTTAAAGAGTCATAAAAAATATATATTATTGCTAAAAAGGTAATTATTATTGAAATCCATGTTTTCTTATCTGGTGGTTCTTTCAGAAATATGGCACCAAGAATAGCTGACAACATCGGAGCAGTCGCTATCATAACTAATGTATTGGCAACGTTTGTATTTTGAATAGAAACAACAAAAGTTATATTAGTTACACTAAAAGTAATTACATAAAATATTCCATGATAACCACTAGTGAAAAGAATTTTAAAAAAATTTAGTCTATAAATAATTAACATTCCTAACAAAACTGTAAAAAAAGGAATAATTCCCCTATAAAAAACTAAACCCCAAGTATCTAAACTTGATAGTCTTATAAATAACGAGTCTGGTGTAATGAACAATACAGCAACAAAAGCTAACAACGATCCTTTTTGTTGATTTGTAAGATTTTTCACGCTTTCAATTCTTTCCAGAAAGTTGAGGCTAGATTTATTTTTGAAAGGTCATATAAAGTTTTTAATCCAGTGGGTGATGTTACATTAATATCACCATTGAGTTGTTCATCTATAAAGTCGATACCTGCAAAGAAAATTTTCTCTTTTTTTAAATCCTGGCTAATTAATTTTGATATTTTCATTTCTTTATTGGTTAATTTTATTTTTACCGGTTTAGCACCTTTGCTTAAATTACTTAAAAAAGAACCTTTTTTTGGAATTCTTGATATTGCACCGCATACTTTGCCATTTATTAAAAAAATCCTCTTATCTCCCAATTCAATCTTTGGCAAATATTTTTGACACATTATATGATTGTGTTTTTTAATAAATTTTTGAAAAAACTTTAAATTAAACTTATTTAGTAAATATATATCGTTTCCACTATAGCTATTGATAGGTTTAATAATTACTTTTTTATATTTTTTAAAAAACTTTTTAATTTCATCAATATTTTGTGAAAAGATAGTATCTGGCATGAACCTTTGATATTTCATGGAATAAAGTTTTTCAGATATATTTCTAATTGCAGTTGGATCATTAATAATTTTAATTTTTTGCTTTATTTTGTCTAAAATAAGAGTTGAACAAATATATTCTAAATTAAATGGTGGATCTTGACGAATAAGTAAAAATTTACATTTTATAAGCTCTAGTTTTTGTCTTCTTATTATTTCAAAAAATTTTTTTTTTGTATAATCAAATTTGATGAAAAATCCTTTAGCAATTACTTTAAAATTTATAATAGATAAATCTTTTGGATCATAATAAAAAATTTTATAATTTTTTTTTTGTATTTCATGAGCTAAAAAAATAGTAGTATCAGTAAATGGGTTAAGTTTAGAAGGATGATTTCCTTGGATGGCAACAATTTTATTTGTCATATAATTCAGTTAAATCTTCATCTTTAGAAAATTTAATAATCATATGATGTGCGTTTGTAGTTTTATTATCAATCACTTTTTGTAAATGATTTAAAAATATGGTCTCATTTTTTCCACTTTTATTTACTATATCTCTTTTTTCCAATCCTTTTTTTGATAAATTCAATAATATTGAAGACCAATAAAGTAGATCTTTACCCATAAGCTGAGTATTAAAACCTTTTTGTGGTGCTTCTAAATATGCATTCATAATTTTATCATTATCCCAATTTGAGATTAACTCATAAACTTCATCTAAATTTCCGTATAACATTCCAACATTGAATGCTGGACCTGCACACAGACAATCCCAACCACAAGTATCCATTGACCTTAGTTCAATATATTTTTTTAATCTATTCTCTGTAAAAATTGTACTTAAATGAATTGTTAAATCATTTTCATCTGGAAGACGATTATTTATCTCTTTAATTTTTCCAGACATAAAATCATTAAAGTTGTAACCTTTACCTGAAAAATAATTATCCTTTTCTTTTATAAATAGCATTGGAAAATTAATTACGAAATCTGCATATTTTTCAAAATCTAATTTTTCCAGAAAAAATTTAGGTAAACCGCCCCTGGAAGTATTTTGCCATACTTTTGATCTATAAGATAAATAATTACTTTTTTTCTTTTCAACAATTGAAGAATTTGCAAATAAAGCAATTGAGATAGGAACAAGGGAATTGATTATCTTAAATTTTTTTTTGAAATCTTCCTCTGATTTATAATCTAAATTTAATTGTGTGCCACATGTTCGATACATCATATCTAGACTCAATTTTCCACCTAAGGGCATATCTTTTGTCATCAGTTCGTATCTTTTTTTTGGATTATTAGGGATTTCGCTTAGTTTAGATATTGGATCAAAACCTGCGCTAACGATTTTTATTTTAAGTTTTTTTGTGACTTGTTTAAGCTCAAATAAGTAATCATAAGATTCCGCACATGCTTCATGAATATTCGTAAGTTTATCACCAGACAATTCGATTTGATTACCTGGCTCAAGAGTTATATTTTTGCCACCTTTATTAAGACCAATAATATTATTATTTTCTAAAACCGGATTCCAACCAAATTCTAGTAAAGTCGAAAACATGTCTTTTATTTTTTGATAATCAATTCTTTTGTTGTTTTGACTGTTAAAAAGAAATTTCTCGTGTTCGATACCAATTTTAAAATTTTTTTCATTTTTAATTCCGGATCTGAAATATTCTATTATTTGTTCTTTTTTTATAATCATTATTATTTATTTTACTCTTAATTTTTTTTGAGAGAAGAATAAGGTTTTCTTGAAAAAATTTTTTTTACAATTGGTGTAAAAAACTCCAATGGCAAAGATTCGTATTTGGGATCAAATGAATTTTGATCATATTTTTCACAAAAATCTACAGTATCTTGAAAATACTTATGATCTTTATATTTATCTCTTGAATTTTTATCACCACCTAAATGATGAGCATAATAATACATTTGAAACTCACCATGTTTTTCAATTATCCAATGAGTTTTTTCTGATACGTATGGTTTAAGAATTGTAGCAGCATACTCTGCATGATTCATTGGTGCTAATTCATCACCAATATCATGTAACAGACAAGCTACCACCATTTCCTCAGTTTCCCCATTTCTATGTGCTCTTGTGGCGCTTTGAAGTGAGTGTTCAAGCCTTGAAACTTGATAACCCTCTAAAGTTTCAGTTAGATTAGACATAAATTTCAATATTCTTTCAGCAGTTTTACTGGCAAAATCTTTTTCATGCTTATCTAAAAGAAGGTAATCTTCTTTAGTACCATTTTTCATCTCCGTAAAACTTACTTTTTTCATTTAATTATTTGATGCAGTATTTAATAATGAAAGTTGTGTGATTTTACTATCACCAAGTTCATCGATAGGTTTAACAGGATAGTCTCCAGTAAAATAATGATCAGTTAATTGAGGATAGCTTTCATTTCTTTTATCAAAACCAATTGCTCGATACATTCCGTTTACTGACAAAAATTTTAATGATTTTGCGCCTATGTACTCACATATTTCTAAATTACTTTTATTAGCTGCAAGCAATTCTTTTTTAGTTGGAGTATCTACTCCATAAAAATCAGGAAATTTTATTTCTGGACAAGCAATTCTAACATGAACCTCTTTTGCGCCAGCATCGTATAACATTTTAACTATTTTATGAGATGTGGTGCCTCTGACCAATGAGTCATCAACTAAAATTATTTTTTTTCCTTGAATAGTAGATTGATTAGCATTTAATTTTAATTTAACCCCCAGACTTCTAATTTTTTGACTTGGTTCAATAAACGTTCTTCCTACATAGTGATTTCTTACCAAACCAAGTTCAAATTTTACATTTAAAGATTGTGCAAATCCTAAAGCAGCTGCATTTCCAGAGTCTGGCACCGGCACAACTATATCAGCCTTTATATCATTTTCTTTTGCAAGTTCTGAACCAAGATTTTTTCTATGTTCGTATGCAGTTTTCCCATCAAGCATACTATCTGGTCTTGCAAAATAAATATATTCAAAAACACAAGGCCTAACTTTTCTTGGTGGAAATGGTTTAATACTTTTTAATTCATTATTTTCAATTAAAACAATCTCACCATTTTCAACTTCTCGAATAAATTTTGCACCTATTATATCTAAAGCACAAGTTTCTGACGCTAGCACATAACTATTCTTCAATTTTCCAATTACTAAGGGTCTTATACCAAAAGGATCTCTAACACCAACCAATGAAGTTTGAGTTAGCATTACTAAAGCATATCCACCTTGTATTTGAAAAATCGCTTCAACAATTTTATCTATAGTTTTTGATCGTTTTGATTTAGCAATTAATTGAACTATTGTTTCTGTATCAGACGTGGTGTAGAAAATTGCACCCTCATCAACTAATTTTTTTCTCAATGAAATTGAATTGGTTAGATTTCCATTATGAGCCACTCCTATTCCTCCAGCATTAGTATCAGCAAAAAAAGGCTGGATATTTCTTAGAGTATTTTCACCTGTTGTACTATATCGGTTATGTCCAATAGCATAATCTCCCTGAAGCTTTTTTAATATTTTTTCTTTGTTAAAATTATCTCCCACCAAACCAAATCTTTTTTCAGAAAAATATTGTTTTCCATCAAAAGTTACAATTCCACATCCTTCCTGACCTCTATGCTGAAGAGCATGAAGTCCCAAAGCTGTTAGTGCAGAAGCATCTTTGGTATTACTGATTCCAAATATACCACACTCTTCTTTGAGCTTAGGATCAAATATTTTCAATTTTATCTTTTGATTTTTGATATGTTTTTTCATCAGGAAATTTTTCTAATAAATAATTACTACCTTTTTCTAAATATGGAAAGATTAATGATTTAGTATTATTTATTGGCCATTTATCATGATTATAAACAATATGAACTCCTGAAAAAATACAGACAGAGATTATATAAGCTTTGATAAACCCAAAAAAGAATCCAAACATTGTATCTAAATTGCCAAGACCAGTGAATCGGACAGCTTTGCTAATACCTCTGTTTATCATTAAAATCAAAAATATTACGATAACAAATATTGTTATACCTAAAATTATATCAAGAACATACTCGTTATCAATTATATCCTTGAAGAATGGTTTGGCTCTCGGGAATATTATCAATGTAACAATATATGCTAAAATCCACTTAGCCATTGAGAGAACACTTAAAACAAAACCTTTGCTATAACATTTTATCAATGAAAAAATTGTTATGATTAAATAGATTAAGTCTAAAATTGATATAGATTTTAAAAATTCTTGAAAAATTTGTGACATTATTATTTTTCAAAAGGTTTGATCAATAATATTAAAGATGGAAGTAAAGTAAGCACTGATATCATAGCTAATAACATTGCTATACCTGTAAAAATTCCAAAATATATCGTTGGAATAAATTTTGATAAAATCAATATTGAAAAACCAAATACTATTGTAATAGATGTATTTAAAATTGCTTTACCAACAGTTGAATGACACTTAATGATTGTTTTATTATAGTCATTTAACTTATTAAATTCCTCTTTGAATCTGTAAATATAATGAATACTATTATCAACAGCTATTCCAATAGTAATTGCCGCAATCGTAATAGTCATCATGTCCAAAGGAATTCCAAGTAATCCAATTATTCCAAGTATAAAAAAAGCTGCTATAAAATTTGGTATAACACCAATTAAAGATAATTTTAAATTTTTAAATAGAATTATAAACATTCCAAATATACCAATCATAACTAGCCCTAAAGTTAAAATCTGAGATTTGAATAGGCTTTGAAGTAAGTTATTGAATAAAATTAAAACTCCACCAAGTTTAAATTCTTTTTCATTTAAACCAATTTCATTTTTAAGATCATAATTTATTTTTTTAATTAAATTATTTCTTCTCAAATCTTCTTGAGAGTCGATGATTCTTAAACTAATTCTTGCTTCATTATTTTCTATTGAAATATAAGGATCTATAATTTCAGTTTTAATACTTTCAGGAATTTTAGAATAAAGAACGCCCATTTCTAATGTTCCCAATGGCTTATTTTTATTTAATGAAGTTGCAACATCAATAATAGATGAAAAAGACAAAACTTTTCCAACTTCAGGAAGACTATCAAGATAGTTATGCACTTTTGAAATTCTTTCTATTTTATCTTTAGTAAACCAATATTTTTTCTCATTTTCACTACTATCTTCGTTATCCCAATCTTCAAATTCATCTTCTACATCTTCATTGTTTTTTTCTTTTTCTCCAAATTTAAGAATTACTTCTAGTGGAGTTGTGCCCCCTAATTTTTCATCAATAAGTTTCATTCCTTTATAAATTTCTGTATTTTTACTAAAATAATTTATAAAACTATTTTCTACTTCAAGCCGACTGATACCAACTAAACTTAAGATTATAATCACCCCTGTAATTAAAAAAATTACTCTTTGAAAATTTTGTGAAGCTTTTGAAAATAATGATGTTATTTTGGAGTCTTTGTATTTTGTTAAAAAAACATTTTTCTCTGGCATAAAATTAATTAGAGTAGGGAGTAAAGTAAAAGTAATGATAAATGATGTTATTAAACCCATTGTCATCATCCAACCAAAATCTATAATTGGTTTAATTTCAGAAAAGATTAATGAGAGAAAAGCAATAATTGTTGTTAAAACAGTATATAATATTGGCCAAAACATTTTATTAGTAGTCAAAATAATTAAATCCAAAATATTTTTATCTGGCATACTTTCTTTCAATTGAAGAAATCTAGTACTCATATGAATATTCATTGCCATAGTTAGAATAAGCATTAAGGCAATAAAGTTTGAGGAAATGACTGTTACTTTCCAACCTAGTAGACCAAGTAAACCCGTCATAATTATCACTGAGAAAAGACAGCTACTAATTGGCACTATAATCCAAATTAATTTTCTAAAAACATACCATAAAGTTAAAACTATAAATATTAAAACTCCTAAACCAAATACAAGTATATCACTTTTTATAAAGGTCATCATATCATCAGCAATCATTGGTATTCCACCTAAATGAATTTTTCCAATATCCTCATAACTTTTAATTACATTTCTTATCTCAAGAATATTATTATGATTCTGTTTTTTTATTTGATCTTTATAAATTTCAATTTCTTTTTTTGATTTATTTTGAAGATTATTTGATTGTTTGTTTTTTTTTATATAAACTATTATTCCACTTGTTTTACCATCTTCGCTAATTACAAAATTCCTGAAAACTGGACTACTAATTATTTCTCTAAAACCTCTATCTTTGTTTACATCTTCATCTTTAAGAGTTTTAAAATTTTTAAGTCTTTCTTGTAATGGTGCCTCTGAATTATCTAATAAAGGAATATCTAATAAAGTTACAACACTATGTACCCAATCTAAACTTTGAATTTTATATTTTAAACTTAAAAGATTATTAATTGAACTGTCAGAAACCATTCCATCTTTAGGAGTATATGTTAAGATTAAAAATTCTTTTGAACCGTATCTTTCTGAAATTTCTTGAAGATATTTCAAATCAGGGTCACCCTCGATTAATAGAGTTTCAGACGACGCATCCAGTCTAAAATCTTTAGAGAAATATCCAAAACTAAAAAGTGCTATTAATAAAGCTATAAATACCGATTTTGGGTTTTTTAGTATGATATTTTGATACAATTGGGCGATGATCATTAACCCTTTTATATTTGAATTTATCTATTTTGAGTATCTTTAAATTTAGTAAATCTTTCCTCAAATTCTAATGTAACTTTACCAATTGGACCATGCCTTTGTTTTCCTATAATTATTTCTGCTAAATGAGAAACTTCATTCATTTTTGCTTGCCATTCTGCATGTTCTACTGTGGCTTCTCTAGGCTCTTTTCTTTGAAGATAGTATCCTTCTCTATAAACAAACATGACTACATCTGCATCTTGCTCAATTGATCCTGATTCTCTTAAATCAGCAAGTTGAGGTTTGTGGTCATCTCTTTGCTCTACTTGTCTCGATAATTGTGAGAGAGCTAAAACTGGAATAGCTAACTCTTTAGCTATAGCCTTCAAACCTTGAGTAATTTGAGAAATTTCCTGAACTCTACCATCTTTGTTTGTTGATGTTCCTTTCATTAATTGAATATAATCAACGACAATCATGTCGAGGCCATGTAACCTCTTTATTCTTCTCGCTCTATTACTCATAGCTGCAATATTGATTGCTGGAGTTTCATCTATAAACAAAGGAAGTTCAGAAATATTTTTTGATGTTTCTAAAAATTGATCAAATTGCTCATTAGAAATTCTTCCACGTCTTATGTCATTTGAGCCTATTCTCGCTTGTTCAGAAAGAATTCTCGTTGATAATTGCTCTGATGACATCTCAAGAGAAAAAAAAGCAATTGAAGATTTTTTTCCAGTGTCTTGGATATTCTTTGCTGCATTAAAAGCTATATTAGTTGCCAAAGAAGTTTTACCCATTGAGGGGCGACCAGCAATTATTATTAGATCTGATTGATGAAGTCCTCCTAACTTGTCATCCAGATCTCTCAATCCTGTAGGAACACCAACAATACCACCCTCATTTTTATATGCAGCTGATGCCATTTCTATAGTTTGCTTCATAGCGCTATCAAATTTTACCAACGATGAACTGAACGAACCTTTTTCAGCTAAATCAAATAACAAACGTTCGGATTTTTCTATTATATTTTGACCATTTGTATCAAGATCATTAATTTTTGCTGTATCAATTGTTTCCTCTGAAATTTTAATTAATTCTCTTCTGACAAACATGTCATAAATTATTTTTGAATATTCAATTGTTTGTCTGACCGAAGTTGAAAATTTTGTAATTTTTACTAAATATTCTGGTACATCTAATTCATCTTTTTCATCTTCAAAGTAATTTTTGAGTGTTATTGGATTTGCAAGCATACCCTTATAAATAAGGTTTTCGATAGCTCCATAAATTTTTTGATGCATGGGATCAAAAAAATTAGAACTTTCTATAATAGTATTTACTTCATCGAAAGTTTCATTTGTGACCAAAATTGAGCCAATAACAGCTTGCTCCGCCTCAATATTGTTTGGTAACTCTTTAAAAGTATTTTTAACTAAAGTTAAACTGTTATCCATAAATCTTATCCTACAATAAACTTTAAATTTGAAAATTAAAAAAATGTGTTGGGGAAAAAATTGTATAATTACTGAATTGTTTCAGCCGTTTCCACTTTAATACTTATTTCAGCATCAACTTCAGAGTGTAATGAAATTTTTACTTTAAATTTTCCTAAAGACTTTATATCCTTTACAGGTTGTATCATGGATGGTTTTACATCTACTTTATCTTTTTCAAAAATTAATTTTGCTATTTCTGTAGGTTTGACTGATCCATAAAGTTCACTGTTTTCAGTACATAATTTCTTTACAGAATATTCTTTTTTATTAATTGTTTCAAATATACCTTTAGCATCTTGTTTTTTTTCATTATCTTTTTTTGTAAGTTCTGATTTAATTTTTTGAACTCGAGAGATATTATCTTTTGAAGCATATAATGCTTTCTTATTGGCAATTAAAAAATTTCTTGCAAAACCTCTTTTAACATCAATTATTTCTCCAATTGATCCAATTTTTTTAACATTTTCTAATAAAATGATTTTCATTATAACAACGCAAGGTTTCTTGCTCTTTTAATTGACAAAGATAATTCTCTTTGTTTTTTTTGACTTACATTAGTTATTCTTGAAGGTAATATTTTTCCATTTTCAGAAATATATTTTTTCAAGAGTTTAATATTTTTATAATCAATTTTTGGTGCTCCTTTTATAGATAGAGGACATGCCTTTTTAAATCTGTACTTATTTGGTTGAAATATACTTAGCTTGGCGAAATTACTTTGTTTACTTTTTCCACTTGAGTTTCTTTGTCTTTTAGGCATTTTTAATTTTTTGTTTTTTCTTTATTGTCAACTTCATCCTTAATATTGAAATAGTTAGTCTCTAAGTCAAATTTTTTAACTTTTACGGTCATATATCTTAATAGTTTCTTATCAATTGATTCATTTTTCTCTAATTCATAAATCATATTACCTTTACCTTTTATCTTAAAATGAATGTAACTACCTTTTTTATTTTTTCTAATTAAATAAGACAAATTTAATAGTCCCCAATTTTCAGTTTTAATTATCTCTCCATCATTTTTTTCAACAATTTTTGAGTATTTCTCTGTTAATTGCTTTAATTCACCTGGTGAAGTATCTTGTCTAGCAATAATAGTATGTTCGTATAAATTCATTTAAATTCTTTAATAAAAAATGAGGATATACTATTATAAAAGTTCAATTACAATAGTTAAAAAGGCAAAATAATAAGTTTTTTTTATATGTTTTCAGTAATTTTTCCAGGTCAAGGATCTCAAGTTGTAGGCATGGGAAAAGATCTTTATGATAAATTTGAAATTATAAAAAAAGTATTTAAACAAGCAGATGAAATTTTAAATTTCCCTATATCAAAAATAATCCTTGATGGACCCAAAGAAAAGCTTGATTTAACCATTAATACTCAGCCAGCAATATTTCTACTGAGTTATTCTATTTTTAATTTAATTAAAAAAGAATATAACATCGATCTGAGCAAAGCCCAATATTTTGCAGGGCATTCTTTAGGAGAGTATTCAGCATTATGTTGTGCGGGGTATTTAAGCTTTTCAGATACCTTAAAAATTTTAAGAGTTAGAGGGGAGGCAATGCAAAATTCAGTTCCTAGTGGACAAGGTGGTATGGTTGCAGTTTTAGGATCAAAAGTAGAAATAATTGAAAAATTACTTTTAGAAAATGAGCATAGATTTAAAGTTGAAATAGCAAATGATAATTCTGAAGGACAAATAGTTTTAAGTGGTAAAAATGAAGACTTAAAAAATTTGATTTTGATATTAAAAGATAATTCAATAAAAAATATAAAACTACCAGTCAGTGCTCCTTTTCATTCTAAGTTAATGAATAATGCTACAAAAATAATGAAAGAGGAATTAGAAAAATTAAATTTCAATAAATCTGAATTTAAATTAATTTCTAATGTCACAGCTAAAGAAATTTCAAATTCTAATGACTTGAGAGAGCTTTTAACAAGACAAATAGAAAGTAGAGTTCGTTGGAGAGAAAGTGTTATTTATATGATAAAAAGTAATATCAATCATTTTATTGAAATAGGACCTGGAAAAGTTTTATCTGGTCTTGTAAAAAGAATAGATAGGAATGTTAAAATAGATACTATTAATAATGAAAATGATATAGAAAATTTAAAAATATGATAAATCTAGAAAATAAAAATATAATTGTTACAGGTGCAACTGGAGGTATAGGCAATTCAATTATTAAAATTTTGAATAATACCAAGGCAAATATTTTAGCATCAGGTACTAAAATTGAAAAACTCAAAGAGATAAAATCTAAATATAGTGGAGTAAAAATATTACAATTAGATTTTTTAAAAAAAGAAAATATAGAAAAATTTATTGATGATGCTACCGATCAACTTGGAGGAAGTTTAGATTGCATAATAAACAATGCTGGAGTTACCCGAGATAACTTAGCAATAAGAATGTCACTTGAGGAATGGAATAAAGTTTTAGATATTAATTTGACTTCAACTTTTTTGTTAAGCAAATTTGCTTTAAAAAAGATGCTAAAAAAAAAATCTGGAAAAATTATTAATATTACATCGGTAGTTGGTCATACTGGTAATCTAGGTCAGACAAATTATACTGCTTCAAAAGCAGGTATAATTGCAATGTCAAAAAGTCTAGCAATAGAATATGCAAAAAAGAATATTAATATTAACTGTATCTCACCAGGTTTCATTAAAACCGCAATGACAGATAAAATAGATGATAAATTTAAAGATATGATTATTTCAAAAATACCTTCTGAGAGGTTAGGTGAGCCAGAAGATGTGGCTAATGCAGTACTTTTTTTAGCATCAGATCTATCAAATTATATAAATGGTGAAACAATACATGTTAATGGAGGCTTGTATATGGCTTGACAAAACAAGTTTTTAAACTATTAAGAATTTAAACCAAAAAATAAGGATCATTATGTCGGAAGATATTTCAAGCAAAGTTAAAAAAATAGTTGCTGATCATTTAGGGATTGATGAAGCGAAAGTTACAGAAGAGTCTAGTTTCATAGATGATTTAGGAGCAGATAGTTTAGACACAGTAGAATTAGTAATGGCTTTTGAAGAAGAGTTTGGGTCTGAAATTTCGGACACAGAGGCGGAAAAAATATTAACAGTTGGTGACGCAGTAAAATTTATAGAAAGTAAAAGTAATTAAATAATAAATGCTTCAAAAAAAAGGTGGGATAATGATCGTCTTATCATCCCCATCTGGAGCTGGAAAAACTACACTCGTAAAATTATTGTCTAAAAAAAATAATTTTTTTATTTCTACATCACATACTACTAGAAAACCTAGACCAAATGAAACTAATGGAAAAGATTATTTTTTTGTTACAAATCAAGAATTTGAAAGATTAATTAAAAATGATGAATTTTTAGAATACGCAAAGGTATTCGACAACTCATATGGAACGACAAGAACCCCAGTTATTCAAAATTTAGAAAATAATTCCAATGTTATCTTTGATATAGATTGGCAAGGTGCGGATCAAATAAAAAACAAGAAATTAGACTATAAATTAATTACTTTCTATATTTTACCTCCAAGTAAGGAAATATTGTTGGAAAGATTATCTAATAGAGATATGAAAGACAAATTAATTGCTGAGGAAAGAATGAAAAAATTTGATAGAGATGTGCTGCATTGGATAAATTATGACTATGTGGTGATAAACGACAATCTAAATGATTGCTTTAACAGAATTCAAAAATTAATTGACGCAGAGATTAATAATGGCTCAAAAGATTATGATAGGAACTTCATTAAAAAACATGTTGATAAATTACTTTCTTAGTTTTTCAAATTCTTCAGTTATCTTGAAATAAGTCTCAAAGTCAAGATTTTGGGGTCTAAGATCAAGATTTAAATTTAATTTTTTAGCAATATTTTCATAATTGTTAAATAAAGTCTTCATTGGTTTTTTTATTTTTTTTCTACGTTGATTAAAAAAAACTCTTGTTATTTTTTCAAGAGATTTAGCTTCTTTCAATTTAAAAAAATTTTTTTTTGGTTCAAAAATTAATAATGTGCTGTCAACTTTTGGTATTGGTGTAAATGAAATTGGCTTTATATCAATAATTTTTTTTACATCCAATTTCCAATTTGAAATAATAGATAATCTTCCGTATTTTGAGGAATTATAAGTACTAATAATTCTATCAGCTACCTCTTTTTGAAACATTAATATCAATTTCTCAAACCAAAAATTTGTATTAAGATTTACTATCCATTTTGTAAGTATTTCAGTTGAAATATTATATGGTAAGTTTCCAAAAACAAGTAATTTATTTTTAGTTAAGTTTTTTTCTGAAATATTTAAGATATCTTCATTTATGTAATAAACTTTATTATCAAATTTTTTTTTCAATAAAACTATTAAATTTCTATCTTTTTCAACAACAAAAATTTTTTTGGGTTTTTTATTAAGAATTTCAGATGTTAAATTTCCAGTACCGGGTCCAACCTCTAAAATCTCTTTTCCCTCTATTTTTGTGCATTCAGATATAAACTTAAGAATTTTTTTATCATGTAAAAAATTTTGACCTAGACTTTTTTTAGCTTTAATCTTCACTTAATTTTGTCTAAAAATCTTATAGACTCAGAAAGACTTTTAGAGTTTGATTTATTTTTACCCAACATTTCAAAATTAGGCCCATGATCTGGTGATATCCTTAAAATTGGTAGACCAAGAGTAATATTGATTGCGTCAAAATTATATAAAGTTTTAATTGGTGCTAAAACTTGATCATGATACATTCCTATGATTACATTGTATTTGTTAAGAATATTTTTCATAAAAACAGTATCAGCTGGAAAAGGTCCATCAATATTAATTTTTTTTTTTATTAGATTTTTTATTGCTGGTTTAATTATTCTTAATTCCTCGCTTTTATCAAAAAAGTTTTCACAATGTGGGTTTAATCCACATACAGCGAACTTCGGTCTTATATGAAAATATTTTTTATAAAAATCGTTAATAAGAATAGTCTTTAAAATTATATCTTTTTTATCTAAATTTTTTGAAACCTTACTTATTGGCAAGTGAGTTGTAATGGGAGAAACTGATAATGATTTATTGAATATCAACATTGCAAATTTATCCTTAATATTGAATTTATTTGATAAATATTCAGTGATTCCTTGGAAATTTTTTTTCAAGAAGGTTTTTTTAGAAATTGGACCATTTATAAGTCCGGCAATATCATTATATTTTATAATTCGAAAGCATTTTTGAAAACATTCCTCTATATATTTGTTAGATTTAGAAGAAATTTTTTCGAAAGGTTTTTTGAATTTATAATCAACATTTAAGATATTTACTCGATTTAATTTTAAATTAAAAACTTTGTTATTTTTTAAAAAAATTTGATTTAAAATTAATTTCATTTTTAATTGTTTAAATTGGCTTTTTAACAATTTATATGAACCAATTAAAATTATTGGTTTTTTTGTTTTGTAATTATTAATTGATTTAACAAGAATTTCTGAAAAAATACTGTTCGGTTCTCCACAAAGTATTAATATAGGTTTATTTCTCATTGATCATAGTATTCAACTTAATTTTATTATAATAAATTTGAGAAAATTTTTCGAATTGCTTATTTCTTTCAAATTCGATCATTTTATCCAAAAGATCTTCCTTATTTATTTTTTTACTTATCTTTTCTTTATTATTTATTAAAAGAATTAAAAAACCATTAGCTACCTTTATTGGTCTAGTGTGTTCACCAATTTCAATTTTTTTTAATTCATCCTTTATAAACTTTGATAATTGAGACTCTTTAACTTTGCCTATTTTACCTCCAAACTTAGAAGTACTTGAAACACTAAATTTATTAGCAGAAATATTAAAACCATCCTTTTGGATACTTAGTATAATTTCTTTTGACTTTTTATCAAATTCTTCTTTATTCGAAGTTTGAAAAACAATTTCAGACAAATCATATTCAATAAAATTCTCAATATTTAAGTCTTCATTTTGAATTTTTTTTTCTAATTTTGAAATATCTATATCAATTTGATTTTTGAATTTTGATGATATTAACTGATTCCATAAAATTTCGATTTTTATTTTATTTTCTACTTCATCTAAGGATATATCAAATTCATTCAAATATAATTTGAAATTTTCAAGATTAGCTATGTCTAATTTTTTGTAAAAATCTGCTATTATTTTTTTGATTAAATTATCATTATTAAATTTATCAATTGAAAGAAATTTTTCAATTTCATTTAATTTGACTTTTTCTCTCAACAAAGATTCTTCAGCAATTTTTAAACCTTCGTTCTTATTAATTTTTTTTAGATCATTATTTAAAGCTACCAAATAATCATATTCTCTATATATATCAATGTTAGTTATAATTTTATTATCTATTCGTTTAACAATTTTAGCTTCTTGAATTGCAAGAGATGGATTAATTAATGATATCCAAAATATAAATATAAAAAATGTTGTAATAAATAAATTTTTTAGAAAAAAATTAACTATCATTTATCAATTCCAGGTAAGTCTATAGTATTGTCAAATGGCAAAAGTGTTATTGAGAAAAATATACTTTCTTCAGGTCTTAATCCACCATCACTATAATATTTTTTATTATATTCAATTCCAGCTACAAGACAATCAATCTTGTATTGATATAATAAATTATAATACTCTGTGAGGTCTGTTTTCTTATTTTTTCTTGTATTAAATTTGATATTATTGTTTTCATTAATGTTATAAGTAGTTTCATTTGAAATAAAACTTTCATCTCCAATTTCATTATTTTCTTCAATAAACTCAAAAGTACTGACGAAATTATTTACTTTGAAGGTTGAATTTATTTTGTGATAGTTCATTTCTCCAAGATTATTGTCAGATGAAAAATCATAATTGAACTCAATAAATTCATTTGTCTTTAAATTCATTTGACCTACTATATTTGACGTTTTTTTATTTAAGTAACTATTTGTCGGCAGATCATCATTTTCGTTTCTTCTAAAAGATGTACCTAAATTTAATCCAAAAATTTCATGATCAGGTTTTTTAGTGCTAAAAATTTTGTATTCATTACCTATTGTAATTGACTCTCCACCTTCTAATGTTTCATTTGAACTAATTCTGTTAGTTGAAAAAATATTTGAATAATCTATTATTCGGCTGTTATTTGAAATATCTTTGTTTGGATTAGGGTTAATCTTAGCTGACAAAATTGGCGTCAATGTGCTTAAATACTTATCACCTTCTTTCTTAAGTGGTAATTTAGAGTTAAGTTGAATCAAACCTTGTAAGTTATGTTCACTTTTGTTTTTGAATGATTTTGAATTTTTTGAGTCTGCATTAAAATTTTTAAAAAAAATTTCAAAATTATTAATAATACCTCTGGAATTAATATAATCTAAAGATTTGTAATTTAAATTATTTATCAAAGTTTTTTCATTTCTATTTGTATCAAATAATTTATTATATCCAGTGTTTATCATAGTTAATGTTCCACTTAAATTAGTTTTGAAAATTTTAGAAAAACTAAAATTTGGTGCTACATGTTCAAATCTATCACTATCTTTTTCTTTATTTAAGTCCTCGTAAATTTCAGATGATATTGATAACTCCATATCATCTGAATATCCTTTAAAAGTAAGGAATGATCTCAAGTCGGTCAAAGAATCAATAATTGGGGATCTGAGATTAAATGTTTTTAAATATTTTTCATTTGAAACATTTTGAAATTGCAAATCAAATTTTGAAAAATCAAATATCTCAAAATTACTATTTAAGGATGAATTGAGAAAGAAATGAGTCTGCGAAGAATTATTTTTTGAGATAAATGTATTATTACTTTTGATACTTGCATCAATTATAGAATTTAAATTTTTTGTTAAATGACGATACTCACCTTGATATAAGTTTTCTTGATTATCATAAAATCTTGGTGAAAAAGTAAAGTCTGAATAATTCGAAATTGCATAAAAGTAAGGGGTTAGTAAGTAACTTGAAGAGTTCTGGGTCGATAAAGTTGGGGACAAAAACCCAGATTGTCTCTTAACAGTAGGATCTGGATGAAAAAATTTAGGAAAATATAAAATTGGAACATCATAAAGTTTTAGTTTTGCATTTTTATAACTGATTATTTGTTTATCTTTGTTATGACTTATTTCATCTGCCTGAATTGACCATGGAGGACATCCTTCTTTTTTTTCACAATTAGTAGCAATAATTTTTTTAATGATTGAATTACCGTTTTCAAAGATTAATGATCTACCTTTTATTCTTGGTAAAAATCTTCTCGAGGATAAAGTGTTGTTGTTATTTACCAATATATCTTTTCCAAGAATATTTTGTTTTTCGAAGTCATAATAGAGTTGATCAATTTCATATATATTAGACTCATTATCAATTATTTTTGCTTTATTAGTTATTAATAAATTTTTAGTTAAAAAAATATCAAATCCTTTAATTTCTATAAAATTGTTTAAATCATCAGTGATCTCGGCTTTCTTAATAGAGGATATATTCTGATTAATTCTATCATAAACTATATCTTCTCCTTTTAATTCATATTTTTTTTTTTGATTTATTCTTGTTTCACCAAAAGTTATAATAATATTATTTTTTTCATCAAATTCAATTTTATTTGAATTCATATTTATTAAATTATTTTCATCTAAAAAAATAACATTATCTAATATTGTAAAAATTTTTTTTTCTTTATCATATATAAATTTTTCAGCATAAATTTTTATTCCTTTATTGTCAGAAATAAATACTTTCTCACTTGCATTTATAATATTTTCATCAATGTTTTGAATATTTCCAGCCTCAAAACTAAATTCTTGAGATAAAACTTTTAAGGTAAGTAAATTAAAAATTATCAAAAATGTTACAAAAATTTTGAAAATTTTATTTTTCATTAATCTTTATTAAGTTCATGGTCACAATCATTAAAAGTATTAGTTGTGGTCCCCATATAGATATTATATACGGGACATCTTGTGTTTCTATAATTGCTTTAAAAAAATAATTGATATAATAAATTATTACTGATACCAAAATCCCCAAAGTTATATGAAAGATTTTTGATTTATTATATCCTATATTCAGCATTAATAACGAGGCAATGCATATCATCAATGTTAGATATATTGGGTAGGAATAAAGCCTATGTTTAAAGCCATTAATTACATCTGTGTTGTAGCCAAGTGACTCATAATCTTTTTTTAGCTGTTCTAATTTAAGAATATTCAGCGAGGAAAAATTTTCAAAAATTGACAATATTCTTTCATGATCAAAATTCGATTTAAATTCTAATTTATTGAGGTTCTGAGTCTTATTATTACTGCTAACAGTTGGGTTATCTAATATCCAAATTTTATTTTTTATATTTGCTTTATTGGCAACTATTACTTTTTCTAAATTAAAATTTTTATCAAATTTAGAAATAAAAACATTATGTAAATTATCATTTTCAATTTTATCTGCACTTATAAAATTTGTAGATTCATTTATTTCGTCTTTAATCCATAATCCATTACTTGTCACTACAGCTAAGTATTTATCATCTTTTGCATAATCATTCTTAATGTCTAAATATAAAAATTTTAAACTTGCTGAAAAATTATAAAATAAGATTATGATTAATAATCCAATTGAAAAAGTAGCAATACTAATTATCTTAATTATTTTCGTATTTGTTAATCCATATAGTTTAAAAATTTCTAATTCATTTTTATCAATTATTTCTATAAAAAAAAATATCCCACTTATCAAAAATATGAATGGAAATATTTCAAAAATCACAGATGGTGTATTCAACACTGTTAAAATTAAAGGAAGAAAAATTGGATTGTCAGACTCTTTTAAAAAATCTATCTCTTCAAATAAATTCATTATAATTGATAAAGAAATAAATACTAAACTTACCTTAAGTAAATTATACAAGTATGTTTTATAAATATATCTTTTATAATTTTTGATCATAAATTAATTTTAGAAGATTTAAATTTATTAAAGAGATATAAAAAAAGTATAATAAATAATGAAAAGGTAAATATTATTGAAATTTGCAAGTTTAATAAACTTGAATTTACTAAAGACATTAAAAATTCAGAAATGATTATTAAGATAATTCCACTTAAAAAAATCAAAAATCTGTTTAACTTATAATTTGTGTTCTCTTTTGAGAAAATTATTATGAAACTTATGATCATACCAAGTGATAAAAAGAAAAATGGTTTAAAAAATCTCTTAAAAATTTCCTCTCTGAACATACCAGCTGAGCCTTCATTGCAATCATTTGGATGATAATATGATTTATCGTTTAATAAAAAGAAATTTATAAAACAATTTAAAATACTTATTGTATCTCTTTCTTGAATTTTGAAATCAATAATTGATTTCGTAAGATATTTACTCAAATCAAAAGTAGTATTTTTAAAATCAAATGATGTTATTTTATTTTTATTAATATTGATTATTTTTCCATCATTTAAATTTAAAAATCGGCCACTATTATTATTTACAAGATTTCCAGTTTCAGCGTATATAATTTTTACTTTCGATGGGTCTTTGTTATCTTTAAGATAAATTTTCTCATAAGAATTTTCTTTTTTTTTTTCAACATAGATTGTTAATTTTTCAACAGTGTCTATAAATTTTTTTTCATTTATTAATGAGGGAAAAAAATCAATACTGGATTGTTGAATATATGTTCTAGCTTTATTTTGAGTGAAGGGTACAAATATCAAAGTTAAAGTCAGCTGTATCAGTAAAATTATAAATGAATATTTTAATATAACACTCAAAAATTCTCTTTTATTTGTTCCAAATATCCAAAAAATTTTCAATTCATTATTATCCTCAAACTTATTTAATATGTAAAAGATAGAAACAAAAAAAATAAATGGCATCAACTTTGAGAGAATTTTTGGAAAACTTAACAAAGTGTATTTAAGATATACAGCAAGGCCATGACCATCTTCCGTCACAAAATCTAAAAAGTTTACTGCTTGAATTACCCATACAATTAAGCTTAATGTTGCCAAAGTGATGATAAAAAAATAAGTAATGTCTAAAAAAAATTTTCTAAAAATTAATTTTTTGTTGAATTCGATCATTTATTATCTATAAGTCAGTCTTTAAATACAACCTAAAGTACATATTTATAAAAAATGTCAATAAAAATAATTTTAAAAAAGAATATAAGCGATAAAATTATCCAAAATTACGTTTTGTTTGTCAATGATCAATACAAAATAAACGGATTAAGTAAAACTCAATTATCAAAATATTCAAAAGAGCTTAATCTGAGTATTAAAGCAAATTTTGATAAAAAAAAAAATTTTTCTATTTTTAACATTAAGCCAAATCAAAAAATACTAGCTGTAAAAATTAAAAAAGACCAGTCAACTTTAAAAAATGAAAAAATTGGAGCTGAATTTTTCAATTTTGTAAAATCAAATTCAATTTTTAATTTTACTTTAATAGAGGATAATATTTTAGAAACTAACACAAAAAATAAATTTTTTTTAGATGAATTTTTACACGGAGCTCAACTTAAGTCATATAATTTTGGAAGATATAAAACTCAAAAAAAAAGAGATTATGAAATGCAAATTTCCATTTCAAAAAATAAATTAAATTATAAAAAAAATAAAAGGTTTGACTCTTTGATTGAGGGAATAAACTTTGCCAAGGATTTGGTTTCTGAACCAGGAAATATTTTGCATCCTGATGAATACACAAAAAGAATATCTACATTAAAAAAATTAGGTCTTAAAATTTCAATTTACGACGAAAAAAAATTGAAAAAACTTGGTATGAATGCTCTACTAGGCGTTGGTCAAGGAAGCATAAGAGGATCTTATTTAGTTACAATTGAATGGAAAGGTTCCAAATCAAAAACAAAGCCATTGGCATTTGTTGGAAAAGGAGTTTGTTTTGATACTGGTGGGATTTCACTCAAACCTGCAAAATTTATGGAAGATATGACATATGATATGGCAGGTTCAGCTGTCGTAGTTGGTTTGATGAAAAATTTGGCTCTAAGAAAAGCAAAAATAAATGCTATCGGAGTTGTTGGATTAGTTGAGAATATGCCAGGAGGAAATGCTCAGCGCCCTGGAGATATTGTAAAATCATATAGTGGAAAAACTATCGAAATATTAAATACTGATGCTGAAGGAAGATTAGTTTTAGCAGACGCAATAACGTTTACTGAAAAAAAATTTTCTCCAAAATTTATAATTGATTTAGCTACTTTAACCGGTGCAATAATTGTTTCACTAGGATCTGAATATGCTGGTTTATTCTCAAATAATGATAATTTGTCAAAACAAATTTTTAATGCTGGTGAAAAAGTTGGTGAAAAAGTTTGGAGAATGCCACTTCATAGAAATTATGATAAGTTAATTGATTCAAAAAATGCTGATATGCAAAATATTAATTATGTTGGTGGTGCTGGCTCAACAACTGCGGCTCAATTTCTACAACGTTTCATTATAAAAAAAACTCCATGGGCTCATTTAGATATTGCAGGAATGGCTTTTTCAAAATATGGAGGTGCTTTGAATTCTGGAGGTGCAACAGGTTTTGGAGTAAGATTGTTAAATAAACTAATAGAAGATAATTATGAATAGTACTGAACAAACCTTATCGATTATTAAGCCTGATGCAGTAGAGAGGAATTTAGAAAATGAAATAAAAGAAATGTTTATAACAAATGGTTTTAATATTTCAAAAGAAAAAAAAATTAAAATTGAAAAATTTGAAGCAGAAAAATTTTACAAAGTTCATGAAACAAAACCTTTTTATAACGATTTGTGTGAATATTTATCTTCTGGACCTATTGTTGTGATGATTCTAGAAAAAGAAAATGCAGTGCTAAAAAATAGAGAATTGATGGGCGCCACAAATCCTAAAGATGCAAAAGAAGGCACTATAAGAAAAAAATATGGAATCTCGATTGACAAAAATTCAGTTCATGGATCTGATAGTTTAGAAAATGCAAAAATTGAAATTGAATTCTTTTTTAAGGATTAGTGAAAATTTTTTTTATAGCCTGAGGGTATATAATATGCTCATATTTAAGGACTTTTCTGGCAAGTGTTTTAGGTGTATCTTTTTTTGAAATTCTAATTTTTTTTTGTAAAATTATTTTTCCTGAATCTAGCTTTTGGTTTACATAATGAACTGTGCATCCTGTAAATTTTTCTTTTTTTTCAATAACCCTCTGATGAGTATTAAGTCCTTTATATTTTGGTAATAGTGATGGATGTATATTAATAATTTTTTTTCCAAACTCAGTTATAAATTTATTTGAAAGAATTTTCATAAAACCAGCTAAACAAATTAATTCAATTGAATGTTGTTTTAATTTTTTTAGAATTAAATTCTCTGTTCTTTTAAAATTTTTATAATTTAAAATTATAAATTTTATTTTAAATTTTCTAGCATAATTAAGGCCTTTAGCATTAGAATTATTAGAGAAAATTATATCTATTTTAATAGGAGATTTTTTTTTTAAAGAAAATTTAATTAAGCTTTTTAAATTTGTACCATTACCAGATATAAATACAGCAGTTTTTATCTTATTATGACCATTTAATTTTATCATTTAATTTTACTTTTTCGTTTCCATCTAAAATTTTTCCAATTACATATGGTCTATATCCATTTGAAAAAAATTTTCTAACTTTTTTGAGATTTTTTTTGTCAATTATTAGACAAAAACCTACGCCACAATTGAAAGTCTTAAGCATTTCGGAGTCACTAATGTTGTTATTTTTTAACCATTTAAAAATTTTCATTGTTTTAATTTTTGCTAGATTAATTTCTGCACAGTAATTATTTGGAATAATTCTTTTTATATTATCCACAAGACCCCCTCCAGTGATGTTTGCACATCCATTAATCATTTTGTTATTAATTAAATTAAGAACTTCTTTAACATAAATTTTTGTAGGTTTAATAAGCTCTCTTTTGAGAAATTTATTTTTTTTAATATTGATTTTTTTTTTTTTAATTAAATGTCTTATTAAAGAATATCCGTTTGAATGGAGCCCGCTTGATGGAACAGCTAAAATTAAATTATTTTTTTTAATTTTATTTTTATTTAAAAGATTTTTTTTTGATACTATGCCTACTGCAAAACCAGCAATATCAAATTTACCTTTTTCATATGTATCAGGCATTTCAGCTGTTTCTCCTCCAACCAAATCGCAATTAGAAATTTTACACCCTTTAATAATTCCTTTAATAAGCGATTTCAATTTTTTAAGATCTATTTTATTTATTGAAATATAATCTAAAAAAAAGAGAGGTCTTGCACCCTGAACAATCAAGTCATTTACACTCATCGCGACTAAGTCGATACCAATTGTATTATATTTTTTTAATAAATTTGCTATTTCTATCTTAGTTCCTACACCATCCGTACATGCTACAATTTTTGGATTATGAATATTTTTTGGAAAATCAGTGACAGAACCAAAACCGCCAATATTATTCAACTTTTTTTTGCCTTTATTTTTTGATGAAATATTTGATATGAATTTTATAAATTTGTCTGCAGCATTTATATCAACACCACTTTTTTTATAGGTAAATAAGTTTTTATTCATTACTATGAGTTATGAAAATTAATACAAAAAAAAAGCATAACAATGTATATATTTTTTTATTATTTCTATCTGTAGTTATATTTTTTTTTTCCACAACAAAGGTAAATTCTAAGGGTTTTTTTATTGATAATATAGAGGTGTCTGAGCCTTTTGAATTAAATTTTAATAAAAATCAAGTGATAGATAAGGGATTCAATAAAGCTTTTTATGAGTTAATTTCTTTACTAGTTACATCAAAAGATAGAGAGAAAATAAAATTGATTAAACT
Source organism: uncultured Pelagibacteraceae bacterium (assembly GCA_902577525.1). GTDB lineage: Bacteria > Pseudomonadota > Alphaproteobacteria > Pelagibacterales > Pelagibacteraceae > Pelagibacter. The sequence continues at coordinate 54,931 of CACGZG010000001.1, read as the reverse complement.
TAATGAGATTAAAGGTATGATAGAATCCTTTTCTATTAAAGAAGAAAAATTTATTAATGAAATTTATTATGTAAAGCTTGGAGTTAATTTTAATAAAAAAAAAATTTTTAGTTATTTAAAAAATAAAAATATTTTCCCTTCAATGCCAAATAGAAGTAAATTTTTATTTATCCCAATAATAATTGATGAAAAAAAAAAAGACCTGAAAATATTTAATAATAATATGATATATGATAAATGGAATAATGATTTAAAGAGCTATCATTTAATTGATTATGTTTTACCAACTGAAGATCTTGAAGATTTAAATTTAATAAAAAAAAACTATGAAATAATTGAGCAATATGATTTTAAAGAAATAACAAAAAAATATTTTTTAAAAAATTCAATTATTACTCTTATATTTATCAATGACAAAGATGCTCGAATACTCTCAAGAATAACTAATAAAAATGATGTAAAACTAAATAATAAAACTTTTTTAAATGTAGATTTGCAAAATTTAAATCAAATTAAAGAAATTATAGATGAACTTAAAATCTTTTATGAGGATACTTGGAAAAATATAAACCAAATTAATACATCAATTAAATTTCCATTAAATATAAAAATCTCGAGTGTCGATAATTCTAGAATCTCAAAATTTGAAAAAACTTTAAACGAAATTGATCTTATCAATAATTTTTTTATATATAAATTTGATAATAATTTTGTATATTATCAAATAGTATTTAATGGTACGCCATCTCTTTTTTTAAATTTCATGAATGATAAAAAGTACGTGATTAATACAGATAACAAGCTATGGGTTATAAAATGAAAGATTTAGATCAACAAATAATAAATTTTAATTATGATAAAAGTTTGGAATATGATGATTTTTATATTTCAAAAAGTAATAATTATATTCTAAATTTTTTAAATAATTGGCCTAAGTGGGAAAAAAATTTTTTGAATATAAATGGGGAAAGATTTTCTGGTAAAACTCATTTAATAAACATTTTTCAAAAAAAATTTGGCGCTCTTATAATTGAGTCTAGTCAACTTAGTAATAAAAACTTAAGTCAAATTAAGTTTTACCAGAATATTATACTAGAAAACTTAGAAAATGAAGTAAATGAAGAGTTATTATTTACTTTAATTAATTTTATAGATCAGGATAATAAATATCTTCTAGTTACTACAAAAGTACCTATAGTTGATATTAAATTTAACTTACCTGATTTAAATTCTAGGACAAAAAATTTTTTGATACAATCAATAGCTAAACCTGATGATGATTTAATTTTTGCTTTAATATTAAAAAATTTATCTGATCGTCAAATTTCACTGAGTAAAAAGTTAATTAATTATACCATTAAACATATAGATAGATCTTATGGCAAAATATTTGATTTCATATATAAAATCGACGAAATGAGTTTAAAAAAAAAAAAATCAATAAATTTAAAAATAATCAAAGAAGTTTTGGGAGAATAATTGAATAAATATAGAACTCACAATTGCAATGAATTGAGAAAAAAAAACGTTGGAAACAAGGTTATTCTTTCAGGCTGGATCAATAAAAAGAGAGATCATGGCAATCTTTTATTTATAGATTTAAGAGATAATTATGGAATAACTCAATGTATAATAGATAAAGAAAATACGAGTTTTGAGAGTCTAGAAAAAACTCAACTCGAAACTGTCATTAAAATTGAAGGTGATGTTATAGATAGATCTAAAGACACAGTAAATAAAGAAATTGACACTGGAGAAATAGAGGTTTCTATAAAAAATTTTAAAGTTTTAGGAACCTGCAAGGAATTACCATTGCCAGTATTTAGTGATCAAGAATATTCCGAGGAGATAAGATTAAGATATAGATTTTTAGATTTAAGAAGAAAAAAAATCCATGAAAATATAATTTTAAGATCTAAAGTGATATCCTTTATAAGAAATGAGATGAATAATTTGGGTTTTTTAGAATATCAAACACCAATATTGACCTCATCAAGTCCAGAAGGAGCAAGAGATTTTTTAGTTCCAAGTCGATTAAACCCTGGAAAATTTTATGCACTTCCTCAGGCACCTCAACAATTTAAGCAACTTGTAATGGTCTCTGGTTTTGATAAATATTTTCAAATTGCGCCCTGCTTTAGGGACGAAGATGCAAGAGCAGATAGAAGTCCAGGTGAATTTTATCAATTAGATTTAGAAATGTCATTTGTTGAACAAGAAGATATATTTAACGTTATAGAAGCTTTATTTGTTAAAACTTTTAAAAAGTTTTCAAGTAAAAAATTAGTTTCTAATAAATTTCCAAGAATTTCTTATAAAGAATCTTTACTTAAATATGGAACAGATAAACCAGATTTAAGAAATCCTTTAATAATTCATGAAGTAACTGAAATTTTTTCTAGGGAAGATGTATCTTTTGACATATTTAAGAAACTTATTAAATCAGGATGTAATGTAAGATGCATAGTTACGAAAAATACAAAGGATAAACCAAGAAGTTTTTTTGATGGTATAGATAAATGGGCTAAAGATCAGGGGTCATCTGGAATGGCTTATTTTACTTTAGAAAATGAAAGAGAAATAACTGCAAATGGTCCAATAGGAAAATTTTTTTCGAGAGAATCTTTAAAAGATATTATGAAAAAAACAGGTGCAAAAGTGGGAGATAGTATATTTTTTGCATGTAACAAAAAAGAGGAATTAGAAAAAATAACCTCTCTAGCTAGAACTAAAATTGCAAATGAATTAAAATTAATAAGTGAAAATACTTTTGCTTTTTGTTGGATTGTTGATTACCCAATGTTTGAAAAAGACTCATTAACAAATGAAATTAAATTTAGCCATAATCCATTTTCTATGCCTCAAGGTAATATTGATGATTTAAATTTTAATGAACCCTTAGATATTTTAGCTTATCAATACGATATTGTTTGTAATGGTATTGAACTATCTTCTGGTGCAATAAGAAATCATATCCCAGAACTGATGTATAAATTATTTTCTATTGTTGGATATCAAAAGAAAGAAGTAGACCAAAAATTTAGCGGAATGATAAATGCACTAAGTTATGGAGCACCCCCACATGGAGGAATAGCGCCTGGCATTGATAGAATCGTTATGCTCTTAGCTAATGAAAAAAATATAAGAGAAGTTACAATGTTCCCAATGAATCAAAATGCCGAAGATTTGATGATGAATGCACCATCAGTAGTAAACGAAGAACAATTAAAAGAATTAAATTTAACTTTAAAAATTAAAAAATAATTATTTTTTTCCTTTTAAACTTATTTTTACGTCCGATAAATCAACCAGGTTTTTCTTATAATTATTTCTCACAAATCCTTTACTAGTCATGTCTCTCACAATCTTTAGTAATTGGTTTTGATTTTCATTACTATTGTCATCTATATTAATGTTATCACTGTTACCAATTGCAGGTGTGTGAGCTAAATCTTCTCTATTTTGATAAGAAATAGCTAATTCTCTAAAAATATAATCTAAGATTGAAGATGCACTTAAAATTCTATCATTACCTTGAACTTTACCAGATGGTTCAAATTTTGTTCCTACAAAAGCATTTATAAATTCATCAAGTGGAACACCATATTGCAATCCTAAAGAAACAGCTATTGCAAAGTTATTCATTAAAGCTTTTACTAATTCTCCTTCTTTACTAGTATCAATAAAAATTTCTCCAATTTTACCATCCTCATACTCTCCTGTGTGTAAATAAACCTTATGATCACCAATAGTTGCTTTTTGAATATATCCTTTTCTTCTATCAGGCATACTAAATCTTTTACTATTTTTTTCAGAAATTTCACTTTTACCTTTGATTAAATTTTCTACATTTTTACTATCTATTTTACTTAATTCTGAATTTATATTAATTTTCTTATTAATAACTTTATTAGTATTTGTATCTAAGCTCTTTGTTTTCCTATTATCAAGTTTTATCTCTAAAATTTCAAATTTACCGTCATCTCTTTTTTCTAAATTTTTTAGCTCTGTTTCATTAACATCATCTAAATAATGATTAACTTTAAAAGAGCATGTATAAAAAGTCTCAATTAAATATTTCGCCATATAAATCCAACTTTAAAAATTAATTTGAAAAATGAATCATTTTATTTATATACAAATTCAAATTTTAGTCTAATTTATTTTATACAATTTGAAATTGAAATTTTTGAAAATTTATATGTTGACATTTTTTAAAAAGATTTTTGTTTGGTGGAATCAAGACACTCTTGGAACCAGAATAAAAACTATTCTGTTTGGTAAATTTGTTGGAAAAGACTCTTTCGGAAACAAATATTATGAAAGTAAAAATGGTAAGAGATGGGTAATATATAATGGTGAAGTTGATGCAAGCAAGATTCCAGTTGAATGGTATTCATGGATACATTTTACCCATAATAAAATTGAAAAAAACCACGATCTACAAAAATATAATTGGCAAAAAACACATCAAGAAAATTTAACAGGAACTGATAGGGCTTATTATCCAAATAAAAATAATAATGCTATAAAAAAAAAATATAAAACTTGGAAAAGTTAATTTGTTTAAAATAATATCTCTCATATTACTTTTATCAACTTCATGTTTTGCGAGTGAATTAGAAGGTACATTTACTAATATTAAAGTTTTGGATAAAATTAGTTCCAAAAATACTTTGGTAAAGCTGAAAAATGGAGATGAAGCAAAACATAAAGATCTATTAATAAAAAGTCTTAAATGTAGTAATTCCGAGTTTGATGATAATCCAGAAATTACTGCATATATTCAAGTGAAAGATATAACCAACAAAGACAAAAACGATGTATTTGTATTTAATGGTTGGATGTTTTCCTCTAGTCCATCTATTGCGCCATTTGATCACCCTGTTTATGATATCTGGTTGATAGGTTGTTACTAAATTATTTTCTCTTTATCTAGCCAACTTACATTGAATTCTGAATTTATAAATTTTTTATGACTTAAAAGTTTTTTATGTAATGGTATTGTGGTTGTTATTCCCTCTATGACAAACTCATCTAATGATCTGTTCATTCTTTGAATAGCTTCTATTCTATTGCGTCCGTGACATATCACTTTACAAACCATGCTGTCATAGTATGGAGTTACTTTGTACCCTTGAAATATTGCTCCATCTACTCTTGTTCTAAATCCGGAAGGCTGATGACACATTCCTATAGTTCCTGGTGAGGGTTGAAAATTTTTACTTGGATCTTCTGCATTTATTCTACATTCAATAGCGTGTCCACGAGGATTTATATCAGATTGTTTTAAAGCAGTTTCTCCTGAAAAAGCTATCCAGATTTGTTCCTTAATGATATCTATACCTGTAACCATTTCTGTTACGGGATGTTCTACTTGAACTCTTGTGTTCATCTCTAAAAAATAAAATTTTCCATCTTCATAAATAAATTCGACAGTCCCAGCCCCTTCATAGCCGATCTCACTTACCATCTTAACAGTTTTATCAAAAAGGTCTTTCCTTAATTTATCATCAAGCACTGGACTTGGCGTCTCTTCAATCAATTTTTGATGCCTTCTTTGTACCGAACAATCCCTTTCATGTAAATGTACTACTCTGTTCTTTCCTGCTAGTATTTGTACTTCAATATGCCTAGGATTTTGAAAAAATTTTTCTATATAAACTTCATCATTGCCAAAATATTTCAACGCTTCAGATTTAGCTGTAGAAAAAAGAGTTTCAAATTCTCCCTCATTTTTTACTATCTTCATTCCTTTTCCACCTCCACCACCAGACGCTTTTATTAAAACTGGAAATCCAATTTTCTTCGAGAGATTTTTGGCTTCATTGACATTCTCAACTCCTCCTTCAGAACCTTCAATAACAGGAAGACCTTTTTCTTCAGCAATTTTTTTTGCTTGTATTTTGTCACCCATCATTTCAATATGTTTTGAGGAAGCACCGATAAACTTAATTTTGTTCTCTTCTAAAATTTTTGCAAAATTAGCATTTTCTGATAAGAAACCATAACCTGGGTGAACTGCCTCAGAATTTGTTAAATCAATAGCTGATAACAATGCCGGAATATTTAAATAGCTATTTGCAGGTTGATGAGATCCAATACAAATACTTTCATCAGCTAATTTTACATGCATACTTTCCCTATCAACATCTGAATGAACAGCTACAGTAGAAATACCCCATTCTTTACATGCTCTAATTATTCGAACTGCAATTTCTCCACGATTTGCGACTAAGATTTTTTTAAACATTACTCTAAAATAATCAACGTTTGCCCAAATTCGACTGGTTGACCATCGGACACAAGTATCTCTTTTACTATCCCGTCAGAAGTTGATGGTACATGATTCATAGTTTTCATAGCTTCAACTATCATTATTGTATCACCTTTTTTAATTTTTTTTCCAACGTCTACAAATTTTTTTGCTCCTGGTTCTGGAGCGTGATAAGCAGTACCAATTATTGGAGAAGTTATTTCAGTACCTGAGTTATTTTTTGTTAATGTTTCTGGATTTTTTAAATTTTGATTATTCTTGTTTTCGGGCAATGATCGATTATTTACAGATATATTATTTTTAGAAACTTTTATTTTTGTATCTTTTTCAGTGTATTCTAATTCAGTTAAATTAAATTCATCAAGATAATCGCTTAATTCTTTGATTATTTTTTTATCTATTTTCATTAATTAAAATCTTTTGCATTGCAATTATGGCTAAAATATAACCGTCAATACCTAAACCAAAAATTCCACCTGTTACTATATCACTAATTAAAGATTTTTGCCTAAATTCCTCTCTTTTGTATATGTTAGATATATGTAATTCAATAATAGGTTTTTTGAATACACTCAAAGCATCCCTAATTGCTACAGAAGTGTGTGTGAAAGCTGCAGCATTAATTATAATACCATCAAATTTTTTTCTTGAATCTTGAATGATATTCACCAGTTCACCTTCAACGTTTGATTGTACAAATTCAATATATAAATTTAATTCCTTTGATTTTTTTGTACAATTTTCTTTTAATTTATCAAAAGAAGTAGAACCATATTGGGATTGTTCTCTTTCTCCTAATAGATTAAGATTTGGACCATTAATAATAATAATTTTAAAACTCATTTAAATCTTATATACGATGAAAAAAATAAAAAAAATAAAAATTAAGGTAAATGGGAATTTTAAGTCAGTTGAATTTAATACAACACTATTAAAACTAACTAAAAATTTAAAAATACCTGTTAAAAAAGTAGCAATTGAATTAAATCAAGAAATAGTAGATAAAAAATTATTAAACAAAATTAAACTTAAAAAAAATGATAAAATTGAGATTGTTCATTTTATTGGGGGTGGATGAAATTGAAAAATGATAAGCTTATAATTTCAAATAAAAAATTTAATTCAAGACTGATAGTCGGAACAGGTAAGTACAAAAATTTGTTGGAGTGTGCTAAAGCTGTTAAGTTCTCAGGTGCAGATATTGTAACAGTTGCTGTTAGAAGAGTTAATATTATTAATAAAAAAAAACCATTATTAATGGATTTTATAGATCCAAAAAAAATAACATACTTACCAAATACTGCAGGATGTTTTAATTCAGAGGAGGCATTGAGAACATTAAGATTAGCAAGAGAAATAGGAGGTTGGAAACTAGTTAAACTTGAGGTTCTTGGTGACAAAAAAAATTTATTTCCTGAAATGATTGAAACTTTAAAATCTACTGAGATTTTAGCAAAAGAGGGTTTTAAAGTTATGGTTTATTGTAATGACGATCCATTAATGGCTAAGCGTTTAGAAAATAATGGTGCGTCAGCTATAATGCCTTTAGCAGCACCTATTGGGTCAGGACTTGGAATTCAGAATAAAGTTAATATTAAAATAATTCGAGATCAAACAAAACTACCAGTTATAATAGATGCAGGCTTAGGTCAGGCTTCTGATGCGACTATTGCAATGGAATTAGGGTGCGACGGAGTACTAGTGAATACAGCAATTGCCAAAGCAAAAAAACCTTTAGATATGGCAATCGCTTTTAAAAATGCTGTCATTGCTGGTCGTCAATCTTACTTATCAGGAAGAATTGATAAATCATTAATGGGCTTTCCATCTTCACCTAAAGAGGGAATTATTTAGCTTTTTTATAAAATTTTTTTTTTCTAAAAGGTTTTTTTTTAAATTTTCTTTTATCTTTAATTTCAATAATATTATTACTTATTATTTGTTGCTTAAGATTTTTTAATTTTTCATGATGCTCAACTAATTCTATTGTTTTTTTACTTTTATTTTTAACATCTATTATATATTCAGGTATAATTAATGTATTATCTGTAATAATGTCTATTTTTACTTTATTTTTTTTTTCAAAAAAAGTTAAATCTTCTACAAAATTTTCTTTAAGAAAGTCTGATATTTTTTTACAAACTTTTAATTCTACAAATTTAGCTTTATTCAAAACTGCTTTTAACTCAACAAGTTTTAATAATTTTTGAGCAAATGACTCATCAGTTAAATTTACTTTCCATTTAACAGCACTTTCTCTCAGTCTCTGTCTTGACATTTCCAATAGACCAAAATTGCTTATTCTCCCAATTTGAATTCTAGCTCTATCAGATCGACACTTTTCTTTTAATCTTCTCTCTACTAATCTTCTATTTCCATAGCTTAACATATCTATGAAGTCTATTATGATTAAACCAGATAGATCTCTTATCTTAATTTGCCTTGCTATTTCATCAGCAGCTTCAAGATTCGTATCAAGAGCTGTACTTTCAACATTTTTTTGTTTTATGGAGCTTCCAGAGTTTATATCAATTGATACTAGCGCTTCAGTTGGATTAATGACAAGATATCCTCCGGAATTAAGTTTTATTTCTGTATCAAATATCTCATTAAGTTTTTGTTCAATATTTTCTTCTATAAATAAAGGTATTTTACCTCTGTACTTTTTTATTTTTTTTACGTGTGAAGGCATCATCATTTTCATAAAATTTTGTGCTTTCTTGTAGCCATCATTTCCTTCTACAATTATATTTTTTGTATTTTCATCATAAATATCTCTTAAAGTTCTTTTTATTATTTCACTTTCTTGATGTATCAATGAAGGGGCAATAGAATTTATTGCGTTTTCTTTAATTTGATTCCAAGTGTTAATTAAAGTAGTTAAATCATGACTAATCTCATTTTTTGTTTTATTGGAACCTGCTGTTCTTACAATAAGACCCATTTCTTTTGGAATTTCTATTTCATTTAAAATAGATCTTATTTTTTTTCTATCAGCAGGATTAAAAATTTTTCTAGATATGCCCCCACCTTTAGGTGTGTTTGGCATTAAAACAATATACTTTCCAGCAATTGAAATAAAAGTACTTAAAGCAGCACCTTTTTGACCGCGCTCGTCTTTTATCACCTGTACTAAAATTACCTGATTAGGTTTAATAACCTCTTGTATTTTGTATCTTTTATATTTAAATCTAATTTCTTTTTTTTTATCTTTCTCTTCAACTATATTTTCTTTATCCACTTCTTTTCTTTCAATTGGATCGTTGATTTCTAAATTTCCCTCTGCAAGATTTTCTTCTTCTTTGGCCTCAACTTCTTTAGAGAGTTCTTCCCTAACTTTTTTTTCCTCAATTTTAATTTTTTCTAAATCGCTTTTTGGAATTTGATAATAATCAGACTGAATGTCATTGAAAGATAGAAATCCGTGTCTATCTCGACCGAAATCTACAAAAGCGGCCTGAAGAGACGGTTCAATCCTACTTACTTTTCCTAAGTATATATTATTTTTAATTAAGTTATTTTTTAAACCTTCGTACTCATAATCTTCAATCTTACCGTCAGACTTAAGAACAACTCTAATCTCATTAGGATGCGAAGCATCAATGTATAAATTTTTTTCCATAAATTTGTAAGTGTTATTTTCATTAATTATAAATTATTTTTAAATTTTGTTTTCTAATGCCTTATCTTTAACAAATTCCAATATATAATGGAAATAAAATGAGTAGAATCTTAAAAAATATATTTATTGGTATCATTGGTATTTTGTTAATATTTTCAACAATTATTGTAACTATCCTTTGGACATTTTCTAATAATATTCCTGACTATAAATTTTTAAAGAATTATAAGCCCCCAGTTTCAAGCAAAGTTTATTCAGGAAATGGGGATTTAGTTGCAGATTTTTCTAAAGAAAAAAGAATTTTTATTCCTTTCAATTCAATACCTAAAAATGTGATAAATTCATTTTTATCTGCAGAAGATAAGAATTTTTTTTCTCATCCAGGTGTGGATGCAAAAGGTGTTGTCAGGGCAATGATTAATAATATTAAAAATATTTTGTCTTCAAAAAGATTAGAGGGTGCATCAACAATAACACAACAAGTGGCAAAAAATTTTTTATTAACAAATGAGGTAAGTGTAAATCGAAAAATTAAGGAGGCTATATTGGCTTTTAGAATAGAAAAAGCTTTGTCAAAAGAGAGGATACTTGAATTGTATTTAAATCAAATTTATTTGGGTAGTGGCGCTTACGGAGTAGCAGCGGCAAGTCTTGAATATTTTGATAAATCTATTAAAGATTTAAATTATGCAGAAACATCTCTTTTAGCTGCTCTTCCTAAAGCTCCAAGTAAATATAATCCCTATAGAAATAATCAATTAGCAAAATTCAGGAGAGATCTAGTTTTAAAGAATTTGTATGAAAATAACTTTATTACTCTTGAAGAGTTTGAAAAGTTAAAAAAAAAAGAAATCGAATTGAAGAAAAAGAGAAAAATTTTTTTAGAAGATGCTCAATATTATATTGAAGATGTTAGAAAAAAAATTATAGACAAACTTTCTTATGAAAAGGTTTATAAACAGGGGTTTAATATCAATACTCCAATAAATTTAAAGTTACAAAAAATTGCAACGGAGTCATTAAGAAATGGACTTGAAAGATACGACAAAAGAAAAGGATGGCGTGGAGTTTTAAAAAATATTGACTACAAAAATGAATGGGCACAAGACCTCAAAAAATATAATTTAGAAAAATCAATAGGATGGGATATAGCAATAATAAAAGAAATTAATAAATTTCATGTTAATATTGAGACCAAAAATAAATTACAAGGAAAAATTGATTACAAAGATATTTCTTGGACAAAAAAAGAATTTAGTGATTTATTTAATGTAGGTGATGTAGTTTATGTTAAAAAAGTTGATAAAAATAATTACAGTTTAAAACAACTGCCTGAGATCAACGGTGGTATAGTAGTTATGGATCCTTATACTGGACGAGTATTAGCTTTAAGTGGTGGTTTTAGTTTTAAAAACAGCGAATTCAATAGAGCTACTCAAGCGCTAAGACAACCCGGCTCAGCGTTTAAGCCTTTTGTTTATGCGTTGGCTTTAGAAAATGATTACACACCAACATCTTTAGTTTTAGACGCACCACTTGTATTAGATCAAGGAACTGATCTTAAAATGTGGAAGCCGGAAAATTATGGTAAAAAATTTTATGGACCCTCGACTCTTAGAGTTGGTCTTGAAAAGTCAAGAAATCTAATGACAGTTAGAATTGCACAAAATTTAGGTATTGATAATATAGTTAAATTTTCAAAAAAACTTGGTATTTATGATGATCCTGAAAAATTATTATCAATATCTTTAGGATCTGCGGAAACCACATTATTAAGACTCACCTCTGCTTATTCAGCTTTTGTAAATGGTGGAAAGTTAGTTAAGCCGGTAATTATTGACAGGGTTCAAGATAGTGAAGGTAATACAATTGTTAACAATGAAAAAAGAATTTGTAAAAATTGCAATCAAATTTCATTTACAAGTCAAGAGTATCCTAAAATTGAGGATGATTATTTGCAGATATTTTCTCCCCAAACAGCATACCAAATCACTTCTTTGCTGGAAGGTGTTATCAAAAGAGGAACAGGAAAAAAATTAAAAAAATTAAAACTTAACTTAGCGGGGAAAACAGGTACGACCAATGAAAATACTGATGCTTGGTTTATAGGTTTTACTTCAAATTTAGTTATTGGAGTTTATGTTGGAATGGATACCCCAAAACCTCTTGGTAAATTTGAGACTGGATCAAAGACTGCATTACCAATTTTTGAAAATTTCATTAAGAAAGCAATAAAAAAAAATGACGCTCGACCATTCAAAGTTTCTGAGGGAATAACATTAATGGTTGTAGACGCATTAACTGGCCAGAAAGCCAAATTTTCTTCAAAAGATACAATTATGGAAGCTTATAAAAGTAAAAATGTTGTTGAAGGAAAAGTACTTTATTCAAATAATGATAGAATCAATTCAAATAATATATTAAGGTTTTATTAATGGATGATAATTATATTAATATAAAAAAAGAAATAGAGAAAATTAGTCAAAGAATAAAGGAGTATCTTTGAAAAAAATGATATTTATTCAAAATTAGAGCATTTAAATAAAAAAATGCTTGATCCAAATTTTTGGAAAGACAAATCAAATTCAAAAAATTTAGTCAAAGAAAAAAAAATTTATGAAGATTTGATAAACTCTTTAGATGAGTCAAATAATAAGCTTAAAGATTTAGTTGAACTCAATCAATTAGCTCAAGATGAAAATAATTTTGATATCCAAAAAGAAGTTCTTCAAAATATTAAAAACTTAGAAAAACAGGTAAAAAGAAACGAAATAAAATGTTTTCTATCAAATGAGACAGATTCTCTTGATTGTTATATTGAAATTCATGCTGGTGCTGGTGGTACCGAGAGTCAAGACTGGGCTGATATGTTAAGAAGAATGTATTTAAAATGGACAGATAATAAGAAATTTAAATCAGAATTAATTAGTGAACATAAAGGTGATGAGGCTGGAATCAAATCTTCAACAATTCAGATTCAAGGAAAATACGTTTTTGGATGGCTAAAAAAAGAGTCAGGAATTCATAGGCTAGTAAGAATTTCACCATTTGACTCTGGTTCGAGAAGACATACCAGTTTTGCAAGTGTTTGGGTCTATCCTGTATTGGATGAAAATATAAAAGTAGATATTTTAGAAAAAGATTTGAGAATTGATACCTATCGCTCGAGTGGAGCAGGTGGACAACATGTAAATACTACTGATAGTGCTGTCAGAATTACACACTTACCAACTAAAATAGTTGTTCAATGTCAAAATGAAAGATCACAACATAAAAATAAAGAGACGTGCATGAATATGCTAAAAGCAAGACTCTATGATTTTGAAATCAAGAAAAAGGAAAAAGAAAATTTAAATATGGCATCCTCTAAATCTGAAATTGGTTGGGGGCATCAAATTAGATCTTATGTTTTACAACCATATCAACTTGTAAAAGATAATAGGACTAATTTTGAAAGTTCAAGTCCAGAAAAAGTTTTAAATGGTGAAATAGACGAGTTTTTAGAGCAATCGTTGTATAAAATTAAATGAAAATAATATCGAAATTTATATTTTTAATATTTTTTTTTGTAATTATTTCAATATCATATTTAAGTTTAATTGGGATAGAAACAGACAGATTTAATAGTCAAATTTCAAATAAAATTAAAACTATAGATGAAGATCTGGAAATTCAATTAAGAAAAATTAAATTAATTTTTGATCCATTTAAACTCAGTATAAATATTAAAACAGTTGGATCTAAAATCAAAAAAAAAAATAAAGTTGTAGAAATTGAAAATATTAAAACTCAAATATCTTTAAAATCAATACTCTCAGATGAATTTTTTATTAAAAATTTAGAAATTTCATCGAAATCTTTAGAAATAAAAAATTTAATATCATTTTTAAGAACTTTTCAAAACTCAACTCAATTATTTTTATTAGAAAAAATTATTGATAAGGGATACTTAATTGCAGATATAAAAATAGAATTTGATAGTGATGGTAGTATAAATAATAATTTTATAATAGATGGTTTTATTAAAGATGTAAAACTTTCTATTTTGAAAGAATATAATATTCAAAAATTAGATTTAATTTTTAATTATCAAAAAAATGATTTATTATTAAGCAACATTTCATTTTTACTCAATAATTTGAATTTTTTATCTGAAAAAATTTTTTTAACAAAAATAAATGATGATTATACAATCAAGGGAAATATAAATCACAAAGCTTTAATTATTGATGGTCAAAATTTAAATATTTTAAAGAAATCAATATTATCGAAACTAGATGTTCAAAGAATAGAATTTAGTTCTAACAATTCGTTCTTTTTAAAAATTAATAAAAAATTTGAATTGATAGATTATGAAATTTTATCAGATATGTTTGTCAATGAATTTTTAATAACAAATAAATATGATTTAACTAATTTCTTCCCTAATATAAAAGAAAATTTTACTTTGACAGAGAATAGAATATCTATCGAATATAAAAAAAATGATTTAGATATAAATGGAAAAGGAAATATTTTGTTTCAAGATCAAAAAGATTTTTTGGAGTACACAATAAAAAAAAAAAATGATATTTTGGATTTTAAAGGCACATTAAAAATGAATAACAATCATTTTTTAATAAACTCTCTTAATTTTGAAAAAAATAACGAAATCGAGTCATTAATTGAACTTGAAGGAAAACAAAAAACAAAAAACGATACAGTAATTAAAAAATTTTCGTATATCGAGGGTAAAAATAAAATAGATATAAAAAATTTGATATTCAATAAAAAATTTCAAGTCATTGATTTAGAAACTGTAAATTTAGATTATACTGATAAAGATAATCAAAAAAATTTGATTAATTTCTATAAAAAAAAAAATAAGTTTTACTTAAAAGGATCTAATTTTAATGCAAATAAATTAATTGAAGATTTATTATTTAATGAAAAAGAAAAATCAAAAATTATTGATATAAACAATACAATAATAGTTGATTTAGATAAAATTCAGTTAGATAATGAATATGATATATCGAATTTCTATGGCAATATAACTTATTTTAATAAAGAAATTGTTAAAGCTAATTTAACTGGAAATTTTTTCGATAATAAAAAGCTAAAATTTACAATTAATAGTGATCAAGGTAAAAAAATCATAACATTATTTGTTGATAATGCTGAACCTATTGTCAGAAAATATAAATTTATAAAAGGATTTGATGAAGGATCACTAGATTTTAATAGTTCAAAAAATTTTGATGAGACTATTTCACAATTAAAAATTTATGATTTTAAGCTTAAAGAATTACCTGTATTAACAAAAATTTTGACACTAGCTTCCCTACAAGGCATTGCAGATATTTTAACTGGTGAAGGAATTCGATTTGATGAATTTGAAATGAATTTCAAAAACAGAGGTGATCTTATGACTATCGATGAAATTTATGCAATAGGTCCTGCTATTTCCATTTTAATGGATGGATACGTTGAGAAAAATAAACTTGTAAGTTTAAGAGGAACATTAGTACCGGCAACAACAATAAATAAGTTTATTGGATCTTTACCAGTCCTTGGTAAAATATTAGTTGGCTCAAAAACAGGTGAAGGAGTATTTGGAGTAAGTTTTAAGATCAAAGGTCCACCAAAAAAATTAGATACAACAGTTAATCCTATTAAAACATTAACACCAAGATTTATTACAAGAACCTTGGAAAAAATCAAAAAAAATTAATTTAATTCAAATCTTGTATGCCTTTTCTTACCAATAGAAAGTTTTAAATTTTTTTTTTCAAATAATTCATCATTAATAATTAATTTTTCATCTAATATTAAATCATTATTTAATTTAATCGCTTTGCCTTTTATTAATCTTCGAATTTCACTTTTAGATTTTTCTAATTTTGACATAAGAACAAGGTCTATAACATTTAGTTTATTATTTGTTAAATCTTTTGCTTTTATTGTAATTGCAGGAAGTTTTGATACATCTAAATTTTCTGAAAATGCTCCTTTTGCAGCTTGCTCGGAGTTTTCAGCAGCCTTTTTTCCATGAAGCATTGAAGTTGCCTCATTTGCTAATTTGATTTTTAGTTTATTAATATCCTCATTTTTTATTTTATCAATTTCTTCAATATTTAAATCTGTAAACATTTTCAAAAATTTAATTACATCTCTATCATCAACATTTCTCCAGAATTGCCAATAATCATAAGATGATAATAATTTTTCATCAAGCCAGATTGCACCACTCTCAGTTTTTCCCATCTTAGCACCAGATGCTAAGGTAATAAGTGGAGTTGTTAAGCCATACGCTTGTTTATTAGAATGTCTTTTTATAAGTTCAGTACCATTAACAATATTTCCCCATTGGTCAGAACCACCAATTTGTAAAGAACATTTTTCTTTTTTACTTAATTCTAAAAAATCATATGCTTGTAAAATCATATAATTAAATTCCATGTAACTTAAGGATTGTTCTCTTTCCAATCTAGTTTTAACACTATCAAAAGTAAGCATTTTATTTATTGTAAAATGTTTTCCAATGTTTCTTAAAAAAGAGATATAATTTAAATTTTTAAGCCACAAATAATTGTTTACAAAAATAGGTTTTGTTTTTGAATTATCATTATCTAAAAATTTCCTTAGAATTTTTTCAATACTTTTAATGTTTTTATCTATCTCTTTTTCAGTTAAAATCTTTCTTGTCTTGTCTTTACCAGAGGGATCACCAATTCTTGTGGTACCACCACCTAATAACACAATAGGTCTATGACCGTGTTTTTGAAGAAGTCTTAAACACATTATTTGAAGCAAGCTACCAACATGCAAACTTTGCGCTGTACAATCAAAACCAATATACGCTCTTATTTTTTCTTTATCTAATAACTTTGATAATTCTTCTTTACCAGTACATTGATAGAAATAACCTCTATCTATAAATTCTTTTAAAAATTTATTCATAAGTTTATAACTATACAATATACAAATTTTATTAAAAAAAAATAAGAATGAAAAAGTTATTTACATCTCTAGGCTTAATGAGTGGTACTTCTGGTGATGGTGTAGATGCATCAATTATAAGCTCAGATGGAAAATACCATTATAATGAAATTCTAAATAGGTATTTCGAATATGATCAAAAAATATATAAAAATCTTCATGATTTAAGAGCTAAAATTTTAAAATTTGATGACCTAATAAAAAATACAAATGAAATAGATATTTTGGAAAGAGAAATTACAATTTTTCACGCAAAAATTACCAATGAAATTTTGAAAACGACTGATAAAAAAGTTGATTTTATAGGTTTTCATGGACAAACCATATATCACAATCCTCATGAGAGAATCTCCAAACAAATTGGAGATGGAAATTTACTATCTCAATTAATAAAAAAAACTGTGATTTATAATTTCAGGCAAAATGATATTAAGAATGGTGGTGAGGGTGCTCCTTTAACTCCAATATTTCATAAATTGATTGTAAAGAAAAAAAAAATAGAACCTCCAGTCTGTATATTAAATATTGGAGGGATTTCTAACGTTACTGTTTTACATGAACATAAGAATGATAATTTTTTAAGTAGAGATATTGGACCTGGGAATTGTTTGATAGATGAGTGGGTAAAAAATAATACAAAACATAAATTTGATAAAAATGGGGAAATTGCAAAAAGCGGAAAAATTGATGAATTAATACTCAATCAAGCTTTAGATAACTTTGAAAATATATTTAATAAAAAAATTTTATCTTTTGATATAAAAGATTTTAGTTTAGGTTTTGTACGAGGTCTCAATTTAGAGGACGGAGCAGCAACGTTAACTGATTTTACGGGAAGAATAATTGGAGAAGGAATTTATAATTTTTTATCAGAGGCTCAAGATAAATCATGGAAAGTTTTAGTTTGTGGTGGTGGACGTAAAAATATTACTTTAATTAATAAAATTAAAAATACAATTCCCAAAAATTTAGAGATTCAATATATTGATGATTATGGCATTGATGGCGATTATGTTGAGTCGCAGGCTTTTGCTTATCTGTCTATTAGGTCATTTTTAAAATTACCTATTTCTTTTCCTTCTACAACTGGATGTAAAGTACCAAGTATCGGTGGTATAATTGTAAAAAATTTTTAATATACTGTTGTTTCTTTTTTAATATATTTATCTAAATTTTTAATTAAATTTTTTTCATTTTTGGAGAAAAAATGATTTGCATCATTAATAGATTGAAATTCAACTTTAATACCTTTTTGTGAGCTTAGTCTTTTATTTAGTTCGTTTAAATATTCGTAGGGTACTAACTCGTCTTTCTTACCATAAATCATTAAACCTGATGTTGGACATGGTGATAAAAAAGAAAAATCATATACATTTGGTTGTGGTGATATTGCAATAAATCTACTAATTTCTGGTCGTCTCATTAAAAGTTGCATTGCAATCAATGACCCAAAAGAAAAACCTGAGACCCAGCATTGTGAGTTATCAAAATTTTCTCTTTCTAGCCAGTCCAAAGCAGCTGCAGCATCAGCTAACTCTCCCTGTCCATTATCAAATTCCCCATCACTTTTTCCAACACCTCTAAAATTTACTCTGCAAACAGAGAAATCATTTTCCATAAAAGTATTGAATGTTTCCACGACTACTTTATTGTTCATAGTACCTCCATATTGAGGGTGTGGTTGTAAAACTAAGGCTATTGGGGCTGTATTTTTTTTACTTTTAAAATATTTTGCTTCTAATCTTCCAGCGGGACCAGGAATAAAAATTTCTATTATTTTGTTATCCATAATTAGTAATGATAATTATTCTCAAAAAAAAATTAGACATATCATAACTCAGTGACAAAATGTTAATTTTTTTTTATAGTTCATACTTGACTATTTTAGTCAGGTTTATATATAGCCCTTAAAATAAAGGATTTATGAAACTTACATCTAAAGGCAGATATGCGGTTATGGCTTTAGCAGACCTAGCAAAATTTGACAATATTAATCCCGTATCTTTAAGAGACATCTCTCTAAGACAAGGAATCTCTTTAGATTATTTAGAACAAATATTTTCAAAATTGAGAAAAAATGAGATTGTTCAAAGCGTTCGAGGAACTCAGGGCGGCTATATTTTAAAAAAAAAAGCGAAAGATATTAAGCTTACAAATATTTTTGATGCTATAGATGAAAAAGTAAAAACTGTACAATGTAAAAAAGAGTCTAAAAAAAGTTGTAATGGAAAATCAACAAAGTGTCTAACCCATAACTTATGGGACGAATTAGAAAATCATATTAATAATTTTTTTAAAGAAAAAAGTTTAGAAGATTTAGTTAAAGATAATATCGAAAGAAGAATTTAATGGACACGAGAGAAAAAGACATAGAAAAATTAAAAGATTACAAATACGGTTTCACTACTGATATCGAAAATATTAAGGCTCCCAAGGGACTGAACGAGGATGTAATTAAATTTATTTCTAATATCAAAAAAGAGCCAGAATGGATGTTAAACTTTAGACTCAAAGCTTATGAACGTTTAAAACTTTTAAAAGAGCCTAATTGGCAAAAACCAAAATATCCTAAAATTGATTATCAAGATTTGTATTATTATTCAGCCCCTAAAAGCATGAAGGACAAACCGAAAAGTTTAGATGAACTTGATCCTAAACTTTTAGAGACATATAAAAAACTTGGAATTCCATTACAAGAGCAAGCAAGATTAAATGGAATTGCAGTTGATGCTGTATTTGATTCTGTTTCAGTAGCAACTACTTTTAAAGGTGAATTAACCAAGCATGGAATAATTTTTTGTTCAATGTCAGAGGCAATTCAAAAATACCCTGAGCTTGTAAAAAAATATTTAGGCACAGTAATACCAGTTACTGATCATTTCTTTGCCACACTAAATTCTGCTGTTTTTACAGATGGATCATTTGTTTATATTCCTGAGGGTGTTAAGTGTCCAATGGAACTATCAACTTATTTTAGAATTAATGCTTCCGAGACAGGTCAATTTGAGAGAACATTAATTATTGCAGATAAAGGAAGTTATGTAAGTTACCTAGAAGGTTGTACTGCACCAATGAGAGATGAAAATCAATTACATGCAGCGAATGTTGAATTAATTGCTTTAGATGACGCAGAAATAAAATACTCAACAGTTCAAAATTGGTATCCGGGTGATGAAAATGGTAAAGGAGGAATTTATAATTTTGTTACTAAAAGAGGATTGTGCAAGGGAAAAAATTCTAAGATTTCTTGGACACAAGTTGAAACAGGTTCAGCTATAACGTGGAAATATCCAAGCTGTATATTAAAAGGTGATAATTCAATCGGTGAATTCTACTCTATAGCAATTACCAACAATCATCAAAAAGCGGACACTGGAACAAAAATGATTCATTTAGGAAAAAATACTAAGAGTAAAATTATATCAAAAGGTATAAGTGCTGGATTTTCAGATATGACGTACAGAGGGTTAGTTGATATTAATTTTAATGCAAAAAATGCAAGTAATTATACTCAATGTGATTCTTTACTGATGGGAAATAGATGTGGAGCTCATACAGTTCCGTATATTAAGAATAAAAATTTCGATTCTAGTATTGCTCATGAAGCAACTACATCAAAAATAAGCGAAGAACAATTACACTATTGTCAACAAAGAGGATTGAGTCCGGAGGAGTCTGTAAGTTTAATTGTTAATGGTTTTTGTAAAGAGGTACTGCAACAATTACCAATGGAATTTGCCGTAGAAGCACAAAAACTTGTTGGGATTAGTTTGGAAGGGAGTGTGGGCTAATGCTTAAAATAAATAATTTAAATGCAAATGTTGAAAAAAAATCGATTTTAAAGGGGTTTTCTTTAGATATAAATCCAGGTGAAGTTCATGCTATTATGGGGCCAAACGGGTCAGGAAAAAGCACATTATCTAACATTTTATCAGGAAAAAAGGGGTATGAGGTATCAGGTGAAATCTTGTTTGAAAATAAAAATTTATTTGATCTTGAGACAGAGGAGAGAGCGCACAAAGGAATATTCTTAGCTTTCCAATATCCATTAGAAATTCCAGGTGTAAATACAAATATATTTTTAAAAACATCCTTAAATGCAATTAGAAAAGCGCGAGGTGAAAAAGAATTAGATGCGATTGAATTTTTAAAACTTGTTAAAGAAAAAGCTAAAGAATTGAAATTTGATGAAGAAAAATTGAATAGACAATTGAATGTTGGTTTTTCAGGTGGGGAAAAGAAAAAAAATGAGATTTTACAAATGTCTATGTTATCACCTAAGCTATCTATTTTAGATGAGACAGACTCAGGCCTTGACATTGATGCGCTTAAGATAGTTGCAGATGGAGTTAATACTTTAAGAAATCGACAAAATTCTTTTTTAATAATTACCCATTATCAAAGATTATTAGATTACATCAAACCAGATTTTGTTCATGTTTTAATGAATGGCAAAATAATTAAATCTGGTGGTCCGGAATTAGCAATTGAATTAGAAAAAAAAGGATACGAAAGTTTTAATTAAATGAGCAATCAATTAAAGTCAGATTTTAATAAAGTGATGAAAATTTCTAAAATTTCTGAGGATGAAATTCTAGTTAAAAAAAATTATTTAAATAAGTTTATAGATAGTGGTTTTCCAAATAGAAAACAAGAGGATTGGAAGTTTTTAGATATTAGTCAAATCATCAAAAAAAATATTGGTAATTTAAATTTTTTTAATGATTATTCAAAATCTAATAAAATTGATACATCTGTTTTTGTTGACGGTTTAGAGCATAATAAAATTGTTTTTATAAATGGAAGAATAGAAAAAATTGATTTTAATTATGAAGACCAAAATAAGATTGAAATCAGTGATGAAAATAAAAAAGAAATTTCATTTGATTATAAAAACTCATTAATTGATTTAAACAGTGCATTTACTAATAGGGTTTTTAAAATTTTTATTAAAAAAGGTTATTCTTTAAAAAAACCTTTAATAATTTATCACTCAACAGACAATAAAATTAAGACAACAAATATTAATTTGAGATTAGATTTTGAATTAAGTGAAAATAGTTGTTTAAAACTAATTGATTTTTTTACTAATAAAACAGCAAAAAACTTTATTAACATTTTTTATAACTTTAATTTAGGAAAGGATGCAATTCTTAAAAATTATAAAATTGATAAATATAAAAATGATAATTTAAAATACTCATTTAATAATATCGAACAGGATAATAACAGTATTTCAGAAACATTTATATTATCTGCTGGTTCAGATTATTTAAAAAACGAAATTAATTGTAATTTAAATGGCGAATACTCTTCTGCTTTTATTAATGGAGTTTTTTCGTTAAAGGAAAATCAACAACATGAAATAAAAACTACAATAAACCATTTAGTTGAGAATACTAAAAGTTATCAACTCATTAAAAGTGTTCTTGGAAAAAACTCAAAATCTGCATACCAAGGAAAAATATTTGTAAACTCAAAAGCTCAAAAAACTGATGGATATCAATTAAGTAAAGCAATACTTTTAGACGAAACATCAGAATTTAACGCAAAACCAGAATTAGAAATTTATGCAGATGACGTGAAATGTTCACATGGATCCGCATCTGGAAGTTTGAATGAAGACTCAATTTTTTATTTAATGTCTCGTGGCTTAAATTATCAACAGTCAAAAGAACTTTTAATAAATGGTTTTTTGTTAGATGTTGTTGAAAAGATTACAGACCCAGAAATTAAAAATTTAATTAAAAATATTATTGGATTAAAAGAATGAACATAAATAACATTAAAAAAGAATTTCCGATTTTTGACGAAAAAATTCAAAATAATGATTTAGTTTATCTAGATAGTGCAAATTCATCTCAAAAACCTAAGGTCGTTCTTGATAAAATTAACGATTTTTACTCAAAAAAATTTTCAAATGTAGGTAGAAGTATTCATTATTTGGCTGTGGCAGCTACTAATTTGTATGAAAATACAAGATCTTCAGTTCAGAAATATATAAATGCTAAAGATAAAAATGAAATAGTCTTTACTAAAGGTGCTACAGAAGCTTTGAATTTAGTTGCAAATACTTTGGGTCAAGCAATCTTGGAACCAAATGATGAAATTTTAATAACAGAATTAGAACATCATTCAAATTATGTTCCATGGCATTTTTTAAGAAAATCAAAAAATATCAAAATAAAGTTCGCAGAAATGAATGATGACGGGGATATCCCAATTGAAAATATAGAGAAAGAAATTACAAGTAAAACAAAAATAATAGCTATAACTCATTTATCCAATGTTACTGGTGCAGTTTTACCAATTAAAGAGATAACTCAATTAGCACATTCAAAAGGTATTGTTGTTGTAGTGGATGGATGTCAGGGGGGACCACATTTAAAATTAGATATGCAAGAATTAGATTGTGATTTTTACGCTATTTCATGTCATAAAATGTATGGACCGACAGGACTTGGAGTTTTGTATGGAAAAAAGAAATGGCTAGAGCAACTTCCACCATATCAAGGAGGTGGAGGAATGATAAATGAAGTAAAAAAAGATAGAATTTCTTATGGTGAGTTACCAAATAAGTATGAGGCTGGCACAATGGCAACAGCTCAAGTGATAGCTTTTGATCAATCAATAAAATTTTTAGAAAATATTGGAATTGAAAACATAATAAAGCACGAAAAGGAATTAATAGAATATGGACAAGAAATTCTTCAGAAAAATAATTCTGTGAAACTAATAGGAAACCCTAAAGAACGTGGTGGAGTGTTATCTTTCACTGTCGAAGGAGTTCATCCACATGATATTGCAACTATTCTAGATGAAACTGGAGTTGCCATACGAGCAGGCCATCATTGTTGTCAAATTCTTCATGAAAAATTAGGTATTCCTGCTAGTGCGCGAGCATCTTTAGGAGTTTATAATACCAAAGATGATTTAGATAAATTAAATGACGGAATAAATAATTGTAAAAAAATTTTTAATCTAAAATGAATTTAAAAGAATTATATCAAGAAATAATTTTAGAACATGGAAAAAATCCTAGAAATTTAGGAAAAACAAAAAATTTTAACAAAGATGCAAAAGGAAACAATCCATTATGTGGTGATAATGTTCATATTTATTTGAAATTAAATGATCAAAGAAAGGTAGAAGATATTTCTTTTGAAGGGAGTGGATGTGCTATTTCAATGGCTTCAGCTTCAATAATGACAGATTTAATAAAAGGAAAAAGTGACAATGAAGCAAAAGAAATAATAGAGGATTTTTTAGGTATGATAAAAGAAAATCCAGATTTAAAGAATAATATTTTAAAAGAAGATGATAAAACGAAATTAATGTGTCTTTCAGGAGTTAAACAATATCCTATGAGGGTCAAATGTGCTACATTATCATGGCATACGTTGGTTTCAGCGATGGAAAATGATGGTAAACAAGTTAGTACAGAGGATTAATATATATGGAAATTAAAAATAAGATTATTGAAGAGATAAGAAAAATTTATGATCCTGAGCTACCTGTTAATATTTATGAACTTGGTTTGATTTATGATATTCAAGTAAAAGGTAAAAAAGCTGAAATTAAAATGACTTTAACAACACCTAATTGCCCTGTTGCAGAAAGCTTACCAAAAGAAGTGAAAGAGGGTGCGATGCAAGTAGATGGAATTGATGATGTAGATCTCCAATTAGTTTGGGATCCACCATGGACAAAAGATATGATGTCTGATGCTGCTAAACTGGAGTTAAATTTATAATGAACCCAATTATTAGATTAAGTGATAATGCTGCTAATAGAATTAAAGAAATAATGTCTGAAGCTAAAAATAAAGCATTGGGTGTTAGAATTTCTGTAAAATCTGGTGGATGTGCAGGTATGTCTTATGTAATGGAATATTCAAAAGAAGCTAATCCAAGTGATGAGGTTATAGAAGATAAAGGTGTTAAAGTTTTCATAGACCCAGCAGCTGTAATGTACTTATTAGGAACTGAAATGGACTATAAAAAGGAGGATTTTTCCTCAACTTTTGTATTTAATAACCCCAATGAAACAGAAAGATGTGGATGTGGCGAGTCATTTAAAATTGACTAAATTATAGTATCCCATAAGTTGCATAGCAGTATTGCATTTATTGCATATCTATTATATACTTTGTTCATGAACAAATTTGAATTTAAAAATCTTGTTAAAGACCTTAAAGACTCTTTAAAGGAAAAATCATTCTTTAAAGATTTACGTAAGGAAGTGAATACTGGAGCTAACGGCACCCAGGATTACGTTGTTAAAAAAGGTGTTAACAAAGATACAGTGGCGACAACTAGACAGTAATTAAAAAATTACTAGCAGCTATAGTACATCTCAAATTCTACTGGATGAGGTGCGTGTTCAAACTTGTGTATCTCCTCAAACTTTAATGCAATGTAGGCATCGATTTGATCATCAGTAAATACACCACCTTGAGTTAAAAATTCTCTGTCTTTATCTAAATTTTCCATAGCTTCTCTTAATGATCCACATACTGTTGGAATAGATTTAACCTCTTCAGGAGGCAAATCATATAAATCCTTATCAAAAGACTCACCTGGATGTATCTTATTTTTAATTCCATCGATACCTGCCATTAACATTGCAGCAAAAGTTAAATAAGGATTTCCAGAAGCATCTGGAAATCTGATCTCACATCTAGCACCTTTTTTGCTTAAGGTAATTGGAATTCGGCAAGATGCAGATCTATTTCTAGCAGAATAAGCTAAAAGAACAGGAGCTTCAAATCCTGGGATTAATCTTTTGTAACTATTTGTTGTAGCGTTCGCAAAAGCATTAATAGCTTTTGCATGTTTTAGAATACCACCAATATAATGTAATGCTGTTTCTGATAGTCCAGCGTAAGCATCACCAGAAAATACAGGTGTATCTCCTTTCCAAATAGATTGATGAGTATGCATTCCTGAACCATTATCTCCTGCTACAGGTTTTGGCATGAATGTCGCTGTCTTCCCAAAAGAATGAGTTACCATTTGAACAACATATTTATATAATTGAACATTGTCTGCTTGTTGAACTAATGTACCAAAGTACATTCCAAGTTCATGTTGACTAGGCGCAACTTCATGGTGATGTTTTTCAACTTTAATACCAACTTCTCTAAGATTTTTAAGGTATTCACCTCTCATGTCTTGTTCGCTATCTACTGGAGGTACAGGAAAATACCCACCTTTGACACCAGGTCTATGACCCATGTTACCATTTTCGTATTCTTTTCCAGAATTGTATGGACCTTCTTTACTATCTAATTTAAATCCACACTCATTCATGTCATTTTTAATCCTAACATCATCAAATACAAAAAACTCAGGTTCTGGTCCAAAAAATGCTTTGTCACCAATTCCTGAAGCTTTTAAATACTCCTCAGCTTTTTTTGCAACTCCTCTAGGATCTCTCTCATAGGGAGTCTTTTTTATTGCATCTAAAATGTCACAAAAAATTACCGCAGTATTATGTGATGTAAATGGATCTAAAAAAAATCTTGATAAATCAGGTTTTAAAATCATATCTGACTCATTTATAGCTTTCCAACCAGCTATTGATGAACCATCAAAAAAAACTCCGTCATTTAACATTCCATCATCAACTGCTGTTGCGTCCATTGTCAAATGTTGAAGTTTTCCTCTTGGATCGGTGAATCTTAAGTCAACGAATTCAACCTCTTTGTCTTTGATAAACTTTAAAACATCATTAGCACTCATTTTCTCTCCTATATAATTCTGGAGGTTGTGATACCAAAAAAAGGCTGATAAATAATGTTCTTTTACTTAATAACACCTATGCAATATTTACATAAGTGAGTATTTTGAAAAAACATCTACAATTGAAAGTTGAAAATGATATTATTAAATAAAGAGCCAGTTAAAAGAGTAGAAAGTTTTCTTAAAAAATTCGACAACAATTTTAATATAATTTCATTAGAAACTTCAGCTAGAACAGCTTTGGATGCAGCATCATCTTTAAAATGTGAGGTTGGAGCAATAGTAAAAAGTTTGCTATTTAAAACTGAGAATAATTTTATTTTATGCTTAATAGCTGGAGACAAAAAAGCCTCATTAAATAAGATTAAAAAAGTTCTTAATTTAAGAAATGTTTCAATGGCTTCTGCTGAAGAAGTTAAGAATATTACAGGTTTTACAATAGGAGGTGTATCACCTATAGGTCATTTAGTTAAAGTAGATATTTATATAGATACATCATTGGAGAGATTTAGTACTTTATATGCTGCAGCTGGACATCCTAACTGTGTATTTAAAATAGATTATTTAAATTTACAAAAAATAACTAGTGGACTAATTAAGGAAATTTCAGAATGAGGCAACCAAAATTATTAGATTATATTTTATTGACTATATTAGCTTTAATTTGGGCCTCTGCTTTTTTTAATATAAAAATTGCAACTTATTCATTTGGACCAATAACAATTGCTTTTCTAAGAGTTTTTTTTGGAGCAATACCAGTTTTATTACTTTGTTATTTTAAAAAAATTAAAATAGAAGCTTTTTCAAAAGATTGGCATTGGTTTGCTATGATAGGATTTATTAATTTAGTTGTTCCATTTTTTTTAATTGCGTATGGTGTTAAATCTGTCCAAAGTAATTTAGCAGCAATTTTAATGTCAACTACAACTTTAAGCTCCACTGTTCTTGGTCATTTTTACACAAAAAATGAAAAATTTAATTTGGTTAGAACTATAGGTGTATTAATTGGATTTTCAGGAATAGTCTATTTATTTTCAGATAATATCTTAATCAATGAAAACAATTTTATTTCCGCATTGCTAATTCTTCTAGGAGCTACTTGTTATGTTATTGGTGGAGTTTTGACATTAAAGATAAGTAAGAAAAAAAATGAAAATGTTACAAGTTCAATATTAATTTGGGCATCAATAATATTAATACCTTTGGTGAGTATTATAGAACAACCTTGGCAATCTATTCCAAGATTGGACTCGACTATTTCAGTAATTTATCTAGGATTAGTTTCAACTGGAATTGCTTGGCTTTTAAGATTTAGAATTTTAGTCACTAATGGTCTTATTTTCCAATCTCAAGTTTCATATTTAATACCAATTTTTGGAACGATTTTAGGATATATTTTTTTAAAAGAACTTATTACAATTAAAGTTTTGGTATCTTTAATTGCGGTAGTTATTGGAATTTATTTTGTTAGAAAAGCAAAATAATTTTTTTAATTTAACCTCTAAAGTTCGAGGGTTTGCCTAAAATAGAATTTAATAGTCCCAAAAATCTGTATAAATGTTTGTCTTTATTTGATTTTTGAAAAATTAATGTATAAAAAATGACCTTAAAAAAAGAATTTACTAATTTTCCTAAATATTTTCTAAGCGCATAAATTAAACCGAAATTCTTTTTATAAAAATAAAAACTTGACCACATGTAATGCCAATCTTTAATATTAATCATTTTGTTTTCTTGTTCTTTGTCATTATTGATAGAACTTTTGAAACCTAAATGATGAATTTTTAGATCTCTAGATGTGAAAATATCATTACCAGTGTCCACAAGTGATTTACACAGATCAAATTCTTCAAAATACAAGAAAAAATTTTCATCAAACAGTTCTTTATTTCTAAATTTTTTTAAATTAATTAACATTGAACAACCTGTTACCCATTCAACACTACTAATTGAGTCAATTTTGTTATTTTTAAAATTCTCTCTGAATTCTTTGTTTTCTTTTTCATCAAAAAAACCTGCGGGCATAAATATATTATCGAAAGAATATTGAAATCCGATTATGGAAAAATTTTGAACTTTATTAACAACTACAGGTAGTTTATCAAAAAGATCTTTTTCGCAAATTACATCTGGGTTAAGTATTAAAACATAATTAGTATTTACCTTTTTAATGCCAAAATTATTTCCTTTTCCATAACCTAAATTTTCTCCAGTACAAATTATACTTACATTGGAAAACTCTGCCTTTATTTTTTTTTCATGCAAAAAAAGAGAGGAGTTTTCGACAATTATCACTTTCACGTTTTTATTTATTGATCTTAAACAATCTAAAATAATTTTTTCAGGGGTTTGAAATGTCACAATTACTATTGTTAAATCGTTAAGATTTTTCATTTTTATCACTTTACAATAAATTTCCTTAATTTCTCTAAAATTAAACTTTTATCAAATAAATATTCCATAACCCATTCTTGCTGCAACAAAAATAACTAATACAGATGTCGTTAATACCAATACTCTACTTGAAAAAATTTTTAGATTTAAAAAATTTCCCAAAAATCCACCGATGATAACTGCAAAAAATAATGGCCAATATAATAAAACTTCATTTAAAATATTTTCTTTTGATAATTGACCAAAAATTCCAGAAATTGAATTAATAAGAATAAATAATGATGCAGATGTTACAATATTTTGAGGCCTATCAGCTTTAAGTAAAAACAGAATTGGACTTAAAAAAATTCCTCCACCAATTCCTACTATACCCGATACAATACCCAAAATAGATCCTATTAAAAAAGAGATAATGAAATTAAGTTTTTTGACCTTAATCTCTTTCTTTTCGTAGGATTTATTATTTACCATCAATAAAAGACCTGTAATTGATAAAACTATAAATAATAGAATTTCAAATATTTCTTTATTAATAATTAAAGTTCCACCCAAAAACGAAAATGGAATTGATCCTATTAAAAAAGGAATTAGCAGTTTGATATTATGATTACCAGCTCTTATATAATTAATAGAATTTCCAGTAACCACTAATATATTACAAAATAAGGCTATAACTGGAAATATATAGTACGGAATATTCCATATTAATAATAATGCCAAATAAGTTGACCCTCCACCAAAACCAACACTTGAATATAAAATTGCTGTTATAAAAAATAATATTGATAATATAATCATATTAAAAATTTTTTATGAAAGTAAACATAGCACTTTTAACTGTAACTGATACCAGAACTTTTGATAATGACAAATCTGGAGCAATCTTAGTGGATAAGATTAAAGAGTCTAATCATATTTTATTAGATAGAAAATTATGTAAGGATAATAAAAATGAAATAGTTGCAATATTGAAAGAGTGGCTTAAAGATAAAAAAATAGACGTTATAATTACGACTGGTGGAACTGGACTTACTGGCAGAGATATCACACCAGAGGCATTAGATGAAATTGCAGATAAACATATCCCTGGATTTGGAGAAGTTTTTAGAAATATAAGTTTAAAAACAGTTGGAACATCAGCTATTCAGTCAAGAGCATGTGCTGTACTTTCAAATGGTAAATATGTGTTTGCTTTACCAGGTTCATCTGGAGGAGTTACAGATGCTTGGGATGAAATTTTAAAACATCAATTAGATGTAAATAATAAACCCTGTAATTTTGTTGAACTATTACCAAGACTGAAAGAAAAATAATTATTTTTGATATTTTTCTTTCCATTCTGGGTAAGGCATCCCATATATTCTTTCTCTTGCCTCTGGATCAGAAATTGTAATCCCTTTTTTTAATGCCTCTTCTCTGTACCATCTTGATAAACAATTTCTACAAAAGTTAGCAAGGTTCATTAAATCAATATTTTGAACATCCTTTCTTTCGTCTAAGTGTTTTAATAATCTTTCAAAAGTAGCTGATTGAATTTCAGTTTTTTCATTTTTATTCATTTAAAAAATATTAAAGACTTTTTGATTGAGCACAAGATATAGTATTAATACAATTCAAGGTAGAAATTTTTGTCTTTTATAAATAGACACCTATCACAAATATTAGTTTAATTATAATATGGCTATCAAAAGAAAGTCAAAAGCTAAGCCAAAGACCAAGAGAAAAAAATATAAATTGGTCAAAAGATCTAGAAAAGGAACAAAAACAAAAAAAAAAATCGTGACAAAAAAGTCTGCGACTAAGAAGCGTTCTAAGAATTCTAGAAAAAATAATAAGCTTAGATCAACTAAAAAAACAAGAGGAGTAAAAAAAATGAGTGCAGAAGCTATGAAAGTGTCCTCTGTTCTAGATACTTCTCATTTAAAGGTTAAATTTCCATTTAAAGCAAAATATGGAAACTACATTAACGGAAAATTTGTAGAACCTAAATCAGGCAAATATTTTGATAATGTTAGCCCGATCTCTAATGAGAAAATCTGTTCAGTTGCACGATCAAATGAAAAAGACGTGGATGCAGCATTAGATGCAGCTCACGCAGCTTTTCCTGAATGGGGAAAGACAGACATCACAACTAGATCTAACATATTGTATAAGATCGCTGATGTTTTAGAGAAGAATCTAAACTTATTAGCTACAGCTGAATGTTTAGATAACGGAAAACCTATAAGAGAATGTATGGCAGCAGATTTACCATTAGTCGTTGATCATTGGAGATATTTTGCTGGCGTAATTAGAGCAGAAGAGGGATCGATTGCAGAAATTAGTAACTCTCAATACTCTTACAATATACCTGAACCATTAGGAGTAGTTGGTCAGATAGTTCCATGGAACTTCCCATTATTAATGGCAACATGGAAACTTGCACCGGCTCTTGCTGCAGGAAACTGTTCAGTATTAAAACCGGCAGAGCAAACGCCAGCCTCTATTATGGTAATGATGGAACTTATTGGAGATTTATTACCTCCAGGAGTCGTAAACATTGTTAGTGGTTTTGGATTAGAAGCAGGTAAACCTTTAGCATCATCTAAGAGAGTTGCCAAAGTTGCTTTTACTGGTGAAACAACAACTGGAAGATTGATTATGCAGTATGCTGCACAAAACATAATTCCAATTACTTTGGAATTAGGGGGCAAATCTCCTAACATTTTCTTTGAAGATATCATGGATAAAGATGATGATTTCTTTGACAAATGTATTGAAGGTTTCGTCATGTTCAATCTTAATCAAGGTGAGGTTTGTACTTGCCCAAGTAGAGCTTTAGTTCAAGAGTCAATCTATGATAAGTTCATGGAAAGAGCTATAGCTAGAACAAAAGCTGTTGTACAAGATAATCCTTTAAAAATGGAAACTATGATTGGAGCACAAGCTTCCGTAGAGCAAATGGAAAAAATTAAATCTTATCTTGATCTAGGGAAAAAAGAGGGTGCTAAAGTTCTGACAGGAGGAAGTGTTGCAAAACTTAACAGTGGATTGGAAAAAGGTAATTATATTCAACCAACTGTGTTTGAAGCAAAAAATGATATGAGAATATCCCAAGAAGAAATCTTCGGACCTGTTGTATCTGTGATTAAATTTAAAGATGAAGCAGAGGCATTGAAAATTGCTAATGATACTCTTTATGGTTTAGGAGCAGCTGTTTGGACTAGAAATGGTAATATTGCTTACAGAATGGGTAGAGCAATACAAGCAGGGATAGTATGGACTAATTGTTATCATGCTTATCCAGCTCACTCTCCATTCGGTGGATACAAACAATCAGGAGTTGGAAGAGAAACTCATAAAATGATGCTTAATCATTACAGACAGAATAAGAATCTTCATGTTTCTTATGCTGAGAAAAAATTAGGCTTCTTTTAAACAATAATAATATATAATGGCCCATGATTCTAAATCATGGGCCGAACATTAAAAATGAAAGTTTCAGCAACACACTCTGCACTTAATTTATTATCTGAATTAAAACAAAAATATGGTGAAAAATTAATGTTTCACCAATCTGGTGGTTGTTGTGATGGAAGTGCTCCAATGTGCTTTCAAGAAGGAGAATTTCCTCTTGGTGATAATGATATTAAATTAGGTGAAATAGGAGGAGTTCCATTTTATATGAACGGTGATCAGTATGAAAAATGGAAACATACAGATCTAACTATTGATGCAGTGAAAGGTATTGGTGGAATGTTTTCATTGGACAATGGTACTGGAAAAAGATTTTTAACGAAATCTGAAATTTGTTTGGTAGTTGATAACGAAGAAAAAAAAAATTAAATACTTTTTTTAAACTTAATCCTTAGACTTAATAAAAATAAAATTATTAAGGAGTAAATCAGTGGCTTAAATAATATTGTTTTCGATAACCATATAAAATGAAGAGCCCCAAAAATAGCAATCACATAAACCAGTTTATGTAGTTTTTTCCAATTTTGTTTTAAAAGCCTTACCATCATGTCTGATGAGGTTAGAGCTAAAATTGTTAGCAATAACCAAGCTGAAAAACCAACAAAAATAAATCTTTTGTTTAAAACATCATCTATTAAAGGTTCAAAATCAAATCTATAGTCTAATCCAACATAGCTTAACATGTGAATTGAGGCATAAGAAAAGGTAAATAGGCCAATCATTCTTCTAAACTTTAACCATTCAGTAGAATTTGTAATTTTTCTTAAAGGAGAAATTGAAAGGGTTAGAATTATAAAAATTAAAGTCCATTCTCCGAAGTGGTTTATAATTCTATCAACAGGCTCAGGACCTAATTCATTAAAAAAAATTTGATAAGAAATGATATAGATTGGCCACAATAATAATAAGAAAACGACAGGCTTTAAATAATTTTTCACTTATTTTAGTAGTTTTTTTTTAAGTCCATTCCACTATAAAGATGCGCAACTTCATCTCCGTAACCATTGAACATTAAAGTTTTAATTCTTGGGGCCAAAATACTTTCACCAATCACTCTTTCAGTTGCTTGAGACCATCTAGGATGATCAACATCAGGATTTACATTTGAATAAAACCCATATTCTCTTGGTGATGCATTTTTCCAAGCTGTATTAGGCATTTTTTCAGTTAGCTTAATTCTAACAATTGCTTTTGCACTTTTAAAACCATATTTCCATGGAATAAATATTCTTAACGGTGCACCATTTTGATTTGGTAAAGTTTTGCCGTATAAACCTGTTACAACAGTTGTAAGAGGATGCATTGCCTCATCAATTCTTAATCCCTCGATGTACGGCCAATTTAAAACAGGATATCTTTGTCCAACCATTTCCTCTGGGTTATAAACAGTTTCAAATTCTACAAACTTTGCATTTGGTTTAATCTTAACTTTATTAAGAAGTTCACTTAATGAAAAACCCAACCATGGTATAACCATAGACCAACCCTCAACACATCTAAGTTTTAAAATTCTTTCCTCAGATTTAATAGCTAAAACTTCTTCAATAGACAGCTCAAGTGGTTTATCAACTAAACCCTCAATTTTAACACTCCAGGGTCTTGTAGGAAAATTTTTTGCTCTTCTGTGCGGATCGCCCTTGCCAGTACCAAACTCATAGTAATTATTGTAAGTAGTTATATCTTCATAACTCGTTGGCTCATTTAAATTACTGGCATTTGCATTAATTAGTGAAACTGAATTTAAAGTAAGCGCTCCTAAACCATAACCTATAGATTTTATAAAAGATCTTCTTTTATAATAAATTTTTTCAGGTGTAATTTCAGAATGTTTAAATTTTTTCATAAGCTACTGGATTTCCTTTTAACCATTCACTTTCCTCATTTTCATAATGTTCTTTTTTCCAAATTGGAGATCTTTTTTTTATTTCCTCAATTATATATCTTGAAAGAACATAGGCTTGATCGCGATGTTTACAAGCGACTGCGATAATTATACTAACATCACCCAAGTTTAGATGTCCTTTGGCGTGTTCAATGAATACAGCTTTATCTTTAATACCTAATTTTTGATTTACATCATTGTAAATTTCTTCAAAGCTTTTAATCACCATTTCATCATGACTATCGTAAGTAATTCCAGTGACTGTTTTATTATCATTGATATTTCTTACAGTTCCTAAAAAATAAATCGATGCTCCAAACTTAGAGTCTTTTATAAATTTTTCAGCATTTGAAGTAAGTATCTTTTGTTTTTTAGAATCTACTATTTTTGTATGAAGCATTAACCTCCCCCGATAGGAGGTATAATACCAATTTTTTGATTTTTTGTGATTTTATAATTGTCGCTAATTATTTCATTATTTTCAGAACAAAAAGCTGAAGATTTTACAACTTTTATAAAGTTTTCATTTCCTTCAAAATTATTATTTATATATTTAATAATTTCACTTCTTAAATCATCTATCGAAGCTTTATTTTGAA
Source organism: uncultured Pelagibacteraceae bacterium (assembly GCA_902577525.1). GTDB lineage: Bacteria > Pseudomonadota > Alphaproteobacteria > Pelagibacterales > Pelagibacteraceae > Pelagibacter. The sequence goes on along the minus strand of CACGZG010000001.1, from coordinate 19,977 downwards.
CCTCAATTTCTAAGTGATCTTTATCACTAAAATCTCTACTGGCACCGAATAATTCTAATTTAATTCTCATTTTTTTAATTTTGTTGAAAATTTAAGGTTTTCATTTTTAAATTTAGACTTATTTTTTGTAATAAAATCATCCATAATTTTAATTTTTTCATCCTCAAATTCTGCAACTTTTCTTTCAATGAGATCAACATATAAAGCTAAAATTTCTATAGTTGAGGCTAGATATTTTCTTTCTTTATGAATCATTTCCATTTTGTATTGAAGTCTTTTTTTATCGTGATCAAAATAAACACAATTAATATCTACTTCGTCATTTAACTGAAGTTCTTGATTATAAGTTATATGAGACTCTACAATCATAGTGCTTTTCTTTGTTGTTTTTGCTGAGTGTTCACCCATATGAAAAATATTATTTAAGGTATCTGCACCATACTTATCAAACATTAAAAGATAATATGAGACATTCATATGATCATTATAATCAATCCAATCTTTGATTACTTTTTGAGTACTTAGGTAAACGGACATATAGAACTAGAATATATTTTTTAAAAATTCAGGTAATCCCTCTGGATTAGTCCATAATCCACTTTTTCCACCTTCTTTAATTAATAATTTCACATTATCTATTTTAAGCTGTGGATTTACTATTTTACTTAAATCATAAATAGTAATTAATGCAGCGTTAACACCCATTATAGCCTCCATCTCAACACCAGTTTTACTAACAGCTGAAACTACACAAAAAACCTCTAATGAATTATCAACCTCATTCATAATTATTTTTGTTGCAGTATGATCAATTGGAATTGGGTGACATAAAGGAATTAGTTCACTTGTTTTTTTAACCCCTAAGACAGCCGAAACTTCAGCCAAAGTAATTGGATCTCCTTTAGGCATTTCTTTATTTTTGATTAAATTAAATACTTCTTTACCGACATAAATTTTTCCTGAGGCTAATGCTCTTCGAAATGTCACTTTCTTGGATGAAACATCAATCATATTAAAAGAATTTTTTTGAAAAATTTCTTTCGCCCAATCTTTAAGTTCTTTTTGATTTATAATTTTTAGCTTTGTCATTAACCACCTGTTGTTGATAAATTTTTAGTTAAACCTGTTTCACCAAGCTCTAAATAATGAGATTCTTTTTTAAACTTCATTTGCGTAAATAACAAATCTTGTAATTCCTTAATTTGATCATCTCTTTGTAATAAATGTCTAATATTTATTCCTGTATTTCCAAATAAACATAATCTTAAATCTCCTCTAGAAGTAATCCTTAAACGGTTACAGGTTCTACAGAAATCTTTAGAGTAGGGTGCTATAATTCCGAATTTACCTTTGAAATCTGGATTAATATAATTCAAAGAGGGTCCTGCATCTTTACCAAAAGTTTGATATATCCATTTATTTTTATTTAAATAATCTTTAAAAACTTTTGAAGATATATGATATTTATTAAAATAATCTAAATTATCTCCAGTTCGCATTAGCTCAATATATCTAAGATCGATTTTATTCTTTTTAATAAATTCTCCCCACATATTAAAATCTTTTTCACTAGCATTAATTCCACTTAGTAAAACTGCATTAATCTTAATTTTATCAAAATTTAATTCTTGTAGAATTTTAATTCCTTTTAGAATCTCTGGTAATCGATCGTGACCTGTCACATGTTCAAATATATTTCTGTTAAGGCTATCTATACTTATATTTATACCGTTTAGACCACTATCAACTAACATCTTAGCTTTTTCATCTAAGTGATAACCATTGGTAGTAATTACAACTTTATTAATATTTGCATCATTTTTTAAAATTTTGATTATTTCGAAAAAATCCTTTCTTACAGTTGGCTCTCCTCCAGTGAGCCTTATTTTTGATACACCTAATTTTGAAAAAACTTTTGCCAAACGTTTTATTTCATCTAAATGGAGAAATTTTTTATTATCTTTTTTATCAACTTGATAACCATTAGGTAAACAATAGCCACACTTAAAATTACAAACATCTGTAATTGATAGTCTAATGTATGGAAATGTCCTACCAAACTTATCTTTTAACATAAAATGATATTACACAAATTAGTTTGATATTAAAACTATTTATAATTGATCCAATCTTCCAACAACTTGGTATTAATTTCAATTTCATTAATTGGTATTGAAGGAAAATTTGCTTTGGAATTTTTATTCAAAAGTTCTTTAGAAATATTCTTAATTTGATAAGAGTAAATGTTTTCATTAATTTTAAAATTAATTTCTTCATTTTTATTATGATTAGTCATTTTGATAGACATATCTGCACTTGGGACCCAACTTTCATTAATATCTAAAAGCCCGTGTTCAAAATAAATTTTGGAATTTTGATTAAGTTTATCTTTAAATGAGCATACGATTTTTGAATTAAATTTATTATCAAAATTAAATTCTGCCTCTGAATATATATCTACTTTACTCTCACAATATAAGGTTTTAACATTTTCTAATCTTATATTACTCAAATCAACATTATATGATAAAGAATTTGCTAATGTGCTCAAGGAAAGGGGGTAGCAACCAACATCTAAAATTGCTCCTCCACCTAATTCCTTATTAAATAGTCTGTTAGAATAATCTGGTTTTTTAAATTTAATTCCAAGAAAATTTTTTTGTTTAAAAACTCTGATTTTAAAATTTGTCTCAATTTTAATTAACTTTCCTAAGATGTTATTTTCTAAGATTTCTTTTAATTTCTTAATATGAGGTAAATGCCTATACATAAATCCTTCAGTAAAAAAAATATTTTTATTATAGAGAGCATTCTTAGTAGAATTAAAATCTTGAAAATTCATAAATGCTGGTTTTTCAACTAAAATATTTTTCTTATTTCTAATAGACTCATGAATATAAAAATTGTGTAAAGAATTTGGAAGAGCTAAATAAACAATATCAATATCTGGACATGTAATTAGATCATTGTAATTATTAAAACAAAATTTATCTTCAATATTAAATTTTTTTTTAAATGAATTTAGTTTATCTTCATTTTTACTAGATATTCCTTTAAGGATTGCATTATCTGCAAATGAAAAACCCTCAGCAAATTTACCCGCAATATTTCCTAAACCAATAATTCCCCAATTTATCTTATTCATTTTAAAGATATTTAGATATTATATTGTAATACAAATTTAAATTTTTAGTTTCGTTAAATCTATTCAAGTTAGCGTATCCAATTTTAATTTTATTCTTAAGTTTATTTTTATTTTTATAAACATAGATAATCTTTTTAGATAAGTCTTTATAATCCTTCATTTTAAAAAATATTCCTGCTTTCCCATTTAATAAAATTTCTTTTGGCCCTGTAGGACATTTAGTCGAAATAATTATTTTTTTAAAAAATTGTGCTTCTAATAAAACATTTGGCAATCCCTCATAATTGGATGAAAGCACAAAAACATCTGATAGTTTTAAAAATGGATAAGGGTTATTTACAAACTTCTTTAAAATTACATTTTTTTGAAGCTTGTTTTCATTTATAAAATTTTTTAAATTAATATAGTTTCTTCCTTTTCCAATAATTAGAAGTTTAATTGGAACACGATTATCTATGTATTTTATTGCTTGTAAAATTAGTAACTGGTTTTTTTGATCTGTAAATCTTCCAATATTAATTATTCTTAAATATTTATTTTTTCTAAAAAAATTAAACTTTTTATTATTTTTACTTAACTTTAAAATTTTATGATTATCTAATGGATTATAAATGCACCTAGCATTCACATTGAAGTATTTCTTTAGACTTTTTTTGAATTCATTACTGTTTACTATTATTTCATCTGCAAAATTAATAATTAATTTATATAAAAAATTTTTAATGACTCCTTTCGACCAACCCTCAGGTGCTGTATTTGACCTTGAAATGATTTTAAGACCAAACAATTTACTTACAATTATTGCGTACCAATTTGCCTGAAATGAAAATATCAAATAATTTCTACTTGAAAGAAGAGTTTTTATTAATAGAAAAAGTGAAATTGCATATTTGGTATACATTGTACTTTTTTCCCATTTCCTACTTTTTGGGGAAATTATTTTAATTTTTTTATCAAGTTTTTTTGTAAATTCTTTGTTTACTGTAATAACTGATACATTATAATTTAATTTTTTTGCTAAATGATTTGTAATAAGAAAAAAATTTTTTTCTACACCTCCTACATTGATGTGGGGTATAAATATAAGAAGTTTTTTGTACATTTTGTAGAATTTGATTATAACTTAGAAAACAATTTTGTTATATTTTAGAATTATATAAGTTAATTTTAATGTTAAAAAAACCTTTAGTTTCAATATTAATTGCTAGTTACAACAAAGAAAAGTATGTAAAAAGGTGCATAGAGTCATGTTTAAATCAAACCTATAAAAAGTTAGAAATTATTTTTGTAGATGACAGTTCCAAGGACAACTCACTAAAAATTGCTAAAAAATATCAAAAGATAAAAGTTTTTAAAAAAAAAAAAATTAAATCAAATTTAAAATTTAACACTTTTTTTCAAATAGATACTTATATGTTTGGTTTTAAAAAATCTAAAGGTGGTATAATTTTATTATTAGATGTCGATGATTTTTTCAAAAAAAATAAAGTACAGAATATAGTATATCATTTTATAAATAATACTGATTCAAATGTTCTGTTTGATAAACCAATAATTTATTTTTCAAATAAAAAATTTTTTAAAAAAAATAATTATAAAGACACAAAAAAAGATGCTATTTGGCCCAAATTCCCTCCAACCAGTTGTATATCTTTTAGAAGGAGCTTTTTCAGAAAAATTAAAAATGAATTAAATGATAAAAGATTTTCCTTGCTTGCAATCGATTTTAGAATTGCAGTCATTTCAAAGTTTATATTTAATGATTTCAAAATATTTAACAAATATTTAACTTTTTATTTTCAAGATAAAAAGGGATCTGAAAATATTATGTATAAAAAATTTAGTAAAAATTGGTGGTTAAGACGTAAACAAGCTCATGATTTTATTAAAAAATTTAATAAAAAAAATAAAAAATCCTTTAAAACAAAATCAGATTACGTAATTACAAATATTATTAAAAAATTATACAACTTTTATAATATTTAAAATTACATTAATTTTTTAACTTCCAGTAAATTACTGGAAGTTAAAATAATTTTTATTGCCCTGGAGCTTTGTAACCAATTTTACTTGCTTTTGCAGTAGCTTTGCCAAAATCTATTGCTTCTAACATTGTTAGATTCTCAACTGCGCCAGAGGCTTCTACAACTAATTTAATTGCAGCAAAATCGTCAAAACTAGGTACATCAGTAACAACTATAAAATCATAAGACCCCCTTACAATATCCATGCTGTGCATAGTTCCACCCATCGCTTCAGTAAGTTGTTTTACTACAGCCTTTCTATCGCTTGCTGGATCTTTTAAAAATCCTTGAAAAGCTTTTGCAGTATAGTTTCCCATTATGTATGCTTTCATAATAACTCCTTTCTATTATTAGAGGCTATCACGGTAATGTAATAATTTAATGTGTAAAAATTACATAGTAGACACAACCTACAGTAATGCTAGATTGAGATTATGTACGAAAAATTCGGTCAATTCATTAATGGAAAATGGCAGCAATCCTCAGATCAGGGAACATATGAGGTTATTAATCCTGCAAATGAAGAAGTTCTGGGTCATGCATCTAAAGCAACATCAAAAGATGTAGAAGCAGCATTACAGTCTGCTGCAAAAGGTTTAGAGGTTTGGAAGAAAACTGCTCCGTGGCAAAGATCATATATTATAAGAAGAATTGCTGACAAGATGAGAGAAAAACAAGATGTTTTGGCAAAATGTATGACACTTGAGGTAGGAAAACCTTTGGTAGAAGCTAAAGGAGAAATAAATGGAGCAGCAGATATTTTTGAGTGGAATGCAGAAGAAACAAAAAGAATATATGGTCAGACTGTAGAAAGTAGATTTGAGGATACAAGGGTACATGTTTATTATCAACCTGTAGGAGTTGTAGCAGCTTTATCACCATGGAACTTTCCTGCCGTTTTGTCTGCTAGAAAGATTTCTACGGCGTTAGCAGCAGGTTGTTCTGTTATAATAAAACCAGATGTTATAACACCTGGAGTCGTAATGGAAATGGTCGATATTTGTAGAGAGTGTGGTGTACCGCCAGGAGTAGTAAATCTTTTATCAGGAGATCCACCAAGTATTGCTCAACAACTTATAGAGTCTGATATTGTAAAAAAAATTTCAATTACAGGATCTTCAAGAGTAGGAAAGCTTATTTTAAAACAAGCTGCAGATAAAGTTCAAAGGGTAACAATGGAGCTTAGTGGCCACTCACCTTTCATAGTTTTTGATGATGCAGATATAAAAAAAGCAACCGATATGGCAATAGCTGCTAAATTTAGGAATAATGGGCAAGTATGTATATCCCCTAATAGATTTTACATTCAAGAGAGTAAAAAAGATGAGTTTGTAAATTTATTTATTGAAAAAACTAAAAAACTAAAGATTGGAGATGGAATGGATCCATCAGTCCAACTTGGTCCTTTGACAACTAAAAAGAGATTAAATGAAGTTGAAGAATTAGTTGAAACTACTAAAAAAGAGGGAGCTAAAGTTCTTCTTGGAGGAAAAAGACCCCAGGGATTTAATAAAGGTTTTTTTTACGAACCAACCATATTTGATAATGTGAAAGACGATTATACAATAATGAAAGTAGAGCCTTTTGGTCCATTAGTTCCAATGCTGTCATTTAAATCTTTTGATGAAGTTATTGAGAGAGCAAACAATCACGAACTAGGTTTATCAAGTTATATTTGCACTAATTCAATGGAAAAAGCTCATAAAGCATCAGAAATGATGGAGACAGGTACCGTGGCTGTGAATACACCCTTAGTTGCAATAGCAGAGGCACCATTTGGAGGAATAAAACAATCAGGATATGGAAGAGAAGGCGGCTCTATGGCAATAAAAGATTATTTGAATATAAAATATACTCATATAGGTTTGAAAGGATAAAATATGAAATTATTAAGAATAGGTGAACAAGGAAAAGAAAAACCAGCAGTAATAGATAATGAAAATAAATATAGAGATTTATCTTCAATAGTAAAAGATTTTAACCCTGAAACTTTAAATTTTGAGACACTAGAAAAAATAAAAAATATAGATATTTCAAAATTTCCAGTCTTAGATTCAAATTTAAGAATTGGAGCATGTGTTTCAAATCCATCTAAGTTTATTGGAATTGGATTAAATTTTAAAGATCATGCTGAGGAACAAAATTTACCAATTCCAAAAGAACCAATTATTTTTTCAAAATTTACTAGTTGTATCGCAGGACCAAATGATCCGATTATTGTTCCTAAAGGATCTAATCATACAGATTGGGAAGTAGAGTTAGGTTTTGTTATTGGAAAAAAAGCAACCAATGTCAGTATTGATAATGCTTTAGATTATGTACTTGGGTTTTTTCTTGTAAATGATTTAAGTGAGAGAGATTTTCAAAAAAATCGTGGTTTAACATGGGATAAGGGTAAAGGCTTTGATACTTTTGGACCCATAGGCCCTTATATTGTTACCAAAGATGAATTGCCAGACTTTCAAAAATTAAATATGTTTTTAGATGTTAATGGTAAAAGAATGCAAACTGGAAATACTGAGCAAATGATTTTTGATATAAAAACATTAGTTTCATATATGAGTTCATGTATGAGTTTGCTCCCAGGAGATATATGTTGCACAGGAACTCCTCCTGGAGTGGGTGAAAATATGAAGCCTCCTGTTTTCTTAAAAGGAGGAGAAGAAATAATTTTAGGTGTTGATAAACTTGGCCAACAAAAACATAAAGTTTTACCTTATAAAGCTTAAATAAATTTTTATTAATTTTATGATTGAATTAATTTTAGCTTTTGGTGCAGGTTTAATAAGTTTTCTGTCTCCGTGTGTTTTACCACTGATACCAGGATATATTTCATATATTTCAGGCAGTTCTATTAATGAATTAATTGAAAAAAAAAATACAAACATATTACCTATAGTTTTATTTACTGTAGGCTTTTCAATTGTCTTTATTACTTTTGGCGCTGCCTCAACTTTTTTAGGCAAAGTCCTACTACAAAATTCCTATGAATTAAGAATCATTGCTGGACTAATAATTATAATTTTATCTCTTCATATTATTGGATTTATTAATATCAAATTTTTAAATTTCGAAAAAAGAATTCAAACAAATATTAATAATAATTTTTTTAGTCCAGTTTTAATTGGTATGGCATTTGCTTTTGGGTGGACTCCATGTATTGGGCCTATTCTCGGATCAATTTTGGTTCTTGCTTCAACAGAGGAAAGCCTAGGTAAAGGTATTTTACTTTTATCATTTTATTCAATTGGTCTTGCTATCCCATTTATTTTATCTGGTTATTTAATGCAGAAATTTTTAATATTTTCAAAAAACTTTAGAAAGAATATTAATAAAGTATCAAAAATTGGTGGTATAATCCTATTAATAACGGGAATATTGATAATTACTAACCAATTACAAGCTTTAGGTTTTTACTTACTTGAGATATTTCCTTTTTTACAAAATTTTGGATAATTAAATTATGAAAATTTATCAAATAGACTCAAGTGCAAGAAAAGAAGGATCAACATCTAGAGCTTTAGCAAAAAAAGTTTTGGAAAAAATTAAAAAACCAGGTGATGAAGTAATTTATAGAGATTTAAATGATGAAATGGTTTTTGTAACAGGATTAACAGAATCAGGAATGAATATTGATCAAAAAGATCAAAATGAAAATCATAAAAAGATGTTTAAGTTATCAGATCAATTAGTTAAAGAGCTTAAAGAAAGTGACATAGTTATAATTTCTGCGCCTATTTATAATTATGGTCCACCCGCAACTTTAAAAGCTTGGTCAGACTTAGCTGCAAGAGTGGGAGAAACTTTTAGATTTAAACCTAACGGAAGAAGAGAAGGATTACTAAAGAACAAAAAAGCCTATTTAGTTATTACCTCTGGCGGTACTAAACTAAATAGCAATGAAGACTTTCTTACTCCTTGGTTAAAATTTATTTTGAATTTTTTTGGAATTGAAAAAATTGAAATTATTTGTGCTGATCAAATGGCATTAGACTATGAAAAATCAATTAAAAATGCTGAAAAACAAATTGAAAATATTTCTTAAAAGTTAAATTTTCTTTTTAAATGTTTTAATCTACCTTCAGTACTATCATAATCAATATAACATCCTTGCAAGAAACGATTTCCTTCATTTGCATTATAAGTTGTTCTCCCATGTAGTAATCTATAGTTATCCATCATTAAAAGATCACCTGGCTGAAGTTTAAATTCTATTCTAAAATTATCAGAATTATAAAGTTCAGATATTTTTTTTCTTGCTGTGTAATATAAATCTAATTTTGCTTTATCCATTAAAGGTACAAAATCAAGTCTTGGGCTAAATCTTACTTGTTTAAATTCTCCCTGTTCATCTAATTGAATCATTTGAGCCCAATCTTCTAAAATAATACTTTGATCTATAAATTGAAATCTCACTTTGATTTCAGTCAAAATTTTATGATAGTCAGGAAAATCTTTTTTTAGTTGTTCAGTTACTGTAAAACCATCAACCAAAGTTGATAAACCACCACTAACTTCATTTTCAATACAATGTAAAATTTGAATACAAGGAACAGGATTTCGGTATGGATTATCTGTATGAGGAGCTAAAGGTAATGAGGTATAAGCTAGATCATTAGGATTTGGCTTTGATCTAACATTAAAGAATTCACCAAAATTTGTTCTTCTTATACTACCGATTGAATTTGCAAAGTTTACAATAAAATTATTTTTGGTTGGAACTTTTTTAAATATTACAAAACCGTATTGATAAAAATTAACCAAGGCATTATACATTTCTTCATCTTCAAAAAAATTTTCATTAAATTCAAAATTATTTAGATTTTTAAGAGACGAGTCCCATTTTATTTTTTTTATAAATTTTACTTCATTTATATTGGAAAATTCCTTTAAAATAGTTTGTAAAGCTAATTTTGTATGTGCTCCATCGTTAAAAGTTATCTCCAAATAGTCATCTGATATAATAGATGACTTAATTTTGATATTTTCTTCAAGCTCTGTAGGATCAAATAGTCTTTGTTGAGTTCCTTTATCTACAAAATTATCTCCATTTACTCTTTCTCTTAGCCAAAAAGGATGTATTTCTTTTTTTAAACCCTGATTTTCAAAAAATACCTTGTTATTTTCTAATTCAATTTTCATGCTATTTTAAATCATTATTTAAAATTTAGCTTTAATCAATAGGAATTAAATAGTAATAGTCCTTGTGCCAATGTTAAAATCTTCAGATTATAAAGTCTATTCTAAATTCATTCAGATTTTGGCTAAGAAATTAAATAAATTCTATTATTCTCAATTAAACAGATCCTTTAAAGTTTCGAATAAGCTTAAAGGGAGGGGTTACGACCCAGTTACAAGTGCTGATAAAGCATTTGAAAAGTTCATTCGAAAAGAAATCAGTAAAAAATTTCCAAATCATCAAGTGATTGGTGAAGAATTTGGTTATAAAAAATCAAAGAGTGAGTATTCTTGGGTAATTGATCCAATCGATGGAACACGATCATTCGTTATTGGCAATCCTACATGGAGTAATTTAATTTCTTTAAATTATAAAGGCAATCCTGTAATTGGACTTGCTAATTTTCCAATATTAAAGAAATATTATTTTAATACTTCTATGACTTCAGCTTATGTTATAGAGAATGGAAAAAAAAGAAGATTAAAAGTTAATAGTAAAGCAAATTTTTCAAACATGAAACTATCAGCAGCTTTCCATGGAAGTTTATCTTTAAATCAACAAAAGAAAATACCACAAATTTTAAAGCGCATGGAATTTCCATGTACAGACGCTTTAAGTTATTCTCATTTCGCTGATGGTAAACTTGATATAGTTATTCAATGTGGAAATAAGATTTGGGATATTCATGCTTTAATACCAATTATCAAGGCATCAGGAGGTATAGTTAGTACTTGGAAAAATGGTGACCCTAAAAAAGCTGGAGATATAATTTGTTCTGCAAATAAAAGTCTTCATAAAAAGATTCTTAGGATATTGAGACCTGTTGCTTAAGAAGTTTTGCCCAGTGTATTTAACAATATTACTCCAATAATGATTAATGTTATTCCAATAATTCCATATAAATTTGGTATTTGATTATATTTAAAAACACCAAATAAAGTTACAGCAGTAATAGTTAATCCTCCGTATGTTGCATAAGTAAAACCAACTGGAATAATATTCATTGCTTTAGATAAACAAAAAATACAAGCGATTATTGAAATAGCACAAAAAACAGCTGGTCCTATATTTGTAAATCCATTAGTTGATTTTAAAAAACCATTAGAGGTTATTCCTAGTATTATAGCTAATAATAAATAGATATATCCTGTTAAATTACTCACACTTTACAGTATGATTATTTAGTAATTTTATCTACCAGTTTTTTTATTGGCGGACCAAGAATAAGTGCTGCGATAATTGCTATTGGTAAACTTACAGTCCATGCTTTAAAAAATCTATTGATATATTCACTATCCATTCCAGTATTAATGTAAGTGATTATCAAAGTCATGAGTAAACTCATTCCAAAACCCATGATTAAAATAAATATAAGATCAAAATACTTTTTTGGTATCATTAAGATGTTTTTCCAATTAAATTTACTATTAAAACACCTGAAATTATTAATATCATTCCTAAAATAGTATACATATCTGGCATTTGATTAAATTTGATAATTCCAATAATTATAGTTGCTATGATACATAAACCAGCAAAAGAGGCATAGGTGACACCTACTGGAATAGTTTTCATCACCAAAGATAATGCATACATACATCCAACTATAGTAATTCCTGTCATTATACTTGGTAATAGCAAAGTAAAACCCTGAGCACTTTTTGCAAATCCATTTGCAGCAGTTCCTAAAATTACTGCAACAATTAGAATTATATACGAAAAAATATTACTCATTAAAAAACTATAATATAAATATCAAAAAATAAAAATATATTACCCATAAAAAACAGGCTGCCATAGTTACAAAAATTATTGTTACTCCCGTGGCTGTCTCATTTTTATACTTTTTATTTACCTCTTTCCGCCATTTTTTTGGATAAAGAGGAATTGTAAATGCGTAGATAATTAAAAAAAAATCAAATGCAGTTATAAGTATACAAAGAAAAAGTAATTCTCTCACTTATTTAGACATTGGAGTAGCGCCAGTTTCTAAACTAACAATTTTTCCATCTTTATATCTATAAACTGCCATTACAGCCTCAACATTTCCGTCATTAAATGTGACGAATGAATGATGTATACCCACGTCTTCATTTTCATACACAATTCTTGACTTATCTTGATTTATATCACCGCTCATTGCCCATTTAATCACATCAGCTTTTCCTAATGAATTTCCAGTTTTATGCATTGTGAATTTAAAATCATCGTGCAAAAGTTTATTCATAGTTGCTTCGTCTTTTTTGTCTATTGCATCGGAATATCTTTTCAATATCGACATCTTTTACTCCCTAGGTGTATATTTTATCTGCTAAACCGTAGCATAAAATTGCACTCATAATTGTAAATACAAACGGTGCAATAACACCCTCGTTTGTAGTTTTCTCATTCACACCTGTTTTATTTATTTTAATAGAATAAAAATTACATAAAAAAATACATAGATTATTAATAAAAACTAAATTTAAGAAACCCCATGTATTTTCCAAACCTCCAGGTCTTATAAAACCTACATAGATTGACATTAAAAATACAGCAAGCATAAATGCTCCTGCCATTCTAATCATTATTGCTCCACTTGGATCTATACCAAATCTTTCCATGAAGCTTTTAGTGCCAAAAATAGTTTGAAATGCATAAACACCAACTCCAATAAAATGAACTAAGTAAATTATTAAATAAAATATCCCATTAAATTTTTCTAACATTATTTATTCTCCTTCACTAAATATCGGTCTTATCTCGTCCTTAATAGTTCCTTCTATGGCGACTTCTTTTAATTGCTCTAAAAGTTTCATATATTCAGGATCTGCAGACATGTTAGCGTCAGCCTCATTATCACCCTCAAACATAGGTCCAATTAAAGTCTCTCTTATTGTTCTTGGGTCTCCACCCATTTGAAAAGAGAAATAAACATCATGATTGGGGTAATGTTTTTTTCTTACTGCAGCTAAACCTTTCCCAATCTCCATTGCTTTTCCTAAACCATCATCTTTTACTCTCATTGTTCTTGTGTAAATTACTTTCATTTTTTTTTCTCTTAAATTTAATTAAAAAAAGTTTTGGCCTATTCTAGGCGTTGTAATCCATTACTTCATCTGTGCACTCAGTAAATTTATGAGGTTCAAAAAAGTCATTCATAGATGCTAATTGTTTATTAATAGCCTCTGGATTTTTACCTTTCCACCAACAAAACATTTGCATTGTATCTCCTGGAGTATTCCAAGTCATTTGACATGCTGCATCTTCACTAGTCATTGATTTTACAATATCTTCCATCTTCATTGATGCAACTGTCTCTGAAAATTTATCTTTCATCTCCTTTGATTTGAAAGTGTGAGTTACCATGTAGTTTTTCATATTTTCTCCTTTATAGATTTATTTTAGATAGTTCAAATAACTGAGCACTCTCTACACACTCGGCATAGATCGCTTTTGCAGTAGGGTTATTACCGGTTACAAATTCTTTCATTCCAGCTTCATTATGAACATTAACTTTAAATAACATCCCACTCTTATCTGGTATCATAGCCCCAATAGTTTTTTCAGGATAAGCAACACTTTTTCTGACACTCATACCTTCATCTGATTGCATCCAACCCATGAAAGTTTCTAATTTACCTTCTTTAAGTTTAAGATGTACTAACATTTCTTTTTCCATTTTCCTCCTTTTTTAATTTTATCTTATTGAATGATATATTTCTCCACCCAAGCTTCGAGCAACACCATATTTTTCCATTATTTCACCAAATTTTGGAAAGTAATCATTTTTCATTGCATTTTCCACGTGACGTTTAACACTATCCATTGATGTAAATCTCTCATTAATTGTAAAAACAACATTTCCAGTCAATCCTTGGCTTGGGTCTGCAGGATTTACAAATTCATCTGCTTTTGTGAAAAATGAGCTTATCAAATACTTAGATCCATCATTTGAGTCTGAGTAAAATTCTTGCATCCATGCGGCATGTGTTTTGAATAATTCTAGAACCTCATCAGCCTTATCTTTTGGAACAACATATCCTAAATTTATACATTTAATTTCTGACATAATACTCCTTTATTGATTATTAATATGTGTACTCACCCTTAAATATATTTAGAGTTGATGCAAAACCCTTTTTCTTCGTTTTTAGATTAGTTCTACTACTGGTTCCACTACCTTTGATATTTTCATATTTTCCAGTTCCTCTCACAAATACAAATGCACCAGATCCATCTACACCTGTAGTTCCTTTACCAGTATATTTTATAAATACACTTTCACCATCAAAAAGATCAAATCTACACATACCAGTTTCATCTACAAAGTTTCCACCTTGGGTAGTCAATCCTCCAACACAATGAACTGAAACATTATTAAATACTTGGTCACCGTTTTTATCCTTCATACTTGCTATTCCGTCATAAGTAATTGCTAAATCTCCTTTTCCAGCGTTTATCGCGGTAATATCCCATGATCCAAAACCTTCCAAATTAATTTTTCCTGAATTAGCAAATGCTGTGGTTGAAAGCATTGAAAACAATATTGTGAATATAATTTTTTTCATTTATCTCCTTTTTAATATAAAGTTTGAACGACTTTTTTTACTCTCTCGGCTCCATTTGGTACTAAAGCCTCAACAAATGTATGGCATTTGTCAGTTTTAGCTTTGTCATATTTGGAACCGTAATGTTTATCTACTGCTTTGTTTACTCCAGCATCCCAATCTTTTTCTGGAATACCTATTTCAAGAGCGTAGGTTTTTAGAACTTTCACAGTTGAAATTGATTTTTCTTTCATTCCGTACTCAAACTTTTCACCCGATGGAAGAAAGTAGTTAGCCATATAAATACCGATACAATCCCATGCTTTTGATTTATCTTTGTCACTCATTTCTGCATTAGCAGATGTAAAGATGAAAAAAGATAAAACTATAATAATTTTTTTCATATATCCTTAATGTTAATTAATATTATTATAAAAATGTAACTGTTTTGTTACATGCCTGGTATGCGTTATTATAACCAGCTTGGAATAGGGAGGTTTTTTTCCTTTAAAAAAGATTTATTAAACATCTTTGAGTTGTATTTATCTGATCTATCACAAAGAATTGTGACTATCGTTTTTCCTGGGCCTAGCTCTTTTCCTAATCTAATTGCACCTGCAATATTTACTCCACAACTAGTCCCTAAACTTAATCCCTCATTTTGAATTAAGTCATAAAGTATAGGTAAAGACTCTTGATCACTGATTGAAAAGGCGCCATCAATTTTAGCTTCAGCAAAGTTTTTAGTTATTCTGCTTGAACCAATACCTTCAGTTATTGAACCACCTTCAGCTTTAAGTTCACCATTCATAATATGATTATAGAGTGCAGAGCCTGTTGGATCTGATAAATAAATTTTTATATTTTTATTTTTTTCTTTGAGAAATTTACTTACACCACCGATGGTACCTCCAGTTCCTGATGCGCAGACAAAGCCATCTACTTTACCATCAGTTTGTTTCCAAATTTCTGGTCCAGTCGTTTCGTAATGACCTTTTGCATTTGCAATGTTATCAAATTGATTTGCCCAAACGACCCCATTGTTATTTGTGCTTTTTAATTCTTCAGCAAGACGACCTGCAACTTTTACGTAATTACCATCATCTTTATATGGTTTGGGTGGTACTAGTCTAAGATCTGCACCAATATTTTTTAAAGTATCTTTTTTTTCTTGGGTTTGGTTATCATTCATTACAATAATTGTCTTATAACCTAAAGAATTTCCTAAAAGACATAAACCAATCCCAGTATTACCCGCCGTACCTTCAACAACAATTCCACCTTCTGAAATTAGTTTCTTTTCTTGTGCATCTTTTATTAGTGCTAGAGCAGCCCTGTCTTTGACTGATCCACCTGGATTAAGATATTCTGCTTTACCATAAATATTACATCCAGTAATCTCAGAGGCTGCTTTTAATTTTATTAAAGGTGTATTACCAACTGATTCAATAAAGTTATTTTTAATTTGTGACATTAATCTTTATCTTTATCAGTAACAGCATAGGGTTGAAATCCTTTTGTAGCATCACCAACTCTTGTAGCTGGAATTCCTACCATTATTGATTTTTCTGGAACATTTTTTGTAACTACTGCATTAGCACCAATTAATGAATTTTTTCCAATTAAAACTGGTCCAAGAATTTGAGCACCGGATCCAACAACAACATTATCTTCTAAAGTTGGATGTCTTTTCATATTTCTTTGATTGTCAGCATTGATACTTGGCGCAATACCTCCCAAGGTTACGTTATGATAAATTGTTACATTGTTTCCAATCTCAGATGTTTCGCCAATTACAACCCCCATACCATGGTCTATAAATAAATTTTTTCCAATCTTTGCTTTTGGATGTATCTCTATTCCAGTTAAAAATCTTGAAAATTGAGAAATGATTCTTGCAACTAAATCAAATTTAGCTATCGCAAAAAAATTTGCAATTTTGTGAAAAAAAATAGCTTTAACGCCTGGGTAAGTTAAGATTAAACTTAACTTAGATTTTGCCGCAGGATCTCGGTCAATTATAGATTGTAAAAAATCATTCATTTTTTTTGAGTTTTCTAACAGTTGATAAAAAAAAGTATATACTCTATATAGTACCCATATACTTAATTTAAAGAGGATTAAAATGTACAAAAATACAAATTGTTTCCATCTAGCTATTCCATGTGGAGATTTAGAAACAGCAAAGAAATTTTATAGTGAAACACTTGGTTGTAGATTAGACAATTCTGCTCAAGAGTGGGCAGATGTTGATTTTTGGGGAAACGAATTAACACTTCATGCAAGCGAGCATAAACTGGATAATGAAAGACATGATGTTGATATGGGGAATGTTTCCGTTCCTCACTTTGGAGTTCATTTATCTAGAAAAGATTTTGATGCTCTTAAAAAAAGACTTAAGGAAAAAGGTGCAAAGTACTATGATGAACCTTATTTAAGATTTAAGGGCACTAAATATGAACAAGAAACTTTTTTTGTAAAAGATCCAAACGAAAATATACTAGAAATCAAGACTTTAACTGCAAACGCAGAATAATTTTATTTTCAGATGGAATACCCAATATTAGGGTTCTTTACTGGACTTAGTTTGATCTTAGCGATAGGTCCACAGAATATTTTTCTAATAGAGCAGGGCTTAAAAAAACAACATGTTTTTTTGGTTTGTTTTATCTGTTCATTATCAGATTTGATTTTAATATTTTTTGGAATATTTTTATTTCATTACTTCATTCAATATTTTAATTCTACAATTGAATTTATATTTAATTTACTTTATTTACTCAAAAATAAAGTCATTCAATTTCAAAGTTCAAATAAATAATGAAATTAAAAATATATCAAAATTAAATATTTTTCTCAAAACTCTAGGTTTTACATACCTTAATCCTCACGTTTATTCAGACACAGTATTCTTTTTAGGTAACTTTTCAAAAAATTTTATTCTCAATCAAAAAATATATTTTGGTTTGGGAGCATCCGTGGCATCAATTTTTTTCTTTTTTGTAATTGGTTATTTATCAAAGTATTTATCTCAATATGCTCAGAGTGAAAAAGTTTGGAGAATAATTAATATTTTTATTATTAGTTTTATGAGTATACTTACAATTTATGTGGTAATGGAAACTGTTAATTAGAATATCCGTATTTTTTTAATCTTACATCACCAGTCCTTGCATGCGCTTCCATTCCTTCATATCTAGATATTCTGGCTGCAGCAGCGCCTACAAGCTCTGTAGATTCTTTCGTCATCCTTTGAAAACTTAGAGTTTTAATAAATTTTCCAACAAATAAACCTCCAGTGTATTTACCTGCTCCTTTAGTTGGTAGAATATGATTTGTACCTGAACACTTATCTCCATATGCAACCGTTGTCTCTTCTCCAACAAATAAAGATCCATAGTTAGTCAATCTTTTATGATACCATTCTAAGTTTTCTGTTTGAACCTCTAAATGTTCAGGAGCATATTCATCACTAACTTTTACAATTTCTTCATCAGTGTCACAAAGTATAACTTCTCCGTAATCTCTCCAAGCTGCATCAGCATTTTGTCTAGGTATCTCTGGTAGTTCTGCAATTAATTCTGGAACTCTTTTCATTACTTTTTCAGCTAATTCTTTACTTGTTGTATATAACCAACAAGGAGAATTGTAACCATGTTCTGCTTGACCAACTAAATCAACAGCCACTATCTCTGGATCAGCTTTTGCATCAGCAATTATTCCGATTTCAGTTGGACCTGCAAATAGATCGATACCAACTTTTCCATATAAAATTCTTTTTGCCTCCGCAACGAACTGATTTCCCGGACCAACAATGATGTCTGCTGGAGGATTTTTAAACAAACCATTTGTCATTGCAGCAATTGCAGGAACGCCACCTAAGTTCAAGATAATATCTGCTCCACAAAGATCAGCTGTATAAACTATAGTAGGGTGAGCCCCTATACCTTCTTTTGGTGGACTACAAGCAATAATATTTTTTACTCCAGCAACTTTAGCCGTTGTAACACTCATCACTGCAGACGCTATGTGTGCATATCTACCGCCTGGTATATAACACCCAGCTGTATTAACAGGAATTAGTTTTTGACCAGCGTATAAGCCATCTGAGAGTTCTACTTCAAAATCTTGGCCATAATTTTTTAATTGTGCTTCAGCAAATTTTCTTACTCGATCAAAAGAAAATTGAATATCATCTTTGGTTTTTTGATCCAAAGTCATTTTTATTTCCTCAATTCGCTCTCTTGAAACAATAATTTCTCCACTATATTTATCAAACTTTTTTGTAAGATCGATACAGCCTTGTTCCTTTGTGTTTTCAAGATCTTTTAATAGATCTTGCACAATCCCATTCGTTTTAGAATCATCAGTTGATGAGGTTTTTGGTGATTTTTTAAGGTATTTAACCGACATATTATAATATAAATTTTGTTAACAATAACTTTATTAATATAGTTTTTTCTTTATTCAAGTAATTTTATTAATCAAATTTATAATTTTGAATTATTTAGATAAAGTCTATCTTCAAAGTGAAAAGTTGGAAACCTAAATTTTTTAATTAAAACAAAACCATTTTTGACTAAATATCTATGTGATTTTTCAAAATCAGAAATTTTATATAAGTTAAACATTTGTTTCTCAATGATAATATAGTTAAAAGATTGTATTGAGTTTTTAGCACCCATCAAAACCTCCCATTCATGTCCTTCGACATCAATTTTAAGCAATGAGGATCTTAATGATTTTTTTATGAAAACTTTGTCAATAGTCTTAGTTTCAATTTTTTGGAATCTATTAATAGTTGGAATTAAAATATTTTTAAATTTGAAAAAAAAAGACGCCTTATTTAATTTTGATAAGCTAGATGTAGATGTCAGTTTATTGATTTTGATCTTTTTGAAACCATTTTTATTACTTATTGCACAATTTCTTAAAATGAATCTTTTATTTTTTGAAAATTTATTTTTTAAACAATCAAAAATATTTTTTTGTGGCTCAAACGCATAAATTTTTTTTATTGGTATATCTTTAATAAAATTGGATATAAATTTTTTTAAATTTGAAAAATTTAAATTTATAAATTCTAATTATAAACTATAT